>NZ_CP183979.1:1266760-1900140 GCF_049913155.1 Arthrobacter sp. R-11 | reverse complement strand
GATGCAGCAGGTGGACAAGTTCGTTCCCCTTGGCGTTGGTGGTGTGCAGGTGCGGGTGGAGCTTAGGGCTTCTTCCGGATGAGGGCCATGAACATGGCGTCCGTCCGGTGCAGGTGCGGCCAGAGCTGCGCGGTGAGTTCGTTTCCGGCGCCGAGGTTCCCCTCGAGGCTGACAGCATCCAACGCCGTGCCGGCGTCCAGCAGTTCGAGGTCCTCCCGTTTGGCCAACGCGTCGCTGACGACGGCGGTGGTCTCGGCCGGGTGCGGGGAACAGGTCACATACGCCACGACTCCGCCGGGCCGGACGGCGTCGATGGCGGATTCGAGCAGTTCACGCTGCAGCGGGCCCAGCTCGGCGAGATCCTTGGGCGTTCGGCGCCAACGGGATTCCGGCCTGCGGCGGAGGGCTCCCAGGCCGCTGCAGGGGACGTCGGCGAGGACCCGGTCGAAGGTGCCGGGCTGTTCCTTGCCCAGGTCCCGGCCGTCGCCGGTGCGCACGGACCAGGTGGAGGCGGGCACGGCAGCCAGCGCCTGGCTGACCAGTTTGGCCCGGTGCGGGGCAGGCTCATTGGCGAGCAGGCTGGCGCCGGACTCGTTGGCAAGCGCGGCGAGCAGCGCCGCTTTTCCGCCAGGGCCGGCGCAGAGGTCCAGCCATTTCTCGCCTTCACGGCTTCCCTTGCCGAGGTCGACGGCGGCGACGGCCCGGGCCACCAGCTGGGAACCGACGTCCTGGACGCGGGTGGTACCGGCCCGGACCGAGGCCAGCCGCCCGAGGTCGCCGCCGCTGGACAGCGCCGAACCGGCGACCAGCGGGCCCGGAGTTGCCCCGTTCTCCAAGGCTTCGTCAAGACTGCCCAGGCCGGGCAGCGCCACGAGGTTCACCACGGGGGCCGCGTTGTCGGCTTCGAGGAGCGCGGTGATTTCATCGGCCGGGCGCCCGTGGGCCACTAGGGACTGGCGGAGGGCGCGCACGATCCACTCCGGGTGCGCGTGGCGCACGGCGTCGATCCTGACGGAGTCAGTCTCGCCCGCCAGGAGGTGGTCAAGCCATTCGGGCAGCGAGCGGGATGTGACCTTGCGGAGCACCGCGTTGATGAGGGATGCGGGCCCGGCCCCGATCACGGCACGGGCAAGGCCCACGGTCTGGTCCAGGGCCGCGTGGGCGGGGACCCGCATGGCAAGCAGCTGGTGGGCACCGATCCGCAGGGCGTCCAGCACCGCCGGGTCAAGCTGCGCGAGCGGCCGGTCCACGCAGGCCGCGAGGATGGCGTCATAGGTGCCCTGGCCGCGCAGCGCGCCGTAGCTCAGTTCGGTGGCGAACCCGGCGTCGCGCTTGTCGAGGTGGTGGTGGCGGATCCGTGCCGGCAGCACGAGGTTGGCGTAGGCGTCCTCGGAGGCCACTGCCCGGAGTACTTCGAAGGCCACCAGGCGTGCGGGATCGGCACGGCGGGTCCGCTGCGAAGGTGCACTTGCCGAATAACCACGCTGCGGCCCGCGGTTGCGTTCACGCCCCTTGGCGTCGCGCCGCACTGCGCCGTTTCCGCCCTGGCTCCGCTCGCCCCTGCCGCGGTTGCCGCCGTCGCGTCCGCCATGGTTTGCCGGGTTCCGTCGTCCGGACTCACTCATTCGAATTCCACGCTTTCTACTGCCACGCCGCGGGCCCAGTCCGCCGAGGCCATCATCTTCTTACCGGCTGGCTGGATCCGGCCGAGCTGCACGGCATGGGAACCGGTGCCGACCAGCACGCTCTTGCCGGCGACGCGAAGCCGGCCCGGCTCCAGGTCACGGACATCGGGCCGCAACTGCAGCGGCTCAAGCTTGACCCGCTGGCCGTCCAGCATGGTCCAGGCGCCAGGCTCCGGGGTGACGCCCCGGGCCCTGCGGTTGATCGCAAGGGCGGGCTGCCGCCAGTCGATCCGGCCGTCGTCGAGCGTGAGTTTCGGTGCGAGCGAGACCTCACCGCTCTGCGGTTCCGGGGCTGCCCTGCCGGCGTCGACGGCGGACAGGGTCTGGCTGAGCAGAACGGCGCCGCTGCGGGAAAGCCGTTCCAGCAGGTCACCGGCGGTGTCCTCCGGCCGGACGGTTTCGGTGACCGTTCCGAAGACCGGCCCGGTGTCCAGCCCCTCTTCCAGCTGGAAGGTGGCGGCGCCGGTGATGTCGTCACCGGCGATGACAGCCCGCTGCACGGGTGCGGCGCCGCGCCAGGCCGGGAGCAGGGAGAAGTGCAGGTTGATCCAGCCGTGCTGCGGGACGGCCAGGGCGGCCTTGGGGATAATCCCGCCGTAGGCGACGATCGCCGCGACATCAGGCTCGAAGGAGGCGATGCGCGCGGTGGTTTCAGCGTCCACCTTGCTTGCGTGGATGAGCTCAATGCCGAGCTCTGCGGCACGGGCGGCGACCGGAGACGGCGTCAGGATCCTCTTGCGGCCGGTGGGCGCATCCGGTCGGGTCAGGACGGCGACGACGTCGAATCCGGCGTCGAGCAGCGCGTCAAGGGAAGGAACAGCGACCGCCGGGGTGCCGGCGAAGAGGACCCTCATTCAGCAGTACCGAAGCTGCCGAAGCTGGAGCCGACCGTCGTGGCGCGCTTGCTGGTGGTCTGTTCGGTCACCGCGTGGTAGTTCGCGGCCCGGATAGCCCGCAGGGCGGATTTGCGGTCTTCGCCTTCGAGCCGGTCCGTGAAGAGGACGCCGTCCAGGTGGTCCGTCTCGTGCTGGAAGCAGCGCGCAAGCATGCCCTCGGCTTCGACGCTGACCGGGTTTCCGTGGAGGTCGACGCCGGTGGCACGGGTGGTGCGGCGGCGGCGGACCGGGAAGGCCAGTCCTGGGATGGAGAGGCAGCCTTCGATCTGGTCGTCCTGGAAGTCCTCGCTGTTTTCCAGCACGGGGTTGATGATGTGTCCCTCGACGCCGTCGATCCGGTAGGTGAAGACCCGCTGGCTCACGCCGACCTGCGGGGCGGCGAGACCCGCGCCGTCCACGTCTTCCATCGTTTCGGTCATGTCGGCAACCAGTTTGGCAAGCTCGGGGCCGAAGTCCGTGACGGGATCAGCCACCGTGCGCAGCACAGGGTCCCCGATGATCCGGATACTCAAAATGGCCATGCGCTGTCTGTCCTTACAATCGGGGTCTGATCCGCTCCCATTGGAAAAGGGAAGCTAAGCCAGTTTAGTGGAGCCTGCCACGGCCGGAGCGGCGGGGTAGGCCGGTGGCGCGACTGGAAGCAGGGCCGTTCCCGCCGTGGCGGCGTTCGCGGAGGTGTCCCAAACCCGTTTCAGAGCGCAGAATTTCCACCAATGGTGTTTCAGGAGGTCGGGGTTGGCGCGCTGCGGGCGGACTTCGGTCTCGCCGATGGCCACCGCCAGAAGGACCGGATCCTCGCCGTACTTCCAGGGCTCCCACTCCCCCGATACCGGATCCACCAGGCTTTCCTCCGCCTTCATGCCCGCCACCAGTTGCATCACGACCTTGTCGTCCAAAGCCTTGACGGTGCCGTCACGGTTGGTCCCTTTTGTCTTGTAATCGATCAGGCAGATCCGGCCGTTGATCCGCGCTACCAGGTCCAAGGTGCCGGCGTAGCCGACGCTCGTGTTCCAGACAGTGATCTCCGGGGCGAGCGGCTCCACACGGTACAGTTCCCACCATTCATCGAAACGTGCCGCAAAGGCTTCTTCGCCGTGCGAAGCCAACAGGGTCCTGGATTCCTCCACCCGGTGCGGCCTGCCCAGCGCCCGAAGGGCCACCTGTTCGCAATAACCGTGCACCCGATCCCCGCGCTGGGCGGCATCGTCCCTGTATACCTCGGCCGCCTTGGCCGCCTTGTTGACCGCCTGCCGCAGACCGGCAGGGCTGCCCAGGAGCCGCGGCAGTTCGGGATCGTTCGCCAGGCTGTTCGCTCCCATGTAGCCGAACCAGCCATCCAGCGAGTGTGCCTGCTGCCCGATGACCGTGGTGATGGACGGCACGGAAAAGGCTTCCGTCGTGGAACGGGCGTACATCCGGCCGTATTCAGTGGCATGGGCAAGCAGTGGATCAGTCATAGGAAAACTCTTTCACAGACCCCCGACAGGATCCGAGCCGGAGGACCGCACAGAGTACGACAAACAGAACGACAAAGGCCCCTGCCGCGCCTTTTGGAGCAGCAGGGGCCTTCATTTCACGGTGGGCGATACTGGGTTCGAACCAGTGACCTCTTCGGTGTGAACGAAGCGCGCTACCACTGCGCCAATCGCCCGTGCATCAAAAACACTAACCGACTCCGGCCGGAAATCAAAAACCACCGGAACGGAATCCGAATTGACCCGGTGGGCGGCTTCCGGTGACGCCGTCCACGGCCCGGCCGACCCGCGGAAAGCACGGCTAATCACAAGCGTGTAACTCGTGAATCCCGCGCCAATCCAAGGAAGTCGCGGGGCAGGCAGGCGTCCCGGGCCCAACGATTTGGAGTTTCCTCGAACCTCCTATAGAGTTTTTACTCGTCGGAAAGCGACGGGCTGCCCACCGGGGCGGGCCGCGGAAATCCGGCAAATGCGGACGTAGCTCAGCTGGTAGAGCACCACCTTGCCAAGGTGGATGTCGCGAGTTCGAATCTCGTCGTCCGCTCGCAGGACACTGTCACGGCAAAGACTCCCGGGAAACCGGAATCAATGCTTACACGGTGGGTTGGCCGAGAGGCGAGGCAGCGGCCTGCAAAGCCGTATACACGGGTTCGAATCCCGTACCCACCTCGGTGAAAACCCTGGATACCGGTTCCAACCGGATCATTACGGGCGATTGGCGCAGCGGTAGCGCGCTTCCCTGACACGGAAGAGGTCACTGGTTCGATCCCAGTATCGCCCACGGGAGCAAGGAAACTTGCTTGACGTTGAGCGGGTGGCTCCGGCCATCCGCTCAACATTTGCGGACGTAGCTCAGCTGGTAGAGCACCACCTTGCCAAGGTGGATGTCGCGAGTTCGAATCTCGTCGTCCGCTCTCCTGTTTTTAAGGATCCGGAATGCAGCCGGCTCCTGACGGAAACGGGCGATTGGCGCAGCGGTAGCGCGCTTCCCTGACACGGAAGAGGTCACTGGTTCGATCCCAGTATCGCCCACCAGAGCAAGGCAACTTGCTCGTTGTTGGACCTTGGTCCAGCATGCGCGGACGTAGCTCAGCTGGTAGAGCACCACCTTGCCAAGGTGGATGTCGCGAGTTCGAATCTCGTCGTCCGCTCTCCGGGCCCGCGCCCACCTGAAGCAGCTCTGCGGAGCTGCTTTTTTTGTGCCCTCGAACCGCGCAGATCCGGAAACCGGAATTTCAAAGCATCGGAATATCCCACGAATAAAGCTAAGGAAAAATCGCTTTATCTGATGTGATCCGACTCGCATACTATTCCTCGGACCTTTTTGGCTTTCAGCCACCACGCCTACAGGCAGGAGCACCCCCGGTGAACCAACAAACGCTCACGAGTACCATCCTGAGGAAGAAGCCCATCGACACCATCGAGGACGAGAACAAGCACAGCGGTCTCCTCAAGAGCCTCGGTCTCTGGCAACTGACCGCCATCGGAGTGGGCGGCATCATCGGCGTCGGCATCTTCTCCCTCGCAGGGCTGGTGGCCCACGGCAACGGGAGCAACCCCGGAGTCGGGCCCGCTGTGCTGATCTCCTTCCTCGTAGCCGGCCTCGCCTCGGCGGCGGCTGCGCTCTCCTACGCCGAGTTCGCCGGCATGATCCCCCGCGCCGGCTCGGCCTACACCTACGGCTACGTCGCCCTGGGTGAAATCATCGGCTGGTTCATCGGCTGGGACCTGCTGCTTGAGTACATCGCGATCGTCGCCGTCGTCGCGATAGGCATCTCCGGATACTTCGATGCCTTCCTCGCCGGAATCGGCATCCACATGCCGGCCTGGATGACCTCCACGGCGGACGAAGGCAAGGGCGGCCTCATCAACCTTCCCGCCATCCTGGTCTGCCTCCTCGTGACCTGGATCCTGAGCCGCGGCACCAAGACCTTCGGCCGCTTCGAGCTGGTCGCCGTCGGCATCAAGGTGCTGCTGATCGTGTTCATCATCGGGCTGGGGATCTTCTACATCAACACCGAGAACTACAACCCGTTCATGCCCAGCGGCTTCGGCCCGGTGCTGGCCGGATCGGCCACCGTGTTCTTCGCGGTCTTCGGCTATGACGCCATGAGCACCGCGGCAGAAGAGGCCAAGGACGGCAAGAAGCACATGCCCAAGGCAATCGTGCTCTCGCTCGTGATCGCCATGCTCCTCTACGTGGCCGCCACCCTCGTGCTGACCGGCATGCAGAACTACAAGGACATCAACCCTACGGCCGGCTTCGCCTCCGCATTCACCGGCGTCGGGCTTCCGGTGATCGCCACCATCATCTCGGTCTTCGCCGTGCTCTCCATCCTGACCGTCATGCTCACCTTCCTGCTCGGCGTCACCCGCGTCTGGTTCACGATGAGCCGCGACGGGCTCCTGCCGTCCTGGTTCGCCAAGACGGACCGCAACGGCACCCCGCAGCGCGTCACTTGGATCGCCGGGGTCACTTCGGCTTTCCTGGCCGGAATCTTCCCGATCAAGGCAGTGGCCGACCTGACCAACATCGGCATCCTTGCCGCCTTCGTGGTGGTCTGCGTGGCCGTGATCGTCTTCCGCTACACGAAGCCGGCCGCCCCACGCACCTTCCGCCTGCCGCTTATGCCCCTGGTGCCCGCCTTCGGTGTGCTGGCCTCGGGCTTCTTGATGACGCAGCTGCCCTGGGACACCTGGCTGCGGTTCGCCGTCTGGCTTGTCATCGGCCTGGCGATCTACTTCGGCTACGGCCGCAGGCATTCGCTGATGAACCCGGACAGCCCCCGGCACCAACTGCGCGACAGCCTGGACGCGGGGCGCTGAGGAGTCCGGCAACCCGTGCTTGGCAGGGCAGGGATGTCGGGTTAGGCTCGGGAACGGAGGAGCGAACTGGCTCCGCGACGGAAGGGAGGTGCCCGTGGGACTTATTGACGATCTGAAGGGCAAGGCTCAAGAGCTCATTGGTGGCAACGAGGAAGCCATCAAGGACGGCATCGAGAAGGCCGGTGATTTCATCGACGACAAGACCGGTGGAAAGTTCGCCGAGCAGGTCGATGCGGTCCAGGACGCCGCTTCCGGATTCGTGGAGAACGCCGACGGCGAAGCTCCCGCCGCCGATGAGGCTCGGTAAAGAGCTGCCGTAACAGTTACGTCAACGGGGCACCGGTCCCGCCGGGAGGCGGCACCGGTGCCCTTGGCGTTTAACGTGATACCGGAGCGGCGCAATCCCGCCACCCACCTCGGGTACCGTTGAAGATCATGCCATCCCCCGAATCCGGCGCCGCACCCGCCCGGGCCACCGCCCCTCCAGTCCCGCCGTCCCCGCAGTTGTCCATGCCCGTGACCGCCGGCGTCGTGACGGCCCTCGTCGGCTTCACTTCCTCCTTTGCGGTCGTCCTCGCGGGGCTGCGCGCCGTGGGAGCCAGCGATGCACAGGCGGCCAGCGGCCTGCTGGCCCTCACGTTGTGCTTCGGCGTCGGCGTCCTTTGGCTCTCCTGGCGGTCCAAGGTGCCGGTGACGCTCGCCTGGTCCACCCCCGGTGCGGCGCTCCTCGCGGGAGCCGGTACGCCCGACGGCGGCTGGCCGGCCGCCGTCGGCGCCTTCCTGATTGCGGGGGTGCTCATCGCGCTCACCGGCCTGCTCCCGCCGCTGGGGCGCCTGATGGCGAGGATACCCACCGCGCTTGCCCAGGCGATGCTCGCCGGCGTCCTCCTGCCGCTGTGCGTGGCACCCTTCAAGGCCCTCGGCGCCGCTCCCCTGCTGGTGGCGCCGGTGGTCCTGTGCTGGCTGCTCATGACGAAGCTGGCGCCCCGCTGGTCCGTTCCGGCGTCGCTCGGGGTCGCCTTGGCCGTCATCGGCCTCCACATAGGGCTGAACGGCGGAAGCGTTGCGGTGGACCGCTTGCTGCCCGAACTGCATTGGACCACTCCGGCGTTCAGCCTCCAGTCCGTGGCCGGCCTGGCCTTGCCGCTGTTCATCGTGACAATGGCGTCCCAGAACATTCCGGGCGTGGCAGTGCTGAAGTCCTTCGGTTACGCCACGCCCTGGCGGCCGTCGATGCTGGTCACGGGCGCGGGGACGGTGCTCGGCGCCCCGTTCGGCGGCCACGCCATCAACCTGGCCGCCCTCAGCGCGGCCCTGGCCGCCGGGGAGGAAGCAGGCACGGACCGCAGCCGGCGGTGGATTGCCGCCTTCACCTCGGGCCTGGCCTATCTGGTGCTCGCAGCTTCCTCGGCAGCGCTGGTCACGGTGGTGGCCGCGGCGCCGCAGGGACTGCTTGAGGCCGTGGCGGGACTGGCCTTGCTGGGCACGATGGCCTCGGCGATCGCTTCGGCGCTTGCAGTGGCGGAAGAACGGATCGGAGCCACAGTGACGTTCCTGTTGGCCGCCTCCGGGCTGAGCGTCGCCGGAATCGGGGCGGCGTTCTGGGCCCTGCTGGCGGGGATTGCGGTCCGCTGGGTCCTCAAGGACCGCAGCGGCAAGGACGAACCGGCCCTGAAGAAATCCTGACCGTCAGGACGGTTCGTGGTTCTGGCCTTCGCGGGCCAGCGCCGTGAGGCGGGAGACGGCGCGGTAGTACTTCTTCATGTACCCGCCGCCCATCATTTCCTCGGTGAAGAGCTTGTCGAACGGCACGCCGCTGGCCAGGATCGGAACGTCCTTGTCGTACAGGCGGTCCGCGAGCACCACGAAACGGAGGGCGACGGCCTGCTCGGTGATGGTCTCCACGTCGCGCCACACCACGCCGTCGATCCCTGCAATCAGCTGGCGGTAGCGGCTGGGGTGGACACCGGCCAGGTGGTCCACCAGTTGGCGGAAGTCGTCGACGGCGACGGTCTGACCGTCGAATTCGGCGTGCATGTGCCGCTTGAGGTCCTCGGTCTTCAGCGGGGCCGGTGCAGCCGGCAGTCCGCGGTGGCGGTAGTCCTCGCCGTCGATCCTGATGACCTCGAACTGGTCCGCCAGGACCTGGATTTCGCGCTGGAAGTCGACGGCGGCGAAGCGCCCCTCGCCAAGGGAACCCGGCAGGGTGTTGGAGGTCGCCGCGAGCCGCACGCCGGCGTCGGCCAGTTCCCGCATGAGGCGGGACATCAGCACGGTGTCGCCCGGATCGTCGAGCTCGAATTCGTCAATGCAGACGAGCTTGTAGCTGCTGAGCGCCTCGACAGTCTTTCGGAAGGACAGCGCGCCCACCAGGTTGGTGTATTCGACGAAGGTGCCGAAGGCCTTCGGCCCGGGCGCGGAGTGCCAGAGGGAGGCCAGCAGGTGCGTCTTGCCCACGCCGAAGCCGCCGTCCAGGTAGATGCCGGCGCGTCCGGTCTCCTTCTTGCCGAAGATCCGGGAGAACAGTCCGCCGCCCGTGCCGTTGCCGATGTTGGCGCCGAAACCTTCCAGCGCCTTGACGGCAGCAGCCTGGCTGGGCTGGGAGGGATCGGGACGGTAGCTCGCGAAGGAGACTTCCCCGAACCGCGGAGAAGGATGGAACCCCTGCAGGATCTCGTCCACCGAGACCGCGGGGGTGCGTGCGGCGAGCTGTTCGATCTGTACCAAGGGGGTCCGTTCTTCCGGGATGGGTCCTCAGCAAGAATACCGGGAATGCGCGGCCGCCCGGACAGAAGCGGGGCCCTGCGGGTGAGACATGTTTCACCATGTGACCGCACAGGAGCAATCCCGGAGGCGCATGGCTAGTGTTGGTTCCAAGCCGGGCAGAGGAATGCCCCGCCGTCCGGTCCGGCGCCGACCATCTTCAGTGAAAGGCCATACCCATGTCCTACCCCGTTGAACAGAACGAAAAGTTCGCGAAGTACGCGCACCCGGAGCGCCTCGTGTCCACCGAATGGCTCGCTGCGGCCCTCGAAGGCGGAGCGCCCACCGATGGCAAGCTCGTTGTTGTCGAATCCGACGAAGACGTCCTTCTCTACGAGACCGGCCACATCCCCGGCGCCGTCAAGATCGACTGGCACACTGACCTGAACGATGAGGTCACCCGCGATTACGTGGACGGGGCAGCTTTCGCCGCCCTCGCCTCCGCCAAGGGTATTTCCCGCGACAGCACCGTGGTCATCTACGGCGACAAGTCCAACTGGTGGGCAGCCTACGCCCTGTGGGTCTTCACCCTTTTCGGCCACGAGGACGTGCGCCTGCTGGACGGCGGCCGCGACAAGTGGATCGCCGAGGGCCGCGAACTGACCACCGAGGTCCCGCAGCCGGCCCCGGGCGAGTACCCCGTCGTCGAGCGCAATGACGCACCGATCCGCGCCTTCAAGGAAGATGTCCTGGCGCACCTCGGCAAGCCGCTGATCGACGTCCGCTCCCCCGAGGAATACACCGGCCAGCGCACCCACATGCCGGCCTACCCCGAGGAAGGCGCGCTGCGCGGCGGCCACATCCCCACCGCGGCCTCCATCCCGTGGGCCCGTGCGGCGGCCGAAGACGGCAGCTACCGTAGCCGTGAAGAACTCGAGGCCCTGTACCTGGGCGAAGCCGGCCTGCACGAGGGCGACGAGGTGGTCGCTTACTGCCGCATCGGCGAGCGTTCCAGCCACACCTGGTTCGCCCTGAAGTACCTGCTGGGCTTCCAGAACGTGCGCAACTACGACGGTTCCTGGACCGAATGGGGCAACGCCGTGCGCGTTCCGATCGTCAAGGGTGCGGAGCGCGGTTCCGTTCCTGCGCTGGTCCACTAGCCGGCACTTTCCCTGAACCAGCAGTCCGGACGGGGGCGAAACCCCGTCCGGACTGCGTAAGCTGGACGTGATGAGTACGAATACCCTGCCCGCCGCACTGGCGGAAATTGTCGATGATTTCCAGGCCCTGACCGAGCCTGAACGCCTGCAGCTGCTGCTTGAGTTCTCCCGCGGCCTGCCGGAGCTGCCGGAGCGCCTGCTGGACCACCCGGAACTGCTTGAACAGGTGGTTGAGTGCCAGTCGCCGCTGTTCCTGACCATTGAACAGGAGCGGAAGGACGACGGCGGAACCCTCGGCTACCGGCTGTTCTTCAAGGCCCCGCCGGAAGCGCCCACCACGCGCGGCTTCGCCGGTGTCCTGCACGAGGGGCTCGACGGCCTGACCGCGTCCGAAATCCTCTCGGTCCCCGACGACATGCCGGAGCTGCTGGGGCTTACCCGCGCCATTACTCCCCTCCGCATGCGCGGCATGACCGCCATGCTCGGCCGCATCAAGCGCAAGGTGGCCGCCGCCGACCGGCTGCAGTCCTAGCGCCCAAAGAACATGGCGAAGAAACAAGCGTCGACCGGAACGCCGGCCACAGCCGTCCTGGCTGCGGCCGGCGTTCCGTTCACGGTCCACCCGTACACCCACGACCCGGCCGCGGAAAGCTACGGGCTGGAAGCGGCGGAAGTCCTCGGCGTCGACCCTTCGCGGGTCTTCAAGACCCTGATGGTGGACATCGAAGGCAAACTCGCCGTCGGAATCGTCCCGGTCAGCGGAACGCTCGACCTCAAGGCAATTGCGGCCGCAATGGGCTCCAAGAAGGCAGCCATGGCCGATCCGAAAACTGCGGAACGCCGCACCGGGTACGTCCTGGGCGGAATTTCTCCCTTGGGCCAGCGCCAGCCCTCGCCCACCGTCGTCGATGAATCGGCGCTGGGCTTCCCCACGGTCCTGGTTTCGGGCGGACGGCGTGGCTTGGACATCGAGCTCGCGCCGGCAGACCTCGTCCGGCTCACCCAAGCGCGCGTAGCGCCGATCGCCGGCGCCTGAGGGGCGACGGACTTCAGCGGCCGCCCGTGAGCTGGGGCGCGAGCGGGGCCAGCCGCGGTTCCAGCCAGGACCGGACCAGCCGCTCCCATTTCTCCGGATCCACGTTCCATTCCTTGGTGTGCCTGGCCGCGCGGAACGGTTCGAAGGTGACCATCTCGGGATTCCGTTCGGCCAGGCTCGCCGACGGACCGTACGGCACGTAGTCGTCGTCGACACTGTGGATCAGCAAAGTGGGGGTGCGCAGCTCCACGGCCCGGGCGTCCCAGTCCATTGCCCGCAGGTCCACGGGCGCGGCCAGACCGGTCAGCCTGCGGCCCAGGGAATGGCCGAGCATGAGCTGGCCGTACCGGCCCACCGCGTAGGGGATCCTGTTCAGCCGCGCGTGGTGCGCCAGGACATTCACCCAGTCGATGACGGGAGCGTCCAGCACCAGCGCCCTGATGAGGTGGCGGTAGCGGGAAAGGTCGGCGGTCTGCAGGCAGATCGCCCCGCCCATCGACCAGCCGAACAGCACGACTTCCTCGGCGCCCTGCTCCAGGGCGAAGGCGATGGCGCCTTCGACATCGCGCCATTCAGTCGACCCCAGTCCGTAGCGGCCGTCCGGGGCGGCCGGTGCGAGGCCGTCGTTGCGGTAGGAAATCAGCAGGCTGTCCATGCCGAGGCTCCGGGCCACCGGCAAGGCCCGCAGGCATTCCAGCCGGGTGGCCCCGCGGCCGTGCACCATGATGGCCCACACCCGGGCGGCGGTACCCCCCTGTTCGGCGCGGACCAGCCAGGCCGGTGCCCTGCCGCCGTCGACCTCTATCTCGACGTCCTCGGCCTCCAGGCCGAGCGAGGCAGGCGAGGCGTAGACCGCACCGCTCCACCATCCGCGGTGCGCCCTCGCGAGGTCGCCGCTGTAGACCTCCTCGACTTCGCGCTGCACGGTCCGTTCGGCGGGCGAGTAGGAGACGATCCTGCCGATCCGCGCGTGGCCGGCGCCGCCATCGAAGAAGAGGCTGAAGGTGCCGTGAGAAGTACTGTCCTCGGTGGCCGCCATGATGATCTGCAGTCCGTCATCGCTGCGCACCACGGCGAGGACCTCCTGGTCGGCGTCGCGGACGGAGGGAGTGATGATGCGCCTGGCGAAGTAGGCGGCCAGCGCCGAACTGCCGGCACCGACGAGCGCGGCCAGGCCACCGCCGGCGGCGATTCCGGCCAGCGTCCACCGTGCGCGGGCGGACATTCCCGCGGTGCCTCGGGCCGGGGCGGCCGCGCGCAAAGTCAATGCCATTCCACCATTGTCCATCCCGCCAGCATCTTTGCTGGAATCGCCGCAACGCCCGGCCGGATTCGGCAGCCAAACGCTGCCACGCGGCCGGGTCCGGGTCTACGCTGTAGCCATGAGCGATCCAATCGTCATTCTGAGCGAAGAACCCCTCGGCCGGGACGACCGCGTCAACATCGCCAAACTCGTGGACGGCAGCGATGCCCCCATCGTGGTGCTGGTGCCGGCCAACACTGAACGGCATCTGCTGGTCGATTTCCTGGAGAACCTGTCCATGCTGGAGGTGGCGAAAGCCTTCCGGGACCTGCTCTCGCAGGCGCCGGACCCCGAGGTGGAACGCGCCGGCGCTGAGAGCGCACTGGCGGCCTCGCTCGAGGCGCTGGAAGGCCTGGGCTCCGGGGTCACCGGTGAGATCGTCGACGGCGGTGCTGTCGCCGGCCTGGTAGCGAAGGTCAAGGCCTTGAATGCCTCCCAGGCGGTGGTGGTCACCCGTCCGCACGCCATCTCAGACACCTTCCACACGGACTGGGCAAACAAGGCACAGGACCAGCTGGGCCTGCCCGTGCTGCATTTGTATGCCGGTTCGGGATTCATTGGCGACTCCTGAACGTTGAGCACAGCATGAGCACCGACAACAGCAAGTACTTCGGCACCGCCGACCTGACGGCCGGGGTGCCGCACCAGGATGTTCCGGACAAGGGCGCCTGTGTGGAAAAGAGCGACGCCGAATGGCGGCAGCAACTGACGCCGGAGGAATTCCGGGTGTTGCGCCAGGCGGGAACGGAGCGCCCCTACACGGGCGAATACTGGGACACCCACACGGCCGGCGTCTACCAATGCCGGGCCTGCGGAGCCGAGCTCTTCACCAGCAAGGAGAAGTTCGACTCGCATTGCGGCTGGCCCTCGTTCTGGGCGCCGCTGGCAGAAGGCGCCGTACTCTACCTCCACGACCGCAGCATGGGCATGGAACGGGTGGAAGTGCGTTGCGCCAACTGTGATTCCCACCTGGGCCACGTGTTCGAAGGCGAGGGCTACGGCACTCCTACAGACCAGCGCTACTGCATCAACTCCGTCTCCCTGAAGTTGGTGGAGACGCCGGTCGGCAGCTAGCCCGGTCGCGGCCGGGAGATCCAGCCTGTTCCCTGGCTGGACCTCCCGGCCATTTCCCAGCCTCCATGCAATAGATTCTCTTATGCTCAAGGCGCTTTTCACTTAGCAACACTGTTCGCTTGCTACGCTCGCCTCAGAATCAAAAACCACTGAGGAAAGGCACCGTCAACGATGACCACCACCGCCACGGCGACCCGAGAACGCATCACCGCAGAGAACCCGGCATGGGGCTCCCTGAAAGCCGCAGCCACCGCGCTGCAGGCCCTGCAGGCCAAGGACGGTTCCGTTCCCGAGACCACGGACCACGCGGCTGCCCGCGGACACGTCGCCGCCATCATCGCCGCCGTCGAGGAACTCGCCCCGGCCTTCCCGCACGACGCCCTCTACCTCGAACTGCTGGTCAAGGACTTCGCCCGCTGGAGCGACACCGGCTTCGGCGTGCCGGACTTCCTGGACTCCCTCATGGCGTTCCAGCCCCAGGAGCAGCGCGTGGACGGCCTGCAGCACCTGGTCGTCTTCCCGATGTACACCCAGAACGGCAGCACGAACCGCCTGGTCGAAGCTGTGCTGATCGAGGTCATCTGGCCCGAATTCATCGGCGGCCTTGAAGCCGGCGATTACTCCAACAAGCTCTTCGTCCCGATCCGCTTCATCGACTTCACCCCGGGCTACGACACCAACTCCGCCGTGCTGTTCCCGGAGACCGTGGCCGTGCGCGAAACCCCCACCTTCACGTGGGGCGCCATCTTCGCCGACCGCGAGGCCGCACGCTTCCGCCGGGTCCTGAAGGCCGCCGCCAAGACCACCTCGCTGGAACTGCCGGCCGACGCCGCCGAACTGCTGGACAACCAGGACCTCACCCAGCGCACGTTCGTCATGTGGGACCTGATCCACGACCGCACCCACATGCGCGGCGACCTGCCCTTCGACCCTTTCATGATCAAGCAGCGCATGCCGTTCTTCCTGTACTCCCTGGAGGAACTGCGCTGCGACCTGACCGCCTTCCGCGAGTCCGTGAAGATCGAAAAGGACGAGGAAGCCTCCGAGGACGCCCGCAAGCACGCCAAGCTGGTCCAGTACGCCATCATCTTCGACCGTGTCTTCCGCTTCGCCATCACCGGCAGCCGCGTGCGCAACTACGACGGCCTGGGCGGCCAGCTGCTCTTCGCCTGGATGCACCAGCACCGTGTGCTGCACTGGACCGACAGCAAGCTCAGCATCGACTGGGAAGACGTTGCCGACGTCGTCGTCAAGCTCGGCGAGCAGATCGAAGAGCTGTACTGGCGCTCCATCGACCGCCCGAAGACCGCCCACTGGCTGGCCGCATACCAGCTGATTTCGGGTACCGTTACCCCCAACCCCGCTTCGGTCTGGGCCAAAGGCCCCGACGCGCTGCCGCTGACCGGCGCACCGCGCGAGCTGACCGACCAGGTCATGGACGACGAATTCCCGCTGTCCATGTTCTACGAGGCATTGGAGAAGAAGATGCGCCCTGTCATCGAGTCCACCACCGG
This sequence comes from Arthrobacter sp. R-11, assembly GCF_049913155.1. Lineage (GTDB taxonomy): Bacteria > Actinomycetota > Actinomycetes > Actinomycetales > Micrococcaceae > Arthrobacter. The sequence continues at coordinate 1,884,468 of NZ_CP183979.1, read as the reverse complement.
CATCACGGGATCGACGGCGGCCTGATGGCACCACTGAATGTCCTGGTCACGGGCGGCAGCAGCGCTTCCGGCATTGCTGCCGCACGGGCCCTTGCCCTTGCCGGTCACCGGGTGTTCGCCGTCGGTTCGGACCGTAGCCGCATCACGGCCGCCGCGGAGGAAGCCGGCGACGGCGTCACGCCCTTGGTCTGCGACCTCACCAGCCTGCCCGCGGTGCGCGAGCTCGCCGACGAGGTCCACGCAGCCGCAGGTCCCGTGGACGGCGTTATCCACCTGGTGGGCGGCTGGCGCGGCGCCAAGGGCATCGAGGACCAGCCGGACGAGGACTGGGATGCCCTGTCCAGCAGCGCCCTGACCACGCTACGGAACGTCTCGCGGGTCTTCTACCGCGACCTCGCAGACTCCCCCGCCGGGCGGCTCGCGATCGTCAGCTCGACGACGGTCTCCGCACCCACCGCGGCGGCAGCCAGCTACGCCGCCGCCAAGGCCGCCGCAGAAGCCTGGACGTTCGCCGTCGCCGACGGCTTCCGGCGCGAGCAGTCGGGCGTGAAATCCGAACCCGCGGGAACCTCCGATCCCGTCGAGCAGCACAGCGCTGCCGTCGTCTTCATCGTCAAAGCGCTCGTGGATGCCGGCATGCGGCACGCCCACCCGGAACGGAAGTTCCCCGGATACACGGACGTCGAGGAACTGGCCGCGGCCGCCGTCGGGCTGTTCAAGCAGCCTGCCGAGGAAGTAAACGGGCGCCGGATCCGGCTGGTTCCCTGACGCGACGCCGCCCGGGCCCTGGCCCGCGCCCCGGGGCGGCCCGCAGCGGCTGCCCCTCCTTAGACTGAAAGAGTGAATGAACCCATGACAACTGCCCTGCAGCAGTCCACGGAAAACCTGGCCGGCCGGATCCACGATCCGGAAGTCCGGGGTTTCGCGTCCGACAACTACTCCGGCGTGCATCCAGAGGTCCTGACCGCACTGGCCGCCGCCAATGGCGGGCACCAGGTTGCCTATGGCGACGATGAATACACCCACAAGCTGGAGGGCCTCATCGAGGAGCTGTTCGGTGAGGGCGCCGAATGCTATCCGGTCTTCAATGGCACCGGCGCGAACGTAGTCGCGCTGCAGTCCCTGCTGCCGCGCTGGGGTGCGGTGGTCTGCGCCGGCACCGCCCACATCAATGTGGACGAGAACGGCGCTCCGGAACGGATCGGCGGTATGAAGCTGCTGCAGGTTCCGGCAACGGACGGCAAGCTGACGCCGGAACTGATCGACCGCGAGGCCTGGGGCTGGGGCGACGAGCACCGTGCACAGCCGCTGGCGGTGTCGATCGCCCAGACCACCGAACTGGGCACCTGCTACACGCCCGAGGAAGTCAAGGCCATCGCGGACCACGTGCACGCCCGTGGCATGAAGCTGCACATGGATGGCGCCCGGCTGGCCAACGCGGCCGCCCACCTCGGACTCCCGCTGCGCGCCTTCACCCGCGACGCCGGAGTGGACATCCTCTCCTTCGGCGGAACCAAGAACGGGCTGCTCTTCGGCGAACTCGTGATCGCCCTCAATCCCGAGGCCGCCCACGGCCTGAAGTACCTGCGCAAAATGGACATGCAGCTGGCTTCGAAGATGCGCTTCATCTCCGCCCAGTTCATCGCCCTGCTGGAGGACGGCCTCTGGTTGCGTTCGGCCGGGCACGCGAACGACATGGCCACCCGCCTGCGTGCCGCCGTGGACCGGATCGACGGAGTCGAGCCCACCCAGGCGACGCAGTCGAACGGCGTGTTCGCGATCCTGCCGCCCGGCGTGGCGGACCGGCTCCGGAATTCCTTCAAGTTCTACGACTGGGACGAAGCCGCGCGGGAAGTTCGGTGGATGTGCTCCTTCGACACAAGCGAAGCGGATATCGACGCCTTCGTTGCCGCGATCAAACGCGAACTGGCTGCGCAGTAGCCCCTGGGCCAATGCGGCCTGGGGTCACGGCACCTTGGCCGGGGCGGCGTGCCTACGGGATTTCGCCGCCCCGGACACATAATCTGCCAAGGTGAACGCTCTATCACAGCTTCCCGAGGACTTTCTTCACGCCTTGGGAACACTCCGGAAGGCGCAGTGCAGGCCCGAGCTGAAGCTCGGCGAAATCCCGGCCCCCACGCGCCTTGCCCCGTACGCCGTCGCCATGGGCGCAGAGGTGTTCAGCCACGCACCCGCCCGCCGCCAGCTGCCCGTCCACGGCCCGGCGGCCCTGGCCTTCGCAGCGAACAACCCCTCCACTGGCGACGATGACGAGGACAACGAACTCGCCACGGGCCGCTTCATCCTGCTGCATGATCCGGACGGCTCCGCCGTCTGGGACGGCGAATTCCGGATCGTGACCTACATCCGGGCCCAGCTGGAGGCCGACATGGGCAACGACGAAATGCTGGGCTCGGTGGCCTGGACCTGGCTGGTCGAAGCGTTGGAGAACCATAGTGCCCGGTACCGCGCGGCGGGCGGCACGGCAACCCGGATCCTCTCGGAAAGCTTCGGCACCCTCGCCGGCCGGCCGGACACCATCGACATCGAACTGCGGGCGTCCTGGACCCCGGCCAGCTCCGATGCGCAGGCCCACCTCGAAGCCTGGTCCGACATGGTCTGCACCTTCGCAGGCCTACCGCCCCTGCCGCCAGGGGTCACCCCCCTCCCGTCCCGGCGGTTGAACTGAATGTCCGCCCCCTGCGGGCGGCCTGCCGCGGCGACGGGACGGCGTTGTCCAACCCCCGGCCTGCCGGAATCGCTAGACTGTAAGGCACCATGAGTCCTGAAAACCTGGAACCCAACACAGCCGGCGGCCCGGCTGCTGAACCCGCCCCACACATCACCGTGGAAGGCTTCGACAACCCCATCCCCGAGGTAATCGACCTCGACGCCCCGCGCGAGGGCGTGCCGCTGGTCATCGACACCCTTGCCGGCCTGGAACGCTGCGCCGCGGCCATTGCCTCCGGAACCGGTCCCGCCGGAGTGGACGCCGAACGGGCCTCCGGTTTCCGCTACGGCCAACGGGCGTTTCTCGTGCAGATCCGGCGCGAAGGCGCCGGAACGTGGCTGATCGACCCCGAACCGTTCGAAGACCTGAAGATTGTCAACGAGGCCCTGTCCGGCGTCGAATGGATCCTCCACGCCTCCACGCAGGACCTGCCCTGCCTTTCCGAGCTGGGCATGTGGCCGGACAAGCTCTTCGACACCGAACTGGCCGCCCGCCTGGCCGGGCTGCCCCGGGTCGGGCTGGCCGCCGTCATCGAACAGCTCCTGGGCTTCGGCCTGGCGAAGGAACACTCCGCGGCGGACTGGTCCACCCGGCCACTGCCGGAACCTTGGCTGCGCTACGCCGCGCTCGACGTCGAAGTCCTCGCCGAACTGCGCGAGGAACTGATCGAACTGCTCGAAGCGGACGGCAAGCTGGAGTTCGCGGAGCAGGAGTTCGCCGGCATCCTGGCAAGCGGCGTCCCCGCACCCCGGGTGGATCCGTGGCGCAAGACGTCCGGTCTGCACCAGATCCGGGACCGGCGCCAGCTTGCCGCCGTGCGGGAATTGTGGCTGGAACGGGACCAGCTGGCACGAAAGCGGGACGTCGCACCGGGCCGGCTCATTCCGGACTCCGCGCTCGTGGCAGCCGCCAAGTCGCTGCCCTCCACGGTTCCGCAGCTTCTGGCCACCAAGGGCTTCCACGGCCGTGCCGCGCAGCGCGAAGCACCGCGCTGGCTACGCTGCATTTCCGTTGCCCGCGGCCTCGAGGACCTCCCGCCCCTGCACCTGCCGACGAACGCCCCGCCGCCGCCGCGCGTCTGGGCGGACCGGGATCCCGACGCCGCCGCCCGCCTGGCAACCGCGCGACCCCGCCTGCAGGCGGCCGCCGAGGAGCTGAAGCTGCCGGTGGAGAATCTCCTCACACCCGACTACCTGCGCCGCGTCCTGTGGCGGCCGCCGTCGGACATCACCACGGAGACGGTCGCCGCGGAGCTGCGCGAACTCGGTGCCCGGGAGTGGCAGATCGCCATCACCGCGCCCATCCTGGCCGAGGCGAGCCTGAACCCGGAACCCCTGCCGTCGAAGGAAACCCGGGAAAAGCCGGCTCCCTAGCTGCCGCTGCGCCGCGTCCCTGGCTTGATGAATCCCGTCTCGTAGGCCATGATCACGGCCTGGGTGCGGTCCCGTACCTGAAGCTTGGCCAACAGCGAGGCCACGTGGCTTTTGACTGTTTCGGGGCTGAGGTAGAGGGCCGATGCGATCTCGGCGTTGTTCCGGCCGGCCGCGAGCTCCGCGAGCACGTCCTGCTCCCGGGCGCTCAGCGTGGCGAGCAGTTTCGCGGCGGTTTGGTCGTGGCCGGGAACGGTGAGCTGCCGGACGGCTTCCGGGAAAACAACGCTGTCCCCGGAGGCCACCGTCCGCACCGCCTGGATGATTTCCTCGGGCCGGGACCGCTTGAGCAGGAAGCCTGACGCGCCGCTGCGCAGGGCCGCGAACACGTAGTCGTCGCTGCCGAAGGTGGTCAGCACCAGCACCTTCGGCCTTGCAGGGGCGCCGTCGGACGGGACCGGACGGCTCCCTTCCAGGAGCAGGCGGGTGGCCTGGATTCCGTCAATGCCGGGCATGCGGACGTCCATCAGGACGACGTCGGGCCGCAGGCGGGCGGCGAGGGCCGGCACCTCCGCCCCGTCCCCGGCTTCGCCAACCACCTCAAGTCCGGGTTCACCGTCGAGAATGGCGCGCAGCCCGGAGCGCACCAATGGTTCGTCGTCCACAACCAGGAGCCTGATCATCTTCCTGCGCTTCCCGAAGTCCCGCTGCCTCCCCAAGGCAGTTCCGCCGTCAGATGCCACATACCGCCGGATGCCCCGGCCTTGAACGTACCGCCCAGGAGGACCGCCCGCTCCGCCAGTCCGGCCAGCCCTCGGCCCCCTGCCGTGCGCGGGAGCGGAAGGTCCCGCGCACCGGAACGCACCGCCGTCGGGAGCCTGTTGCTCAGCAGGAGTCCGAGCGAACCGGCGGCAGGGCTGCCGCGCACCTCGACCACTACGGTGCACGCCGATTCCGGCGCATGCTTGGCCGCGTTGCTCAGGCCTTCCTGGACCATTCGGAAGAGCTCGGCGGCCACAGTGTCCGGCACGGCGTAGGGATCGCCCGCGAGGCGCAGTTCGGCGGGCGGACCGGTGGCCTGATGCCGCGCGATGAGTTCGTGAAGACGTTCCTGCAGGGGGCCCGGCTGGTCCGTGGGCGCCCGGAGGATCCCGAGCACGTAGTCCAGTTCCTCCAGGGCGGCCCGGCCCGCCTCTTCAACCGCAGCCATGGAGGCCGCCGCCTTGTCCGGCTCCGTGGCCAGCAGCCTGCGTGCAGCCGCCGCCTGCAGAGTGGTGACCGTCAGGGCGTGTCCGATCGAATCGTGGAGTTCCCTGGCCAGCCCGTTCCGCCGGGCGAGCTCGCGGGCGTGCCGCTCGGCGATGGCGAGCTTCGCCTGTTCGGAGGGCCCCAGGAGCAGGACGGCCCAGACCCGCAGCTGGCTCGCCACCCCGACCAGCAGCGCCAGGGCGCCCATGCCGGCCGCCGCCAGGAGCCAGGCCGCGGCCACGGTCCCGACCCCGGGCAGCAGCTGGCCGGTGAACGCCTCAAGGCTTGTGATGCCGCCCCCGAAGGCCGCGAATGCGATCACGGCCAGTGTGGGCAACACGAACACCAGGACGGCGACGGCGAGCGCGCCGGACAGCAGGTGCACCAGGAACCAGAGCGCACCCCGGGCGACGTCGGCAAGGCGGGTTGTTCCGGCGGGTTCTTCCAGCGCGGTGCCAAGGAGCTCGTTGGCGGCGGTCCGTTCCAGGGTCCGCATGACGCGGAGGGTGGACGGCACGGCCAGCAGCCCGGCTCCGATGAGGAGGCTGCTGGGCACGGCCAGCGGATTGGCGGCGGCAAGCCGCCACAACTGCACGATCCAGAGGGCGACGGCGGCATAGGGCACGGCGAGCAGCCCGCCGATCATGAGGAACACGGCTGCCCGCGTCGCCGCGGACAGCCGTGCCCTGTTCGAGCCGGTTTGGTTCGAGCTGATGTCCTTCGAGCTAGTGTGGCCCACGCCCAACATTGTTCCCCATCAGCCCGCGCGGTGGCACGAGGCACAGGCCCCGCGCCGCCGCAGCCAGTACGCCAGGGTGGCCGCGCCCAGCGCGACGCCCCAGATCGGCCACAGGAATGCGGGCCCCAGCGGCGCCCAGTTGCTGAGGCTGAAACCCGGGATGGTGCCTTCCGAGGGCAGTCCGGCCATCATGAGCATCGTCACCGACGCCGGGATGATGGCCATCGCCACGAAGGCGGCGGGAACAACAGCCAGGGTGATCGGCACCCGCTTGCCGGCGAGCCCGGGGATCCACCGCGGGAAGGCCTCTCCCCAGCGTTGCACCAGGCCCAGCGTCAGCACGGAGCCCAGGACCGCCATGCCGCCGAGCCCAAGTGCGCTCGTGTCCATTCCCTGGGATTGCATCCCGTCCAGCAGTCCGGGCTCCACGCCGAGCGGAATCCCGAAAGCCCAGCAGATCCGGGTCGCCGCGTAGATCAGCGGAACGACCACTGCCACTGCCACGGCGATGCGTCCCCAGCGAGCGGCTGCACCGGCGCTGAAAGGACCGCCCGCCGTCCCGTCGCCGCGGCCGCACTTTGCGCACGCTTGCCGTGCCCGACGGTTTACGGCGACCGCCAGCGCCGCCCACAGCGCGGCTCCCGCGGCAAGTGCCAACAGGTTCAACTGGGCCGGGTCCAGCAGCCGGGGCAGGGCCTGCTGGATCTGAGGGTCATAGGAAACCTTCGCGATGATCACGGGAATGTAGCCGAGCACCGAAAGCAGGCGGGCGTCCCCCACCAGGACCAGCGCTGCAAGGCCCGTCAATGCCGCCATCGCCGTCACCGCGGCCCGGAGCCCGGGAACGGCCCGGTCCTGCCGGGCACCGGCAGCGCAGGCTGCGGCGAGCAGCGCGGCCAGTCCGGCGAGCGCCGTCAGTCCCCAGCCCAGCAGGGCGTTCGGGGCTCCGTGGAGCAAGGCCATGGAGTATCGGTCGCCGTCGCCGACGGGAAACGGCTGCCCCGACAATCCAGCGATGGTGCCCGCGAGCGCGTAGAGTGCGGCGAGGACGGCCGTCACTGCCGCCAACCTGCGCGTGCCGTTGCCGGCGTGGGAGGCTGCCGGCAGCGTGGTTGCTTCATTCCTTGTGTTGCCATTGTGTGTTGTCATGCTTCAACCCTCCCGCCGGACCGCCCGCGCCTGATCCCCGTGACGGGTGGATGCACTCCCCCGCATGGGGGATATCCGTACCACCGGAACGCAGCCTTGCCGGGTAAGTTACTGGCGAGTAACATTGTCTCGAAATCCCCGTCTCAAAGAGGAGCAACACATGACCCCCAGCGGGAATAAGCAGCAACGCACGGTCCGGGACGTCGTCTTCGTCGACGGAGTGCGCACGCCGTTCGGCAAGGCCGGGGAGAAGGGCATCTACGCCGGCACCCGTGCAGACGACCTCGTGGTCAAGTGCATCCGCGAACTGATGCGGCGCAACCCCTCCCTGCCCACGGAACGCGTCGACGAAGTGGCCATCGCGGCCACCACCCAGACCGGCGACCAGGGCCTGACCATCGGCCGCACCGCGGCACTGCTGGCCGGGCTCCCCCGGACTGTTCCCGGCTTTGCGATCGACCGCATGTGCGCGGGGGCCATGACCGCGGTGACGACGACGGCGAGCGGCATCGGCTTCGGCGCCTACGACGTCGTGATCGCGGGCGGTGTGGAACACATGGGCAACCACCCCATGGGCGCCGGCGCCGACCCGAACCCGCGCTTCATGTCCGAACGCCTCGTGGATCCCGCCGCCCTGAACATGGGCAACACGGCCGAAAACCTGCACGACCGCTTCCCCGCTATCACCAAGGAACGCACGGACGCCTACGCGGCCGCTTCCCAGGCCAAGCTGGCCGCCGCCTACGCCAAGGAGCAGATCCAGCCGGACCTGGTGCCCGTGGCGGCGAAGAAGCCTGGCGCAGGCTGGGCCTTCCACACTGTGGACGAGCCTCCCCGGCCCGGCACCACCGTGGCCGACCTCGCGGAACTCCGCACGCCGTTCCGCCCGCACGGCCGCGTCACCGCGGGCAATGCCGCCGGTTTGAACGACGGCGCGACGGCGGCGCTCCTCGCCTCCTCCGACGCCGCGGAGGAACTGGGCCTGGCCGTCAAGATGCGCCTGGTCGCCTACGCCTTCGCCGGCGTCGAGCCCGAGGTCATGGGTATCGGACCGGTGCCCGCCACCGAAAAGGCGCTACGGAACGCTGGACTGTCGATCGGGGACATCGGCCTGTTCGAAATCAACGAGGCCTTCGCCGTGCAGGTGCTCAGCTTCCTGGACCACTTCGGAATCGCCGACGACGACCCCCGGGTCAACCGCTACGGCGGGGCGATCGCCGTCGGGCATCCGCTCGCGTCCTCGGGCGTCAGGCTCATGAACCAGCTGGCCCGGCAGTTCGAGGAGGATCCCTCGGTGCGGTACGGCATCACCACCATGTGCATCGGCCTCGGCATGGGCGCCACCGTCATCTGGGAGAACCCGCACCACCCGGACTACACTGCCGCAACGAGCGAAACCACAGACATCAGCAGCACCGACCGCAAGGGAGCCGCCGCATGAGCGCCGCAGATTTTCGGAAACTGGCAGACCTTTTCCCCGACGAAACGGTCACCCACTCCTACGTCCAGGACATCGAGCTGCCGGCCGTCGGCGGCAAGGCGGGCGCCGGCACCTTCGCCCTGATCACCTTGGACAACGACCTCGACCACAGCAAACCCACCACCCTGGGCCCGAACACCCTGGTGGAGCTCGGCACAGTGTTGGAAGGACTCAAGGAACGGGCCGCCCGGGGCGAAATCGTGGGCGTCGGGGTGACCGGCAAGCCGTACTTCCTGGTGGCCGGCGCCGACCTGTCCGCCGTCAAGACGCTGCGCGAACGCGAGCACGGACTCTGGATGGCGCAGCTGGGCCATGAGGTCTACGGATCCCTGGCCTCCCTGGGCGTGCCGAGCTTCGCCTTCATCAACGGCCTGGCGCTGGGCGGCGGCCTGGAGATCGCCCTGCAGTCCAACTACCGCACGGCGTCCACCGGTGCCGGCGCCCTTGCCCTGCCGGAAGCCCTTCTCGGCCTGGTTCCGGGCTGGGGCGGCGTGTACCTGCTCCCCCGCCTCATCGGGCCGGAGAACGCGGTCAAGGTGATGATCGAAAACCCGCTGAGCAACAACCGCACCCTCAGCGGACCGCAGGCCTTTGAGCTGGGCATCGCCGATGCCCTCTTCGAACCCGCCGATTTCCTGGAGCAGTCCATCGCCTGGGCCGCGCGGGTCATCGCCGGTGAAACGGCCCCCGAACGGCGCAACGCTGTCGACCCCGCCGATCCCGCCGTCGCGGAACGCTGGGCGGCCGCCGTGGTGGGCGGCCGGGCCTTTGTGGAGGCCAAGACGTCCAACGCTTCCCCTGCGCCGGCCAAGGTACTGGACATCATGGAAGCCAACCGCACCCTGAGCCAGGCGGAGTCCGCGGCCCTGGAATGCGACACTTTGGCCGATCTGATGCAGACGGACGAGTTCCGCTCCACCGTCTACGCTTTCCTGGACCTCGTGCAGAAGCGTTCCAAGCGGCCAGCGGGTGCACCCGACCGCAAGCTCGCCCGCCCGGTGACCAAGGTCGGCGTCGTCGGCGCGGGGCTCATGGCGAGCCAACTGGCGCTGCTGTTCGCCCGCCAGCTCAAGGTTCCAGTGGTGCTTACGGACATCGAGCAGGAACGCGTGGACAAGGGTGTGGCCTACGTCTATGCCGAGGTTGACAAGCTGCTCGGCAAGAAGCGCATCAGCCAGGACGCGGCCAACCGCACCAAGGCTCTCGTGAGCGGCTCGGTATCCAAGGAGGCCTTCGCCGACGCGGACTTCGTGATCGAGGCCGTGTTCGAGGAACTGAGCGTCAAGAAGCAGGTCTTCGCCGAGGTGGAGGAAATCGTCTCCGCCGAGTGCATCCTGGCCACGAACACCTCCTCCCTGTCAGTCACCGCAATGGCGGAGGGCCTCAAGCACCCCGAACGGCTGGTGGGCTTTCACTTCTTCAACCCGGTGGCCGTCATGCCGCTGCTGGAGATCGTCCGCGCGCCGCAGACCGACGACGCCGTGCTCGCCACCGCTTTCGAACTGGCCAAGGGCCTGAAGAAGACGGCGGTGCTGGTCAAGGACGCCGCAGCCTTCGTGGTCAACCGCATCCTGCTGCGCCTCATGGGCGAAGTGATCGCCGCCTTCGACGAAGGCACCCCCGCCGAGGTGGCGGACACCGCCCTGCGGCCCATGGGCCTGCCGATGTCTCCCTTCACCCTCAGCACGATGGTGGGCCTGCCCGTGGCCCAGCATGTGCAGGAATCCCTGCACGCTGCCTTCGGCGACCGGTTTGCTGTCTCGCACAACCTGCAGAAGCTGATCGACAACGGAGTGAAAACCCTCTGGGTCGAGGGACCTGACGGCTCCCGGGTGATCCCCGAGGAGACACTGTCGCTGATGTCCTTCGGCAACTCCCCCTCCACCGGGGCGGAAGTGCTCCGCCGGACCCAAGACGCCTTGGCCGAGGAAATCGGACTCATGCTCCAAGAAGGCGTGGTGGCCGGGCCGGAGGACATCGACCTTTGCGTCATCCTCGGTGCGGGCTGGCCAATGTTCCTGGGCGGGATCACCCCGTACCTGGACCGGGTGGGCGCCTCCGAGCGGGTCAACGGCAAACGGTTCCTCGCCCCGGGGGTCGCCTCGGCGCCGGCAGCCTCCTAGGCGCCCAAGCAGCCGTCCGGACACAAGTGGAAGGCTGATCCGAAAGGGCGGCAGCGGAACACCCTCCGCTGCCGCCCTTTCGGCTGTCCGGGCTGCTGATTCAGCTGCTATTCCAGGGGCGTGAGAACCCCGCCGTCGAGCCGCAGCATGCGGTGCGCACGCGCGCGGGCGTAACCGAGGTCGTGGGTGACCATCACCACGGCGGCGCCGCGCGCGGCGGCGTCCGCCATGGCGGCGTCCAGGACGTCCAGGCCGTTCCGGTCCAGGCCCACAGTCGGCTCGTCCAAGGCCAGCACCTCCGGCTCCCGCGCGATCACCGTGGCCAGGGCCAGCAGCCTCCGGGACGACGCCGGCAGCTCCAGCGGATGGGTTTCCCATTGTGCGTCGAGGCCGACGGCGGCCAGGGCGGCGAGGGCGCGTTCCCGCACCCGGGCATCATCGGCGTGACGGCGGAACAGTCCGCGCTTCGCACCCAGCCCGAACGCGACCTCCCGCAGCGCCGTCCGTTCGAAGAGCTGGAACCGGGGGTCCTGGAACAGCAGCCCGACGTGGGCGGCCAGGAGTCCCGCAGCTGTTCCGGCGGTGGGCGCGCCCTTGAGCAGCACGGTTCCGGAGCCGGGGCGGAGCAGGCCGTTGAGCTGCCGAAGCAGCGTCGACTTCCCGCTGCCGTTGGGGCCGGTGACGGCCAGGACCTCCCCGGGCCGGACCGGCAGGTCCACGCCGTGCAGGATGTCCGCCCCGGGGCCGGCGGCTTCGTCGTAGCGGAAGCGGACGTCCCGCAGCTCCAGGACGGGGACAGTACCCGCGCGGCTGGGCGGGTGCACCGGGCGGGCAGGCGCAGCGCCGGGGACCACGACGCCGGAGCGGACCAGTACGTCTCTGTGTGGAGAGGCAGCGGCCAGCAGGACGTCCGGCGCCCCCGTGGCGAGCTGCCGGCCGGCGTCGGGCCCCCTGCCTCCCAGCACGGTCCAGTGCGCGGCGGTGCGGCTCAGGGCGTCTGCTGTCGAACTGAACACGACCACGGAGGTCCCGGCCTCAAGGAGGCGCCGCAGCAGCCGCTCGACCGTCGCGGCTCCTGCGGCATCAAGGGACGCCAACGGCTCATCGAGCAACAGTACGGCGGGCCGGCCGATGACGGCGCAGCCGATGGCCAGGCGTCGGAGTTCACCGCCGGAGAGGGTAGCCGGGTCGCGTCCCAGCAGATCCTGCAGCCCGGTGAGTTCGGCGGTGTCGGCGATCCGGCGCCGCATTTCCTCCGCCGGGACGCCAAGGTTTTCCAGCCCGAACGCCAGTTCGCCGGCCACGGTGTCCCTCACGGTCGAAAGCATCGCGGCGGAGTCCTGGGGCACGTAGGCTACGTGCGCGGCCCAGGCGGCCGGGTCAATCCGGGGGTCGTCGTTGCCGCCCGCGAAGTCGATGACGCCGGCGCCGGACGCACCCAATTCGAGCCGGCCGCGGAGTTCTCCGCCGTGGTGCCCGGGCAGCCAGGCCGCGAGGATCCTGGCCAGGGTGCTCTTGCCGCTGCCGGAGCCGCCGAGCACGGCCGTCAGGCTCCCGGCTTCCACGCTGAGCCGGACGTCCCGGAGCGCCGGGGCATCTGCCCCGTGGAAGGTGAAGGTCTGCACGTGGGCCGCCAGCAGCGGCCCCGCGTTCATGCCCGCCCGCCCATGAGCGCAAGCGCCACCCGGCCTGCCACAGCGGCGGCGCAAACCACGAACAACGCCCGGCGGGCAGCACGCTGGCGGGTCGAATCAGGCACCGTCTGGAGACTGGTGTGCGGCTGCCGGCCCGAGAAGCCCCGGGCATCGAGGGCCTGGGCCCGTTCCCCGGACTCATGAACCAGGGACAGCACCAGCGGTACGGCCTGCAAGCGGGCGGCGAGGAGCCGGGACGCGAGGCTCCGCCCGATCACGAGTCCCCTGGCTTCCTGCGCGGCCCGGATGCGGCGGATCCGCTGGGCGGCCGCCGGCAGCAGGGTCAGGGCCGACACCACGACGAAACCGAGCCGGGGCGGCAGCCCGCGGGCTGACAGGACCGTGAGCAGTTCCGGGACGCGGACGGTGAAGGAAAACAGCAGGAACGCCAGGACGAAGACGCCGGTGCGGAGGCCGGCGTCGAGGGCGAAGAGCAGCCCTTCCCGGGTGACAGCGGCGGGGCCGAAGGATGCCAGCACCGTCCGCCCTTCGGGGAAGAAGAGCCCGTGCACCAGCAGCAGCGCCGCCCAGAACGGCAGCAGGATGGCCGCGGCGGCACGCAGCACCGAGGCCGCCCGCGCCTGCCGCAGCGTCAGGAAAAAGAGCCCGGCCAAGACAGCGAGCGAAAAGGCCCAGTGCGCGGCCGCCGTCGTGATGACCGCGACGGTGGCAGCACCGCCGAGGGTGGTCAGGGGGTTCAGGCGCTCCAGCGACGAACTGCCGGGGGTCATGCCTTGGCTGCTGGCTCCCTGCCCCCGGGCACCCGGCCCGCGAGTACCCGGAAGCGGCGCACGAAGGGGAACTGGAAGGAGCTGCGGCGCGGCAGGGCGTAGACCAGGAGGGCCGCCACGGTGAAGACGATCGCCTTGTCCGCGGGGTCGGAGATCAGTGCTTGCTTGGTGATGGCGGCGAGCAGGGTGTCCCCCATGGCGCGGAACGCGGACACGATGGCTCCTGTGGCCAGCCCGGACGTGCCGCCGAACACGAACGCGGCGATCGGCGCTGACACCACGCCGCCCAGCACGCCGGCGAGGAAGCCCGCGAACGGTACCAGGTAGAAGCGGCGGAACACGCCGGCACGCGCCGCGAGTCCGGCCAGCCAGCCGATCAGGGCGGCACCCGCGGCGAACGGCAGCACCGTGGGGTTGAACAGGGACCAGACGATGGAGCTCAGGGCTCCGGTCGCGGCACCGGCGGCAGGCCCGGCAAGGACCGCCACGAGCACCGTGCCGATCGCATCCAGGTAGAACGGTACGAGGGTGCTGCCCACGAACTGGCCCAGCACGATGTTCAAGACCATGGCGATCGGGATGAGTACCACGGTGGAGGTGGGCAGCGTGGGAAGGACCGCGACCACCAGGAGCACGGCGCCGAGGAGGAAGCCGCCCAGCGCGGCTAGGGCGGCAAGGCTGCCGGGACCGGCGGCGATGTCCGCGGGCTGGGTGAGTACCAGCACCACGTAGGTCACGATGATCGAGGCGGCGCCGAGGATCTCGAGGAGGCGCCGGCGCTTGGGGGCTTCGAGCAGGAGGAGGGAAGACTGCTGCGGTGACGGGGAGGCCATGGTGGGTCCTTGCTGTGGGCTGTGCACGCGTTCCGCCTATGTCACCTCGGCGCAGGAACCATCCTAACCGCCAGACGGCTCCATGGACCGGGCCAGCGCCCCGAGCGAGCGGATCAGCTCGGCGAAAGCCTCCTCCGGGTGGTTTTCCGAAACGATCCGGGCATTCGGCGCCTCGTCCCAGAGTCCGCGGTAGTCGGCCACGGTGGTGCCGAACAGCCGCGGGGCCGCGGTCTCCACGTGCACCGTGGCCGTGCGGGTTCCGTAGCGGACGGTTCCGGCCGCCACGGCCGCGGCGAAGTAGTCGTGCACGTGGGCGATGTAGCCCTGGTCGTAGGCGCGGTGGAACTCGAAGTAGAAGCGGAGCATGTCGCTCAGGTGCCGCACCAGGGGGTTCGACGCCGTGCTGCGCTGGCCTTCCTGCTGGCCGGGCAGCACGAGCTCGGGCGCGGCGCATCCGGCTTCCCGGGCGAAGGCCTCCACGTGCTCCGGGCGCATTTCGATCCGCTCCGTGGTTTCCAGGGCGCACACCACGGGCAGTCGGTCTGCGGGCAGCCCCGAGAACGCGGCGAACACCTCCGCTGCGGCGTGCGGGTCCACGTGGGTGTTCCACTCGGCGGTAGGCGTGGTGTTGCCCTGGTAGTAGTAGCTGCCGCCCATGATCACGACGCCGCGCAGCAGCTCCGGGAGCCGCGGCTCGGCGCGCAGTGCGAGGGCGAAGTTCGTCAGTGGTGCCGTGAGGAGCGCGGTCAGCTCCCCAGGGCGCGCCCGGGCCGCTTCGATCCAGAGTTCGACGGCGTCCCCCGGGTGCACGCTGCCCTGCGGTTCCGGGAGCTCAGCGTAGCCGATGCCCTGCGGCCCGTGGGTTTCCGGCGTAGTTACCAGCGGGATCCGCAACGGCGCCCTGGCCCCGATGGCCACGGGGACATCCGGGCGGCCGCACAGCTCCAGCAGGGCGAGGCTGTTGCGGGCCACCTGATCCGCATCGACGTTGCCCGGGGTGCTGCTCACGGCCACGAGTTCCACGTGCGGCTGGCTGCACAGGTAGGCCAGGGCAAGGGCGTCGTCGATGCCCGTATCGCAGTCCAGCAGCAGGCTGACCGGTTCCGGCATCAGAAGAGCGCAACCTTGGGCTGCGGCGGGAAGATGTCGTCCAGTTCGGCGCGCTCCTCCGCGGTGGGGACCCAGCACACCGCGGCGGCGTTCTCCGTGACCTGCTCCGGCCGGGTGGCTCCGGCGATCACGCTGCTGACGGCCGGCTGCGCGGCGAGCCAGGAGAACGCCAGCTGCAGTTCGTTCAGCTCGCGTTCCTTGGCGAAGCGGCTGAAGCGGCCCAGCTGCTCCCAGTCGGCGTCGTCCACCATATGGGTGCGGGTATGGCTGAGGCGCGAGCCCTTGGGGGCCTGGCCGGGGGCGTACTTGCCGGTGAGCAGGCCGTTGGCCAGCGGGAAGTACGGCAGCACACCCAGGCCAAGTGCCTCGGCCGCCGGCAGGACTTCCAGTTCCGCGCGGCGGTCCAGGAGGTTGTAGTGGTTCTGGGTGGAGATGAAGCGGGTGCCGCCGCTCATGCGGGCCACGTACTCGGCCTCGGCGATCTGCCAGCCGGTGCGGTTGGAATGGCCGATGTAGCGGACCTTGCCGCTGCCGACGAGGTCGTCCAGGGCCGAGAGGGTTTCCTCGATCGGGGTCAGCGGGTCCGGTGTGTGGTACTGGTAGAGGTCGATCCAGTCGGTGTTCAGGCGGCGCAGTGACGCTTCGACCGACTGGATGATGTACCGCCGCGAACCGCGGGCGCCGAAATCCCTGCCGTTGGCACCTTTCATGTCCATGCCGAACTTGGTGGCCACGATCGCGTCGTCCCGGCGGCCCCTGAGCGCCTTGCCGAGCATGGTTTCGCTGAGGCCGGGTTCCTTGCCGTAGATGTCCGCGACGTCGAACAGCGTCACTCCCGCATCGAGGGCCGCCTGGACGACGGCGTCCGTGCCCTTCTGCGTTTCGGTGGCGGTGTTGGCCCTGCCCAGGTTGTTGCAGCCCAGCCCGACCACGGAGACGGTCAGTCCGGAATTTCCAAGACGGCGGTATTCAGTCATGGTCCCCAGCCTAGCCTGCGAGGGGACCCGACCGAGCTTGCGAGGTTGGGGAGCAGGCTGGGCGCTAACGGCCTTCAGGAGGGGAAGCTGATTCCCGCTTCTTCCATGGCATCCTGGAGCTGGGCCATCGTCTTCGGGCCCATGCCGTGCAGGCCGGCGATCCGCTCTTCACCCATTTCGGCGAGCTGTTCCAGGGTTTCCAGGCCCTCGTGGGCCAGCGCCCGGCGGGCGGGAGCGGAGATCCCCTTGGGCAAAGGCGTGTGTCCTGGCCAGTTGCTCTTGGATGTCACAGGGGCTTCCCTTCCAGGCGTGGAGTGGTGGTCCTTAGAGGGTAAAGCCAGTGACGTTTTTGGGCGAGTGCTTGAGCTTGAAGGCCTCGGGTTCCCCGTGCGGCGCGGCGGCAATGCTGAGCTTGGTGAAGTCCAGATCCTCGCCGCGGATGCATACCTTGATGGCGTTGACCGCCTTGTTCACATCCGGGCAGAGGCAGAAGATGTTGAGCCGGGAGTTCCCGATTTCCGACCGTTCCACGGTACCCAGTCCGCGCCAGGCGAGGGCGCTGCGCAGGGCCGTGCTTGCCTTGCGTTCGAGGTAGCGGTCCCGTTCGGTGCCGTCCTTGCTCTTCAGCGCGAACTGGGCCACCAGCCAGAACTGCTCGGATTCAGGCAGTTCCGCGTAGCCGTCTTCGTCGCACTGTGCCGCGAACGCGGCCAGGAGTCCTTCCGCACCGTTTTCGTCGTCGACGTCGGTGGCGTCAGTGCTGCTCTGGTGGCCCACGGTGCCGTGGTTGATGACGAACTGGCCGAAGTCCTCGTCGTACCAGGCCTCGCGGAACAGCAGTACGCCGTCCTCGTCCCGTTTGTAGCTGCGGATGATCCCGCTCATGCCCGTCCTTTTCCGAACCATGCGGCGCACGTGCTGGCGGGCCCGGTGCCGTCGAACGGTTCCTGTTGTGTGAGTACTTCCTGGTACAGCCGCCCGGTCTCGCCGCGGATCGCGGCCACGGTATGTTCCGGGTAGCCCATGGAGAGCCGGCGTTCCTCGAACTCGTCTTCGTCGTCGACGAACACACCGTGCTTCGTGGACCGGATCACGTCCAGGTCCATGTCGATCATGTGGAACTCCGCCACGCCGTCACGGATGGTCTTCCAGCCGTGGTCCAGGGCCAGGTCAATGTAGATCCGGAAGTCCCCCGGATAGCTGTCGTCGTAGAAGGTGGCCACGTAGTCCCCGCTGCGCGGGACCAGCAGTACGGCGTCGGAGGCGGTGTAGAAGGCTGCGCCGGGGCGGGAGCAGAATTCGTTCCTGCCTTGGAACACCCACCAGCCGTGGATGTCTTCGCCGAGGTAGCGCCCCGGGACCACCCAATGGGCGGTGCCGTCCCATTTGCGGTTGCGGGCCACCACGAGATCGCCGGGCTGCAGGCCTTCCGGGTGTCTGGTCATCACAGGGTGGGCAGGCTGCCGGTGGTCGGGTGTGCCTGGCCCGGCAGCGGGCGGGCGAAAGGCACCTTCGTCCCGAGGACCTGGGCCACAATGTCGTGCGTGATCTGCTGGGCGGTCAGCCCGACGCGTTCGAGGACCTGGCTGCGGGTGCCGTGCGAGAGGAACTCGACGGGCAGGCCCACCTCGTTCAGGGCGGTGTCCACACCGGCGGCCCGCATCTCCTGGCGGATCCGGGAGCCGACCCCGCCGGCGCGTACGCCGTCCTCGATGCAGATCACCAGACGGTGGTGGGCCGCGAGGGCGATGATGGATTTGCGCACGGGCAGCACCCAGCGGGGGTCCACCACGGTGGAGCTGATCCCCTGCGAGCCGAGCCGGGCCGCGACGTCGAGCGCGAGTTCGGACATCGCGCCGACGCTGACGATCAGGACGTCGTTCTCGGTGGAGCCTTCGGGACGCCTCGCCAGCACGTCCACGCCGTCGGCCAGCCGCTCGATGGCCTCGACTTCCTTGCCGACGCTGCCCCGCGAGAAGCGCACCACGCTGGGCGCGTCGCCGATCGCCACGGCCTCGCGCAGTTCCTCGCGCAGGCGGGTGGCGTCGCGCGGTGCCGCGAGGTGCAGTCCCGGCACAATCTGCACCATGGCCATGTCCCACATGCCGTGGTGGCTGGCGCCGTCGGGACCGGTGACGCCGGCCCGGTCCAGGACGATGGTGACGCCGGCCTTGTGCAGGGCGACGTCCATCAGGAGCTGGTCGAAAGCCCGGTTCAGGAAGGTGGCGTAGACGGCCACCACGGGGTGCAGGCCGCCGAAGGCCATGCCCGCCGCGGAGGTGAGGGCATGCTGTTCGGCGATGCCGACGTCGAACACCCGCTCCGGGTGCCGTGCGGCGAACTTGTGCAGGCCCACCGGGATGAGCATGGCACCGGTGATTCCCACGATGTCCTTGCGCTCATCCGCGATGTCGGCGATTTCCTCGGCGAACACGGAGGTCCAGGACTGCGCGCCGGGCGATGCCGTGGGCTCGCCGGTTTCCGGGTCGATGACGCCGACGGCGTGGAACTGGTCGTCCTCATGGGCGCGGGCCGGCGCGTAGCCATGGCCCTTTTCCGTCATGGCGTGCACGATCACCGGTCCGCCGTAGTGGCGGGCCGTGGTGAGGGCGTTTTCCAGGGCCTGCAGGTTGTGGCCATCCACCGGGCCGATGTACTTCATGCCCAGGTCCTCGAACATGCCCTGGGGCGCCCACCAGTCCTTGATGCCCTTCTTCATGGCATGCAGGCTCCGGTAGGTGAACTGGCCCAGCGGGCCGCCGTCCTGCAGCCGCTTCTTCCACCTGTCCAAAGCGACCTCGTAGGCCGGGGCGGCGCGGAAGGAATCGATGGTGGGACGCAGGGACGCCAAATAGTCGGCCAGGCCGCCGACCGTGGGGGCGTAGGAGCGGCCGTTGTCATTGACCACGATCACCACGCGGCGTCGCTTGTCCGCGGCGATGTTGTTGATGGCTTCCCAGGCCATGCCGCCGGTCAGTGCCCCGTCGCCGACGACGGCCACCACGTAGCGGTCACCGTCACCAGTCAGCTGCCGGGCGCGGGAGATGCCGTCAGCCCAGGACAGCGAGGAGGAAGCATGGGAGCTCTCGACAATGTCGTGTTCGGACTCGCCGCGGTCCGGGTATCCGGAGAGGCCGCCCTCCTGGCGGAGGGTGCTGAAGTCCTGTCGTCCCGTGAGGAGCTTGTGCACATAGGACTGGTGTCCGGTGTCGAAGACGATGCTGTCGCGGGGAGAGTCGAAGATCCGGTGGATCGCCATCGTCAGCTCCACGACGCCGAGGTTCGGGCCGAGGTGGCCACCGGTCTGGGCGACGTTGGTGATCAGGAAGGACCTGATTTCGTCTGCGAGCTGTTCCAGTTCAGTGCTGCCCAGCGTGGCCAGGTCCTGCGGAGTCCGGATTGTCTCCAAGAGTCCCAACGGCCCCTCCTTAGGTGATTGACGTGCCTGTTAACTTTAGCGCCTTGCCGGCCGGGCCCTAACCTCGCCGCACGGTGCACGGCGGCCGGCCGGGACAAAGCGGAACGACGGCGGCCCCGGCCGGTCAGAAGACCAGCCGGGGCCGCCGTCGTCGTACTCTGCGTATTAGTTCGCCGAGATCTGGCGCAGCACGTACTGCAGGATGCCGCCGTTGCGGTAGTAGTCCGCTTCGCCGGGGGTGTCGATGCGCAGCACGGCGTCGAAGGACTTCGAGCTGCCGTCCTCGGCCGTGGCGGTCACCTTGAGCGTCTTTGGCGTGATGCCGTTGTTGAGCTCGGTGACGCCTGCCACGGAGAAGGTTTCGGTGCCGCTCAGGCCCAGGGTCGCGGCGGATTCGCCGGCCGGGAACTGCAGCGGCAGGACGCCCATGCCGATCAGGTTGGAGCGGTGGATGCGCTCGTAGCTTTCGGCGACGACGGCCTTCACGCCCAGCAGCGCGGTGCCCTTGGCAGCCCAGTCACGCGAGGAGCCGGAACCGTATTCCTTGCCTGCCAGGACCACCAGCGGCGTGCCGGCGGCCTGGTAGTTCTGGGCGGCGTCGTAGACGTAGGCCTGCGGGGCGCCTTCCTGGGTGAAGTCCTTCGTGAAACCGCCCTCGACGCCGTCGAGCAGCTGGTTCTTGATGCGGATGTTCGCGAAGGTACCGCGGATCATGACTTCGTGGTTGCCGCGGCGGGAACCATAAGAGTTGAAGTCCTTGCGCTCCACGCCGTTGGCCAGCAGGTACTGACCCGCCGGGGTGTCCGACTTGAAGGAGCCGGCCGGGGAGATGTGGTCGGTGGTGACCGAGTCGCCCAGCTTCAGCAGGACGCGGGCGCCCTCGATGTCCTGGACGGGCTCCGGCTGCGCCTTCATGCCCTCGAAGTACGGGGGCTTCCGGACGTAGGTGGAGTCCTCGGCCCAGGCGAAGGTGTCACCGGCGGGCGTGTCGAGTGCCTTCCAACGGTCGTCGCCGTCGAAGACGCCTTCGTAGCCCTTGGTGAACATGGCTTTGTCGATCGAGGAGTCGATGACTTGCTGGACCTCGACGGGGTTCGGCCAGATGTCCTTCAGGAAGACCTCGTTGCCTTCGGAATCGGTGCCCAGGGCATCGGTGTCGAAGTCGAAGTCCATGGTGCCGGCCAGGGCGTAGGCGATGACCAGCGGCGGGGAGGCCAGGTAGTTCATCTTGACGTCCGGGTTGATGCGGCCTTCGAAGTTGCGGTTGCCCGAGAGGACAGCCGTGACCGAGAGGTCGTTGGCCTGGATGGCCTCGGAGATTTCCGGCTCCAGCGGGCCGGAGTTGCCGATACAGGTGGCGCAGCCGTAGCCCACGATGTAGAAGCCGAGCTTCTCCAGGTACGGCGTGAGGCCGGACTTCTCGTAGTAGTCGGTGACGACCTTCGAGCCAGGGGCCACGGAGGTCTTGACCCACGGCTTGGCGGTGAGGCCCTTGTCCACGGCGTTGCGGGCCAGCAGGGCAGCGGCGAGCATGACCGAAGGGTTGGAGGTGTTGGTGCAGGAGGTGATCGAGGCGATCGACACCGCACCATGGTCCAGTTCGAACTCGCGGCCGTCAGCGGTCTTGACGTGGACCGGAGAAGACGGGCGGCCGTGGGAACCGTTCGCGGCGGACACGACGCGGGCGGTCTCGGTGGTGTGCGAGTCCGCGTGGGTGAAGGACGGCGAATCGGAGGCCGGGAAGGACTCGTCCAGGGACTCGTCCACGCTGCCGTCTTCGATGGAGACGTAGTTGTGGATGTCCTTGCGGAACTGCTCCTTGGCATCCGTGAGCTCGATGCGGTCCTGGGGACGCTTCGGGCCCGAGATGGACGGAACCACGGTGGACAGATCCAGCTCGAGGTATTCGGAGAAGCGCAGCTCGCGGGACGGATCGTGCCAGAGGCCCTGTTCCTTGGTGTAGGCCTCGACCAGGGCGACGTTTTCCTCGGAGCGGCCGGTGAGGCGCAAGTAGTCCAGGGTGACGTCGTCGATCGGGAACATGGCGGCCGTGGAACCGAATTCCGGGCTCATGTTGCCGATGGTGGCGCGGTTTGCCAGCGGCACGGCGGCAACGCCTTCGCCGTAGAACTCGACGAACTTGCCCACCACGCCGTGCTTGCGCAGCATTTCGGTGATGGTCAGGACGACGTCGGTGGCAGTGGCGCCGGCCGGGATGTTGCCGTTGAGCTTGAAGCCCACGACGCGCGGGATGAGCATGGAGACCGGCTGGCCGAGCATGGCGGCTTCGGCTTCGATGCCGCCAACGCCCCAGCCCAGCACGCCCAGGCCGTTGACCATGGTGGTGTGCGAGTCGGTGCCGACGCAGGTGTCCGGGTAGGCGCGCAGGACGCCGTTGACTTCACGGGTCATGATGGTGCGGGCCAGGTATTCGATGTTGACCTGGTGCACGATGCCGGTTCCCGGGGGGACAACCTTGAAGTCGTCGAACGCGGTCTGGCCCCAGCGCAGGAACTGGTAGCGCTCACCGTTGCGCTGGTATTCGATTTCCATGTTGCGCTCGAGGGCGCCGGAGTTGCCGAAAACGTCGATCTGGACGGAGTGGTCGATGACCATTTCGGCCGGTGCCAGCGGGTTGACGCGCTTGGGGTCGCCGCCGAGGTCCCTGACGGCTTCACGCATGGTGGCCAGGTCCACGACACAGGGGACGCCGGTGAAGTCCTGCATGATGACGCGGGCCGGGGTGAACTGGATCTCGGTGTCGGGCTCCGCATTCGGGTCCCAGCCGGCCAGGGCGCGGACGTGGTCGGCCGTAATATTGGCGCCATCCTCGGTCCGCAGGAGGTTTTCAAGCAATACCTTGAGGCTGAACGGAAGGCTGTCTGCGCCCTCAACGGAGTTCAACCGGAAAATTTCGTAATCGGTGCCGGCTACATTCAGTACGCCTTTGGAACCGAAGCTGTCCACAGTGCTCATGGCAGGACTCCTCTCGCAACAGCTTTCATCTTTGTCGCGCGGGTCAGCGCTATCTAGTTAGGTAAGCCTAATTCGAGCGCCGGGCATCGTGGCCTGCCAGGGCCAGGGACGCGACATGGGACGACTATGGCCCCATCGTAGTGTCGGCTAGGCGTCGGGCACCAGCAATGCCACGGTTTCCAGGTGGTGGGTGTGCGGGTACAGGTCGAACGCCCGCAGTCCCCCGAGTTTCCAGCCGCCGGTTTGGAAGTAGCCCAGGTCCCGGGCGAACGAGGCCGGATCGCAGGACACATACGCGATGGCGCGCGGGCCCGAATCCATGAGCTGCCGCACCACGGCCTTGCCCGCACCGGCGCGGGGCGGGTCGATGACCAGCGAATCGAAACGGCGGGGCCGGTTCCGCAGCACCCGTTCCACCCGTCCCTGCACGAT
The DNA here is from genome assembly GCF_049913155.1 of Arthrobacter sp. R-11. Lineage (GTDB taxonomy): Bacteria > Actinomycetota > Actinomycetes > Actinomycetales > Micrococcaceae > Arthrobacter. The sequence continues at coordinate 1,861,457 of NZ_CP183979.1, read as the reverse complement.
CTCGACGTGCCCTTCGCCGTGCAGGTTCTTGCGTGCGTCCCTGCTGGTGCCCGGGGAGCCTTCAACGGACAGCACCGATCCGGTGATGCCGACGGCGTCCGCCAGCGGGGCGGTGAACAGCCCGGCGCCGGCGTAAAGATCGGCGACGGCCGAGCCCGGAAGGAGGTAGCCGCCGTCGTGCAGGAAGCCACGGACGGCGTCCACGAGTGTTTCCGGGGCGTCCTTGTGGATCTGCCAGAAGCCTTCGCCGGTGACCCGGTATTCGTGCCCGGCGGCCGATTCCTGGACCCAGGTGCGGCCACGCAGCTGCAGTACGTCGCCCTTGGCCGGGTCGAAGCGCGCCACCGAAATGTCCTGCGGCAGCCGGGCCAGGATCCTGCCCAGCCGTTTCGGGTCGGCGTCGTCTTCCGGGGCGAGCAGCACCAGGGGCCGCGAGCCGTTGGCCGGTGCGGCGACTTCGATGCGGGAGATGCCGTGCAGATCGAGTTCCCAGAGCCTCAGCTCGTTGATCGCCTGGACGGCGAGCGGCATCTCGCGGACCGGGACCACGACGTCGGAGCGGTGCGCGTGCATGCCCAGCCGGCCGTCGGGAGTCACGGCAAAGCCGGTACGGGTGCGCCAGGCCAGCCCGTCGCCGTCGTGCCCCGCTGTTCCGCCAGTGGCGGAGCCCGCAGGTTCAACCTCCACGTGCAGGTCCAGTCCGGCGAGCCGCTTCAGCTGCTCGGCCAGGACCTCGGACTTCAGCCGCCGCTGCCGTTCCAGGCCGATGTGCCCGAACTCGGCACCGCCCACGGGCGGACCCCCCTTGCGCCAGGCGGCGGGCGAATCGGCCGGCTGCCAGAAATGCCGCCGCCGGTCGTCCGAGGCTTCCAGGACCTCGACGACGTCGGCCCGCCAGAAACTCGACCCGTCCTCCGCGTCGGTCAGGCGCACCCGGACCTTCTCCCCGGGGATGCCGTGCCGGACGAAAACCACCCGGCCTTCGTGGCGGGCAACGAAGTGCCCGCCGTGGGCGACGGGCCCGACGTCGAGCACCAGTTCGCGCGGGGCCGCGTCACTGGGGCGGCCGGGACGGGAAAGCTGGTGTTGCGTCATAGGGTGTCCTGCAGTGCCTTTGCTTCTTCGGAGGATTTGAGCTGCCACGGCACGCTGGCCACCATGACGCCCGGTTCAAAGTGGAGCCGCGCCTTGATGCGCAGCGCCGTCTGGTTGTGCACCAGCTGTTCCCACCATTTGCCCACCACGTATTCGGGAATGTAGACCACGATCAGGTCCCGCGGCGAATCCCGGCGCATGTTCTTCACATAGGACAGGATGGGCGTCACGGTTTCGCGGTACGGGCTGGCGAGCACGGTCAGCGGCACCGGGATGTCCAGCTTGTCCCAGTCGGCGACGGTGTGTGCCGTCTCCTCCGAGTCGATGTCCACGATGATGGCGTCGAGCCGCGACGGCCGGGACGCCCGGGCGTAGGCCAGCGCCCGCAGCACCGGCTTGCGGACGTGCGAGACCAGCAGGATCGCGTGCACCCGGGTGGGGAGGGCACGCGGCGAGGAGTCCTCGTCCACGGCCAGTTCCTTGGCCACGTTGTCGTAATGGGCGCGGATGCTCCACATGATCAGGAACAGCACGAACATGGCCAGCAACGCGATCCAGGCACCCTGTTCAAACTTGGTGATGAGCACGATCGTCAGGACCAACGCCGTCATGCCGAAGCCCACCATGTTGATGGTGCGCGACTTGAGCACCCGCAGCCGTACGGCTTTGTCCCGTGCCAGTTTCAGTTCGCGGCCCCAGTGCCGGATCATGCCCAGTTGGCTGGCGGTGAAGGAGATGAACACGCCCACGATGTAGAGCTGGATCAGCTTGGTGACGTCGGCGTTGAAGGCCAGGATCAGGACGAGAGCACCGGCAGCCAGGGCCAAGACGCCGTTGCTGTACGCCAGGCGGTCTCCCCTGGTGCGGAGCTGGCGGGGCAGGTAGCCGTCCTGGGCGAGGATGGAGCCAAGCACCGGGAAGCCGTTGAACGCCGTGTTGGAGGCGAACACGAGGATGATGCCGGTGGCGGCCACCACGACGTAGAACGGGATGGAGCCGGGGCCGAAGATGGTCTGGGCGATCTGGCTGATGGCCGGGTTCTGGATGTAGCCCTCCGGCAGGGGCTGGCCGTTGAGCAGGAACTCCGTGGCCGGGTCCAGCACGATGTGCACCTTGGTGGCGTTGGCCAGGTAGATGATGCCGGCCAGCATGGCGGAAGCGATCACGCCGAGCAGCAGCAAGGTGGTGGCGGCGTTCTTGCTCTTGGGCTTCTTGAAGTTGGGCACACCGTTGCTGATGGCTTCCACGCCGGTCAGGGCCGCGGCACCCGAGGAGAAGGCGCGCAACAGCAGGAAAGCGCCGGCCAGGCCCACGAGGCCTTCGTCGAAGCCTTGTTCCGGGACGATAGTGAACGCCGCGGACGGCGCCTGCCCCAGCTGCCCCGTGACGGCCTGGAAGATGCCGACGGCGGTCATTCCGAGGATGGAGAGCATGAAGATGTAGGTGGGGACCGCGAAGACGGTGCCGGCTTCCTTGATGCCGCGCAGGTTGACCAGCGCCAGGATGATGACGCCGACAGTGGCGATCAGCGCCTGCTGGCCGTGCAGGCTCGGGACCGCCGTGGTCAGGTAGGCTGCCGCCGAGGACATCGACACGGCCACGGTGAGGACATAGTCCACCAACAGCGCGGAAGCGACGGTGAGGCCGGCGTACTTGCCGAGGTTGACGTTGGCGATCTCGTAGTCGCCGCCGCCGGACGGGTAGGCGTGCACGTTCTGCCGGTACGAGGCCACGACTGTGAGCAACACCACCATGACGGCCAAGCCGACGAGGGGCGAGAAGGACACCGCGCTCACGCCGGCCAGGGCCAGCGTGAGGAGGATTTCGTCCGGCGCATAGGCCACGGAGGACAACGCGTCGGAGGCGAAGATCGGCAGCGCGATGCGCTTCGGCAGCAAGGTGTGGGACAAGCGGTCATTCCGGAAGGGCCGCCCCACCAGCACCCGTTTGACCGCGTTGAAAATAGTCAGCACCCGGCCACGTTACTCGCAATCACAGGCGATGTCATGGCACACGACATCTGCCCCGGTAGAGTCTTACGCAGCGACAGGCACAAGTTGAAGGAGAGACCGTGGCTCACTTCGTGATCATGGGTTGCGGAAGGGTCGGCGCCACCCTGGCCCACACCCTGGAGGATTCCGGCCATTCGGTGGCCATCATCGACCAGGACGACCGGGCCTTCCGCCGCCTCCGCAGCGGTTTCACCGGACGGAAAGTGACCGGCGTGGGCTTCGACCGGGACACGCTGAAGCAGGCCGGCTGCGATGAGGCCTACGCCTTCGCTGCCGTCTCCAGCGGCGACAACTCGAACATCCTGGCCACCCGTGTTGCCCGGGAGACCTTCCACGTGGGGCACGTCGTCGCCCGCATCTACGATCCCGGCCGGGCCGAAATCTATCAGCGGCTCGGCATCCCCACCGTGGCCGCCGTGCGCTGGAGCGCGGACCAGGTCCTGAGGCGCATCCTGCCCGAGCAGCACCTTGCCGGCGATTACCGGGAACCCTCGGGGCGCCTGGTGCTGGCCGAAGTCGATCTGCACGAGAAATGGATCGGGCACCCGGTCAGCGCCATCGAAGCCGCTTCCGGTACCCGCGTGGCCTTCCTGACCCGCTTTGGCGAGGGTGTCCTGCCCGGCCCGGGCACCTCGTACCAGGAAGGTGACACCGTGCACGTGATGCTCGAAATCGGCCGGAGCGACGAAGTGCAGCGCATCCTGGCCAGCGTTCCCGCGAAGGAGTCCGAGTGAAAGTCGTCATTGTCGGCGCAGGCAGCGTGGGGTCATCGATCGCCCGCGAATTGCTCGCCCACAAGCACGAAATCCTGCTGATCGACCTCAAGCCCGAGGTCATCGGCCGCAGCGGCCTGCGTGGGGCGCGCTGGCTCGTGGGTGATGCCTGCGAATTGAGCACCTTGCAGGAAGCGAAACTGGAGGATGCCGACGTCGTCGTTTCCGCCAGCGGCGACGACAAGGTGAACCTGGTGGTGTCCCTGCTGGCAAAGACCGAATTCGGTGTCGGCCGCACTGTGGGCCGGGTGAACAACCCCAAGAACGACTGGATGTTCAACGATTCATGGGGCGTGGACGTTGCCGTGAACACCCCGCAGCTCATGACCGCGCTCGTGGAAGAGGCCGTGGAAATCGGTGACCTGGTGCGCCTCCTGACCCTGCAGACCGGGGTTTCCTCGCTGGTCGAGTTCACGGTGCCGCATGATTCGCACATCATCGGAAGCATGGTGGGCGGGATCGACTGGCCGGAGGACTCCACCCTGGTGGCGATCCTGCGCGACCACGCACCCATCACCCCGAGCCGGGACGATGTGATCGACGGAGGCGACGAACTGTTCTTCGTCACCACCATCGCCGCGGAAGACGGGCTGCGGGCGCTCCTGTCCCCCGCCACCGGCGAACACTCGTCACCGGAGGTCGAAGAAGACTATTCGGATCAGTCCGACGACGACGGCTTCGACGGCTGAGCAGCCGCCGGCCCCCTGCCGGCGGGCCGGCTCAGCAGCCAGGCCACCCAGAGGCCAAGGATGTACAGGGGTGCGCCCATGATCAGGCGCATCGTGGCCAGTGCGGCCAGGCCGGATTCACCCTGCAGGTAGAGCGGGACCTGGACCACCAGGCGGAGCGCCAGCACGCCGATGACCACCCAGGTGGCGATGCTGTAGGCGCGCAGCCGTTCCGGGTCCTTGCGCCATTCCAGGCCTTCGTTCCGCACGAAGCCGAACAGCAGCCCGGCGATGGGCCATTTGAGCAGGATCGACAGCAGCATGCCGGCGATGTAGGCGGCGTTGGTATAGAAGCCCAGGACGTAGAAGTCCTCCGCCTTGCCGGTGGTGTTGGCCAGCCAGGCGGAAATCGCGACGCCGGCGATTCCGGCCAGCGCCTGAGTCAGGGGACGCTTCTGCACCAGCCGCGCGATCGTGAAGAGGGCGGCAGCGGCAAGGGCCGCGACCAGGGAAACCGGCAGCTCGCGGGTGATGGTGAACGCGATGAGGAACACGAGCCCGGGCAGGATGCTTTCGGCGATGCCCTGGATGCCGCCAGCGGACTTGAGGATGTCGACGTGGCCGTGTTTGTTCCTTTGCAGCCCGGCTCTCCCGGCGTAGCCTGCGGCCAGCGCCGCGATACCCGGTTCGGCGTCCTTCCCGGGCAGCGCCTCCTTGCCGGGGAGGGGTTTCGCGTCAGCTAGGGGTTCGACGGAACCGTTCTTGTCCGGGTCTGTTCCGTTGGCGGCTGTCATCAGCGCTCCTGCCGGGTGAGGATTTCGTAGCGGGGATTGAACATGGTGGGCATTTCTTCGCGCACCGTGACCATGCCTTCAAGATGGAGCTTGGTGCCCGGCTCCACGCCGGGCACCCTACGGCGTCCGAGCCAGACCACCCGCAGGCGGGCAGGCGAAGCGGCAACCCCGCCGTGGATGATGTTTTCGACGACGATCGCCGCAAACTGGGCCCGTTCGCTGGCAGGCGGATAGGTCACCGATTCGATGAATCCGGTGCAGCTGACGCGCCCGCGGCTTGGAAGGTCGCCGATTTCATGCGGTTCTCCGGGGAGGCTGCCCCGGACTTGTCCGTCAACCAATCTCTGTGATCTCCGGGCCGCGTTCGGGTTTGGCCAGGCCGGGCGCGGGGGCACCGTCCTGGCCGGCGACGGCGGCGTCCTTGGGCAGGCGGAGCTGGAGCAGTTCGCGGGGCGGCATGGGGTTTTCGCCACGGACCACGACGACCCGCCGGAAAAGATCCTCGAGTCCGGCCGCGGTTTCGCGCTCCAACGCGGCGGGGCCCCCGATGACGCCGCGAAGGAACCAGCGCGGACCGTCCACGCCCATGAAGCGTGCGGCTCGGAAGCCCTGCAGGCCCTGGGCGGTTTCGCTCGGCAGTTTCGCGACGAGCTCGGGACCGAAGGTTCCGGAGATCTCCTCGGTCTCCCCGCCCTGGCTGGCCACGGATTCGGCGATCTGTTCCCGGATCTCGTCCCACAGGCCCTCGGAGCGCGGAGCGGCAAACGCCTGCAACTGCAGGCTGGAGCCCGCCAGGTCCATGGTCACGGCGACCACCCGCTGGCTCGCCTCTTCGACCTCCAACCGCAGCTGGAGACCCTCGACGGGCTGGATCAGGAGGGCACCCAGATCGAGGTACCCTTCCTGGCTGCCGATCTCGGACACGTCCCAGGGTCCCTTGGCCACCCGGAAATCGCCCTTCGCCTGCGGGCTTTCCGCGGCATCGGAGCCGGCCGGGCCGGCTTCAACCGCCTCGTGGTCCGCAGCCTCCGGCTGGACGGCTTTGGACTTCTTACCGCGCCCAAAAAGCATCGGGTTCTCTCCTTTGTTGTGGTCTATCCCCCGGTAAACCGCCCGGATGGTCGCGGGTAGTCCGGCCCCGGATCCCCCGTCTGCCGGATGCGGCGGAACGGCGCCAGGGTTGCGGGTATCAGGCTTTTGCGGCCGAGAAACCGCCGGTGGAACCGAAACCGCCCTCGCCGCGGACGGTTTCCGAAAGCTCCTCCACCTGGACGAATCCGGCGTATTCGACGCGCTGGATCACCATCTGGGCAATCCGGTCGCCGCGCTTGAGTTCGATCGGACGCACCAGATCCGTGTTCAGCAGGGTCACGGCGATTTCGCCGCGGTATCCGGCGTCGACCGTTCCGGGGGCATTGACGACGGTGAGTCCATGCTTGGTGGCCAGCCCGGAACGCGGGTGGATCAGGGCGACAAAGCCGTTGGGCAGCCCGATCGACACACCTGTCGGCACCAGCTTCCGTTCCCCGGGCGCCAGCGTGACATCTTCGCGGGCCCGAAGGTCCGCCCCGGCGTCACCCGGATGGGCGTACGACGGCACCTCCAGCCCGGCGTCGAGCATTTTCAGCTCGACCCGGAGGGTCGGGGCGCCGTATTCGGCGGAGGCTTCTGCTGGACTGATGACTGCGGACTCCTGGCTCACAATGCCTCATTCTAGCCTCCACGACCGGCGTCCCGCGCCCGCGTCGGGCACTACGTGGACGGAAGGATAAGCTGGAGCCATGCCTGAAGCGACTCCGTCCTCCCCTGTGCCCGGCCGACCCCAGAACGGACCGGATGTCCTGTTCACGGAAAAGCTGTGGCCCTCGGTGTGGATCTGGTTGATCGTGCTCGGCCTGTCCGGCGCAGGCATCCTGGTCTTCGCTCCGATCAGCCTCCTGGCCGGAATCATCGCGGCAGTCGTGCTCGCCGCGGTCATGGTGGTCCTGCTGCTGCTGTCCACGCCGAGCATCGTGGTCCGCAGGGACACCCTGCAGGTGGGCCGGGCGAGCATCCCGCGCAGCCTGCTGGGCCCGGCGGAAGCATTCCGCAAGGACGAGGCCACGGCAGAGCGCGGGACCCGGCTCAACGGCCTGGCCTTCCTTTGCATCCGTGGCTGGATCGACCCCGTGGTGCGGATTCCCGTCACCGACCCGCAGGACCGCACGCCTTATTGGCTCACCTCAACCCGCCGCCCGGAGGAACTGCTGAAGGCGCTGGCCTCCTGATCCGGCCCGCCCGCTAGCTTTCGCACTCCAGGCAGTACAGCTTTCCGTCCCGTTCCCGGGCAATCTGGGAACGGTGCTTCACCAGAAAACAGTTGGCGCAGGTGAACTCGTCGGCCTGGGCGGGGAGGACCTGGACCTGGAGCTCCTCGTTCGACAGATCGGCGCCAGGTAGTTCGAAAGCGTCTGCCAGATCGCTTTCGTCAAGGTCGACCGCCGCGGACGATTTCTCCGTCCGGCGGGTCTTGAGCTCTTCGATGGAGTCCTCGCCCGCTTCGTCGTCGACCTTCCGAGGGGCATCGTAGTCCGTTGCCATGGTCCCTTCTTTGCTGCCTAGCGCGTCCGGCCAGGGGCTTCTCCCGCGGCCTACGTATGTAACGCCGGGACGTGTGCTTTTGTGCCCGGGGTCCCCCGGGGCGCCTGAATTCACTGAAAATCGCGGCACGCCCTTTGGCCTAGTAGGAATTGCCCCGTGCTGGTGGCAGAGTTTCGACTGTCGGAAGAGGCCATGGTGGAGGATTTGATGCGGGAACTACGGCTTGTTGGCGTCCATGACGACGGCGGACATCTCCTGCTGAGCGGAAGCGGCGGCGAGACCTTCCGGCTGCCGATCGACGAAGCCCTGCGCGTTGCTGCCAGCCGGACCCCTGCGCAGGTAGCCGCGCGCGCTTCCATCGCCCCCATCGCCATGTCTCCGCGCGACATCCAGGCCCGTATCCGCTCCGGTGCGAGCGCCGCCGAAGTCGCCGAACTCTCCGGGCTGCCCCTGGCCAACGTCCAGCGTTACGAAGGACCCGTGCTGGCCGAGCGCGAATACATCGCCCAGCAGGCACGCAGGGTGGAAGTCGCCTCACCGTCCCCGGGCCACGATCCTTACCGGGCCGCCTTCGGCGATGCCCCGGCCAGCCTGGATGACATGGTGGCGCACCGCCTCTCCGCCCACGGCATCGATCCGTCAACCGTCGAATGGGATTCCTGGCGCCGCAACGACGGCACATGGACTGTGGTGGCCCGTTTTGAGCCCAACCCCGGGGCGCCCGCCAGCATCGGCGAGGAACCCCCGGCCATGTGGACCTTCACGCCCGGCCGCAAGACCCTGCAGAACGCCAACCGCTGGGCGCAGCAGCTCAGCGAACTTGAACCGCTGGACGGCCCGCTTCCCGCCCGCCGCCTGTCCGCCGTCGCGGACCGGCCCTTCGATTTCGAGGCCGAAGCCGAAGGAGCCGCCGGCTCGTCCGGTCCGGACGCCGACGGCCTGCTGGACATGCTCCGCCTGCGCCGCGGCCAGCGCCTGGGCATCGACGAGGACGGCGACGACGCCTTGGCCTTGCTGCTGAGCGGCGGCGTTCCGGCCGCCCATCCGCGGACGGAAGACCAGGACGGCCCCGAAGAGGACCACGACTCGCCCGAGGAGGAAGACGAGAGCCGCCCTGTAGGGCGGCTGAGCCTCGCCTCCCTGAACCCCGCCCCTGCGGACCGATCCGCCGAGCAGCCGGACGACGACGATCCCCTCCACCTGCACGAGGGCGTCAGCACCGATACGCGCGAGATCACCGTGGTCCCGGTGCCGTTGCGGGCACTCAGGAACAGCCACGCCGCGGAGAAGGGCGACGACGACGCGGCAGAAACCGCCGACGTCGCCGAAGCGGCCTCCGAAGCACAGGAAGAGGAACGGAGCGAAAGCAGGCACCGCGCCGGACTCGATGAACTGCTGGGCGGCGCGTCCCGGCGGCAGAGTGAGGAACCGCGGCGCCGCCGGACGCCGCTGAGCCCGTGGAACCGGCCGGCCTCGCCGGAACCCGGCAGCAGCAAGCCTGACACGACGGCGGCGAAGGACGAAGAAAAAGACGCCCCGGCCGTCGAGCGCCAAGCGGCACGGCCGAAACGTTCAAGTGTGCCGAGCTGGGACGACATCGTCTTCGGCACGCGCGGCGACTAGCGCCCCTACTTCCCCAGCCCGCTCGAGCCCTGCCCGCTCGAGCCTTGCCCGCTCGAGCCTTGCCCGCTCGAGCCTTGCCCGCTCGAGCCCTGCCAGAGGCATGCATCCAGCTCGAACGGCAGTGATACCTCGCGTCCGGCCATGAGGTCCGCGGCATGGGCGGTGACCCGGCGCATGTAGTGGCGGCGGCACAGGGTTTCATAGCCGATCACCGGACCGCCGCCCCCGGCCGCTTGGCCGTTGTCGGGGGCGACGTCGCCCACCACCACCTGCTCGCCGGTGACCACCATGATGCCGTCCACCGTCCGGGCGTTGTGCGTCGCGCGCCGGCCGCACCAGCACAGGGCCTGGACCTGCAGGACCTCGATCCTGTCCGCCAGTTCCACCAGACGCTGCGAGCCCGGGAACAGCCGGGTCCGGAAGTCCGTGGTGATGCCGAAGGCAAAGACGTCCACGTCCATTTCGTCGACCAGGCGGGCCAGTTGCTCCACCTGTCCGGGCGAGTAGAACTGCGCCTCGTCGCAGATCAGGTAGTCGACGCGCACGCCGCCGGTCCGGCGTCGTACGGTCTCCTCCCAGAAGTCGGTGCCGTCGGTGACTTCGACGGCTTCGCTGCGCAGGCCGAGGCGGCTCGAGATGACGGACTCCCCCGCCCGGTCGTTGCGGCTGAAGCGGATCCCGCCGCGGCCGCGGGCCCGGTGGTTGTAGTCCATCTGCAGGGCAAGGGTGGACTTGCCGCAGTCCATGGTGCCGGAGAAGAAGACCAGTTCAGCCACGCCGGCGCTTCGATCCGGCTGCCGGAATACACAGCAGCGGCACTTCGCGTTCGGGCTTGGTCAGGGAACCATGCTGGCCGACCACTTCCATGGCCTGCGGGCGGACCCTGCGGGTGTCGTACAGGGCCAGGGTGTCGCGGGCGGCGATCATCACATCGCCGATCCTCGGCGCCACCTCCTGGCGGAGGCTGCCGAACAGCCCGGCGGCGAGTCCCTGCTCGCGGGTGAACGCCCAGACCCGTGCCCCGAAACGGCGGCGCCAGGCATCCAGGAGCGCGTCACGGGCGGCTTCGCCGGCGTCGGGTTCGAGGTAGAGGTGCACCATGCGGGGCTCGCCCGCCGTGTGGCGCACACCGGCCACCAGCGCAGGATCGGCCGAGTAGTCGAGGCGCTGGGATTCGGGCACGTCCACCATGCCGTGGTCTCCCGTGAGGAGGATGGTCGTTCCGGCCGGCAACGTGGCCGCGAGCCGCTTGACGGTGGAATCGAGTTCCTCGAGCTGGTGCTCCCAGCGCTCGGAGGCACAGCCGTAGCGGTGCCCGGCCTTGTCCAGTTCGTTGACGTAGAAGTACATCAGGGAACGGCTTGCCATCGTCATCGCCTCTGCGGCGAGCGCGGTGCGGGCGTGGAGCGAGGTGCCGCCGATGAAGCGGCTGCCGCGCAATGCAGCACGGGTCATCGGCGACTGTCCGAACTGCGGGAGGCTGACGGTGACGACGTCCACCTCTTCGGCCGCCCGCTCGAACACGGAAGGGAACGGCTGCCATAGCAGTGGATCGACGTTAGCGTCCCAATTGCCCAGCAGGTTCACCACCTTGTCCTGCGCGGGGTCCAGGACGTCGTAGCCGACCATGCCGTGCTCTCCCGGAGTGCGGCCCGTGCCGAGGCTGGCCAGCGAGGATGCCGTGGTGGACGGGAAGGCGGCGTCGAGCCATACCGGGACGCCGCCCTGGCCGGCCGCGGCCGCGGAGCGCAGGAACGGGGTGTGTGCCGCCTTTCTCTTCAGCAGGTTGCGGCCGAGGCCGTCGGCGAGGACCACGCAGACCCGCTGCGCCGGGGGCAGTTGCAGGGTGTTCTCGAATCCGGGCAGGCCCAGGCTCGCGGCGGCGCTGGTGAAGACCTCCGCGATTGACTGCTTTCCGTACAGCGGTGCTGCAGGGAGGTCCTCCGGGGAAAGGGCCGGCTCGAAGGGGGCAAGTGGCACAGCGGAACGCCCGGGCCCGGCCGGCTGCTCTGACAACTCCATGTTCAGCGCTGGTGTCCGCGGCTGAGGCGGTTGCCGAACACGCCCGAACGCGGCCTGGGCGCCGGGATCGAGCTGTGGGCTGGCGGCGCGGGGGTTCCGGTGTTGACGGCGCGCAGCGCGCGGGCGAACACCTTGGCGTCCTGCACGGCGCGGGGGCCGTCGGCTTCGGAGCTGATCCGCAGGACGATGTCCTCCTGGCTGATGGTGCCGGTGTAGCCGTGGTCCGCTTCGCACTGCGGGTCGCCGCAGCTGGCGGGTCCGACGTCGAGCCGCTGCCCGCCGGACCAGGCGATGGCGAGGGTGAGTTCGCGCACGGGATCGCTGGGCTTGTAGTTCTGCGGCTGGGCGTACATGTAGCTCAGCACCACCGAGCGGATCTGCGCCACGGGGACGGATTCGGTGGAAATCTGGGCCACGATCTGTTCGCCGGCGTCGTCAAGCTGCTGGTCGTCCACGTGGGTGATGACCAGCATGTCCTCGGTCAGGACCAGCACGGTGATGTGCCGGCGGACCTCGGCCCGGTCGAAGTGGGTCTCCAGGTGCACCAGATGGGCGAGGCAGTCACGGCCGTCCAGGGCGTCGTCCACGACGTCGGCCACCAGCACCGGGTAGAAACCGGCCTGCTGGAGTGCCTGTTCCAGGCTCTGCCCCTGCGTGCTGTGGTTGTGCGCCGCATGGTGCCCGGTTGCTGCCGGGCCGGAAGGGGACATCGGGGACTTCGGGCTCATTCCCCCATTTTCACAGATCCCCCGCAGGACTTCCTAACTGCCCGGGCGCCGTCGGCCCGGTTCACAGCCCGTTACCGGCCGTCGACGCAGCTCAGCCGCGCATCGCCCGCCGGGCACTGTCGGTGCGGTGCGCGGCGTTGCCGATCCACACCTCGGCCGCCAGGATGCGGGCACCCTCCGGACCGGCGAGGACCGGGTTGAATTCGATCAGGGCGATCTCAGGGTGTTCGTCCTTCAGCCGGGCCAGCCGGGCCGCGAGGTCCTCCAAGGCGGCGACGTCGACGGCGGGCAGCCCCTGGTAGCCGAACAGCTTCAAGGAGGCGCGCGGCGAGCGGATGAAGTCGTGGACGTCCGTGGCGGAGAGCGGCGGCACCCGGTGGGCCCAGTCGTCGAGGAGGTTCACGGCGTCGCCGGCCAGTCCGAAAGACACCACGGGGCCGAGCAGGGGATCTTCGATGGCGCGGAAGGTGCAGGCCTGTCCCACTGGGGCCATGGCCTGGACTTCAAGTGCCGGGGAACCGAACGGGCCTGAGGCAAAAGGTTCCAGGGCCCGGCGCATCTGGGCGATGTTGCGGCGCAAGGATTCGGCGTCTTCGATGTCGAGCCGGACACCGCCGAGGTCGATGCGGTGGCGCAGTGCCGGTTCGGTGGTCTTGAGCACCACGGGCCAGCCCAGCTGCCCGGCAGCCTCGACGGCGTCGTCGTCGTTCTCGAAGACCGCTGACGGTTCCACCGCCATGCCGTACCGGGCAAGCAGCGAAGCGGCATCCTCGGCGTCCAGGCGCAGCAGCTGCTCGCCGTGGACCGGGGCAAGCAGGCGTTCCAGTTCTTCCCGGGTGCCGTCCGGATCGCAGCCCTCCGGTTCGACGAAAAGCCCTTGTTCCCGGCCCAGCCAGGCGGAATAGCCGACGACGGCGGACAGCGCGGCCACCGCGTTGCCGGGGCTGGAGTAGCACGGGATGCCGGCATCTGCCGCGTCGGCAGGCAGCAGCCCGTCCAGGCGCGCGGCCGGATCCAGCACGCCGCCGAACGCGGCGACGACGGCCTTGCCCGTCCCGGCAGCGCAGCCGGCCAACACCTTTGTGATGTCCTCCATGGACAGGCTGCGGGCCGGGATCATTGCGGCCACCACGGAGTGGACGGCGTCGTCGGCGAGGGCCCCCTGGAGCTGCAGTCGCAGGCGGTCCAGCGAGACGGAGGCCCCGGAATCCAGGTCCAGGCCGGTCAGCAGCCGTTCCACGCGGAGCCCGTGGTGGCCGGCGGAGTCGGCAACCACCTTGCCCAGTGCGGCGGAATTGCTGACCACGGCGAGCCCGGGCCCCTGCGGGAGGGGCTGGCTGGAAACGATCTGGGCGACGTCCATGAGCTGTTCGACCGTCGCCACGGAGATCACCCCGGACTGGCGCATCATGGCATCGAGCGCGGACGGCGGAGCCATGGTGGTCCGGCCGACGTGACCGGGCGGCAGGCTGAGGCCCGTGAGGTCCGACTTGGCCACGATCACCGCCTTGCTGCGGGCCAGGCGCCGGGCCAGGCGGGAGAACTTGCGCGGGTTGCCCATGGACTCCAGGTACAGGCCGACGGCGGCGGTGCCGGCATCGTCCTCCCAGAACTGCATGACGTCGTTGCCGGAGACGTCGGCGCGGTTGCCGGCGGAGAGGAAGGAGGACAGGCCGAGGCCCCGGCGGACGGCCGCCGCGTAGACCGAAACCCCGATCGCCGCCGACTGGGTGAACAGCCCGAGCCTGCCGGGCCGGGGCATCGCCGGTGCCATCGAGGCGTTCAGCGACACCGCCGGGTGCGTGTTGATGATGCCCAGCGATTCCGGCCCGATCACCCGCATCCCGTGCGAACGGGCCTGGCGCACGAGTGCCTGCTGCCGCAGCAGGCCCCGTTCGCCGTCGTCGGCGTACCCGGCGGTGGCCACCACGAGCCCGGTGACCCCGGCGGCCGCGCATTCGTCCACCACCTTCGGCACCTCCTCGACCGGCACCGCGATGACCGCCAGCTGGACGGGGCCGGGGAGGTCGGCGATCCGGGCGTACGACTTCATGCCGGACAATTCGAACGCTTCGGGGTTCACCGCGTACACGGGCCCGGTGAAGCCGCCTTCGATGATGTGCTCGAGCAGCTGGTAGCCGACGCTCCCCCACTTGCGGCTGGCCCCGATGACAGCGATCGACGACGGCGTGAGCAGGTCCCGCACGCTGCGCGCCTCGGCGCGGTGCTCGCGTGACTCCATCACGGCGAGGGATTTGCGCGTCGGGTCGATGTTGAACCCGACGCTGACGACGCCGTCGTCGAAGCGGCGGGAAAGTTCGTACCCAGCGTCCGCGAACACGCGCAGCATCTTGCTGTTTTCCGGCAGGACCTCGGCGGTGAAGCGGCGGATGCCGTTTTCACGGGCCGCCGCGGCGAGGTGTTCAAGCAGGATGGACCCGATGCCCCGGCCCTGTTGGGAGTCCGAGATGTTGAACGCGACCTCGGCCTCGGCGGGGTCGTCGAGTCGGTCGTAGCGGCCGATTCCGACGATCGCGCCGCCGATGGTAATCACGAAGGCCACCCGGTCCACGTGGTCCACCTCGGTGAAGCGGCGCAGTTCCTTGCTGGAGAGCCTGGCCTTGAAGCTGAAGAAGCGCATGTAGATGGACGCCTGCGACTGGCCGGCATGGAAGGCCTGGACGGCGTCCGAATCCGCGGGCGAGATAGGCCTGAGATGCGCGATGCCGCCATCGCGCAGGACGACATCGGCCTCCCAATATTCCGGATATACGCCGGTGCCGGGCTCATCCACCATAGGCTTAGCGTAGCTAATCTCCCGCAGGACACCCCTTCCCGCAGTACACCTTAAGGATCCGCCCGTTCCATGGCACGCAGCCAAAGTCCTTCCCGCGCCAAAGCAGCAGCAGCTGCGGACAGCGGTGACTACACCGAAAACATCATCGATATCGACGTCACGTCCGAAATGGAAGGCTCCTTCCTGGAGTACGCGTATTCGGTGATCTATTCACGGGCGCTGCCCGATGCCCGGGACGGCCTCAAGCCTGTCCAGCGCCGCATCCTCTACATGATGAGCGACATGGGCCTGCGCCCGGACAGGGGCCACGTCAAGAGCGCCCGCGTGGTGGGCGAGGTGATGGGCAAGCTGCACCCGCACGGCGACGCCGCCATCTACGACGCCATGGTGCGCATGGCCCAGGACTTCTCGCTGCGCCTGCCGCTGATCGACGGGCACGGCAACTTCGGCTCGCTCGACGACGGACCGGCAGCCCCGCGATACACCGAAGCCAGGCTCGCCGCGGCGGCGCTGACCATGACGGACCACCTCGACGAAGACGTCGTGGACTTCATCCCCAACTACGACAACCAGCTGACCCAACCGGATGTCCTGCCGGCCGCGTTCCCCAACCTGCTGGTCAACGGCACCACGGGCATCGCCGTCGGCATGGCCACCAACATGGCCCCGCACAACCTGGTCGAAGTGATCGCCGCCGCCCGGCACCTGATCGCCAAGCCGGACGCCACGCTCGAGGACATCATGCAGTTCGTCCCCGGCCCGGACCTGCCTACCGGCGGGCGGATCGTCGGGCTGGACGGCATCCGTGACGCCTACGCCACGGGCCGCGGTTCCTTCAAGACCCGTGCCAAGGTGGAGATCGAGCAGCTGACCGCCCGCCGCACAGGCCTGGTGGTGACCGAGCTCCCGTACATGGTGGGCCCGGAAAAGGTCATCGAAAAGATCAAGGACGCCGTCAACGGCAAGAAGCTGACCGGCATCAGCGACGTCGTGGACCTCACCGACCGCCAACACGGGCTGCGCCTGGTCATCGAACTCAAGAACGGCTTCAACCCGAACGCCGTGCTCCAGCAGCTGTACCGCTTCACGCCGATGGAAGACTCCTTCGGCATCAACAACGTGGCACTGGTTGAGGGCCAGCCGCAGACCCTGGGCCTGCTCCCGCTGCTGCACGTCTACGTGGACCACCGGCTCTCCGTGGTACGCCGCCGCACCGCCTTCCGGCTGGGCAAGAAGAAGGACCGCCTGCACCTCGTGGAGGGCCTCCTCATCGCGATCGTGGACATCGACGAGGTCATCCAGATCATCCGCTCCTCGGATGAAGCCGCCGCCGCCCGCGACCGCCTGATGTCCATCTACGACCTCTCCGAAATCCAGGCGAACTACATCCTGGAGCTGCGCCTGCGCCAGCTCACCAAATACTCCCGGATCGAATTGGAAAAGGAGCAGGAGGAACTCCAGCGCGAGATCGCCGAGCTCGAAGCAATCCTGGGTTCGGACACACTGCTGCGCGAACTCGTCTCCGGCGAACTCGCCGAGATTGCCGCGAAATACGGCACCCCACGCCGCACGGTGCTGCTCGAATCCGAAGCGGTCTCCCCCACGGTCGCCGCCGCCCTTGCCGCCGCGGCTCCCGGGCCGAAGGGCAAGGCCGCTGCCCTGCCGCTGGAAATCCCGGACGACCCCTGCTGGGCGATCCTGACGGCATCCGGGCAGATCGCCCGCACCTCGAACCAGGAACCCCTGGCCGAGGCCGGACCGCGCAACAAGCACGATGTGTTCCGCTCCGTGGTGAAGACCACGGCCCGTGGGGAGATCGGCGCGGTCACCTCGCAGGGGCGCATGCTGCGCATCCAGGTCATGGACATGCCGGTGCTGCCGCCCGTGGCCGGGCTGCCGAACCTGGCCGGCGGTGTGCCGGCCAAGGACTTCATCACCCTGCTCGAGGGCGAAACCCTGGTGGCCTTTGTTCCGCTGGACAGCGTACTGGCCCTGGGCACCGCCCAGGGCGTGGTCAAGCGTGTGCAGCCGGAGTACCCGCTGAACCGCGAAGACTTCGAGATCATCGCGCTCAAAGACAAGGACCGTGTGGTCGCGGCCGTTGCCGCGGCCGAGGACAGCACCGACCTGGTATTCCTGACCCGGCAGGCCCAACTGCTGCGCTTTCCCGCCTCGGCGGTGCGGCCGCAGGGCCGCACCGCCGGCGGGATGGCCGGCATCAAGCTCGCCGCCGGAGACGAAGTGATCCACTTCGGCACGGTCCGTGCGGATGACGCGGCCGCCGTCGTCGTCACGATTGCCGGAAGCAACGGCGCACTGCCGGGCACCGCACCGGGGACCGCGAAGGTGACCGCCTTCGAGGAATACCCGGCGAAGGGCCGCGCCACGGGCGGTGTGCGGGCCCACCGCTTCCTCAAAGGCGAAGACACCCTCCTGCTCGCCTGGGCCGGTCATGGACCGGCCAAGGCATCCTCCGCCGCGGGCGTGGCCCGCGCGCTGCCGCAGGAACACGGCAGGCGCGACGGCTCCGGCGTCCCCCTGTCCCAGCCGGTGGACGCCATCGGCGCCAGCATGGCGTGGGCGGAGGACAGCGCCGGGAGTTAGGCGTTCGAGTCAGGTGGTCGCGGACGGCATCGTGTTGATGCTGAGGATGTTCCCTTCCGTGTCGAGGAACCAGGCGCCCCGTTCGCCGTCAGGCATGGTGGCTACGCCGTTTTCGGTCTTCAGGCCCGGGAAGTCGTAGTCCTCGAAGACCACGCCGCGGGACCGCAGATCGGCCATTTCTGCATCCAAGTCGTCCGTGATCCAGCCCATCTGGGTGTTCTTTGCCGTGCCGGCGTTGCCGGTCTGGTACAGCAGGAATGCGGTGCCGTTGCCGCACTTGAACAGGTAGTTGTCTCCGGCGTCCGGGTTGTCCGGTTCGAGTCCGAGCTTGTCGCGGTAGAACTCGCGGGCACGGTTGATGTCACTGGCGGGAAGTACGGCCGCGACACTGAGATCCTTAAGCATTGCAGTTCCTTTCCAAGCCCACCCCCGGGGCCACTCTACTCCTGGCTCGGCCGGATGGAAGGGGGTCCCGGACGCCCCTCAAGGAGGCCTTCCGGCGCCTTTTCCGGGCTGTTCGGGAAGGGGCCGTAGACTGGCCGCATGCCGATCATTGCCGATGACAAAGACTGGACCTGGGTCCTTCACAAGCCCTGCCCGGAATGTGGTTTCGAGCCCGCCACGGTGAACCCCGCAACGGTGTCCGGTACGGTGCTGGACATGCTGCCGCGCTGGAGGACCGTCCTGGAACGCCCCGGTGCGGAGGTCCGCCCGGACGACAGCACCTGGTCCCCGCTGGAGTACGCCTGCCACGTACGGGACGTCTTCAGCCTCTTCGAGCAGCGCCTGCACCTCATGCTGGGCGAGGACGGCGCCCGCTTCGCCAACTGGGACCAGGACCAGGCAGCCATCGACGGCGGTTACGCCACCGCTGATCCGGCCACGGTGGCCGCCGAACTGGAGGCCGAGGGCCGCCGGGTCGCGGCTTCCTTCGCCGGCGTCACGGAAGGACAGTGGCCCCGCACGGGCACCCGCAGCAACGGCTCCGAGTTCACTGTGCTCACCTTTTCGCGCTACTTCATGCACGACGTCGTCCACCACCTGCACGACGTGAAGGGCTGAGCGGCGTGGCCTGGACAGACACGCGAGCCACCCGGCTGTTCGGTACCCGGCTGCCGATCGTCCTTGGACCGTTCGGCGGCGTCTCCTCGGTGGAACTTGCCGCTGCCGTCGGCAACGCCGGCGGGCTGGGCTCCTTCGGCCTGTACGGCTACGAACCCGCCCGGATCAGCGCCACGGCCGAGGCCCTCAAGGCGGCGACGCCCGCGCCTTTCGCCCTCAACCTGTGGCTCCCGGTTCCCGGCGAAGAGGAACCGCGCCCGGACGCGGAAAAGTTCAACGCCTGGCGTGAGGTGCTGCGCCCGTACTTCGAAGAGCTCGAACTGGAGCTCCCGGAGCAACCGGATTCGTGGCTGCCGGATGTGGAGGAACAGATCGCTGCGGCCATCGAGGCACGGCCTGCCGTTCTCAGCTTCGTCTTCGGGGTGCCCTCACCCGCAGTGGTGGAAGCCGCGCACCGGAACGGAATCGTCGTCGTCGGGACCGCCACCACGGTGGAGGAAGCGGTTGCGCTGGCCGGCGGAGGGGTGGACGCGGTGGTCGCCACCGGCATGGAGGCCGGCGGCCACCGGGTGTCCTTCCTGCGTCCCGCCGAAGAGTCCCTGGTGGGAACGATGGCCCTCGTTCCGCAGGTGGCCGACGCCGTGGACGTTCCGGTCGTCGCCGCCGGCGGCATCGCCGACGGCCGTGGCCTCGCGGCGGCACTATGCCTCGGCGCGGATGCGGTACAGATCGGCTCGGCGTTCCTCGCCACGGAGCAGTCCGCCGCGGTCCCCGCCTACCGCGCGGTACTCCGCGGCCCCGACACCGCCCACACCGTCCTCACGCGAGCCCTGAGCGGCAGGCTCGCCCGCGGCATTCCGAACCGCATCATCACGGAATTGCCGGACCCATCCGCGCATGCGCCGTTCCCGGTGCAGAACTGGCTCACGGGGAAATTCCGGCCGGAGGCCGGGAAGCGCGGCAACACCGGGCTGATGTCCCTGTGGGCCGGACAGGCGAGCCCCTTGATCGGCGCCTCCGGAAAGGGTGCCTCCGGAGAGCGCCCTGCCGGAGAGTACGACGCCGGCCGCCTCGTGGAGCGGATCATCGCAGGGGCCGGTGAGGTGCTCGGGCGGCTCGGCCGCGGCTGAGCCGGCAAGGCCCGCACCAGAAACGGGCCGCCTACTCCGCGGGAAGGACCTTGTCCCAGGCCATGCTGCGATTGACCGCGGTGTAGCCCATCTTCAGGTACAGGGCCAGGGCGCCGGTGGGGTTCTCCGAATCGACATCGAGGGAGGCAACGTCCATGCCGGCCGCCACGAAGCGGTGCATCGCATCGGCCAGGAGGCTGCTCGCCACGCCCCGGCCCCGGTACTGCCGCCGCACGCCCAGCAGTTCGGTGTAGCCCTCCTTGTAGCCGCGGGCCGCTGCGGCATCGGGGTCGAAGGTGGCGATCTGGTAGCCGGCGATGTCCCCGGTGCCGGTGTCCCGGACCACGGTGCTGAGGTCCTGCCGGTGAAGCGGGTCCTGCATGGCGAAACGCCAGGCTTCCTCGTCCCGCGGCTCGCTGCCCCAGTGGTCCCGGAAAGCGTCATTGTGGGCCAGCCGCACGGCCTCGTGCAGCCCGGGTTCCAGGGTGAGCAGTTCCAAGCCGGGCGCCAGGGCAATGTCCGGGAGGCCGCCGTCCAGGGGCCGGTGCATTTCGTTGAACCAGCGCACCACGTCGAAGCCTTCGGCCCCGAACAGGGCGGATTGGTGCGACATCTTCTCTTCCATGTACAGGCGCAGCCGCGGTACGGGTGCCGCTTCCGGCGGCGAGCCGTGCCGCCCCGGGTCCTCCGCGAAACGGCGCCGGGTGCGCCCCTCCTGCCAGGCGAGGATCGCGGTGCCGATCCCCCTGCCCTGCCACAGCGGATCCACGCAGGCGAAACCGACGGCTTTGTCGCCGTCGGGATTCTTGGCTATCCGGCCGTAGGCGCGGGGCACGCCGTCACCGTCGAGGCCCAGCACGGTATCCACCGCAGGATCGTTCTTGCTCGACTGCAGGATCTGTTCCAGGTCGCCGGCCCTCTCGTACCAGACGGGCTGTTCCACAGCGGCCGTGCGGGCTATGAGCGCCGCCCAGGCTTCGACGTCGGCAGTTCCCACGGCCCGCCACTGGAGGCCGGTTGCTTGCGGATCGGGCAGCGGAACGGCTTTGGGAAGAGGCGCAGGAAGCTCGGTCATCCCCCTAGGCTACTGAGCGGTAGCAGGCTTCACCAGCACCTGGTTCGCCGGTACACCTCCGGCCGCGAGCTCCAGGAGTTCATCGCCGGGGCGGATGTCCGCGGGGTCGTGGGTCACGAGCACCACCGTATGGTCTTGCAGCCCTGCCCGCAGTTCGGCCATCATCGCGGCGGCGGTGCCGGCGTCGAGGTGCGCGGTGGGCTCGTCGAGCAGTAGCACGTCCGCGCCGCTGATGAGCGTGCGCGCCATGGCCAGCCGCTGCCGTTCGCCGCCGCTCAGGAAGGAACCGGACGGCCCGATCCTGCTGTCCAGCCCGTCAGGCAGGACGGCCAGGAGGGTGGACAGTCCGACGGCGGCCAGCGCCTGGCGCATCTGTGTTTCGTCCGGCTTGTTTCCGGCCGGACGGGCCAGGAGGAGGTTGCCCCGGATGGTCGAGTCGAACAGGTGGGCCTCCTGCGGGCACCAGGCCGCCTTCCCGCCCAGCCTGGCTGTGCCCGCCGACGGCGGCAGGAAGCCGAGCAGCACCGACAGCAGGGTGGACTTGCCCGCCCCGGAAGGCCCGGTGACGGCGAGCCAGCGGCCGGGCCCGGCGTCGGCGTCGACCCCGCTGAACACCGGCCCGCCGCCCGGCCAGCGGGCTTCCAGGCCGCGCAGCTCCAGGCCGGCCCGGTTCCCCGGCAGCATGGGAACCGTGGTGACGCCGGTTTCGGCAAGCTTGTCCAGCCCGCCCGTTGCAGCAATGCGCCGCAGCACGGCGGCCAGCGCCGGCGCCTGGCGCACCGCGGGAACCACGGCGCCGAAGTGCTCCGCCAGCGCCAGTTGCATCAGCACGATCACGGCCAGCACGGCTGCACCGGAGCTTCCCGCCTCCACGGGCCCGGCACCGGCCAGGCCGGCGGCGAGGGCACCCAGGGTGCACGCCAGCACCCCGATCCCCTGCCCGAGCCCCTCGGCCCAGGCCGCACGGCGGGCGGCAGCGGTGGCGGCGCGGTCCCCGGCGGCCAGGGAAGCCAGCACGGGACCCGCCACCCCGTTGGCGCCCAGTTCGGCGCGGGTGTCCAGCGCCGCGGCGACATCGCGGAGTACGAGGGAGCGCAACCGCTGTTCGGCACGGGCCGCATTGCGGTCCGCGAGAAGTGCCGCCAGGGGCGCGAGCAGCAGGGCGGCCAGCGCGGTCACGACGACGGCGGTCAGGGCCGCCGGGAGCAGCATCGCCGTCGCGGTAACTGCCGCGGTTGCCACGGCGAGCGCCGACAGCGGTGGAAGGACGACGCGCGGGATCAGATCGCGGAGGGTGTCGACGTCGTCCACCACTGTTCCCAGGACGTTGCCGCCGCGCAGGAGCCGGCGCAGGGAAAGGGCGCGTTGGCTGAGCGAGGCCCAGAGCACGCCGCGCAGGCGTGTCATGGCCTCGAAGACCAGGTCGTGGACCGCCAGGCGTTCGCAGTAGCGCAGCACGGCCCGGCCGATGCCGAAGAACCGGACCCCGACGATCGCGCCCAGCAGGTAGAGGATGGGCGGCTGTTCGCTGGCGCGGATGATGAGCCAGCCGGACAGGCCGGACAGTGCCACCGCGAACAGCGCCGCGAGGGCAGCCAGCAGCACGGCTCCCGCGAAGCGGAAGCCCAGCGGCGCGAGGATCCGGGCCAGTGCCTTCACGGGGCCCGGGCCGTCGGCCGTGGCCGGCTCCCCGGCATCCGATCCGGGTGCGGCGGTTTGCGGTGCCCGCTCCGTTGCTGGTGCTTCCGTTGCAGCTGCTTCCGGCCTCGCTGTGCCTGCGCCGCCGCTTGACGGTCCCAGAGCCACGACATGGTCCGCGAGGCCGCGCGTCGCCGCGTCATGGGCCACGAGGATGACCGTCGCCTTGCCTCGCAGGCCGGTGATGGCGGCGCGCACGGCATCGGCGGTGACGGAGTCAAGGTGCGCAGTGGGTTCGTCAAGCAGCAGCACTGTGGCGCCTGCCTCGAGCCGGGCCAGGCCGCGGGCTACCGCCACCCGCCGCAGCTCCCCCGGGCTGAGTTCGGCGGGGTGCTTGAGCGCCAGATGCGCGGCCGCCACCCGGGCCAGGCAGTCCAGGGCCCTCTCATCCGCGCTGCCCAGGCCTCCGTTTGGCCGCGCTCCATTAACGGGCGTCCCGTCTGCCGGCACTTCAAGGTACAGCCGCACCTCGGCCAGCACGGTGTCCGCCAGCATCGCCGGGTGCTGCGGCACCCAGGCCAGCTTCCCGGCACCGGGCCCGCTGAGGGTCCCCCGCACCGCGGTCCCGGTCCCGCCGGCAGCCGAGCCGTCCCGCACGGTCCCGGCCAGCACCCCGAGCACGGTGCTCTTTCCGCTTCCGCTGGGGCCCGAGAGCGCCGTGACAAGCCCGGCGGGTGCTTCGAAGTCGAGGGGCCCGACGGCGTCGTGCGGCCGGCCGGCGTAACGCACCGCGAGGCCGCGGACGGTAAGCGCCGCGCTGTTTCCCTCCACACCGCTTCCGTGTGCGCTGTTTCCATCCGGGCCGGTTCCGTCCGGGCCACTGCCAAAGCGGCGACCCGCAGGGGTAGCCAGGGCCGCGCTGCTCGTGGCGAGCGCTTCCCGGCCTTCTTCGCTCGCATGGTGGGCGGTTCCGAGTTCGCGCAGCGGCAAGTAGCAGTCCGGAGCGAGGATCAAGGCGAGCACGCCGGCTTCCAGGCCCATGTCGCCCGAGACCAGCCGGACGCCGATGAATACCGCCACCACGGCCACCGAAATCGTTGCAATCAGCTCCAGGGCCAGCGATGACAGGAACGCCGTGCGCAGGGTTCCCATGGTGCGGGAGCGGTACTCCGTGGAGAGGTCTTCGAGGGCCGCCTGCTGCTCTGCGGCCCGCCCCAGGCCCACCAGCACCGGCAGGCCCTTGGCAAGTTCCAGGATGTGGTTGGAAAGGCGCCGGAGCGTCGCCTGTGCTTCGCGGACGCGGTCTTCCGTGTGCTTGCCGATCAGCACCATGAACAGAGGCACCAAGGGAAGGGTCAGCACGATCACCACAGCGCTCACCCAATCCGCGAACAGGATCCGGGCACCCAGCAGCAACGGAATGGCGGCGCAGTTGAGCAGGGCGGGCAGGAACTGGGTGTAGTAGTTGTCCAGGGCGTCCAGGCCTCGCGTGGCCAAGATCGCCAGGCCTCCGTCATTCAGGGAGCCGGCAAGGTTCGGCAATTTGCTTGCCCCGGTTCCCCCGCCACCGAGGGCGTGCTCCAGGAGCTTGGCCCGCAGTTCCTCCTTGACGCCGAGCGCAGCGCGGCGCGCGGCGACTGCCTGCCCCCAGACGGCCGCGGCCCTCAGCACCGCACCGGCGGCACCCCAGACGAGCTGTTCCCGCCAGTCCCCGCTCCCGCCGGCGAGGCCGGCCAGGAGCGAGGCGATGGCCTGGGCGAGCAGCACCAGTGACAGTGCCTTGAGCGCCGAGAGCAGGCCCAGCAGGTACAGCGCGGAGCGGGTAGCCGGGCCGGAGGGCAGTGCGGGCTTCATGCCTTAACTGCCTGCCTTATCGGAGCCGCCGGCAAGCACCTTGGAGGCGATGGCCGGAAGGAACCCGTGGGCGGCAGGAATGACGTCGACACTGACCCGGCGGCGGAACACCCAGTAGGTCCATGCCTGGTAGGCGACCACCAGCGGCAGCCCGAAGGCGGCCGCGATGCTCATCAGTCCGAGCGTGTAGTCCGAAGAGGAGGCGTTCGCCACGGTCAGGTTGAATGCCGGGTTCAGCGTGGACGGCAGCACCACCGGGTAGGCCGCCCCGAAGATCGAGGCCGCGGACGCCGCGATGAACAGCGCGAGCGCCATGAACGGCCGGCCTTCGCGGCCCCTGGATGCCAGCCACCAGGCGGCGGCCGCGGCACAGGCGGCGACGGCGGTCAGCGCCCAGGTCCACGGCTTGCCGTCGATCAGCTGCACGGAAACGGACCAGGCGAGCATCGGCAGTGCGGCGAGGGGAACCCAGCGCACGAAGGTGCGGCGGGCGCGGTGCCGCACCTCGCCGTCGCTCTTCAGGGCAAGGAAGGCGAGCGCGTGCACCAGGGCGAAGACGACGACGGCGAGTCCGCCCAGCACCGCATAGCCGTTGAACCAGGCGAAGGGGCCGCCGTCGCGGTCGCCATTGGCGTCCAGCGGAAGCCCGGTGGTGGTCAGGGCCAGGGCAGCGCCGACGCCGAAGGCGGCGAAGAAGGAGCCCAGCGCGATGGCCCAATCCCAGCCGGCCCGCCAGCGAGCGGAATCCACCTTGCCGCGGTATTCGAAGGCCACCGCGCGGAAGATCAGGGCCACCAGGACCAGCAGCAGCGGCAGGTACAGGGCGGAGAAGAGGGAAGCGTACCAGAGCGGGAAGGCCGCGAAGGTGGCTCCGCCGGCGGTGAGCAGCCAGACCTCGTTGCCGTCCCAGACCGGGCCGATGGTGTTGAGCAGTACCCGGCGTTCGGCGTCGTTGCGGGCGAACAGTTTCATGAGCATGCCGACGCCGAGGTCGAATCCCTCCAAGAAGAGGTAGCCGGTCCACAGGACGGCGATCGCGATGAACCAGATGGTGGGCAACAGTTCCATGTCCGTAAGTCCTCTGCAGTTCCTAGTAGGCGAAAGCCAGCACGTCGTCGCCGCCCGCGGACGGCGGGGTGCCGCCGTCGTCCTTCTTGTCCTTATCCAAGCCGTCCTTGGCGTGCGCGAGCTCCGGCATTGCGGAGGCCACCCCGCCGCGCACGTACTTGACCAGCAGCCGCACCTCGACCACCAGCAGCACGGCGTAGATCGAGGAAAGCACCACCAGCGAGGTAATGAGCTCGCCTGCCGAAACTCCGGGCGAGACGGCGGCGGCGGTAAACATGAACACCTGGTCGATGCCGGAGGGATCCGGGTTCGGTGCCACGACGAACGGCTGGCGGCCCATCTCGGTGAAGATCCAGCCGGCGGAGTTGGCGCCGAACGGGGCGAGGATACCGAGCACGGCCAGGCGCATGAGCCAGCGCGACTGCGACACAACACCCTTGCGGGTGACCCAGAGGGCCAGCAGGGCGGCGAAAGCGGCAAGCCCGCCGAAACCGATCATCATACGGAAGCCCCAGTAGGTCACCTCCATGACCGGCACGTACTGGATTTCCTTGCCCGCGCGGTCACCGTAGAGCGGGCTGTCCGGCAGGTGGGTGCCGTACTTCTCCTGGTATTCGGGAAGGAGGCTGTTCACGCCCTTGACCTCGGTGGTGAAGTCGCCCTTGGCCAGGAAGGACAGGATGCCCGGCACCTCGATCACGGCCACGACGTCATCGCAGTTCCTGGCGCCGACGTTGCCGACGCTGAGCACGGAGAAGCCTGTGCCGTCATGGCAGGCGGCCTCGGCGGCGGCCATCTTCATGGGCTGTTGCTGGAACATGAGCTTGCCCTGCAGGTCGCCGGTGAACGCGGTGCCGGCGAAGGAGATCATCGCGACGACGGCGCCGATCCGCAGCGAACGGATCCACACGGTGTAGTCGGCCTTGTCGCGGCCGGGAATGGCGGCATTGCCGGGAACGAGCCGGCCGTCCTTGCCTACGGTGTCGATGCCGTCGTGGCGGCGGCGCCACAGGTGGTACCAGGCGATGCCGAGCAGGAAGGCACCTGCCACGCCGAGCGCGCCGAAGAGCGTATGCGGAACGGCCACGAGCGCCGTGTTGTTGGTGAAGACGGCCCAGGCATCGGTCATGACGGGCCGGCCGTCGATCATCTCCACGCCCACCGGGTGCTGCATCCAGGAGTTGGCCACGATGATGAAGTAGGCCGAGAACAGCGAGCCGATGACGGCGATCCACAGGCAGGCCAGGTGGACGCCGCGCTTGAGTTGCTTCCAGCCGAAGATCCACAGCCCCAGGAAGGTGGACTCCACGAAGAACGCCAGCAGGGCTTCGAGCGCCAGCGGGGCGCCGAAGACGTCGCCCACGAAGCGGCTGTACTCGCTCCAGGCCATGCCGAACTGGAACTCCTGGACGATGCCGGTGGCCACGCCCATGATGAAGTTGATGAGGAAAAGCTTGCCCCAGAACTTGGTCATCCGCAGGTACTCGGGCGTGCCCGTGCGGTACCAGAGGGTCTGGATGATGGCGACGACGAGCCCGAGGCCGATCGTCAGGGGAACCATCATGAAGTGGTAGACGGTGGTGATCCCGAATTGCCAACGTGCGATTTCCAAGGCGTCCATGGCTGTCCTTTGTCCGGCTGACCGCAGAGCGGCCCGCTTCTTCTACATTTCGTAGAAAACCATTTGTTCTACACAGTGTAGAACAAAACTGGGGAGAACAAACCGGCGTCCCCTGCTCACACTTTTCCAGCGGCGCCTGAGCCCCGCAAGGGTCCGCCACGCCGTATGTTCTACTTCACGTAGAACCGCGGCCCGAAAAGCGATAGATTTGATACCGGAATGTTGGATCGTCGCACCCCGCATTGGCCCGAACGGCCATTGGGTGCGGAAAGCAGGGATGTAACGATGGCAAGTCTTGGCGAACTCGAACGGGCAGTGATGGATCTGCTCTGGGCAGGCCAGGAGGCGGCAACCGCCAATAAGCTGCGTGACCTGCTGGCCCGCGATTCGGAGGCCGAGGGCGGAAACGCCGGCCACCAAGGCAAGGACCTCGCAGTCACCACCGTCCTGACCGTCCTGTCCCGGCTGGAAAAGAAGGGCCTCGTGGAGCGCGAACGCGGCATGCGCCCGCACCGCTACCAGGCGGTCTCCAGCAGGGAAGACCACACCGCGGAACTCATGCACGAGGTCCTGGGGTCCGCCCCTGACCGCGAAGCGGTGCTTGCCCGTTTCATCGGCTCCGTCAGCGAAAGTGAAGCGGCCACGCTGCGCAAACTGCTCGGCGAACACTAGCTCCCATGTTCTGGACCTCATACTTTCTGGCGGTCCTTGCTCTGGTACTGGCCTGGCCGGTACCCGTCCTCCTCTCCCGTGCCGCCTGGCCGGCCCGGGCACCCTTCACTGCGATGGTCCTGTGGCAGGCCATCGCCCTGGCCGGCGGCCTCTCGATGATCGGCGCCATGCTGGTCTACGGACTCGAACCGATCGGTGACAACCTGATCGCGGGCCTGCGCGCCCTGGCCGGCATGGTCCTGCACAACGAGCCCACTACGGCGCTTGGCTTCTGGCACCTGTTCGCCCTCTCGGCGGCGGCCCTGCTCAGCGCCCATCTCGTGTTCACGCTGCTGCTGACCTATGTCAAGATCGAACGCCAGCGCAGGCGCCACCGCGAATTGCTGGCGCTCCTTGCCTCGCCCTCCGGCGACGGCCCGGGCACCGTGGTGATCAACCACGACTCACCCGTTGCTTACTGCCTTCCCGGCGGCGCCCGCTCCGTGACGGTGCTTTCGGACGGCCTCATGGCGCGGCTCGAGCCGGCGGAACTGCGTGCGGTACTGATCCACGAAAACGCCCACCTGAGCCAGCGCCACGACCTCCTGCTCTGGGCCTTCGCAGCCTGGCGCCAGGCACTGCCCTGGTTCCCCACCACCCGCTACGCCCAGCTCGCCGTGAACTCCCTGATCGAAATGCTGGCCGACGACGTCGCGCTGCGCAGCGAAAGCAAAGCCACGCTGATCAAGGCCATCGCACTGGTGGCCGGCGGTTCCACCGGGTCTGCTAGTGCCCGGCCGGCCCTCGCCTCGCCCGGGCAGGCGGGCAGCGACAGCGCCTTCGGCGGGACGGGGAGCTTCAGCGGGGCGGGCGGGGCCGATTCACCGCGTACGACGGCGTCCCGCGTCAGCCGCCTGCTCTCCCCTGAGCCGCCACTCAGGCCCGCCTATCGCACCCTGGTGCTGGCGGCGTCGGCCCTGCTGCTGGCAGCTCCGACGGCGCTGCTGGTCGTGCCGGGCCTGCTCGGCTGACTCCACCCTCCGGACATGTCCGGCGGCTGGCTCGAAGAGTGGACATAACAGACTATCTCCACTCACGGATCCCAGGAGTGGACATGTCCACCGGAAATCAGACGTCGATGCGTTCCCGGTCCAGGCGGGCGGCGCCGTCGATGATGAACTCCTTGCGCGGGGCGACGTCAGAGCCCATCAGGAGGTCGAAGACCTTCTCGGCCTGTTCCAAGTGTTCGATCCCGACCTTGCGCAGGGTGCGATGCCGCGGGTCCATGGTGGTCTCGGCCAGCTGCTGCGCGTCCATTTCGCCAAGGCCCTTGTAGCGCTGGATCGGCTCCTTGTAGCGCTTGCCTTCCTTGGCCAGCTTGGCGAGCAGCGCGTGCAGCTCGGCCTCGGAATAGGTGTAGATCATCTCGTTGGCCTTCTGGCCGGGGTTGATGACCTCCACGCGGTGCAGCGGCGGGACGGCGGCGAACACGCGCCCGGCCTCGACCATGGGCCGCATGTACCGGAAGAACAAGGTGAGCAGCAGCGTGCGGATGTGGGCGCCGTCGACGTCGGCGTCGGTCATCAGGATCACCTTGCCGTACCGGGCGGCGTCGATGTCGAAGCTGCGCCCGGACCCGGCGCCCACCACCTGGATGAGGGCGGCGCATTCGGCGTTGGAGAGCATGTCCCCGACCGAGGCTTTTTGGACGTTCAGGATCTTGCCCCGGATCGGCAGCAGCGCCTGGAAGTCCGAGGAGCGGGCAAGCTTAGCGGTACCGAGCGCCGAGTCGCCCTCCACGATGAACAGTTCCGAGCGTGCGACGTCGTCCGTGCGGCAGTCTGCCAGCTTGGTGGGCATCGAGGAGGTTTCCAGGGCGTTCTTCCGCCGCTGGGTCTCCTTGTGGACCCGCGCCGAAATCCGCGACTTCATCTCGCTGACGATTTTTTCCAGCAGCAGCGTGGACTGCGCCTTGTCGTTGCGGTTGCTGGAGTTCAGCCGCGCCGTGATCTCCTGCTCCACCACCTTGGCCACGATGGACCGCACGGCCGAGGTGCCCAGGATTTCCTTGGTCTGCCCCTCGAACTGGGGTTCTGCCAGGCGCACGGTCAGCACGGCGGTCAGGCCGGCCAGGATGTCATCCTTTTCGATCTTGTCGTTGCCGGCCTTGAGCTTGCGTGCATTGGACTCGACGGCCTTGCGGAAGGTCTTCACGAGAGCCTGCTCGAAACCGGCCTGGTGGGTGCCGCCCTTGGGGGTGGAAATGATGTTCACGAAGCTGCGCATTGTCGTGTCATAGCCGATGCCCCAGCGCAGGGCGACGTCCACTTCGCAGTCCCGTTCGACCTCGGCGATGGTGCTGTGTCCATTGTCGTCCAGGACCGGCACGGTCTCCTTGAACTTGCCCGCCCCGTGGAGGCGCCAGATGTCCGTGACGGGTGTGTCGGCGGCGAGGAAGTCGACGAACTCCGAGATGCCGCCGTCGTGGTGGAAGACCTCCTCATGCGGGCCGTCCTGGCCCGGAGTGCCGGCCAGGCGCCGTTCGTCGCGCACTGTCAGCTTCAGGCCCGGGATGAGGAACGAGGTCTGGCGGGCGCGGGCGCCCAGGTCCTCATAGGAGAACTTGGCGTCCGGGGTGAAGATCTGGCGGTCCGCCCAGTAGCGGATGCGCGTGCCGGTGACACCGCGCTTTGCCTTGCCGACGACGTCGAGCACCGAGTTGTCGACAAACGGTTCAAAGTCCGCGGTAGGACTGGGCTTGGAGCCGCCGTCCTTGAAGCGTCCGGGCTCGCCGCGGCGGAAGGACATCTGGTACGTCTTGCCGCCGCGGTCCACCTGGACGTCGAGACGGCTGGAAAGGGCGTTGACGACGGAGGCGCCCACGCCGTGCAGGCCGCCCGAAGCGGTGTAGGAGCCGCCGCCGAACTTGCCGCCGGCGTGCAGCTTCGTGAAGACGACCTCGACGCCGCTCAGCCCGGTCTTGGGTTCGACGTCCACCGGGATGCCGCGGCCGTCGTCGTGGATTTCCACCGAGTTGTCCGCGTGCAGGATGACCCTGATGTCGTGGCCGAAACCGGCGAGGGCCTCATCGACTGAGTTGTCGATGATTTCCCACAGGCAGTGCATGAGGCCGCGCGAGTCCGTGGAACCGATGTACATGCCCGGGCGTTTGCGGACCGCTTCGAGTCCTTCCAGGACCGAGAGGTGCCGGGCGGTGTATTCAGAACTCGGGGCCACGGGCGGGGCGCTCCTTCGGTTTGGGCTGGGCGGCAAAAAGGACTTCTCCTAGGCTAGCCGCACCCGCCCGCCAAGGCTGTCTTGCCACACCCGGGAAGCGCGGCCTCACGGGTGGTGTTACGCACATGTGATACGCGCTGAGCGAAAGTTGAGCCTTTCTTGCGCTAAATCGGTACCTCGGGCTGCTTATATGGTTCTACAGAACTATCAAGGAGGCCGACCATGACAACAGCTGTTGCAGACCGCACGCTCACTGCTGCTGACCGGTGCGATCGTTGCGGAGCCCAGGCGTACGTCCGCGTTGTACTCGAGACCTCCGGTGGCGAGCTGCTCTTCTGCGGGCACCACGCACGCGCAGTGGAAGCGACTCTCCGTCCCATGACCTCTGAATGGCACGACGAGACGTCCCGCCTGCACGAGAAGGAAGCCGTTCCGGCCGACTAAGCTGCAGGGCCCCGGCCGCCCGGACTGAAGGTGGCCACGCGGGGACAAGCAAACGCAAAACGGGCGTGGCCCCTCCAACCGGAGGGGCCACGCCCGTTTTGCGCGGCCGGTGTCCTAGTCCAGGTAGTCGCGCAGGACCTGGGAGCGCGACGGGTGGCGCAGCTTGGACATCGTCTTCGATTCGATCTGGCGGATGCGTTCGCGGGTCACGCCGTAGACCTTGCCGATTTCGTCTAAAGTCTTCGGCTGGCCGTCGGTCAGGCCGAAGCGCATGGCGACGACGCCTGCTTCACGCTCGGACAAGGTATCCAGGACGGAGTGCAGCTGTTCCTGGAGCAGTGTGAAGCTCACTGCGTCTGCAGGGACAACAGCCTCGGAGTCTTCGATGAGGTCACCGAATTCGGAGTCGCCGTCTTCGCCCAGCGGAGTGTGCAGCGAGATCGGTTCGCGGCCGTACTTCTGGACTTCGACGACCTTTTCCGGGGTCATGTCCAGTTCCAGTGCGAGTTCTTCCGGCGTGGGTTCGCGGCCGAGGTCCTGGAGCATCTGGCGCTGGACGCGGGCCAGCTTGTTGATGACTTCCACCATGTGCACCGGGATACGGATGGTGCGCGCCTGGTCGGCCATGGCACGGGTAATGGCCTGGCGGATCCACCAGGTGGCGTAGGTGGAGAACTTGAAGCCCTTGGTGTAGTCGAACTTCTCCACGGCGCGGATCAGGCCCAGGTTGCCTTCCTGGATGAGGTCCAGGAAGAGCATGCCGCGGCCGGTGTAGCGTTTGGCCAGGGAGACGACGAGACGCAGGTTGGCTTCGAGCAGGTGGTTCTTGGCGCGCTTGCCGTCGTGGATGATGAACTCCAGCTCACGCTTGAGCTTGGGGTCCATCGAGCCGTCGTCGGAGTTGATCTTCTCTTCGGCGAAGAGGCCGGCTTCGATGCGGAGCGCGAGGTCCACTTCCTGCTCGGCGTTCAGCAGCGCGACCTTGCCGATCTGCTTCAGGTAGTCCTTGACGGGGTCGGCGGTGGCGCCGGCGGACATGACCTGCTGGACAGGGGCGTCATCGTCGTCGGCGTCCGAGTAAACGAAGCCGGAACCGGTGCCCGCGGGCTTCTTCTCATCCTCTTCCACCTCCTCGCCGAGCTCTGCTTCGTCAGGAGCTGCAGCGTCGAAGTCCTCTTCCTCCACCTCTTCGGAGGCATCGGATTCATCGGAGGCCTTGGCAGCTGCCTTGGCCCCGGGCTTGGGCCCACGCTTCTTGGGGGCCGGCTTCTCTGCGTCTGAAGCCTTGCCAGCACGTGTTGCCGCACGCTTGGCAGTTGCGGCCGCCTGCGATTCTTCGGCGGTCAGTTCAGCCTGGGCGGCGGGTTCCTTCTCGGCGGGAGACGGGGTCACAGAAAACCTTTCTAGCGGCGGTCTGTGGAATCACCATGGGGGCAACACCACTATGACCCTGTCAAGTCCGCGATCAACATCAAGTGCGATCAGCGCCTGCAGAGTCACTCAGTAAAACTGCCGGCGCCACCGAATTGTTCCCGGTAAGAGGGAATGCCTCGGGCACTTGAAACACGGACCCAACCGGGTCTCGGCCTACATTGTCTCACGCTTTTCGCTGTCAGCGGGCGAATTGTGCAGACTGTGGCGGCATTCAAGCCGCTGCCCCTCCAAAGCGGCGCCAGGCGGCGCCCCTGTTCCGGGCCCAGCCGCAAAGGGTCCCGCGGTGTACGAGTTCGCTCAGCAGCGCCGCCAGCCGGTAGCCGGGCTCTTCCGCTTCCGCCTGGCGCAGCAGGGCGTCAGCGGAGGAACCGCTTCCCCTGCACCATTGGATCCAGCCGCGAAGGGTGAGCGCCGCCGCCCTGGCTTCCCCGCCGCCGCGCGCGGCGAGGTCCTCGAGCAGCCGGTCCAGCGCGTCGAGGCGCTTCCAGTCAGGCACGGCCGGGTGCAGGCCGAGAAGTACGTCCCCGTAGCGCAGCACTGCCGCAGGGTCCTTGGACGGCCGGGACGGCCGGGGCTTTGCCGCAACAGCTGCTTCGGCCGACGCCCGAACCCTTCCATCTCCCCTGGGCGCTGCAATGCCTGCCAGTTCGACGGGCAGCTGCAACTCCGGCATGATTCCATCGCGAAAGAATCCGAAGGCTTCCGCGCCGGCACACGCCGTTTCCCGGCCTGCGGCCGCGGCGACTGCAACGGCGTCACGCCAGGCCGGTATGCGAAGGCAGGCCCGGAGGAACGCTGCCGGAACAGTTCCCAGCACCGGCGAGCCGCCCTCGCGGTCCAGGACGCGGAACCAGCCATCGAGCATCAACCCCAGGGACGTCCGGGCCTTCCAAGCGTCCCCGAGCCGTTCCATGGCTGCCGCTTCTTCCGCCGCAAGGCCCGGCTCGTCCTGCCCGGCGAACGGACCTGAGGAATCGTCCGCCCCTGTTGCGACATTGCTTCCGCGGAACACCATTTCGGCGTTGAGCCGGCTGTCGTGGATCAATTCAACGGGATGCCCGGGCCATGGACAGCATCCGGGGTCCTCGCAGAAGGCGCTGCGCCAGTGCCCCGGACCCACCAGCCATGCGTCGCGCAGGACCAGCCCTCCGGCGTCGAGCACCTCTTCCACCGCCCGCAACAACGGACTGTGCCGTTCCGCGACCGTGCCGTCGCCCCAGCCGGAGCCTGAGTAGACAACAAGCAGCGCGCCGTCGGCGGAGGGGTCCGCGGCGAGATACTCACCGATCTTTTCGGCAAAGGCGGCAAGGCGCGGCGGACCGGAATCCGGAGGCAGGTCCACGCGGAGCGTCGCACCGAGCGTCTTCCCGTGCAAGGTCAAGGCCACCAGGCTTTCCTCGGGCCAGAGGCCCAGGGCGTGCGGGACATACCCAAGGATGTCTTCGGGCCTGGAGATGGTCATGCGTTCGTTTGTCATGGACCCAGCATCGGCAGCAGCCGCCGAACACGGCAGGGACGGATCCGCCTATGTGGAAAGGCCGCAAACACTGCCCCTTGTGGAGGAACACTCCATCGCGGCCACAGTGGGCGCCGACGGCCGCGGCACGGTCAGCGGATGGCGCTGTCCTGCTTCCCGTCCAGTTCCCCGCCGCGCCCGCGGCGTTCCCGAAAGCGCTCGGCAAGGACTCTCGGCAGCGGCCGGACGTGGACGCCCTGCTCCGCCATCTGCCGGCGCACCTTCCGCCGCACCAGCACGATCAGCACGCCGCCCAGCAGGAGGAAGACGAACTGGACACTCAAGGCGATCCGGAAGGGAGCCAGGCCGTAGAGTTCCCCGCCGGAGAATCCCGAGGCATTGAGGAGGTCCAGGACCAGGCCCACCAGGTAGATCGTGAGGAGCGCCGCGACAAAACCACCCACGTTCACGATCCCCGTTGCCGTGCCGATCCGGTGGGAGGGGTTGAAGGTGCGGGCGAAGTCGAAACCAATCATTGAGCTCGGCCCGCCCACGGCCAGCACCGCTGCGAGCAGGGCCAGCAGCCACAGCGGCGCCCTGCCCGGCCAGGCCAGGACCGCGGCCCAGGTCAGCGCCGTGGCCGCGGAAATCAGCAGGACCATTGCCGAACGGCGCATGGGATGCTTGGCCACGAAGCTGCCGAAGAACGGCCCCGCAATCATGCCGACCAGCACGTAGAGGCCCATCAGGGCCGAAGCCACCGCCGGACCGGTCCCTTGGGCCGAAATCAGGAAGGGGTACCCCCAGGACATCGCGAAAACCGTGCCGCAGAACTGCACCGTGAAGTGGCTCCACAGGCCGAGCCGGGTGCCGGGCTGGCGCCAGGCCCGTGCCAGGCTCACCCCTGTGGCCCGCAGGCCCTGGCTGCCGTCGCGCGGCGGGTGGCCCGGCGGGGTGTCCCGCAGCATCGCCAGTACCAGCACGACGGCGAGTGCGGAAAAGGAGGCCAGCATCAGGTAGGCGGGGGTCCAGCCAGCCGAATGCAGCACCAGCGCGAACGGCACCACGCTGATCACCTGGCCAAGCTGGCCGCTCATCCCGGTCAGCTGAGTGACCAAGGGCGCCCGGAGCGGGGCGAACCAGAGGGGAATCAGCCGGATCACCGAGATGAAGGTCATGGCATCGCCCGCACCCACCAGGACACGACCGAAGACACCGGCACCGATCGAATCGGCAAAGGCGAGCTCCAGCTGCCCCAGGCCCATCAGCACGGCACCCCCGGCGATCATCACCCGGGAGCCGAAGCGGTCAACGAGGATGCCCACAGGAATCTGCAGGCCGGCGTACACCAGCAGCTGGAGCACTGTGAAGAAGGAGACAGCGGCGGCGCCGGCGTGGAAGCGTTCAGTCGCTTCCAGGCCGGAGACGCCGAAGGAGGTGCGCTGCGCAACCGCCACAAGATAGGCGAGCACCCCGATCGACCAGATGAGCCAGGCGCGGGGTGCATTCACCGTTCAATTATCCCCAAAACGAGGCAGAAAGCAGATTTAAGAAGTCTCAGGGTCGGGCATCCTTGCGGGCGAGGTACGCCTCAACGGCAGCGCCGAGCTCATCGGCGTCCGGCAGCTCGTCGTTCTCGTCCGCAAGCAGCGATCGCCGGACCTGCCCTTCGGCCTTGTCGTCATAACGGCTCTCAAGATTCGCCACCACCTGCTTGACTTCCTCGGATGCCTCGACCTGTTCGGCGATCTGGCGGCCCACCTCGCGCCCGGCTTCCCGGAGGCGGTCCGTGGGAAGCATGAGGGATGTGGCTGCTCCCAGGTATTCCAGGCCAGCGACCGCGGCCGGCGGGTATTCGGCATCGGCCAGGTAATGCGGGACGTGGATGACGTATCCCGCGACGGCGTGCCCGGCCTCGCTGAGCCGGTATTCCAGGACATGCCCGACGGCGGCGGGAACGTCGACGGTCGGCTTCCAGGTGGAGATGCCCTCCACGAGTTCCGGCCGGTTGCCGTGCACGGTGACGCCGAGGGGGCGGGTGTGCGGCACGGGCATGGGGATGGAATGGATCCACGTCACCAGCTTGACCTGCAGGGTTTCCACGATGCCGAGGACTGCCCGGGCGAACCGCTCCCACTGCAGGTCCGGTTCGAATCCGGCAAGCAGGAGGAAGGGCTGGCCGAGTCCGTCGCGCAGGCGGTACAGGGCCAGGACCGGCGCCTTGTAGTCCTCAAGGTGGTCCTCGACGAATGTGATCTGCGGACGGCGGCTGCGGTAGTCGATGAGCTGGTCGGCGTCGAACACCGCCACCGTCTCGGCGTCGAGCGCTTCGAGCAGTTCGGCGTTGACCTGCTGAACCACGTGCCCCGCGTCGGCGAAACCCGTGAAGCCCACCAGCATGTTCAGGCCCTTGAGTTCCGGGCTGTGGAAGAGCCCGATATTGCCTGCGTACAGTGATTCGGGGTCAAGGAGTGAGCCGGAGATACC
The DNA here is from genome assembly GCF_049913155.1 of Arthrobacter sp. R-11. Lineage (GTDB taxonomy): Bacteria > Actinomycetota > Actinomycetes > Actinomycetales > Micrococcaceae > Arthrobacter. The sequence continues at coordinate 1,824,604 of NZ_CP183979.1, read as the reverse complement.
TTCAAACACGGCGGGATCCTTTCAATCAATACAACTTCTTCCGGTACAACGCCTGCAGCCGGCGGCGCATTCCTGCAGCGCGTGTGCCGCAGATCTCATCTGATTGCTTTCCGCCGTGCGGGAGCGGCTACGATCAAACTGCCGCCACGGCGGCTCCAGGCCCTACCGGAGCTGTCCACCAGACGGCCCGGGGGCGACCGGAACCGGGCGCCTGACATGCTGCCCGGCCAAGCCATGCAAAGAGAGATGAGGACGAATCCTCGTGGTGAAGACTACAGACATCACCCTTGGCATCATCGCCAAGGACCTGAAGAAGTCCCCCAGTGAAGCGCTGGTCATCGGTGTCGCGCAGGGGGCGGACGGCCCCGTGCTGCTCGACAACCCCTTGAGCGCCAAGGCCGCTGAAGTCCTTGCCGGCTCCTTGGGCCTCCTCGGTGTCACCGGCGCCAGCGACCAGGTCCACCGCCTGCCGGGCCTTCCCGAAACCGGCTCCGCGGTCCTGGTGCTTGCCGGCACCGGCAAGCTTGACGGCAACGGGCGCGCCACCGGCGAGAGCCTGCGCCGCGCCGCCGGATCCGCGGTCCGCCAGCTTGCGGGCCTTGGCACCGTAACGCTCGCGTTCCCGACGGCGGATGCCGCCGACGTCGCGGCCGTCGCAGAAGGTGCCGCACTGGGCTCCTATTCCTACACGGAGCACCGTTCCAGCCTGGATGGGCTGAAGGCCCCGGTGACTGCTGTTCTGATCCACACCGCCGTGGACGCCAAGGAAGCCCAGCCGTTGCTGGACCGTGCCGTGCTGCTGGGCCGCGCCGTCAAGGCCACCCGAACCCTGGTGAACCAGCCGCCCAGCCACCTGTACCCCGAGTCCTTCGCCGACGCAGCCAAGGAGCTCGCCAAGGGCCTGCCCGTCAAGGTGACCGTCTGGGATGAAAAGCGCCTCGAAAAGGAAGGCTTCGGCGGCATCCTCGGCGTCGGCAAGGGCTCCACCCGCCAGCCCCGCCTGGTCAAGGTCGAGTACGCCCCTGCGAAGGCCACCCGCAAGATCGCCCTCGTGGGCAAGGGCATCACCTTCGACACCGGTGGCATCTCCATCAAACCCGCCCTCGGCATGGGCGACATGAAGAGCGACATGGCCGGCGCCGCCGTCGTCCTTAATACTGTCCTCGCCATTGCCGGCCTCGGCCTGCCGGTCAAGGCCACCGCCTGGCTCTGCATCGCGGAGAACATGCCCTCGGGCGCCGCGCAGCGCCCCGCCGATGTCCTGACCGTCTACGGCGGCAAGACGGTGGAGGTGCTGAACACCGACGCCGAGGGCCGCCTGGTGATGGCGGACGGGCTGGTTGCCGCAAGCCTGGAGCGGCCGGACGCAATCATCGACGTCGCCACCCTCACAGGCGCCCAGCTGATCGCCCTCGGCAACCGCACTGCTGGCGTCATGGGCTCCGACGAGGTCACCGGCGCCCTGAAGTCGGCCGCCGACCGGGCCGGGGAGCTCGTGTGGCCGATGCCGCTGCCGGAGGAACTCCGCGCCAGCCTGGATTCCCAGGTGGCGGACATCGCCAACATCGGCGAACGCCACGGCGGCATGATGACCGCCGCCGTCTTCCTGCGGGAGTTCGTCGGCAAGGACGCCCAGGGGGAACAGATCCCGTGGGCCCACATCGACATCGCCGGCCCGTCCTTCAACAACGGAAGCCCCTACGGCTACACCCCCAAGCAGGGCACGGGCTGCACAGTCCGCACCCTCGTCGCCTACGCCGAGGACCTGCTCTCCCAGCCAGGGGCATAGCCCCCGTGGGGCCGGTCCATGACCGGCCCCACGGCCGAACGTGAGACTGGCCACAAGCACCACCCAAAACGGCACCGGAGGGTGGAGCATGAATAGGTGGTTCGCTAAGGTGAACCACGGTAGTCACAAATGCAAGAGAACTTTTCGTGCTGGCATAATCGCGGCAGAACTTGTTCCAAGACCAGATGGCCCGTTATCTCGTGCCATCGTTCACGCGAGGGAGCGTCATAGTGGCCGATCAGGCAACTGCGCAAGAATTCGACATCCTGGTACTCGGTGGCGGCAGCGGCGGCTACGCCACGGCCCTGCGTGCCGTACAGCTTGGCTTCACCGTCGGCCTCGTTGAGAAGGCCAAGCTCGGCGGCACCTGCCTGCACAACGGCTGTATCCCCACCAAGGCCCTGCTGCACTCCGCCGAACTCGCCGACCACGCACGCGACGCCGCCAAGTACGGCGTGAACGTCACCTTGGACAGCATCGACATCGACGCCGTCAACGCCTACAAGGACGGTATTGTCGCCGGCAAGTTCAAGGGCCTCCAGGGCCTCATCAAGGCCAAGGGCATCACCGTCATCGAGGGTGAGGGCAAGCTCCAGGGCACCGATACCGTCGTCGTGAACGGCACCGCCTACAAGGGCAAGAACATCGTCCTGGCCACCGGCTCCTACTCGCGTTCCCTCCCGGGCCTGGAAATCGGCGGCCGCGTCATCACCTCCGACGAGGCGCTGACCCTGAACTACATCCCCAAGAGCGCCATCGTGCTGGGCGGCGGCGTGATCGGCGTCGAGTTCGCTTCCGTATGGAAGTCCTTCGGCGTGGACGTCACGATCGTTGAAGGCCTGCCCTCCCTGGTGCCGAACGAGGACGCGGCGATCGTCAAGACCCTCGAGCGCGCCTTCAAGAAGCGCGGCATCAAGTTCAGCACCGGCGTCTTCTTCCAGGGCGTGGAGCAGGACGAGAACGGGGTCAAGGTCACCCTCGTGGACGGCCAGACCTTCGAAGCGGAACTGCTGCTCGTCGCCGTCGGCCGCGGCCCGGTCACCGCGAACCTCGGCTACGAAGAGGCGGGCGTTACCATCGACCGCGGCTTCGTAATCACCAACGAACGCCTGCACACCGGCGTCGGCAACATCTACGCGGTCGGCGACATCGTCCCCGGTGTCCAGCTCGCACACCGCGGCTACCAGCAGGGCATCTTCGTCGCCGAGGAAATCGCCGGCCTGAACCCGGTGGTGGTCGAGGACATCAACATCCCCAAGGTGACCTTCTGCGAACCGGAAATCGCCACTGTCGGTTACACCGAAAAGGGTGCCAAGGAGAAGTTCGGCGAGGACCAGGTCCAGACCCAGGAATACAACCTGGCCGGCAACGGCAAGAGCTCCATCCTGGGCACCGGCGGCATCGTCAAGGTAGTCCGCCAGAAGGACGGCCCCGTCGTCGGCATCCACATGATCGGTTCCCGCATGGGCGAGCAGATCGGCGAAGCCCAGCTGATCGTCAACTGGGAGGCCTACCCGGAGGACGTGGCCCAGTTCATCCACGCGCACCCCACCCAGAACGAAACCCTCGGCGAAGCGAACCTGGCCCTCGCCGGCAAGCCGCTCCACGGCTAGCAGCCACCAGACAGCCGCCCTGCGCCGGCATGAACTGCCGGCGCAGGGCAACCAGGCAACACCCATCCGCACAAAAAACAATAAGGAGAACGGGGACGACATGTCTGAATCCGTTAACTTGCCCGCCCTTGGTGAAAGCGTCACCGAAGGCACCGTCACCCGCTGGCTCAAGCAGGTTGGTGACCGCGTGGAAGTCGACGAGCCCTTGCTCGAGGTCTCCACCGACAAGGTAGACACCGAAATCCCTTCTCCGATCGCAGGCATCATCGAGGAAATCCTCGTCGCTGAGGACGAGACCGCAGAGGTCGGCGCTCCCCTGGTCCGTATCGGCAACGGCGCCGCTCCGGCCGCCGAAGCATCTGCCGCTCCTGCTCCCGCAGCCGAGGAAGCCCCCGCCCCGGCCGCCGAAGAGGCTCCCGCCGCCGTCGCGCCGGCCGCAGCACCTGCAGCAGAAGCTCCTGCCGCCGCCCCGGCCGCCGAAGGCCACGAAGTCACCCTCCCGGCACTTGGCGAAAGCGTCACCGAAGGCACCGTCACCCGCTGGCTGAAGGCCGTCGGCGACACCATCGAGGTCGACGAGCCGCTGCTCGAGGTCTCCACCGACAAGGTCGACACCGAAATCCCTTCCCCGGTCGCAGGCACCCTGCTGGAGATCCGGGTCAACGAAGACGAAACCGCCGAGGTCGGATCGGTCCTGGCCGTCGTCGGTTCCGGCGCCCCGGCCGCAGCACCTGCTGCTCCGGCACCTGCTGCCGCGCCCGCCGCTGCACCCGCCGCTCCGGCACCTGCTGCTCCGGCACCCGCAGCCGCCGCTGCACCCGCCGCTCCGGCACCTGCTGCTCCGGCACCCGCAGCCGCCGCTGCACCCGCCGCTCCGGCACCCGCAGCCCCCGCTCCGGCGCCTGCCGCGGCGCCGTCGTCGGAATCCTCCTCCTACGTGACCCCGCTGGTGCGCAAGCTCGCCAACCAGAACGGCGTGGACATCGCCACCGTGACCGGCACCGGTGTCGGTGGCCGGATCCGCAAGCAGGACGTCCTGGCCGCTGCTGAGGCGCAGAAGGCCGCAGCCCCCGCTGCCGCCCCGGCCGCCGCAGCCGCTGCACCGAAGGCCGCAGCTCCGGTCGTGGCTTCCACGCTGCGCGGCACCACGGAGAAGGCTCCGCGCATCCGCCAGGTGATCGCCCGCCGTATGCGTGAGTCCCTTGAGACCTCCACCCAGCTGACCCAGGTGCACGAGGTCGACATGACCAAGATCGCCAAGCTGCGCCTCAAGGCCAAGAACTCCTTCCAGGCCCAGAACGGCGTGAAGCTGACCTTCCTGCCTTTCATTGCCAAGGCCGTTGCCGAAGCGCTGAAGCAGCACCCCAAGCTGAACGCCGAATACAACGAGGAAACCCAGCAGATCACCTACCACAACGCCGAGCACCTGGCGATTGCGGTGGACACCGACAAGGGCCTGCTGGTTCCGGTCATCTCCGACGCCGGCAACCTGAACCTCGCGGGCCTGGCAGGCAAGATCGCCGACGTCGCCAGCCGCACCCGCGACGGCAAGATCGGCCCGGACGAGCTCTCCGGCGGCACCTTCAGCATCACCAACATCGGCTCGGTGGGCGCTCTCTTCGACACCCCGATCATCAACCAGCCGCAGGTCGGCATCCTCGGCACCGGCGCCATCGTCAAGCGCGCCGTAGTGGTTGCCGATGAGAACGGCGACGACTCGATCGCCATCCGCTCCATGATGTACCTGTCGCTGACCTACGATCACCGCCTGGTGGACGGCGCGGACGCAGGCCGCTTCCTGCAGACCCTCAAGGCCCGCCTTGAGGAAGGTGCCTTCGAGGCGGACCTGGGCCTCTAGGCTTCCAGCCGCCGCGGACGGCAGTCCGGAAACGACGACGGGGCGGGCTCCAGTGGGAAACCACCGGAGCCCGCCCCGCTTTTCTGTTCCCGGTTCAGGGCTTTTCTGTTCCCGGTTCGGGGCTTTTCTCTTCCCAATTGGGGCCGTGGCTTTGCTACGGGACGTAGAAACTGCTCGCTAAGCTGTAGCCATGAGTATTCTCTTCAGCATTCTGGTCTTCCTGCACATCGTCGGCGCGGCCATGATTGTGGGCTACTGGATCGCCACCATCAAGGAACCGACCGTCCACCCGCGCCAGCGCGACGGTGCGTTCCTCCAGTTGCTCACCGGCATCGCGATGATGGGCCTGATAACTGTTCCTGAGCTGAACATGCATCCCAACTACTTCAAGCTGGGGATCAAGTTCGCAATCGCCGTCGCTGTTGCCGTGCTGGCCGTCATCGGTTCACGCAAGGTCAAGAAGGGCGAGCCGGTCTCCACCGGCCTGGCCCATGGCGTGGGCGGGCTGGCGTTGATCAACATCGCCATCGCCACCATCTGGAACTGACTCCCGGAGCCTGTGAAGGCCACCCTGCCATGGCAGGGTGGCCTTCCACGTTTAACACTGGAAGAGGAGGCGCCGTCAGTCCGCCGCGATGCAGAACTCGTTGCCTTCCGGGTCCTGCATAACGGCCCAGTGGAAGTCGCCGATGTTGTGTCCTTCCACGAACCGCGCCCCCAGGGACTCCGCCCGGCGCTGGAGGACGGCGGGTTCGGGGTGGTGCAGGTCCAGGTGCAGCCGGCGCCTTCCCTCAGCCGGGGCCGGCACCTGCTGGAACGCAAGCTGCGGCGCCCCGGGGGTTGCCGCTTCCAGCCAGATGAACTCCGCGTGGCGGGCGGCCACGGGCAGGTCAAGCAGTTCGGACCAGAATGCCGACAGCCGCCCGGCGTCCACCGCGTTGATCATGATCGATGCGATCCGCGGGCGGAGGGACGCTGACGGGGACGCTTCGGAGAGGTTTTCCATGGGGCACAGTCTAGGGAACCGGGGTCACATTCCACCCGCAGCGGACACGCCGTGCAGGCCGGGGACAGAATCCATAGGATTGAGCGTAGTGGCCTCCGGCACCGTCGGAGGCCGATTCGCGACAACGCTGAGGAGTGGACATGGCAGCAACACGCACCGCACACACCGTTTGGAACGGCAACCTGATCGAAGGCTCCGGCAACACCACTCTGGACAGCTCGGGCTTGGGCACCTACGAGGTCACCTGGAAGGCACGCACCGAGCAGTCCGGCGGCAAGACCAGCCCGGAAGAACTCATCGCAGCCGCGCACTCCGCCTGCTTCTCGATGGCCTTCAGCAACGCGCTGGCCCAAGCCGGCTACACTCCGGAAGAGGTCCGGACGAAGGCTGACGTCACCTTCGTCCCCGGCACCGGCATCACCGGAAGCCACCTCACCATGAGCGCCACGGTCCCCGGCATCACGGAAGAGGACTTCCAGAAGATCGCCGGCGAAGCCAAGACGGGCTGCCCGGTCTCCGGCGCGCTGGCAAGCATCGACATCACGCTGGACGCCACTCTCTCCGCCTAGGCAGAGCCGCACAGCACTGAGGCCCTGGCCCTCCGGAAGGAGGGCCAGGGCCTCAGTCGTCCGCAGTTCCGCTACGGCCGCGGCGGCAGCGGTTCCGGACGCAGGGTGCGGTAGCCCTCGCGCAGCGGAGGACGGTCGGTGGGAAGCTCCTGGATCATTTCCTTGAGCGCGCCGATGCCGTATTCCAGCTGCGGGTCGGTCCCGGCCGCGTAAGCGTGCGGCGGGAAGAGGACCTCGATGTCGGGTTCGACGCCGAAATTCTCCACGCTCCAGGCGACCCCGTCGCCGAACCAGGTGGCGTAGCGCGGCTGGGTGACTCCGGTGCCGTCGGCCAGCGTGAAGCGATTGTCGATGCCGACCACGCCGCCCCAGGTGCGGGTGCCGATCACCGGGCCGATCCCCCGGAGCTTCGAGACCTGGGTGATGATGTCGCCGTCGGAACCTGCGAACTCATCGGCCAGGATGACCACCGGGCCACGCGGTGCGTGGTGCGGGTACGTGCGCGGCCGTTCGCCGCGCGGCATGCTCCAGCCGGTCACCTTGCGGCCGATCAGCTCCGCGACGAGCTGGGAAGTGTGGCCACCACGGTTCCGGCGGACGTCGACGATGAGGCCGTCCAGCGCGGTTTCGGTGTCCAGGTCCCGGTGCAGCTGGGCCCAGCCGTTGGCCATCATGTCCGGCACGTGCAGGTATCCGAAGGTGCCGTTGGAGGCCTCGCGGACCGTGCGGCGGTTGCCGTGCACCCATTCCTGGTAGCGGAGCCGCTCCTCATCCTTCAGCGGAACGACGGCGGTCCGCCGCTGCAGCCCGGCCGCGGCGCCGTGGCCGGGGCCGTTGCGCAGGGTCAGTTCCACGGCCCGCCCGGCGGCGCCGAGCAATTGCTTCGCCGGGGTCACCTCGGCGGAGAGCGCGACGCCGTCAACCGCCAGCAGGATGTCGCCCTCCTTCGCGTCGGCTCCGGGACGCTTCAGCGGCGGGTTCGCCAGCGGGTCGGAGGAGTCGCCGGACAGGATCCGGGTGATCTCCCAGCCGCCGTCGCGGTACTCGAGATCGGCACCGAGCCGGCCCTGGCCGTTACTGCCGGGCTCGGTCACGGCTGCGGGACGCACGTAGGCGTGTGAGGTGCCCAGTTCGCCGTGCAGTTCCCACAGCAGGTCCACGAGGTCGTCGTGCGAGCCGAGGCGCTCCACCAGGGGCCGGTACCGCCGGTGCACGGCTTCCCAGTCCTGCCCGGCCATGTCCTCGGTCCAGAAGAAGTCCCGCTGCAGCCGCCACGCCTCGTCGAAAGCCTGGCCCCATACAGCGAGCGGCTCCAAAAGCACGCGGATGCGCTGCAGGTCCACCTTCACCAGCTCACCGGATTCCTCGTCGGCCTTGGCCGTGGCCGGGGCCGCGCTGAGCTGTTTTTCGTGGACGAAGACGATCCTCTTGCCGTCGGCTGACAGCCGGTAGCGCGTCAGGGCCGGCACCAAGGTGCTCTGTTTCTGCTTGCCCAGTTCGTAGCGGACCAGGGACGGCGCCGGCGCCTTGTCCTGGAGGCTGCCGCGCCCGTCACCGGTGACGCCGGAAAGGGGCGTGTCGAGCCAAAGGAGGGCGCCGTCGGGGGCGGAAAGACGGGAGTAGTTGCCCTGCGCCACGGGCACGCCGATCACCCGAAACGCCAGCCCGTCGACGTCGACCCGGACCTCGGGGACAGCCGTCGCCGAAGCCGCCGGTTCCGCGCCCCCGGGGCCGACGTCGTCCGTTCCGGCGCTGCCGCCATCCAGCGGCTCGAATTCCAGCAGCTCGATGGCGGGGCCGAAGGGCGACGGCGTATCCGCGGCGAGGGCCAGCAGATACGGCTTGATGGGGCTCGGGAAAGAAAGGTCGAAGGCATGCCCGTCGTAGACGGGGTCGAAGCTGCGGTTGGACAGGAAGGCGAGGAACTTGCCGTCCGGCGTGAACACCGGCGACTCGTCGCAAAAGCGTCCGTCCGTGATGTCGATGATCCCGCTGCTGCCGTCCGCCTTGGCCATGCGGAGCTTGCTGCGCGAGCCGAAGGACGTGACGGGTTCGGACCAGGCAAGCCATTGCGAATCCGGGGACCACGCCAGGGCGTCGATGGTGCCGTCCCCGATGGTCACCAGCGGTTCCAGGGATCCGTCGCGGGTGTCGGCCAGGAAGACATCACCGAACGCCGTTCCGACGGCGAGCCAACGGCCGTCCGGGCTCGGCTCGAGCGCGCAAGGCCGGGCGGGACGCGGAAAATCGATGCGGCGGACCGTCCCGGACGTCTCCGGGGCCGCATCCGCTGCGGAGGTGCCGCCGTCTCCGCTTGTTCCAGGCTCGTGCCCGGCCGCGCCGTCGTGCGCCCCGCCGTCGTCATGAACTGCGGCCCCCGCACCGTCGGCCGCGACGGGACCCCCGGTGACCGCTGCCGCCGACACCGGCCGCGGCAGCGCGTCGGGCTGCGGCAGTTCGTCCGGCTGCGTGGCGGGAGCCCCGGCGGCCGTATCCGGCTGCTTTCCGGCCGGCACTTCAAGCGGAGCGGCAATGTCCTTGATGTAGATGGCCTCGACGCCGACGTGGTCCGCCACGTAGGCGATTTTTCCGCCGGCGAGCGGGCGGGGAAGCCTAGCACGCACGCCCGGGGTGGCTTCGATGACCCGGGAGGGGCCGTCCTTGTGCCGGAGCCAGTGGATGGTGCCGTGGCTTTCCACGGCACTGGCGGTGCCGGCAGCGTTGGGGAAGACCTCGCCCAGGTGGGCGCCGACCTTCAACGGAGCCGGGCGGCGGTTTTGTGAGGCCGACCCCAGCGTGATGTCCAGCTTCACCGCCGCGGCGTCCTCCGCGAGTCCTGACAGCACCCACAGTTCACCGGCGGATTCGAACACCACGCGTGTGCCGTCCGTCGCGGCGTGGCGCACGTAGAAGTCCTCGTGGTCGGTATGCCGGCGCAGTCCGCTGCCGTCCGGGAGCACCGAATACAGGTTTCCGTGGCCCTCGTGGTCCGAAAGAAAGGCGATGCGCCCGTCGATCCACATGGGATCCGTCAGGTTACCGTCGAGTTCCGGCACCAGCCGTTCGAATTCGCCGTTGCCGTCGCGGTCTATCCACAGCTTCCCTGCGGTTCCGCCGCGGTACCGTTTCCACCAAGCGGGCTCCCTGGACAGCACACTGGCGAGGACCACCGGACGTTCATCCCCCACTTCGGGGCCGAAGGCCACGGATTCGACCGGGCCGTACGGGAGCTCGACGGCGGAGCCGCCGTCCAGCGGCAGGGCGTAGGCGTAGCTGTGGCGGTTTTCGGACTGCCGGTAGGAGCTGGTGGCCAGCACTTCGCCCGCCGGGGTGAACCCCCTGACCCGGGTGCTGCTGTGCCCGAAGTATGTCAGCTGGCGGTACGCGCCGCCGTCGACGGCGGCAGCGACCACCTCGGGGGCGGTTCCGACGATCGTGGTCCAGACAAGCCGTTTTCCGTCCGGCGAGAAGCGGGGGCTGCGGGCCGGCAGCTGCTGGGCCGAAACCCGCCAGGCACGTCCGCCGTCGAGCGGGGCGATCCAGACGTCGTCCTCGGCCACGAAGGTGACGAGATCGCCGTGCAGATGCGGAAAACGGAAGTAACTGGAAGACGTCATCGTTCGATCATAGCCAAACGGTCATTCCCCTTCCGGAAGGCGTCTTGTGCCGGAAAACCGCGTGCCGTGATGTGATGAGGACATGCGAATCGTCATTTCCGGAGCATCGGGTTTGATCGGGACTGCGCTGGCGGAAAGCCTTCGCAACAAGGGACACGAAGTGGTCCGCCTCGTCCGGCGTCCGGCGCCCGCTCCCGACGAATGGTCCTGGGACCCGGCGGCCGGGGTTTTGGACGGGGAGGTCCTCGACGGCGCCGGCGCCGTGGTCAACCTTTCGGGCGCTGGAATCGGCGACCGCCGCTGGAGCAAGGCGCGGTTGCGGGAGCTCGCGGCCTCGCGCCTGAAGACGACGGAAACCCTGACGGCGGCGATGTCCCGGGTGCAGGATCCTCCGCCGGTCTTCCTGAGCCAGTCGGCCTCGGGGTACTACGGCTCGCGCACCGGCGTGCTCCGCGAAGACGCCGGCCCCGGTTCCGGCGTGCTGTCCAGGCTGTGCGTCGAATGGGAGGCTGCCGCGCACGCGGCGCCGTCCGGTGTCAGGGTGGTCACGCCGCGGACCGGGGTGGTGCTCAGCCCGAAGGGAGGTGCACTTGGCCCCATGCTCCCCCTGTTGCGGCTTGGCCTCGGCGGCCCCTTCGGCAACGGGCGGCAGTTCTGGCCGTGGATCACCCTGCCCGACGAAGTTGCCGCCTTTGAATTCCTGCTCGGATCCGGCCTCGAAGGGCCGGTGAATGTCTGCGCGCCGGAAAGCGCGGACGTCAACGCCTTGGTGGCCGCCCTTGCCCGCGCAGTGCACCGGCCCGCGTTCTTGAGGGTGCCCGCCCCGGCGCTGCGCCTGGTGCTCGGCCGCCTCGCGGATGAACTGGTCCTGGCAAGCCAGCGCATGGAACCGGCACGGCTGCTCGACGCCGGTTTCGAATGGCAGCACCCGGCGCTCTCGGACGCTGCGGCATGGCTGGCAGCGGAGATCCACTGACCTTGGAAGAACAGCCGAGGCTCAGGGGTCTTTTCAAGGGCCTCCGGCGAGGATGTCCGCGATCCGCCACCCGCCGTCGACCTTAGAGAGCATCAGCCGCAGCTGCTGCGGCGGCGCCGCCTCCCGTAGACGGACCAGTTTCCCTGACGCATCGCGTTCCTCGAAGCGGGAAGTTTCGACGACGGCGGTAACCGCCGCCCCTCCGTTCCCGGCGAGGCTGGAAACGCGGATGTCTTTCAGGGTGGTCGTGAACCCTGCCAGCACGACCCCTGCCTTTTCCATCTGCGCCCCGATCTTTCCGTCGGCGGCGGCTGCCGGCGAGCCGGCTGCATTGACTTCCGCAAGGAGCTCAAGCCGTCCCGTGCGCAGGGCGGAATCACGGAGGGCGGACAAGCCCTTGATGGCTTCTTCGGGCCGCCCGGAACGCAACTGGGCACGAACCGTCTCGCTGAGGCCGTCACTCACGCGTTCTCCTCGCCCGGTGGCAGGCACACCGCCAGGGTCCGGGATGCCCGCGGGGCCCGGCGCGCTGCTGCCCTGGGCTTCCGTACCGGGCTTCGACGGCGCCGCGGACCACCAGATGCCTCCCGCAAGCAGGAGCGCCACGGCCAGCGCGCCGGCGGCCCCGACCAGGGCCCTCCTCCGGGGTCCTGCCGAGGGCCGTGGCCTGGCCCCTGCAGTGGAAGGCCTGCCGGGAAGCCCGAACAGACGGCGCCCCGCGCCACGCGCCGGCCGCCTGGTCCGGACGCCCTTGCCTGAAGCCGGCCGGCGCCGGGTCAGCAGCTCCGGAACGACGCTGCTGTCCACCGCATCGGAGAGATCCACGGGAGCTGCCGCGGCGCTGCGGTAAACGGCGGCACCGAAGGCCATCGCCGGCGGCCGGGCGGCAGGGTCTTCCTGGAGTCCTGCTTCGATCGCAGCGGCCAAAGCCGCGGGCACCTCCGGCACGAGCAGGGTGAGCGGCGGCCGCCGCGATGAACGTTCGGGAGGCGCCCCGGTGAGGCAGTACCAGGCAAGGGCCGCCAGCGAATAGCAGTCCCGTTCAGGTCGGAGGACGCCGGAATCGCCGCCCGCCGCGGGATCGCTGAATCCCGGCGTCCCCTGGACCGGTGCCGCCCCGGGGTCGCCGAGCATCCGCGCGATGCCCAGGTCAGACAGGAGCGGCTTGCCATGCGCGCTGAACAGGACGTTGCCCGGAGACACATCGGAATGAACGACGCCTTCCTGGTGGAGGAACGCCAGGAGCCGCGCCAGTGGGGTGACGACGGTGACCGTCTCGCCCACGCTGAGCCTTGTCCTCGCGCTGACCAGGCGTCCCAGGGAGCCCCCGGCGGCATAGTCCATCACCAGTCCCGGCAGGCCGTCGAAGCCACCGCCGAGCCGGAGGACGCCATGCAAGCCCAGCAGGTGTTCATGCTGCAACCGGGAGAGGATCCTGACTTCCCGCTGCAGGCCCGCCATGGACTGCGGGTCGGACAGCGGAGATGGTGCACCGGTGAAGCACTTGACCGCGACCTGGCCGCCGTCTCCCGTTGCGGTGGCCAGCCAGACCGAGGCGCTGGAGCCGCGCCCCAGCTCACGGACCGCCTCGTGGCCGGGAATCAACGGGGCATCGGGAATTTCCATGGTTCAAGGATTACCGGAAACCCGGAAATCCCGCAGAAGTTATCCACAGGCAGCCAAATCACCGGTGATGACTGAGAGCTTGGCCACAAAATCATGGCCTGGCACGGACGGGGTCTAAGCTTGAACGCATGACTCTAGAGTTTTCACAACTGGGTCTTGCCCCGGATTTCGTAGATTACTTGCACGGCTGGGACGTGCAGCGCGAAATCCACAACAAGGTTGTTGCCGGCGAGGGACCCAATACCGTCTTGCTCCTGGAGCACGCCGCCGTCTACACGGCAGGCAAGCTGACGGAAGACCACGAGCGCCCCTTCGACGGAACCCCTGTTGTTCCTGTCGACCGTGGCGGCAAACTCACTTGGCACGGTCCGGGACAGTTGATCGCCTATCCGATCATCAAGCTGAAGAACCGTGCCGGCATCCGCGACTACGTTGAACGTCTGGAAGCCACCATGATCGCCGTCATTGAGAATTACGGCATCCGGGCCGAACGCATCAAGGGCCGGGCCGGGGTCTGGATCAAAGCCGACGAAAAAGGCCCGGACCGGAAGATCGCCGCGATTGGCATCCGCGTGCTTGACGGCGTGACCATGCACGGCGTCGCCATCAACTGCAGCAATGACCTCGCTCCCTATGCGCAGATCATCGCCTGCGGCATCACGGACGCCGGGGTCACCACCATGTCCCTGGAGACGGGCCGCACCATCAACCCGGCGGACATCGTCGAACGCTTCGTGGAAGAATTCCGCAAGCACGAAGAAGCACTCGTCCTCAGCCCCGAAGGAGCTATCCAGTGACCCTGGCACCTGAAGGCCGTAAGTTGCTGCGTGTTGAGCAGCGCAACAAAGCGGTACCGGTCGAACGCAAGCCCGAGTGGATCAAGGCCAAGGTCCAGATGGGGCCCGAGTTCGTGGGCCTGAAGAACCTCGTGAAGCAGGAAGGCCTGCACACCGTCTGCGAGGAAGCCGGCTGCCCGAACATCTTCGAGTGCTGGGAAGACCGGGAAGCGACCTTCCTGATCGGCGGCTCCGAATGCACCCGCCGCTGCGATTTCTGCCAGATCGACACCGGCAAGCCCTCCCCCCTGGACCGGCTCGAACCCACCAAGGTCGCCCGCTCCGTCCAGTCCATGAACCTGCGCTACGCCACCGTGACCGGCGTGGCCCGCGACGACCTGGCGGACGAGGGCGTCTGGCTCTACGCCGAAACCGTGCGCAAGATCCACGAACTGAACCCCGGCACCGGCGTCGAGCTCCTCATCCCGGACTTCTCCGGCAACCCCGAGCACATCGCCGCGATCTGCGACTCGGCCCCTGAGGTGTTCGCGCACAACGTCGAAACCGTGCCCCGGATCTTCAAGCGCATCCGCCCCGCGTTCCGCTACGAACGCTCCCTGGACGTCATCACCCAGGGCCGCAACCACGGCATGGTCACCAAGTCCAACCTCATCCTGGGCATGGGCGAAACCCGCGCCGAGATCTCCGAGGCCCTGAAGGACCTGCACGAGGCCGGCTGCGACCTGGTCACCATCACCCAGTACCTGCGCCCCTCCGAACGGCACCTGCCCGTGGACCGCTGGGTCAAGCCCCAGGAATTCGTGGACCTGGCCGACGAAGCCGAAGAGATCGGCTTCCTGGGCGTCATGTCCGGACCCCTGGTCCGCTCCTCCTACCGGGCCGGCCGGCTCTGGGCCACCGCGATGCGCAAGAAGGGCCGCGACATCCCCGACCACCTGGCCCACATCGCCGAAGGCATTCAGGACTCCGGCACCACCCGCCAGGAAGCCCGCACCCTCCTCACCCACGGCGCGTAACATCCATCAAGCCACGGGGACCGGACGCCTTTCAACAGGCGTCCGGTCCTTTGTCATCACGTAGAATTAAAGGCACTATGGCGAAATCCCCTGATTCCAGCAAGCAGACCCCCTCGGCCGCCGACGCCCCGAAGCGCGGGCTGTTCTCCCGCAAGCCCAAAGAAGCCAAGGCCAAGAAGCCGAGCCAGCTCAAGCAAATCGCCGAGGTCTTCAAGATGACCCGCCGGAGCGACCCGCAGGTCGTCTGGTTGATGGTGCTGGCTTTCGTGGGCGTCATCGCCGTCAGCCTGCTTATCGGTTTCCTTCTCCAGAACCCGATCACCGGCCTGATCATCGGCATTCCGCTGGGCCTGCTGGCCGCCGTCTTCATCCTGTCCCGCCGCGCCGAGCGGGCTGCCTTCGCGCAGATCGAAAACCAGCCGGGCGCTTCCGGCGCCGCCCTCGGAACCCTGCGCCGCGGCTGGATCACCGAAGAGCAGCCGGTCGCCGTCAACCCGCGCACGCAGGATGCCGTCTTCCGCGCCATCGGCCGTCCCGGCGTCGTCCTCGTCAGTGAAGGCCCGTCGCACCGGGCCAAGCCGCTACTGGACGCAGAACGCAAGAAGCTCTCCCGCATCCTGCCGAACGTCACCATCCACGTGATCGAAAGTGGCCGGGGCGAAGGCCAGGTTCCCATCAGCCAGATCGCCAAGACCATGAACAAGCTCAAGAATGAGCTCACCAAGGTTGAGGTCAACGCGGTCAGCAAGCGCATCTCATCCCTGGGCAGCAACCGCCTGCCGATCCCGAAGGGCATTGATCCGTACAAGGCACGTCCCCAGCGTGGGCGCTGATTTCCTGCGAATACAAAAAACCGCCTCCATCTTTTTGGGGGCGGTTCTTTTGTATTCGGCAGAGACGGCCGCTACATCCTGATAAGGATCGTGTTCATGGCTTTGTCGTGGAGGCCGCGCTGGTCCGGGTCGAAAATGACGGCGGGAATCACCAGGCAAAGAAGCAACGTCCGCACCAGGGCGGCCAGCGGGCCGGCCGGGCCGCCGCTCAACTTCACCACGTGGATGCCTGCGATGCGGTGCCCGATGCTGTAGCCGAGAGTGCCGATCAGCAGGATTTGCTCGACCGCGAAGACTGCAAGCGTGGCCCACTGGTTACCGGCAAACGCGAAATTGCTGATCAGGAGCGCCAGGCCCCAGTCGATGCAGATGCCAAGGATACGCCGGCCGGCGCGTGCCATGGACCCCGGGCCGGACTCAGGAAGGCCCAGCCGTGCGCCCGGGTACTTTGAAATGCCGGACGTATCCGGGCCGGTGAGCCATGAGCCGAGATCTTTACGGGAAACCACCCAACAAGCTTAACGGTATTACCGGCGGAGGGCGGCCACATGCCGGCCACCGCTGCCCCGCCTTCAGGCACGGCGCCGCGCCGCGTTGCGGACAACGTGGACCCCGGCCCCTCCGGCAAGTAGCGTTTACACAGGAGGCGGTTCTGTAACCTGCCTGAAACAAAGCTGATACTCCCGGGAAATCCCTTTTCCCTAAGGTTGTATGAGTTGCTAGCCACCGCACCGGGGGCACTTTTGTGTGCGCCGCCGGCTTCGGTTTTCGCTGGATCAGACGGCAAATGCCCGTTACCTGTTATGCGTTAGGAGCATAGATGTTCAAGACTGCGGAAGAAGTTCTCCAGTTCATCAAGGAAGAAGACGTCAAGTTCGTCGATATCCGCTTCACCGACCTGCCCGGCGTCCAGCAGCACTTCAACGTGCCGGCCAAGAGCGTTGACCTGGACTTCTTCGTACACGGCCAGCTGTTCGATGGCTCCTCCATCCGCGGCTTCCAGGGCATCGCAGAGTCGGACATGCAGCTGATCCCCGACGTGACTTCCGCGTTCATCGACACCTTCCGCATCGAGAAGACCCTGGCGCTGAACTTCTCCATCGTGAACCCGCGCACCGGTGACCCCTACCACCGCGACCCGCGCGGCGTTGCCGAGAAGGCAGAAGCCTACCTCGCATCGACCGGCATCGCCGACACCGCGTTCTTCGCTCCCGAGGCCGAGTTCTTCGTCTTCGACAACATCCAGTACCAGTCCTCCCCGCAGGGCAGCTTCTACAAGATCGACTCCGAGGAAGCCCACTGGAACACCGGCCGCGAAGAAGAGGGCGGCAACCTCGGCTACAAGACCCCGGTCAAGGGCGGCTACTTCCCCGTCTCCCCCACCGACAAGCAGGCCGACCTGCGTGACGCCATGTGCGTCGAGCTGGACAAGGCCGGCCTCGAGGTCGAGCGCTCCCACCACGAAGTCGGTTCCGCCGGCCAGGCCGAAATCAACTACAAGTTCACCACGCTGACCGCGGCTGCCGATGACCTGCAGAAGTTCAAGTACGTCATCAAGAACACCGCCGACGCCTGGGGCAAGTCCGTCACCTTCATGCCGAAGCCGGTCTTCGGCGACAACGGTTCGGGCATGCACTGCCACCAGTCCCTGTGGAACAACGGCGAACCGCTGTTCTATGACGAGAAGGGCTACGCCGGCCTCTCCGACACCGCACGCTGGTACATCGGCGGCCTGCTGAAGCACTCTTCCGCTGTCCTGGCCTTCACCAACCCGACGGTGAACTCCTACCGCCGCCTGGTCAAGGGCTTCGAAGCTCCGGTCAACATGGTCTACTCGCAGGGCAACCGCTCCGCCGGTATCCGCATCCCGATCACTGGCTCCAACCCGAAGGCCAAGCGCATCGAGTTCCGCGCTCCGGACCCCTCCTCCAACCCGTACCTGGCCTTCGCTGCCCAACTGATGGCCGGCATCGACGGCATCCGCAACCGCATCGAACCCCCGGCACCCATCGACAAGGACCTCT
Source organism: Arthrobacter sp. R-11 (assembly GCF_049913155.1). GTDB lineage: Bacteria > Actinomycetota > Actinomycetes > Actinomycetales > Micrococcaceae > Arthrobacter. The sequence goes on along the minus strand of NZ_CP183979.1, from coordinate 1,806,880 downwards.
ACGAGCTCCCCGCCGAAGAGGCGAAGGACATCCCGAAGGCTCCGGGCTCCCTCGAGGAAGCCCTGGAAGCCCTGCGTGAGGACAACGAGTTCCTGCAGGCCGGTGGCGTCTTCACCCAGGACCTGATCGACACCTGGATCGAGTACAAGTACGAGAACGAGATCAAGCCGCTGGCGCTGCGCCCGAACCCGTACGAGTTCGAGCTCTACTACGGCGTCTAGCTAGATCTCGGGGCTAAACCGGGTGTAGTCCGCAAGGAGTCCGCAAGAATCCCGGTTCCCGAATGAGGAAGGGCCACAGGCATTGCGCCTGTGGCCCTTCTTGTCACCCTGGATGTTGCTGCTCATTTCGTGTTGGACCTGCGTGGGGCCGAGATCCTCCCGATTACCGAAGCACGTCACTTTTCAGCCCCAACGCGAACGTGGGCCGTACTATCGTCCCTATGTCCATCGATTCCGCGCAGGTTCCCAGTGTTCAACCAATGCCGTGGACACGAAACGCTCTCGGGAGACTCGGCAAATGTCTTGTTCGGGGCGAAGACATTCCGGAAGGCTTACCAAACTACGACGACGTAATGCTGTGGTACAACGACCTGACAGGCTTCCTGCACCACAGGGTCGAATCGGTAGATCTGACGCCAATCCTTCCGGACCTCATCCCCGAAATCTCATCTCGTACCAAGACCGTCGACACTCTTACCGAGAAACTGATACGGCACCCGACCTACCAACTGCCCAACATTCAGGACATCTCTGGCGCTCGACTTGAGTGTGACATGACGCTAAAGCAGCAAACCAACGTTGCAAACGCCTTGGCCGCGGCATTGGCCGATGTCGCCGAAGTTGAAATCAAGGACTACCGCACAGAAGCCCACAGCGGATACCGTGCCGTTCACTTGTGGCTGACTTTTACGGAATTGAAGGCGCGAGCCGAGGTGCAGATTCGCACCCACCTGCAGGCCGCCTGGGCAAATGCGTACGAACAGGCCGCTGACAGGTTTGGGCGAGACATTCGATATGGGGCCTTTCCCGAAGAAGAGCCGGGTCGGGCCATTGTGGAGCTCCTGCAACAGATGTCGACGGATAGCGTCGCCGAGATCGAGTCATTACAGGAATCTGTGGCGGAAAGTCTGGAGAGGCTGAAAGCAGCCAAGATGCCGCGTGCCTTCAAAGGCGGCCCAGACAAGCGCCAGGTTCGTCGCCACAAGCGGAGGATGGGCCTTCTGAGGGTGGACATGGAGGACACTGCCCTCCACGTGTATGCTCTCAAGAAGGAAAATGCAAGAAGACTGCTCTTGATCAAAGACGCCCTTAAGGTGCTCCGAGCCGAAGGAGAGTAAGATGCCCGGCTACGTAATTCAATACCACCGGAGTAACGGTGACTACTCGATTGAGACTTATGATGGCCCCAACGGCTCCCGTGACGCCATGCGGCGACGTCTCCAACTGGAGGCCGAACGTACAGACAAGGACATCGAGATCGTCGCGCTAAACGCGAAGTCGCTCGACGCTATCAAGGTCACTCACTCGCGATACTTCCAAGGACGCGAACTCCACCTCACCTAAGAACCTCGCGCTCGGTCAGCGCGGCCACGGGGAATCAGAAGAATGTGGTCGACGAACTATATCGTTCCCCGTTCTTTGTGAGCTCTGACCTTGCAGGCAACCGCGCGGGCTGAATGACGTGGCCTATCGTCTCCCCCGATCGATCACTAATGCGCGGCCCTCGTTTTTCAGGCTCTGCTGCCGCTCCTTCAGGATGTCAGCGACAGGAGCCCGCGCGGACTCTTCTTTGTCCGGCCACATGTGCCCGTAGGTGTCCAAGGTGGTCTTAGCGGATGCGTGCCTGAGGCAACGCTGGACCACCTTCACATCGAGTCCCTTGGCGATCAGCAGCGAGGCGTAGTAGTGCCGCAGGTCATGAAATCGGAAGCCCTCAGGCAGGCCGGCAACCTGCGCCCTGGCTTCGCGAAAGTAGTGCTCCAGCCGGTGCGGGGAGATCCCGCGGCCCCACTCATTCGTGACCAGGGTGTCACTCCCCCATTTCGTGTGATTCTTGGACAGCTCGAGGCTCAGATCCTGCGGGATGCCGATGGGGTTCTTGGATTCCTCGGTCTTCAGCTCAACGCCTGGGTACTGGATGGCCGGCGTGATGATGCCCCGCATCCAATCCACGTCGGAGACCCGAAGCGCGACGGCCTCAGCGACCCTCAGGCCAGCGAACGCGCCAAGGAGCACCGCGGGCCTCAAGCCTTCCGGCATCGCGTCATGGATTCCCCACACCTGCCCCGTGGTAGCCACATACGGGCGCTGCCTCCCGGCCTTCGGCGCCGTGCGGCGGCTCAACGGTGATTTCGGCAGTAGCCCATCATGCACGGCGTCGCTGAACAACTGCCCCATCCTGGAGTGAAGGGCGTAGACAGTGGAATCACCGGCCACAACGCCGACAACAACGGTGTCGTGCATGCCGTGGACATCTTCGTCGGAACCCCCGGAAACCTGAACGAAACCCAAGCCCAGGAGCTCGTGAAATGGCTCGCTGTGGAAGGTCGCAAGGGTGTGATCGACGGGCACCCCGACCGGCTCTACTACATGATCTACCGCGACAAGATCATGGGCGACTGGTCCGGGTGGACCACATGGGACGGTGCCGGGTATGGGCATTACGACCACATCCACATCAGCACGTGCGACCTGTACTGGGGTGACCCGGCACCGATCAGCGCCCTCGACTACGACTCCAAAGCCCCATGGGGCTTCAACGGATCCACCATCAACCCAGCAGGCGATGTGACGCCTGAACCTCAGGAGCTTTTCACCATGGGACAGTACGAGAACCTTCTCAAGCAGATCGGCCTCGGGCACGAGAAGTCGAACAACATCGCCGACCTGCTGAACCGGTCGGTTGCGGCGGACCGGAAGTACCACGGCCAGACCCACGCCAAGGTCAACGCAATCCGCGAAGTCGTGGACCAGATCGCAGCCGGGCAGGGCGTCACCATCGACCGGGCCAAAGTCGAAGCCGCCGCGAAAGCCGGCGCCGCTGAGGCCCTGGCTGAGGGCCTGGACATCAACCTGAACGTGAACGGCAAGGCGACCGTGAACGGCAAGGACTCCTGATGCCCTCTCAGACCAAGCACCCGTGGCGGGCGACCGTCCGCACCGGCCTCGCCGTAGCCCTGCCCCTCCTTGCTGGTGCACCCCTGATCTACCAGGCAGCGACCGGGCACGACCCGGCAGCAGCAACTGGCATCGCTGGTGCCGTGCTCGCCGCATCGGCAGGCATCACCCGCGTCATGGCCCTCCCCGTCGTCAACGCCTTCCTGACCCGCCTCCGCCTCGGAGCCGAACCCAAACCAGACAGCAAACACGAAGCCTGAACCGGCCCCACCGGCAACCGAAGCCCCCACCCTTTTTAGGGTGGGGGCTTTTTCGTTTGTTCGGTTAGTTACTGACTAGTTGCTGTGCACGTTGATGTGACACCCCAAGAACTGCCCCGATGTCCCGGACAGTGACGCCTTGACGCTTCAGGACCATGGCTGCCTCGTGCCGTTCGCGGGCGGATTCGGCACGCAACGCGTCAGCTTTCGCGGCGAGATCTTCCGCTTGACGAAGATGCGCCGCGACCTCGGGGGCATCAAACGTAATTTCAACGTCGAAGTCAGATTCGGGCCGCCCAGTGATCATTGCAGCGAGGTCCCGAACCATTTCTGGGATCTCGGCGACGGTTCTGGCTTGGGTGGTGAGCCCGTCAATTTGGGCGGATTCCACGAACCATGTGCGGCCGTCCCGGGCCGCCGTTACGTGGAGCTTCATTTCGCGTCCTCCCCTTTGGCCTGCTTCATAATTTCCTTGGCCAGCTTCTCGCCTATTTCGTTGTGTCGGGGTACGCAGGTGGTGTTTTCTCCGACGATTACCTGTGTGTGCCGGCCGGGACGTTTTCTGTCGTTCAGGCTCTAGATACGAGCGATCAGAGTCGCCTTCTTTTCCTCGAATTCCTCCGGTGTGACGATTCCTGCGTCGCGGAGCTCGCCGAGCTTGCGCAGTTGTTCGTAGACGTCATCGTTGGCGGCCGGAGCAGGTTGCGTCGGAGCATGGGTCGCGGCGAGATGCTCGCGTACCGTGGCGGTGAATTGCTCCATGGAAGCGGCGTCGTTGATCCACTTGACCGAGACCTTGTTTCCGGAGGCAAAGAACTGTATGGAATGACCCATAAGACTCTTGGACTGCTCGAACGAGGAAACGCTGCGGTACTCGAAGGATTCAAGGTCATAGCCGCCAAGCCGCTTGGAAAAGAAGACAATACGGCCGCCAGTGGCCATGAGAATGCCAGTGCGAACGGTGTCCTTTCCGAGCATCTTGGTCTCATATGCGCCTTGGACTGCAGCGAGAATAACCTCGCCAGGGTTGAGGTGAGGCTGTGCCTGCTCAATGAGTTTGTCGAACTTCGCCATGATGCCCCCATCTATCTGGTTTCAGCGCCACCTGCTGTTAGCGCCCGACAGGACCCCATGCTAGCCCACAGGACATAGGGCGAACAGACTTGTGCGGGTGGCGGCTAAGACGAGGCGAATTGGCCTGCGCATAGGAGGAGAGACCTACCTGCGGATCCGGCTTGCAACAATAATGGGCTCGTGTGCGGACGCCTCGTAATGACGTACTCGGCTGCTGACATCCAGGACTTCTACCTAGTCAGTGAAGTGGTTGACCCCGGTCTAGCGCCTAGCTGGAACGTCGCGCCAACTGACCCGCTCCCGCTGATTGTGGACCGTGCAAGGGAAGGCGAATAGGTCTCCAGGAAGCTCGTGACGGCGCGATGGGGCCTCGTGCCGGCATGGGCGAAGGACACCAAGGGGGCTGCCCGGCTGATCAACGCCCGCATGGAAACCATCACTGAGAAGCCGTCCTTCCGGAAGGCCGCCGCCTCGCGCCGCGGGATCATCCCCAGTGACGGCTACTACGAATGGGAGAAAACCCCCGGCAGCAAGATCCCGACCTACCTACACGACGCTGACGAGAAGCCGCCGGCGTTTGCTGCCCTGTTCGAGAACTGGCCGGATCCCGCCCTTCCTGATGGGCACACCGAGAAATGGTTGCGCACTGCCACGATCATCACGACGTCGGCCACCGACGCGCTCGGCCACATCCACGACCGCACACCATTGATCGTCCCACCGGACATGTGGACCGACTGGCTCGACCCCGACACCAACAAGGAATCAGACGTCCGGGCCCTGCTCGACTCCATCCCCGAGCCGCACCTTGTGCCTCGCGTCGTCAGCGACCGTGTGAACTACGTCCGCAACAACGGACCCGACCTCATCGAACCAGCCGCCTGACTTCCCGCAAAGGGCAAAGCACCTCTAGCGAACCGCGCAGGTCGATGCTGTCGTTGGCTGCATGACCTATCAAGATCCGGAGACGTGTGACTAGGGGGAGGGTATCCGGGTGATGTATCTAAGATGGGCAGCATGGAGAATGTGCTGGCGGTTTGTCCCTTTCATGGTGTGTTCGAGTCGGCCGTTATTCGGATCAGCAACGTCAAGGTGTCCATAACTGGGGGAATCGTTTCGTGTCCGCGGTGCGGGGCTGACTCGAAGATGATGGAGGGAACCTTTAGCTTTCGGGATGGCCTCATAGAAATGCTGAGCGGCCCGCAGTGGACCCGGGACATCGTTGACGAAGCCCGTCGTGCTCTAGCGAATCTCGATCTCGGGAAAGTTCGAACTCCCGAAGCTGCGATCCGGGCGCTGGAGAAGACATCGCCGTTGGCGGCTGACTTGGTGTCGAAAGCGTGGAGCCGTAGCGACAAGTTGGCCCTGTTCACTTTACTCGTCACAACTCTGGTCACTCTTCTGGGGATCTTGGTAAGCCACATGGACGAAACTCAGGCCAAGCCGACGGAGGAAGAGATCGCCATCGTCGTCAAGGAAGTCTTGGATCAAGCCCAAGAGCGGGAAGCACCAGCGGAGTCCCCGAAGTAGATTTCAGCGTCCGGTCTGCGGCGCTTGCCGCACGGGCTGTCAGCGCCGGTCAAGGATGATCCGCCGCCGCACGTCTTCGGCTTGCACCCAGACCTCTTTTGTGCCGGTGTAGTAGGTCTGCGCCCAAGGGATCTGCACAAGGACATGGATGCGCGTCCACGCGTGAGCGAAGCCCTTTGCGGTCTCTTCGGATCCGTCCTCGAAATGGAGCCGGACCCACACGGGGATGGACTCCGGTGCCTCGGTCTTCGCCTCGAAGGCGACCTCCGATGCAGGCACGGAAAGTGGGTGTTTCGGGTTCTCGTTCCGCGGCGCCACCCAGTACGGTCTATCGCTCACACCGCCAGCATGGCAGCGACCTATGACAATGTCAGGCGGCTGGGCTATCCACGTAGATCGCCAGGCGCTGCGCCCTTCCGGAAGCCGGGAGTGCGCAACAGATGAGGCATCCTCATAGCTGTCCGCTTCGCCAGCCACCTCTCCGAGTTCGCCCGACTGGCTACGGAACGCTATTTTCACGATCACCGACATGCTGGAAGATTATGGCCAAACCTTGGATACGTACCGCGCCTGCAGGCTAAGACAGGCGAGAACGACGACCAAGCTTTTCAATCAGTCCAGAGGTCATTTTCTTGCATTATTTTGAACGGCAAAAGTACACATCAATACCACTTTGGCAGGCATCCAAAAATGCCTATATTGTTGCGCCGTGACTCTTTTGGACGCCCGAATTGGGCTCATTATCAAACGCGAACGACAGAAGAAGCGGTTAACCGTATCGGGCCTCGGGAACCTGGTGGGCATCTCGCATCCCACATTAACGGGTTACGAGACCGGGCGGCGGAGGGTGCCACCACATCGTGTCGAGTCTCTGGCGGCAGTCCTTGAGATCGATCCGCGACTCATAGATCCGCTAGCGTCGCAGTCCGGGGAAGCGCCGGGCGTACAACGCGAGCACACTCCCAAGGGGATCGCGGCCGACTAACGGAAGATGCCTTGTAAGCTGCCAAAGCGTGGACCGGGCTACTTGTTCTATCCCCCGGTCCACGCGCCCGAATCGGCGGGGCGTAATAGTCCCTGTCGCTGGTCGAAGACTTTGAGCCCGGTTTTTATCACATCCCTACAAGCACATAAGTAAGTCCGAGTAGATCAATGGACAAGCAAAAGTAAAACGCAGTAGGTAGATCAGCCAGGAGCAGTCCAGCCCGCGGCTCTAGTTATCAGCGCAAGGCAGGGGCTGCGTACTCTCTCGGTATGACGAGCATCGACGCCATGAATGAAGACGACACCTTTTTCACAGTCAAGGATCTGGCTGCGATGTTCAAGGTCAACCCGGCCACGATCTACCGCCGCACACCCAAGTGGCCCCACCATCGCGTCGGCACAGAAATTCGTTTCAGCCGCGCGGACGTCGAAGCTATCAAGGAGATGACAAGCAAGCGGCCGGCGCAACCGGAAACGAGGCGGTCCCCCAGGATCGGGACCCGCGCAGCCCGAGCCAGCGAACGACTGAACCGACCGTAGCCTCAGAAAAGGTGTGGTCGCTAAACCCTGAGTCCCCAGCGGGGCCGAGTATGCAACCTCATGCTTTCGGGGGCTTACAGGACACAGTTCAAACTCTTCTGAACCAGGCCTATGGTTTGGCTATGACTGTGCAACTAGACCCCTACTTTCGAGAAATCAAGCGCCCGGCCCAGATCGCGGATTGCTTCGTCGCCTGGCTTGAAGGGGCACGAAGCCAAGGAAACATCACGGCGGTATTTGCCGCCGCTCAGGGCCTGCTCTCAGCCTCCGTGGCTGTCTCCCGAATCCTCTGGCCTGACGACTACATCAACAAGAAGGTCCTCACCCGGGAGCAGAGCGAAGCACTGCCGGGCCACCGCGACTACCGGTCACAGGCTTTGCGCACTACTTTGGCAGCCGACGACTTCCGGGATCTTCTGGCCGACCGGGACGTCAGAAACGCGTTTGAGCATTTCGATCAGCGGATGGATCTCCATCTCATGGGAGGAAAGCCAATCGTTGACTTCAACGTCGGAATGCCCGAGTTCATCGACGCACCCTTCAACACTCTGAGACTGTTCGACGACGTGCGTAACGACCTGGCGATCCTCGGAAACACAATCAACCTAAAACAGCTCTATCGGGCCATGAAGGAGCTTAGCGACAGGGCGGAGGCCCACCAGACCAACTTGGCTCAGGCAGCGGACAACGAACAAGAGGCCCGGAAACCGGCTGCAATCGTGCCTGAAAGCGACTTCAGTATCTGAGTGGTGCCGGTGTGCAATGTCAGCCCTTAAACCCTGGGGCCCCGCTAGTTGAGTATGCATCCTCAAGCTTTCGGGGCCCACGGGTCAAGTGTAAGAGCGCTGGGGCGCACATGTCGATAGCCCAATAGGAGGGTCAGTGCACTCCGGACATGCATCAACTGGAACTCTTGGACGGGACGTCATCCCGCACTGCGGCGACAAGGTAATCAATGCCCGCGCTGGCACGGCTAACACCGACCAGCAGCGAGATCCACCCGATGAACACGACGAGCGCACCGATTGCCATAGATGGACCGGACGCATTATCTGAATACAGGGTGGCCTTGAGCGAGTTCACAACGCCGCCGAAGTAGATCGCCCCGCCAATGCCTTGCAGGATGATCCCTAGGATCAGCCACAACCGTGATTTACCAGGCTTCAACATCATGTCCCCCTCTGAGTCTGCCGATGTGCGCACAGACTATCCGAGTGCCACACGGAAAGTAAGGCATCATTCGGCAACCTTGCCGCCCCCATCCCATCCTGGTTCAGTGTGAGGTCTGGATAGTGCCGCAACTAAATGCTTCGTGCCTTCGCTGCATGTCTTCGATCATGGACCGGTCGTGTTCGTTCGCAACCAGCCCGCAATTCTTGCAGTGCAGCAGGTAAGTATTCTTGTCCACTAGTTCTATGCGAGTTTTCATAGTGCTGGATCAGCGACCTCTCTCGACTTCTTCTTCGAAGGCTCGAACCTTGTCGTAAGCCGACTTTCGCGCTACTCCTGCGGCGTCGAGCTGCTCTCTCGTGGCTTTCTGCGCGTTGTAGGCACTGTTCACTTTGTCCCAGTTCCGGAATGCGTCAGCGTACTCATCTATTGCCTGTATGTGTTCAGGTGTTCCCATCCGCACATCATGGCACAAACCTGGAACCCCAGAAGCCAGTCCGCAAATAGTCCGCAAGAAGTCCACAAGAGCTCATTTTCGGCCCATCGCAGCCAACCCCTAGATCCGCGGAATCTAGCGGATTTCAACGGTTACCAACTATCGCCAACAACCATTGTTTAGTTCGAGCTCTACTACGGCGTCTAGTCGGACCAGCAAGGGCCGGTCGCAGCTTCCAGGCTGCGGCCGGCCTTTTGCGTTCCGGAAGCCGCGGCGCGGCTACTGTTTCCCGTACTTCTTGTGTACGGCCTGCTTGCTGACGCCGAGGCACACGGCGATCGCTTCCCAGGACAAGCCGGATTGGCGGGCGGCGCGTACCAACTGGGCTTCGGTCCTGCCTACTTCCTTCTGCAGTTCCGCCACGGCATAGAGGGCCTCCGCGGGTCCCATGCCATCCATTGATCCAACCAGGGTCTTCATACGGTCCACCTCCATGGCGTCAACCATAGTTGACGGCCAAGCTGGCGTCAACAAACGTTGACGCCGGCTCCGGCGTCGTTCACTCCACCGAGCCCGCACCTTTCGTCCTGCCATGTTTCCCGGTTGAATGGAGCCACGGCATTTCGACCGAACTACTTTTTGGGGGAAGCAATGAAGAAGAAATGGACGATCCTGCTGGTACTGTCGGGCCTCGCGTTCGCCGCTTGCGCTTTGATCCTGCCCCGGCCGCTCGCGGCGGTTGCGGGCGGAGAGGCCGACGCCGGGACAACCGTGCTGTTCGTCCTCGGCCTTGTCCTGCTGGCAGACTCCCTCGGGCTGCTCGCCGTCGGACTCCGCCTGCGTTCCCGCGACCTCAACACGCCCCGCAGCTACGGCAACCGCGAGGCGATGGGCCCGGACGAGGACAGGAAGCCCAACCCTTACGAACTGCCCACGGCCTTGAACCAGACCCAGATGGGCCACCACACCGGGCAATAGGCCCCGACTGCCAGGGCTCCGCGTTGCGGCCCGCGTGCGAGGCGGTCACATTTTCCCGGACCCGGCTCCCGTCCTGTTACCGTGGCGGCATGGCCGAACTCAGTCCCGAAAGCCGCGAATACTTCCGCACCCTCCCCCGCCGGCGCGTAGCCGCGGGGCTCGTCATCCGTGACCATGGAGGCAGGGTCCTGGCGGTGAAGCCGAACTACAAGGACGGCTGGCTCCTGCCTGGCGGCACGGTCGATGCCGGGGAAGCCCCCCGCGCCGCCGCGCGCCGTGAAGGCCGCGAAGAATTGGGCCTGGACATCGTCCCTGGAGCCCTCCTCATCATTGGCCACTCGGCGTTTCCGTCCCCCATCGGCGATGGCCTGAACTTCCTCTACGACGGCGGAGTCCTGTCCGGCGACGCGCGGATCGTCCTGCAGGAAGCGGAACTCACGGAATGGCGGTTTGTCGCCGAGGCGGACTTCCCCGACTATTTCGGGATCCACGGTGCATTCCACGTGGCTTCGGCCCTCACGGGGCTGCGCGAGGGCCGGGTCCTTGAACTCCAGGACCGCGAGGAAGTCATCTAGGCCCAAGGCATCGCGGGCCACTGGATGTTACTGGCCGTAGAACTCCCGCTCGAAGACGGCGCGCGTCCGCCGGCTCATCCGAAGATAGTCCTCTTCGAAGACCGCGGCCTGGCCCGGCGCGTAGCCGCACCAGCGTGCCACCGCCTCCAGGTCCCGGCGCGAGGCCGGCAACAGGTCGGAGGCACGACCGGTGCAGATCACGTTGGCCGAGCGGATCCGGCTTGCCAGGCGCCAGGTGGAGCGCAGAAGCCGGGCGTCTTCCTTCCCGATCAGCTCCAGCTCTGCGATGGCGTCCAGCGCCTGCATGGTGGACGTGGTCCGCAGTGAGGGATGCTTCCCTGCATACTGGAGCTGCAGGAGCTGGACGAGCCATTCGACGTCGCTGAGGCCACCACGGCCGAGCTTCACGTGGCGTGCGGGATCGGCACCGCGCGGCAGCCGTTCCGATTCGACGCGTGCCTTGATCCGCCGGATTTCGCGAAGCTCGGTGTCCGCAAGCACTGCCGGGTACCGGATGGGATCCACGAGTTCGACGAAGTCGGCGGCGAGGCCGTCGTCGCCTGCCATCGGCTTGGCGCGCAGGAGCGCCTGGGCCTCCCAGATCAGGGACCAGCGGCGGTAGTACTCGGCGTAGGAGTCCAGGGAGCGCACCATCGCCCCGCTCTTGCCTTCCGGCCGCAGGTCGGCGTCGACCGCGAGGACCCGTTCGGCCATGATCGCCGGCTTCAGCGGCTGGGTCAGCAGGCTCGACACCTGGGCGACGATCGCGAGGGCCTGCTTCTGTGCTTCCTCGTCGTTGGCACCAGGCTGTGCCCGGTGGACGTACATGACGTCGGCGTCGGAGCCGTAGCCGATCTCCCGGCCTCCCTGGCGTCCCATGGCCACCACCAGCACGTGGGTCTTGAGCGGGCCGCCGTCGGAAACGATGCTCTCGGCCACATGCAGGGCCCCCAGGACCGCGGCGCGGTCCGTGTCGGCCAGGGCAGCGCCCACTTCGTCCTGGTCGAGAAGCCCGGAACTGTCGGCAATGGCAATCCGCAGGATTTCGCGGCGCCGGATAAGCCGGATGAGGCGCATCGCACTTTCCGGATCGGCGTGGCGGGACATCTTCGACTGGATTTCCTGCCACTGCGCCTCGAAGGAGACCGGCTTGAGCTCCTTGTCGTTCCCCAGCCAAGCCACCGATTCGGGAGAGACTTCCAACAGGTCGGCGATCAGCCGGGAGTTGGAGAGCACATGGCAGAGCCGCTCGGCCGCTGCTTGCGAATCGCGCAGCATCCCCAAATACCAGTGCGTGGTGCCAAGGGCCTCGCTGACGCGGCGGAAGGCGAGCAGCCCGGCGTCGGGATCGACTCCTTCGGCGAGCCAGCCAAGCAGGATGGGCAGCAGCTGCCGCTGCAGGGCCGCCCGGCGGCTCACACCTGCGGTGAGCGCCTCGATGTGCCGCATGGCACCCCGCGGATCGCGATAGCCGAGCGCCGCCAGGCGCCCCTGTGCCGCTTCCGGGCTGAGCCGGGCGTCCTCGCTGCTGAGGCTTGCCGCAGTGTTCAGCAGCGGGCGGTAGAAGATCCGTTCGTGCAGCTCGCGGACTGAGCGTTTCGTCTTCTGCCAGGTGCCGATCAGGGCATCCGGGTGCGGGCGTTCCGAGGAAAACGGCCCGAGCACCGCCTTTGCCAGGAAACGCTGGGCGTCCTCGCTGGTGGGCATCAGGTGCGTGCGGCGCAGCTGGAAGAGCTGGATCCGGTGCTCCAGCAGCCGCAGGTAACGGTACGCGCTGTCGAAGGCAGCGGCATCCGCACGGCCGATGTAACCGCCGGCGGAGAGCGCAGCAATGGCCGACGTCGTGTCCCGGCTGCGCAGCGTCTCGTCCGATTTCCCATGGACCAGCTGCAGCAACTGGACGGTGAACTCAACGTCCCGCAGGCCGCCCGGGCCGAGCTTGATCTGGCGCTGTTCCTCTGCCGGGGCGATGTTGTCGGTGACTCGGCGACGCATCGCCTGGACGGATTCGACGAAGCCCTCACGGCCCGACGACGCCCAGACCAAAGGCTGCACGGCGTCCTCGTAGCGGGTGCCGAGTTCCCTGTCGCCGGCGATGGTGCGGGCCTTCAGGAGCGCCTGGAACTCCCAGCTGTCCGCCCAGCGGGCATAGTAGCTCAGGTGCGATGGCAAGGTCCGCACCAGCGGCCCGGATTTGCCCTCTGGGCGCAGGTTCGCGTCGACTTCCCAGAGGCCCGGTTCCGGCGCGGTGGAGGAAATCGCCCGCGAGATGCCGCTGGCCAGTGCGGTGCCGATCGTGGCGGCGTGGGCGTCCTCAAGCCCTTGCGCTTCGATCACATAGATGACGTCGACGTCGGAGATGTAGTTGAGCTCGCGGGCGCCGCATTTGCCCATGCCGATCACTGCCAGCCGGACGGCGGCGACATCCGCCGGGTCGAAGGTGCCGGCCGCCTCGGCCCTGGACACCGCCAGGGCAGCTTCGATCGCGGCCCCGGCGAGATCCGCAAGCTCCGCACCGACGATCGGCATCGCATCCTGCGGGCTCGCGGCGCACAGGTCGCGGATGGCAAGTTCGGTCAGGCCGCGCCGGTATGCCGTGCGCAGGGCCGCATAGGCGGCGGGGCCGGTCAGGCCAGCCACCGGCCGCGGGGAAGCGGCGTCGGCGCGGACCGAGGCGAGCAGCCGTGCCCGCAGCACAGCCGGGTCCTGCGCCTGCGGTTCGGGGCTGACCCGCTCGTCGAAGACATCGAGGTGCTCAGGGTGGCGGATCAGGAACTCGCCCAGGGCCTCGGAAGCGCCGAGCAGGCGGTACAGCGGTTCGCTGCGGTCCAGCTCGGCGGCCGCAAGCTCCCGCAGGGCCGGGTGCTTCTCGATGAGCCGCACCAGGGTCTGCAGGGCCGTATCGGGGCTGGCACTCAGGTGCAGGCCCGCGAAGAGGGTCTCTTGGTCGATTCCGTCGAGTTCACGGGCGCCAAGGAAGCGCTCCCCTTTGTCAAGATCGCTGAAACCGGCTGATATGAGCCGGCGTGCCAGGCTCATGCCGCCCGCCTAGAGGATGCCGAGGTTGCGCTGAAGCTCGTACGGGGTGACCTGGAGCCGGTAGTCCTGCCATTCCGCCCGCTTGTTGCGCAGGAAGTGTTCGAAGACCTGCTCGCCGAGGATCTGGGCCACGAGCTCGGAGTCCTCCATGGCCCGGATGGCGTCGTGGAGGCTGGACGGCAGCGGAGCGTGGCCCATCGCCTTGCGTTCAGCGGAGGTCAGCGACCAGACGTCGTCCTCTGCCGCCGGCGGCAGCTCGTAGCCTTCCTCGATGCCCTTCAGGCCGGCGCCCAGGAGCACCGCATAAGCCAGGTAGGGGTTGGTGGCGGAGTCGATGCCGCGGTACTCGATGCGGGCTGACTGGCCCTTGCCGGGCTTGTAGAGCGGAACCCGGACCAGGGCCGAGCGGTTGTTGTGGCCCCAGCTCAGGTAGCTCGGAGCCTCACCGCCGCCCCACAGCCGCTTGTAGGAGTTGACGAACTGGTTGGTCACGGCCGTGAACTCCGGGGCGTGCTTGAGGATGCCCGCGATGAACTGGCGTGCCGTCCTGGAGAGCTGGAATTCCGCGCCGGCTTCGTAGAAGGCATTCGTGTCGCCCTCGAAGAGGGAAAAGTGGGTGTGCATGCCGGAACCGGGGTGGTCCGTGAACGGCTTGGGCATGAAGGTGGCGTAGGTGCCCTGCTGCAGCGCCACCTCCTTGATGACCGTGCGGAAGGTCATGATGTTGTCCGCCGTTTGCAGGGCGTCCGCGTAGCGGAGATCGATTTCGTTCTGGCCGGGTCCGCCCTCGTGGTGGCTGAACTCCACGGAGATGCCCACGGATTCGAGCATGGTGACGGCGGTGCGGCGGAAGTCCTGGGCCACGCCGCCCGGAACGTGGTCGAAGTAGCCGCCTTCGTCCACAGGAACCGGCGCCCCGCCGGGACCGAGCTCGCTGGACTTCAGCAGGTAGAACTCGATTTCGGGGTGGGTGTAGCAGGTGAACCCCATGTCCGCGGCCTTCGCGAGTGTGCGCTTGAGGACATTGCGGGGGTCGGCGGCGGACGGCTCGCCGTCCGGGGTGAGGATGTCGCAGAACATCCGGGAGGTCTGTTCGGTGTCTCCGCGCCAGGGCAGGATCTGGAAGGTGGCCGGGTCCGGCTGGGCAAGCATGTCCGACTCAAAGACGCGGGCGAGGCCCTCGATCGCCGATCCGTCGAAGCCGAGGCCTTCTTCGAAGGCACCTTCCACCTCGGCGGGGGCAAGTGCCACCGATTTGAGCGATCCGACGACGTCGGTAAACCACAAGCGCACGAAGCGCACGTCGCGCTCTTCGATGGTCCGCAGTACGAACTCTTGCTGGCGGTCCATGGGGCCCCTTTTCAGATTCAATGTCCACACCGCAGGCGGAGTTTCTCCGGTCCCGCGGCAGCTCAGCCTTCACTCTACTAAGCATTGTGCGCGATTGCCGATGTCGGGACTCCCCGTAACACAGCGTTTACAAAAGCGGGAGCGTTGTCTCGCTGGTGGCTAGCCGGACGGGGACCGCATACGCTCTTGTCCATGGCCCCGAGCAACCCTGAATCGCGCAACCACCCCGAGTCCGGCACCAACCACGAGACGACCGCACCGTACGGCTCCGGCCCGTCGGCGGCTGGCGCTCCTTCTGCCGGCACTCCTTCCGCCGGAGCGGCAGGCGCCGCGCCATCCGGCCGCGTGCGCATCCACCACCTCCAGCAGGCCAAGGCCAAGGGCGCCCGCTTCGCCATGCTGACGGCCTACGAGCAGTACACCGCCGAAATCTTCGACCAGGCCGGCATCGAGGTCCTGCTGATCGGCGACTCCGCGTCCAACAACGTCTTCGGCAACGAAAGCAGCCTTCCGGTCACAGTGGACGAACTGCTCCCCCTCTGCCGTGCCGTCGCCCGCTCCGCCAAGCGGGCCCTTATCGTGGCGGATCTGCCTTTCGGCAGCTACGAAGTGTCCGCCGAGCAGGCGGTGGCCACCGGCGTACGCTTCCTCAAGGAGGGCCTGGCCCAGGCGGTGAAGATCGAAGGCGGCGCCTATTACGCACCGACGGTCCGCGCAATGGTGCAGGCCGGCATTCCGGTGATGGCCCATATCGGTTTCACCCCGCAAAGCGAACACGCGCTTGGCGGCTACCGGGTCCAGGGCCGCGGGGACGATGCACAGCGGTTGATCGACGACGCCGTTGCACTCGTGGATGCCGGCGCCTTCAGTGTGCTGATGGAAATGGTCCCGGCGGACACGGCCGCCGCGGTCGACGCCGCGATCAAGGTGCCGACGATCGGCATCGGAGCAGGGAATGCGACCACCGGCCAGGTGCTGGTCTGGCAGGACATGGCCGGCCTCCGGGGCGGCAAGATGGCCAAGTTCGTCAAGCAGTACGCGAACCTGCGGGGCATCCTCGGTGACGCCGCCCGGACGTATGCCGAAGAAGTCCGCTCAGGCACCTTCCCCGGCCCCGAGCACTCCTTCTAGCCGGACGCGCCGTCAGTCTTCGTCGCCCTTCTCCCACGCCTCGTTGCGGGCCCGGACCTTCTCAAGCGCGTGCTCGGCTTCCTCGCGGGTCTTGTACGGCCCGATCAGCTGGGTCCAGTCGGACAACGCGTCCTCCTCGACCTTGTGGGTCTGCACGTTGTACCAGTACTCCGTCACGGTGACTCCTTCCCGATGGGCGGCCGCCGCGTAACTTTTCGCGGCGGCCATGCCCGGCCGCCCGCATTGTTAGCTGCGTCTCGTCGCTCCCTTATATGATCAATCTATGCCTTCCCCCGCTTTGACTGCACCCATCGGCACGCTCACCCAAGGAACCGTCAGCCCGCAGCTGCCGGTTCCGGCGTCGATTGCACGCCCCGAGTATGTCGGCAAGCCGGCCCCGGCCAAGTTCACCGGCTCCGAAGTAAAGTCTGCGGAGACCATCGAGAAGATCCGCATCGCGGGCCGGATTGCCGCGCAGGCGATCGTGGAGGTCGGAAAGCACATCCAGCCGGGCGTCACAACGGACCAGCTGGACCGGATCGGGCACGAGTTCCTCATGGACCACAACGCGTACCCGTCCACCCTGGGCTACCGGGGCTTCCCCAAGTCGCTGTGCTCCTCGCTCAACGAGGTCATCTGCCACGGCATCCCGGACTCCACAGTGGTCCAGGACGGCGACATCCTGAACATCGACATCACCGCGTTCATCAATGGCGTGCACGGTGATACCAACTACACCTTCCTGGTGGGCGACGTCGACGAAGAGTCGCGTCTCCTGGTGGAGCGGACACAGGAGTCCCTCAACCGGGCCATCAAGGCAGTGGCACCCGGCCGCGAAATCAACGTGATCGGCAGGGCCATCGAATCCTACGCAAAGCGTTTCGGTTACGGAGTGGTCCGTGATTTCACGGGCCACGGAGTGGGCGAGGCCTTCCACACAGGCCTGATCATTCCGCACTACGACGCCGCACCGGCCTACAACACGGTCATCGAGTCCGGCATGGTCTTCACCATCGAACCCATGCTCACCCTCGGCACGGTCGAATGGGACATGTGGCCGGACAACTGGACCGTAGTGACCCGGGACCGCAAGCGCACCGCGCAGTTCGAACACACCCTGCTCGTGACCGACACCGGCGCGGAAATCCTCACGCTGCCCTGACCGGGCCGCCGGAAGTCCCGGCTGCCCCGCGCCTATTTGCCTAGTGCCCCATCTGCCGCCAACCACCTGCCTAGAACGGACATGCATTGACGAAGGATTCGAAGACCCACAAGAACGCCCCGCTGATCGGGATCGACATCGGCGGTACCGGCATCAAGGGCGGAATCGTGGACTTGAAGAAGGGCAAGCTCGTCGGTGAGCGCTTCCGGATCCCTACCCCGCAGCCGGCCACCCCGGAAGCCGTCGCCGATGTCGTGGCCCAGATCGTCGAAGAACTTTCGGACCGTCCTGAGGCTCCGGCGAAAGGCTCGCCGGTCGGTGTCACCTTCCCGGGCATCATCCAGCACGGCGTGGTCCGCTCAGCGGCGAACGTTGACAAGTCCTGGCTGGAGACCGACGTCGACAGCCTGTTCAGCGAACGCCTGGGCCGCCCGGTCGAGGTTATCAACGACGCCGACGCCGCCGGCCTCGCCGAAGCCCGCTACGGCGCCGGTGAAGGCGTGGACGGCACCGTCCTGGTCATCACCCTCGGCACCGGCATCGGCTCCGCCTTCATCTTCAACGGCCAACTGGTCCCCAACGCTGAACTCGGCCACCTCGAGGTCGACGGATATGACGCCGAAACGAAGGCCTCCGCCGTCGCCCGCGAACGCGACGGCCTGAGCTGGGACGAGTACGGGGTCAAGCTCAACCGCTACCTGCAGCACGTCGAGTTCCTCTTCTCCCCCGAGCTCTTCATCATCGGCGGCGGAATCTCCAAGCGCTCGGACGAATACTTCCCGCACCTGGAACTGCGGACCAAGATCGTCACCGCGGAGCTGAAGAACGACGCCGGAATCGTCGGCGCCGCCCTGGAAGTCGCTTTCCACCACAAGCTCGTCAAGTAGAGGGTTGGTGCCGGTGGTGGCGGGGGCTTCCCCTCCGCCGCCACCACCGGAGTCTTTGCATGGAGTTACTGGGCGCCCTTGGCGCCGGCCTTGCTCCTGCTGTTCTTTCCGGCGACTTCGTGCCGGAGCTGGGCTTCTTCCCGCAGCAGCGCTATCGCGGATTCGAAATCTTCCAGGGATTCGAACGCCTGGTAGACGCTGGCGAAGCGGAGGTAGGCAACCTGGTCCAGCTTCTGCAGCGGGCCAAGGATGGCGAGGCCTACCTGGTGGGCATCGATCTCGGCCGCACCGGATGCCCGAATGTTCTCCTCGACCTCCTGGGCGAGCATCGCAAGGTCATCCTCGGTGACGGGACGGCCCTGGCACGCCTTGCGGACGCCGTTGATGATCTTGCTCCGGCTGAAGGGTTCTCCGACGCCTGAGCGCTTGACCACAGACAGGCTGGTGGTTTCCACCGTGGTGAACCGGCGGCCGCATTCGGGGCACTGCCGGCGGCGGCGGATGGAGGAGCCGTCTTCGGCCATGCGGCTGTCCACCACACGGGAATCGGGGTTACGGCAAAACGGACAATACACGCCGGCCTCCCTGTTTCATCCGCAGTGGCTCCCGGCCGGATCGGGCCGGAAAAGCAATGGTGGCGGAAGCAATGCTTCCGCCACCATTTTACGTTCGCACGCAGGCTAATGACAAGCATGTAACTACTACATGTAGTGCGGCCCGCCGTATATGTAGTGCTTATGCCCCCGCGAAGCGGATTGTGACGGCGTCACCGTGGCCAGGGAGGTCCTCGGCCCCGGCCAGGCTCACAATGTGCCGGCTGACCTCTTCCAGCGCCTGCCGGTTGTAGTTGATGAGCTGAACCGCACGGAGGAAGGTGGTGACGTTGAGCCCGGAGGAGAACGCCGCAGTGCCACTGGTGGGCAGCACATGGTTGGAGCCGGCACAGTAGTCGCCGAGGCTGACGGGGCTGTAGTCACCGACGAAAATCGCCCCTGCGTTGCGGATCCGCGCGGCAACCGCCGGCGCGTCCGCCGTCATGATCTCCAGGTGCTCGGCCGCGTATGCGTCGCACACCGCGATACCCTGGTCCAGGTTGTCGACCAGCACGACGCCGGACTGCGGCCCGGAGAGGGCCGTCACCACCCGTTCGCGGTGCTTGGTCCGGGCGGCCTGGCGCTTGAGCTCGGCGTCCACGGCCGCAGCCAGGTCCGGCGAATCCGTGACAAGCACGGATGCCGCCTTCGGATCATGCTCGGCCTGGCTGATGAGGTCCGCGGCCACGAGGTCCGGACGCGCAGTGCCGTCGGCGAGGATGGCGATTTCGGTGGTGCCGGCCTCGGAGTCGATGCCCACCACGCCCTTGACGAGGCGCTTGGCCGTCGCCACGAAGATATTGCCGGGACCGGTGACGACGTCCACCGGCTCAATGGCTTCCTCACCATCCGCGCCCGGGATGCCGTACGCGAAGGCGGCTACTGCCTGGGCACCGCCGACGGCGTAGACCTCGTCGATCCCGAGCAGCGCGGCAGCGGCCAGGATGGTGGGGTGGGGCAGGCCGCCGAACTCCTTCTGCGGCGGCGACGCCAGGGCCACCGAGGGCACGCCTGCCGCCTGGGCGGGAACCACGTTCATGATCACGGACGACGGATACACTGCCAGCCCTCCTGGCACGTATAGACCGACGCGGCCAACGGGCACCCAGTTCTGGCTGACGACGGCACCGTCGCCGAGTTCGACGTCGACGTCTGCCGGACGCTGGGCGGTGGCGAACTGCCGGGCACGGCTGATGGATTCTTCCAAGGCGGAACGGACCGCGGGATCGAGGCTCTCAAGGGCTTCGGCGAGTGCCGCCGCCGGAACGCGCGGGTGGGCCTGCTCGACGCCGTCGAATGCCAGCGCGAACTCGCCCAGCGCGGCAAAACCGCGGGAACGCACAGCCGCGATGATCTCCCGTACCTTCTGTTCAGCGTCGGCCACCGTCTGATGCCGAGCCCGCGGCACGGCCGCACGCAGTTCCGCGAGCGAAAGGGCGCGGCCCCGCAGGTCGATGCTGCGGAACTCAAGGGACTCGGTAGGGGTGGCGGCTGGGTTCTCCGGAGAAATGGTCACCCGGCCATTTTAGTGTGCCTGCCCGCCGGACTGTGTTCCCCGGCTCAGCAGGCCGATCAGGTTGTAGAGGAAAGCCAGCAGCGCGACAGCCAGTGGCCAGACGAGCAGCACGACGACGGAACGGAGGGTGAAGCCATCTTCGCCGGCAGGAACCCGGCCGGAGGAGCCCCACCATCCTGCGGCCAGGATGCCCGACTGCCAGGCCACGGCTGCGCCCGCCAGTCCCCCGGCAACGGCCAGGAAGGTCCGCAGTCCGCGGCGCTTGTCCGGCGGACTCGAATCGAGCAGCACGGCGGTGAAACAGCCGGCAAGCAGCAGCAAGCCGGCCAGCACCAGGTCCCGGGGAAGCCGCGTCAGGGGTGTCGAGGGGTCCGCGAGGGCGGCGTCGCGGGTGAGCAGGTTGGCTCCACCCGGGGCGAGCAGCCACCAGGCAATGCCGAGTAGGGCTCCGGCGGCCACGGGCACGACGAACCACAGCCAGGCCCGGCCCCGCCGTACGGATTCCCCGCCTTCATCGGCCGGGATCCCGTTCCGGGCGGGTCCGGTGCTCTCATACGCAGGCAGGGTCATGGGTGCCACATTAACAAACATTGCGTTCACGGCCGCAACAAGGCGTTGCCGGGATACTCGGAATACCCCCACGGAGGCTCGTGGGAATACGCTGATCCCAAGAGCACCATCACGATTTCGAGCAGGAGCTGGCCATGGCTGCGGACGTCCCGTCCTTCGTGGGAACCTTCAAGGAAATGTTCCGGCGGCACGCTGCGGGCGTTTCCATCATCACCGCGGACCTGGACGGCAGCCCCTTTGGATTCACCGCGACGTCGGTGGCCTCACTGTCCGCTGAGCCGCCCCGCTTCACTTTCAACATGTCGCGCAGTTCCAGCTCCTGGCCGGCCATCGCGAACTCTACGTACATCGGGCTGCACATGCTCGGCCACGAAAACGAAGCCCTGGCGGACCGTTTCGCCCGCGGCGGCATAGAGCGCTTCGAAGGCGACCACTGGGAGCCTGGCCCCTTCGGGGTGCCGCTGCTGAAAAACGTCACCGGCTGGCTCATCGGGAAGATCCAGATGCGTCTTTCCTTCGAGAACAACGCGGTGGTCGTCGTCGAAGTGGTGGACGGACAGGTGGGCGAGGACGGGAGCCCGCTGCTGTACCACTCGGGCAGCTACGGGCAACCCGTCCCGCTCGACTACGAAATCTGAGCCCGGCCGCCCAGCTGTCCAGGCAGTCAGCTATCCAGGCAGGCCGGGCCGAGCAGCACCTTCAGGTCCCCGAACAACGCGGGGTTCGGGTTCACCCGCAGATGGATCGGCAGGGCCATCACCTCGATCTTCGTGTCCCCGTGGAGGTTCAGCCGGACCTCGGAATTGCCGCGGTGGTTGCCAAGCACGTCCCTCAGTTCTGTGACAACCGCCTCGGTGGCCTTGTGCGTGGGCATGGTGATGACCAGCGGCCCGTTCACGCCCTCGCTCAAGTCCGGGACCGAAAGCTCCATGCAGTTCAAGGTGACGGCACCGTCGTCGCGGCGCTGGAGCCGGCCCTTGACCACAACGATCAGGTCTTCGGCGAGGACGGAAGCGATCGGTCCGTAGACCTGCCCGAAGAACATGACCTCCATCGATGCGCCCAGGTCTTCGATCTCTGCCCTGGCGTAGGCGTTGCCGCTCGCCTTGGCGATCCGGCGGCTCAGCGAGGTGATCATGCCCGCGATAGTGACGATCGCCCCGTCGTGGGGGCCGTCTTCGGCGATGATCGAGGAGATGGATTGTTCGGCGTGCTGGCTGAGCACCCCTTCCAGGCCCTGCAGCGGGTGGTCCGAGACGTAGAGTCCCAGCATGTCCCGCTCGAAGGCGAGCTTGTCCTTCTTTTCCCATTCCGGCAGGTCCGGGATGTCGGTGGTGAAGGAAGGCTCAGATTTGTCGTCCTCGAAGCCGGCGAACAGGTCGAACTGGCCGATCGCCTCGTTGCGCTTGAGGGTGATGACGGAGTCGATCGCTTCTTCGTGGATCATCGCCAGGGCGCGGCGGGAGTGCCCCAGCGAGTCGAAGGCGCCGGCCTTGATGAGGGATTCGATGGTCCGCTTGTTACACACCACGGCGGGAACCTTCATCAGGAAGTCCGAGAACGATTCGTAGCGGCCCTGCTCCTGGCGGGCCGTGACCATGGAATCGACGACGTTGGAGCCGACGTTGCGGATGGCGCCCATGCCGAAACGGATGTCGGTGCCCACCGGGGTGAAGGTCAGGGCGGATTCGTTGACGTCCGGCGGCAGCACGGTGATGCCCATGCGCCGGCACTCGTTCAGGTAGATGGCCGATTTGTCCTTGTCATCGCCCACGGAGGTCAGCAGGGCGGCCATGTATTCGGGCGCGTAGTGCGCCTTCAGGTAGGCGGTCCAGTACGAGATGACGCCGTATGCGGCGGAGTGCGCCTTGTTGAAGGCGTAGTCGGAGAACGGCAGCAGGATGTCCCAGAGGGTCTTGACCGCCTCCATGGAGTAGCCGTTGTCCTGCATGCCCTGGGAGAAGCCGGCGAACTGCTTGTCCAGCTCTTCCTTCTTTTTCTTACCCATCGCACGGCGCAGGATGTCTGCCTGGCCGAGCGAGTAGCCCGCCAGTTTCTGCGCCACGGCCATGACCTGTTCCTGGTACACGATCAGGCCGAAGGTGCCGCCGAGGATGTCTTCCAGCGGCTCGGCCAGCTCCGGGTGGATCGGAATGACGTCCTGGATCTTGTTCTTGCGCAGGGCGTAGTCGGTGTGCGCGTTGGCGCCCATCGGGCCCGGACGGTACAGGGCCAGCACGGCGGAGATGTCTTCGAAGTTGTCAGGCTTCATCAGCTTGAGCAGTGAACGCATGGGCCCGCCGTCGAGCTGGAACACGCCCAGGGTGTCGCCGCGGGCCAGCAGCTCATAGGACGCCGCGTCGTCCAGGGCCAGGGTTTCAAGGTCCAGTTCGATGCCGCGGTTGAGCTTGATGTTCTCGAGGGCATCGGAAATGATCGTCAGGTTCCGCAGGCCCAGGAAGTCCATCTTGATCAGGCCGAGGCCTTCGCTCGTGGGGTAGTCGAACTGGGTGATGACCTGGCCGTCCTGGAAGCGGCGCATGATCGGGATGACGTCGATGATCGGGTCCGAGGACATGATCACGCCGGCGGCGTGGACGCCCCATTGGCGCTTCAGGCCCTCGATGCCGAGGGCGGTCTCGAAGACCTTGGCGGCTTCGGGGTCCGTGGAGATCAGCTGCCTGAAGTCCCCGGCTTCCCCGTAGCGCTTCGCCTGCGGGTTCTGGATGTCCGCAAGCGGGATGTCCTTGGCCATGACGGCGGGCGGCAGGGCCTTGGTGAGCGTCTCGCCCATGCTGAAGGGGTAGCCGAGCACGCGGGAGGAGTCCTTGAGCGCCTGCTTGGTCTTGATAGTGCCATACGTGACGATCATGGCCACGCGCTCGTCGCCGTACTTCCGGGTCACGTAGTCGATGACCTCGGGACGGCGGCGATCATCGAAGTCGACGTCGAAGTCGGGCATGGACACGCGGTCCGGGTTGAGGAAGCGTTCGAAGATCAAGCCGTGTTCCAGCGGATCCAGGTCGGTGATGCGCATGGCGTAGGCGACCATGGAACCGGCGCCGGAACCACGCCCCGGACCCACCCGGATGCCGTTGTTCTTGGCCCAGTTGATGAAGTCGGCAACCACCAGGAAGTAGCCCGGGAAGCCCATGGACGTAATGACGTCGAGTTCATAGTCCGCCTGTTTGCGGACCTTGTCCGGGACGCCCTGCGGGTAGCGGTACTCCAGGCCCTTGGCCACTTCCTTGACCAGCCAGGAGGTCTCGTCCTCCCCCGGCGGGCAGGGGAAGCGGGGCATGTAGTTGGCGCCCGTGTTGAAGGACACTTCGCATCGCTCGGCAATGAGAAGGGTGTTGTCGCAGGCCTCCGGATGGTCGCGGAACAGTTCCCGCATCTCCTGCGGGGACTTCAGGTAGTAGCCGCTGCCGGAGAAGGCAAAGCGCGAGCCGCCCTGGTCGTAGGTGGGCTCCAGCAGTGTCGAGCCGGACTGGATGGCCAGCAGGGCTTCATGGGCCTTGGCATCGTGTTCGTGCGTGTAGTGCAGGTCGTTGGTGGCCACCAGGGGGATGTTCAGGTCCTTGGCCAGGCGCAGCAAGTCGCCGGTGACCCGCCGTTCGATGTCCAGGCCGTGGTCCATGAGTTCGCAGAAGTAATTCTCCGCGCCGAAGATGTCCCTGAATTCCGCGGCGGCTTCGAGCGCCTCACGGTACTGGCCGAGGCGGAGCCTGGTCTGGATTTCGCCGGAGGGGCAGCCGGTGGTGGCGATCAGGCCTTCGGAATACGTGTTCAGCAGTTCCCGGTCCAGGCGGGGCCACTTGCCGAAGACCGAATCGAGCGAAGCGATCGAGGAGGCCCGGAAGAGGTTCCGCATGCCCACGTTGTTGTAGCTGAGCAATGTCATGTGGGTGTAGGCGCCACCACCGGAGACGTCGTCCTTGCGCTGGCTTTCATCGCCCCACCGTACGCGCTCCTTGTCCGTGCGGGCGGTGCCGGGGGTGACATAGGCCTCGACACCGATGATCGGCTTGATGCCCTTGTCCGTGGCCTTCTTCCAGAAGTCGAAGGCACCGAAGAGGTAGCCGTGGTCGGTGGTGGCCAGGGCCGGCATTCCCAGCCGCTCGGTCTCGTTGAACAACTCGCCAAGCCGGGCCGCCCCGTCCAGCATCGAGTACTCGGTATGGGTGTGCAGGTGGACGAACGAGGCATTGCTGGAAGTCACCACGCCAGTCTACCGTCGAGCGGCTCAGCCGTCCCCGCCGTCGTCGGGTGTCCACCGGAGCAGCACGGCGGCCGCCGCACCCTCTGCGAGGTAGAACACGAAAGGCGGAATGTCCCCGGTAGCAGCCAGCACGGCGGCAGAGGCGGCGGACGTTCCGGCCAGGGCAAACGCCGTCGGGGATGGGCGCGGAGCGGGCAGCGCGGCGAAGGCCCCGGCAAGCGCGGCGAGGGCGGCCACATGCGACCAGGCGTAGAAGGCAAAGGGCCAGGCTGCGCCACGGCGGTAGGCGAAACGCTCGATGTCGCTCCCCCGGTCCGCCAGGCACCAGACGAACATCGGAGCCCCCACGAGCAAGGCGGCCGCCGCAGTCCCGGCCAGGCCGCGGGCCCGCCCGCGGGGAAACTCCTTGGCCAAGACGGCGAAGGCCACCGGTACGGCCGCCGTCCCCATCGCGGCCACATGCTGCCCGGCCACCCACCGCGGACCGGAGTGCTCAAGGATCTCGAGGCGGCGTGCCGCGTCCCGGGTGGTGTAAACGCGCTGCGCCGGGGTGATGCCGGCAAACCAGAGTACGGTTCCGGCGACAACCGCCGCCGCCGGCCGGGAAAGGCTTCCTCGCTGCCTTGTCTGCATCCGCTGCTTTGTCTGCATCCGCTGCTTTGTCTGCATCCCTAGCCTCCTGCCTCGCGGCTAGACGCGCCAATGATGCACACACCGTAACCCCGGCCCGGGGCAGGGTCAACGGACCAAGGACGTGCCGTGGTGGCTCAGGCGTCGCCGCTGGCCAGCAGGTCCAGCGCGTACTGGAGGTCCGCCGGGTACTGGCTGGTGACCTCCACCCAGTCGCCGCTGCGGGGGTGGGCGAAGCCGAGCCTCCGGGCGTGCAGCCACTGCCTGGTGAGGCCGAGCGTGGCTGCCAGGCGCGGGTCGGCACCGTAGGTGAGGTCACCTGCACAGGGATGCCGCAGAGCCGAGAAATGGACCCGGATCTGGTGCGTCCGTCCGGTCTCCAGGTGCACCTCCACGAGGCTGGCCTTGCCGTAGGCTTCCAGGACCTCGTAGTGGGTCACCGAGGGGCGTCCGTCCTCGATAACGGCGAAGCGCCAGTCGTGGCCCGGGTGGCGGCCGATCGGGGCGTCGATGGTGCCTTCGAGGGGCTCCGGCAGGCCCTGGACCACAGCGTGGTAGACCTTGT
This sequence comes from Arthrobacter sp. R-11, assembly GCF_049913155.1. Taxonomy (GTDB): domain Bacteria; phylum Actinomycetota; class Actinomycetes; order Actinomycetales; family Micrococcaceae; genus Arthrobacter. The sequence continues at coordinate 1,780,549 of NZ_CP183979.1, read as the reverse complement.
CGACGGTCCGCTCCTTGAAGGCGCGCTTGAGCACGGTGTAGGCGTGCTCGGTCTTGGCGACCACCATCACCCCGGAGGTTCCGACGTCGAGCCGGTGCACGATCCCGGCACGCTCGGCAGCCCCCGAGGTGGAGATCCGGTACCCGGCGCCTGCAAGGCCTCCGACGACGGTTGGGCCCACCCAGCCGGGTGACGGATGCGCCGCAACACCCACGGGCTTGTCGATGACGACAAAGTCCTCATCGTCCAGCAGGATGTTAAGGCCTTCCACTACTTCCTCCACGACTTCCAAGGGGTCCCGGCGCTCGGGAACGGTTACTGACAGAACGGAGCCGGCTGTGAGCTTGGCGGATTTCGCCAGGACCGCCTTGCCCGCCCTGACGTTGCCTTCGGCCAGCAAGAGGGCGGCCGCGGAACGCGAAATGTCCATGAGCTTTGCCAGACCGGCATCGGCGCGGGCGCCACCGAGTTCCTCAGGCACGTGGAAGGTCTCAGGCATCGCCGGACGCTTCCCGGTCGGTTTCGGTCTGGTTCGTTTCGGTCTGGTCCGTGTCAGCCTGCTTAGCCGCCGGCTGCTGCTTTGACCCGTCCAGGCCGATCCCGCGCAGGGTAAGCAGGCAGATCACCACGACCGCACTGACGACCGCGGAATCTGCGACGTTGAAGATCGCAAAGTTCGGCAGCTGAATGAAGTCCACGACGTGCCCCATGGCGAAGGAAGGCTCACGGAAGAGCCGGTCCGTCAGGTTGCCGAGGGCGCCGCCGAGCAGCAGCCCGAGGGACAGGGCCCACCAGACCGAACCGAGTTTGCGCAGCTGGAAGAAAATGGCCACGGACACCCCGGCCATGACGAGCGTGAAGACCCAGGTGACGTTCTCGCCGATCGAGAAGGCCGCCCCGGAGTTGCGGATGTAGTACCAATGCAGCAAAGGGGGCAGGACCGGGATGCGTTCCCCTTCCACCATGGTGCTGGTGACCCACAGCTTGGTCAGCTGGTCAAAGGCGTAGGCGAATGCCGCAAAGCCCGCGAAGAGCCAAAGCAGCCCCGGTCGGGGGGTCCGGCGTATGGTGCGGTCCGGTTCCGTGGTGCCGCTGTTGTGTTCGTCGCTCATAGTGCTTTCATCCGGGGACTGTGGGGTGCTGCGCTTAACAGCGAAAGCCGGTGGCCGAGGAGTCCTCAGCCACCGGCTTTCAGAATACTTGCTTAGACCTCTGCGGCAGCTTCGCCGACCTCGGGGGCGGCGACCGAACCACGGGCGTCGAGGTCGCGCAGCTGGCCTTCGATGTAGGCCTTCAGGCGGGAGCGGTAGTCGCGCTCGAAGCCGCGGAGCTGCTCCACCTTGCGCTCGAGGACGGAGCGCTGCTGCTCAAGTGCGCCGAGGATCTTGCGGGACTTGTCCTGCGCATCGTTGACGAGGGTGGAAGCTTCGATCTGCGCCTCGGCGATGATCTTTTCCTTCTGCTGCTCGCCGTCGGCAACGTGCTTGTCGTGCATCTGCTGGGCCATGGCCAGCAGGCCTGCGGCGGACTCGGCGGAGGGGGAAGCGACCGAAGCTGCGGCGGCGGGTGCGGGTGCGGCCGGAGCGGCGGCCTGCGCTTTCTTCTTGGCTTCCGCTTCGGCGGCCTTGGCTTCCGCTTCAGCCTTCGCTTCGGCCTCCGCCTTCGCCTTGGCTTCTGCGTCCTTGTCGGCCTTGACCGGAGCAGGGACCTTTTCAACGACCGGTGCCGGGGTGGCGTTGGCAGCGACGGGAGTTCCAGCCTCGGCGAGCTTCTTGCGCAGCTCGTCGTTCTCCTGGTTCAGGCGGCGCAGTTCGACGACGATTTCGTCAAGGAAATCGTCAACCTCATCCTGGTCGTAGCCCTCACGGAACTTGGTCGGCTGAAAGCGCTTGTTGACAACGTCTTCTGGCGTCAAAGCCATCTGGTCACCTCGTTGGTCTAGTCAGTCAGGAGGCCTTCCGGCCGTTCAAAACCTACGGTACCTAAATATCATCTGATTCCCCCAATTCAACACCCCTTGGCGCTAATTACGGGGAACCGGACCGGGCCGGCGGAGTTTGCCGGGGTCCCTGTCCTACAAAGAAGCTACACCAGCGACCAGGTGAATCCCATGGCGATAACCACCACAATGAAGACAATCAGGAACGCCAGGTCAAGGGAAACGGAGCCCAGCTGCAGGGGCGGCACCAGGCGGCGGATCCGCTTGATGGGCGGGTCCGTCATGGAATAGACCACGTGGGCCGCCACCAGGGCAGCCCCACGCGGACGCCATTGCCGGGCAAACATCTGCACCAGGTCAAAGACAATCCTGATGATGAGGGAAATCTGGAACAGCAGCAATGCGATGTAAATAAGGCCAAAAACAATGCCCACGGCTTAGCTCAGTTCTCCTCGATCGCAACGGCTGTGTTCTCTATTCCAACACAGATGCCAGGCAGTTGGCCTGCCTGGCATCTGAAACAAGCTGTGGAGCCCGTCAGCTCTGGTTGAAGAACGAGGCCTGTGCCTCACTAGCCTTCTTGTCGTCGCCAAGGACTTCGACATACGACGGCGACAGCAGGAACACCTTGTTGGTGACGCGTTCAATGCTGCCGTGCAGACCAAAGACCAGGCCCGCGGAGAAGTCCACCAGGCGCTTGGCGTCCGCCTCGCCCATGTCGGTGACATTCATGATCACCGGGATCCCGTCCCGGAAGCTTTCGCCGATGATCTTGGCGTCATTGTAGGAGCGGGGGTGGACGGTGGTGATCTGGCGGAGTCCGGAGCTGTCTTCGCGGCTCGATGCCGCACGCTTGATGGGTGTCACGGGGGCGCGGTATTCCTCTTCGGCGGCGGCTTGGGGTACTTCACGGACGGCTTCCCGGACAGGTGCGGGGGCGCGGCGTTCTTCCTGCTCGGCAGCGGCGGCGTGCTCCTCGTCCCTGTGCGGCAGGTGGTGCTCAGACTCGTAGTGCTCATCGCCGTCGGCGAGCCCAAGATAAACCATTGTCTTGCGCAATGCGCCAGCCATGCTGGACTCCAATCGTGTCTGCAGTTGGCGGGCCGCCCGTGACTCAGATTGGATGCCTCGGCCCGTCGCTTCCAATACCCTGACGCTACCCCACGGGGGGACGGGAACCGAGAATATCGGAGCCGATTCGCAGGTGTGTCGCCCCGAAGCGCACGGCAGCTTCAAGGTCCTGGCTCATCCCCGCGGAAACCGCAGTCGCACCGGGATGGGCCTCGCGCAACGCTGCGGAAATCCCGGCGAGCTCTTCGAACGCGTCTTCAGGACGGGCGCCGAGCGGCGCAACCGCCATCACCCCGGCGAGCCGGAGCCCGGCAGCGGAGGCGATGCTGTCCGCAAGCTGCCCGACGGCGGCCGGCGCGGTCCCGCCGCGGTGCTCCCCGGCGTCGTCGTCCAGGCTGACCTGGATGAAGCATTCCAGTTCGGCGCGGCCGCTTTCCTCCTGGGCCCGAAGCATGGCTTTGGCAAGTGCCTCGACGAGTTGGAGGCGGTCGACGGACTGCACCGAATGTGCGTACTTCACCACCGACTTTGCCTTCTTGCTCTGGAGCTGTCCGATGAAGTGCCAGCGGAGCCCGAGCTCGGTAAGCCCGGCGGCCTTGGCCGAAGCTTCCTGGTCGCGGTTCTCCCCCACGTCCCGGATTCCCAGGGCGGCCAGGCGTGCGACGTCGGCGGCCGGATGGAATTTGGTGACCACGATAAGCTCCGGTTCCACGGAGCGTCCCGCGGCCAGGGTCGCCGCGGAAATCCGGGCACGCACGGCGGTCAGCCGCTCCTGCAGTTGAAGCGCCCGCTCGTCCATGCCGCCTTCCTCGTTGGTCCCTGCCGGGCCGGACTCAGCCATGGGTCCACACCAGCCCTGCAAAGCGCCCGGTCTGCTGCTGGCGGCGGTACGAGAACAAGCCCGGACTGTCCTTGGTGCATTCACCCGAGTATTCAACCGGGACAGCGAGGTCCCCGAGCTGGGCGCGGACTCCCGCCGGCAGGTCCAGCGCCGGCGTTCCCCAGGAAGTCACGGACCAGGTCCCGGGCACGGCCGCAGCGACCTCGGCCCGGAGCTCCCCGGGAACCTCATAGCACTTCCCGCAGATCGAGGGGCCGATCCAGGCTTTGATGTCCTCAGCGCCCCGCTGCCGCATTTCGCCGACGGTGGCGGCCACCACGCCGGACGCAACGCCCGGCCTGCCCGCGTGGGCAACACCGAGCACAGGCCCCTGGGCACTTTCACCCGCCAGGACCACAGGAACACAGTCGGCCACCATCACGGCAAGGGGCTGCCCGGTGGAGACCATCGCATCCGCGGTGGGCGGTTCGGGGGATTCCCCGACGAAGCACACGGTGTTGCCGTGTACCTGGGACATGTACCGGAAATTCCGGTCGCCGAGCCCGGCTGCTGATTCCAGCCGGGCCCGGCGCACCAGGACTTCGTCCGGGTCGTCGCCCACGTGCAGGGCAAGGTTGCCGGCGTCGGCATCGGTGAAGGCGACCCACAGTCCGGGCCGTACTTCCTTACGCCACCAAAACACTGCTGACTTGCTCCCCGGGGTTACTTGAGGAAATCCGGAACGTCGAGGTCGTCGCTGCGGCCGCCGGACAGGTCCGGTTCCACCACGGCGGGAAGGTCGACATCGAAACCGGAATCGGCGGGCAGCGCGGTCGGGCGCTGCTGGCCCCAGTTGCTCAGGCCCGAGCTGGCGACACCGGCCGGGACGTGCTGCGGCGCTTGGTAGGCCGGAGCTGCATGGGCTGCAGGACGCTCCGGCGCGGCAGGAGCCTGCTGCTGGGCTGCCGGCTGGGCGGCGGGCTGGTTCATGGACGGCGAAGTGGCCTTGACGTCGTCGAAGCCGGCCGCGATGACGGTGACGCGCGCTTCGTCACCCAGGGCGTCGTCGATGACGGCGCCGAAAATGATGTTGGCTTCGGGGTGCGCCACTTCCTGGACCAGGCGGGCGGCCTCGTTGATTTCGAAGAGACCGAGATCCGAACCGCCCTGGATGGACAGCAGGACGCCGTGGGCGCCGTCGATCGACGCTTCGAGCAGCGGCGAGGCGATGGCGAGTTCGGCGGCCTTGACGGCCCGGTCTTCGCCACGGGCCGAACCGATGCCCATGAGCGCGGAGCCCGCACCCTGCATGACGGACTTCACATCGGCGAAGTCGAGGTTGATCAGGCCGGGGGTGGTGATGAGGTCGGTGATGCCCTGGACACCGGAGAGCAGCACCTGGTCGGCGGAGCGGAAAGCGTCAAGGACGGAGACGTTCCGGTCGCTGATGGAAAGGAGGCGGTCGTTGGGGATGACGATGAGGGTGTCGACTTCGTCGCGCAGGGCGTCGATGCCGTTCTCGGCCGAGGTTGCGCGGCGGCGGCCCTCGAAGGTGAAGGGGCGGGTCACAACCCCGATGGTCAGCGCACCGAGGGAACGGGCGATGCGGGCAACCACGGGGGCGCCACCGGTTCCGGTGCCGCCGCCTTCGCCGGCGGTCACGAAGACCATGTCCGCGCCGCGCAGGACCTCTTCGATCTCGTCGGCGTGGTCTTCGGCGGCCTGGCGTCCGACGTCGGGGTTGGCACCCGCGCCGAGGCCGCGGGTGAGTTCGCGTCCGACGTCGAGTTTGACGTCGGCGTCGCTCATGAGAAGGGCCTGCGCGTCGGTGTTGATAGCGATGAACTCGACACCCCGAAGGCCTACTTCGATCATCCGGTTGACTGCGTTCACGCCACCGCCGCCGATGCCGACGACCTTGATGACGGCCAAGTAATTCTGCGGTGCTGCCACGTTTCGTGCCCCTTGCTTGTGTCCTATAGCGAAACTGATCGAGTCCAACTTGAATCCTTGGACCTTAACCCTCTAGTTGAAGGTTATAGTTATGTCAAGTAACTCTTATGCGACGGTATGGGCTGGGCATCGGACATTCAATGACCGGCTCAGCGTGTCGTGTGAATGTCCCGAAATTAGCCCGAGGCCGCCTGCTTGTTACCGGGCTTCGGCCACCCCGGCGGGGGCTATTTCGTCAGTGGATGCCGGGGCGCGGAAACGTCATAGACGTTCACCGGAACCCTGGGATCGGCCGGGGCCTTCAGGAGCGCTTCGAGCACCCTGGCCTTAAGCTCCTTTTCCTCCGCATTGCCCCAAACCACCGTCTTGCCGTCAATGAGCCTGAGCTCCACGGCGTCCGGGGATTTGGCCGAAGCGCTGGCCATCTTTGCCAGGACATCCGCGGGAAGCGTTGCCAGCACGGCCGTGATGGCCTTGAATAGCTCGGCCCTGGCCGCACTGCCCTCAATCAGGGGCAGGGGCACGGAGGCCGGGTCCTTGGTGGAGCCCAGCTGGACCCCGTCCACGTCCACCAGCAGGTAGTCGCTGTCCTTCTTCAGCAGGGCCACCGGCACCCGCTCCACGACGTGGACCACCAGCGTCGACGGCGGCCGGGCCTCCGTGCTGACCGAGCGCACCTGGACCAGCGGCTTGAGCAGCCGGGTGATTTCGGCGTCGTCGATTTGCGGAAGGGGCGTCCCCTCCACCGGCGCCAGCGCCTTCCGGATGGCGTCCGCCTTCAGCAGTTTGGCTCCGTCCACCGTGATGGTGCGGACGGCGAGCATGGGCGAATAGACCGCGGCCGCAAGGAACCCCGCTACCAAGGCAATGATCACGGCGGCAGTCGTGAGGGCGATGCGCTTCCGTTTGCGCCCCTTGGGCTCGGGGAAAGCGAGGACCTTCGCAGTGTTTTCCTTGGCAGTGTTTTCCTTCGCGACGGCTTCAGCAACACCAGGTGCCGCGGCTTTGGTGGCGGAGAATCCCGCGGGCCGTCCGCCTTCGGGTGACGGCTGCCCCTCGAGTGTCCGCTCCGCGCTGATCACGCCGGGCCCGGCCTCGGCCCCCGGCTTGCTACCGCTCCCGGGTTTGAAGGTGGGCTTCCGCGTGCTAGCCACGCAGTCGCTCCACGATCCGGGGCCCGTAGGCCGTGACGTCACCGGCGCCCACGGTGAGGATGATGTCGCCCTCCGCGGCGCCGGCCACGATTTCCCCGACGGCGTCGTCGGCGGCAACGAGGCGTCCGGAACGCAGGTGCTCCGTGATCAGCGCGCTGGTGATGCCCGGGATGGGATCTTCGCGGGCCGGGTAGATGTCCAGGACCATGGCGGTGTCCGCCAGGTTGAGTGCTTCGGCAAATTCACGGGAGAACTCGCGGGTCCGGGAGAACAGGTGCGGCTGGAAGAGGACGTGCACCTTCTTGCCCCCGGCGACGGTGCGCGCGGCGGAGAGGGCGGCACGGACCTCCGTGGGGTGGTGGGCGTAGTCGTCGTAGACGCGCACTCCCCTGCCTTCGCCCTTGAACTCAAACCTGCGGGCAGCGCCGCTGAAGTGCGCCAAGGCGGCGGCTGCGGCCGCGGGCTCCGCGCCGAGTTCGACGGCGGCAGCGAAGGCTGCCGTCGCGTTGAGCGCGTTGTGGCGGCCGGGGACCTGGAGCTCCAGGCGCTGCTTTTCGCCCGCCAGGCCGACCCAGGTGCCGTCTGCACCCTCGTCGTACAGTCGGACCTCGGCGTCGTCGGCGGTTCCGTACGTCATGACCCGGGTGGCCCCCGCGGCCCGGACCCGGGCAGCGAGGGCGCGGGCGCCGTCGTCGTCCGCGCAGGCGAGCAATAGCCCGTCCGCCGGCAACAAGGCCGCGAAAGCGTCGAACGCGGCGAAGACGGCCTCGGGCGTGCCGTAGTGGTCCAGGTGGTCGGCCTCGACGTTGGTGACGATGGCGATCAGCGGCCGGTAGTTCAGGAAGGAGGCGTCGGATTCATCGGCCTCGGCCACGAAAATGTCCGAACGGCCGCTGGCGGCGTTGACGCCGAGCGCCGGGACATTGGCGCCGATCGCGAAGGAGGGGTCAAGGCCGATCTGCTGCAGCAGCACCGTGACCATGGAGGTGGTGGTGGACTTGCCATGGGTTCCGGCCACCGCCACCACACGGTCAGTGCCCATGGTCGCTGCAAGGCCCTCCGAGCGGTGCAGCACCGGCAGGCCGGCGGCCCGGGCGGCAAGCAGTTCGGGGTTGTCCTGCCGGATCGCGGAGCCCGCTACCACGGTCTGGGCGTCCCCCAGGTTCTCCGCGGCGTAGCCGACTGCGATCCGTGCTCCTGCCGCGGCGAGTTCGCGCATGACGGGCAGGTCCTTGGCGTCGGAGCCGCTGACATTCACGCCACGGGCAACCATGATCCGGGCGACGGCAGACATGCCGACCCCGCCGATCCCGATGAAGTGCACCCGGCCAAGGGAGTTGAGGTCTGCGATGGGCTGGGTCATTCGGATACCGCTTCCAGGACAAGATCAGCCATCCGCTGATCGGCGTTTCTAATGCCGAGGCTTTCGGCCTTGGCGGCCATGTTTTCGAGGCGCTGCCGGTCGCCGAGCAGCGGGATCAGTTCGCGCTCGAGCCACTCGGCGGTGAGGGCCTTGTCCTCAACGAGGAGGGCGGCGCCGCCGTTCACCAGGGCGCGGGCGTTCAGGGCCTGTTCGCCGTTGCCCACCGGCAGCGGAACGAAGACGGCGGGAACGCCGACGGCGGCCACCTCGCACACTGTCGCCGCGCCGGCGCGGGCCAGCAGCACGTCGGCGGCGGCGTAGACGTTTTCCATGCCGTCGATGTACTCGACCTGCCGGTAGCCGTCGGCGCTGAGCAGCGCGCCGCCGTCGTCCTTGACTTCCTTGCCCCGTCCGGTGATGTGCAGGGTCTGGACGCCGGCCGTTGCGAGGGCGTCCAGCGCACCGGAGATGGTGCGGTTGATGCTTTGGGCGCCTGAGGAGCCGCCCGTCACAATGAGGGCCGGCCGGTCTTCGGCCAGGCCCAGGGCCCGGCGGGCCTCCGCGCGGGCCGAGTGCCTGTCGAGGCCCGAGATCGCCTTGCGCATCGGCATGCCCACGTGGCGGGCGTTCCGCAGCCGGGTTTCCGGGAAGGCCACGGCGATGTGGCGGCTGAACAGGGCACCCACGCGGTTGGCCAGGCCGGGGCGGCTGTTGGCCTCATGGATGACGATGGGGATGTTCCGCTTCCGGGCAGCCAGGTACATCGGAGTGCAGACATAGCCTCCGACTCCCACCAGCACATCCGCTCCGGCTTCGTCCAGGATGCGGCCGGCCTGCTTCACGGCACCGGCAAAACGGGCCGGGAACTTCAGCATCGCCAGCGAGGGCCGGCGCGGGAACGGGACCCTGCCAATAGTGGCCAGTTCGTAGCCGGCAGCCGGGACCAGGCGGCTTTCCATGCCTTCGGCGGTGCCGACTGCCAGGAAGGAGGCGTCGGGGCGGGCGGCCTTCAGGGCATCGGCAATGGCGAGCATCGGGCTGATGTGGCCGGCGGTTCCGCCTCCGGCAAGCACCACTGACAGTGGCTTCGACTGGGAATTCATGAAGTGCTATTTACGCTTTCGTGCAGTTTTCGCGGATCTGCGCCACAGGCGGGGACGGTTGCCCGGTGCGATCTGGGCGCGGGCCAAAGACAACACTACGCCCACGCCGCACAGGGACATCAACAGCGCCGAGCCGCCATAGGAAATGAACGGCAGGGGCACACCGATGACCGGCAGGAGCTGGGTGACCACAGCCATGTTCATGCTCGCCTGGCCCAGCAGCCACACCATGATGGAGCCGGCCAGGGTGCGCTGGAAGGGGTCGGTCTGACGGATCACCACGCGGAAGATCGCGATGCCCAGGATCGCGAAAAGCAGCAGGACGACGATGGTGCCCAACAGGCCCAGTTCCTCGCCGATGATCGCGAAAATGAAGTCGTTGTGGGCTTCGGGCAGCCAGTTGTACTTCTGCCGGCTCTGGCCCAGGCCAAGACCGGTCCAACCGCCCTGGGCGAGGCCGTACATGCCGTTGGTGGACTGGAAGTCGAAGTCGAACTGCGCCTTGCAGGTGTCCGAGGCGTTGCCGAGCCAGGAGGTGATGCGGCACATGCGGTTGGCGCTGCTGAGGGTCAACACGGTGGCGGCGACCGCGCCGGCCGCGCCGGCGATGGCAAGCATCTTCCCGGGCACGCCCGCGAAGAACAGGCCGGCCGCGATGATCGCCATGACGACGATGGCGGTGCCGAGGTCGTTGCCCAACAGGACCAGGCCAAGGATGAGTCCGGCACCCGGCACCACCGGGATGATCACGTGCATCCAGCGGTGGAGCAGCTTCTCCTTGCGGGCCAGCACCGTGGCGATCCAGACGCAGAGGACGAGCTTGGCGATTTCCGAAGGCTGGATGCTGACCCCGCCGACGTCGATCCAGTTCTGGTTGCCGAGGGTCTTGCGGCCGATCACCTGGACGAGGACAAGGAGTACGGCCACCGCGCCCATGGCCGGCCAGGAAAGCCGCTTCATCCAGGTCACGTTGGTCCGTGAAATGAGGTACATGGCAACTACGCCGAGCGCGCCGAAACCGGCCTGCTTCATGGCATCCGCGTACGGTGACCTGCCTACCGAGATGGCCTCCACGCTGGAGGCGGAGAGCACCATCATGATACCGATCGCGGTGAGGGCCAGGGTGCAGCCAAGGATCAGGTAATAGGTGGAACTGTTGGCTGCCGCGCCCTTGCCTTCGATGCCGTCCCAGATCCTGCGGAGGCGGTCCCGAAGCCCTCTGGTCTGCCGGGCCGCCTTCTTGGCGGGTGCCTGGCGGGTGGGCGTGGTGACCATTGCTACTCCTCGGTGGTCTGTGCCGTGCCTTCCGCGGGATCGCCTTCCACGAGATCGCGAACTGCCTGGATGAATGCGTCGCCCCGGTGGGCGTAGGACGAGAACTGGTCCATTGAGGCGGCTGCCGGAGCCAGCAGCACGGTGTCGCCCGGCACGGCGATCCGGGCGGCTGCGGCAACAGCCTGGGCCATCACGGTGTCGCCGAAGATCGGCGAAAGTTCCTTGCCGTCAGCACCGGATGCGTCCGTACCGGAGGTCTGCGCCTTTTCAGTTTCGCCCCTGGGCTGCCCGATCACGGGGACATCCGCTGCGTGTCGCTGGAGGGAGGCTTCCAGGGCTTCCGTGTCGGTACCGATAAGGACCACGGCCTTGAGCCGGTGCGCCTGGTCCCTGACCAGGTCGTCGTAGTTGACGCCCTTGGAAAGGCCTCCGGCAATCCAGACGACGTTCTCGAATGCGGCCAGGGCGGCGGCAGCGGCGTGCGGGTTGGTGGCCTTGGAATCGTTGATCCAGAGGACGTCGCCGTGCTTGCTGACTGGCTGGATGCGGTGTTTGCCCGGCAGGTAATGCTTGAGGCCTTCGCGCACGGCCGCGGGCTCCACACCGTAGGCGCGGACCAGTGCCGCGGCGGCCAGCGCATTGGCAACGAGGTGCCGGGGCGCCACGGGCCCGAGATCGGAGAGCGCGGCGAGCTCGGCGGCCGAGTCCTTGCGTTCGGCGATGAATGCCCGGTCCACCAGCAGGCCTTCGACGACGCCGAGCATGCTGATGGCGGGCGTCACCGTGGTGAAGCCGACGGCGCGACAGCCTTCCACGACGTCGGCGTTCTCCACCATGCGCTCGGTTTCGATCTGCTCCGCGTTGTAGATGCAGGCAATCCGCGTGTTTTCAAAGACCTTGGCCTTGTCCGCCAGATATGCCTCATAGGAGCCGTGCCAGTCCACGTGGTCCTCGGCGACGTTGAGGCAGACGCTTGCTACCGGTGACAGCGATTCGCTCCAGTGCAGCTGGAAACTGGAGAGCTCGACGGCGAACACATCGTAGTCGACCGGGTCGCGGAGGGCGTCCAGGATGGGGGTGCCGACGTTGCCGACGGCGATCGCCTTCAGGCCCGCAGCCTGCAGCATCGATTCGGTCATACCCACGGTGGTGGTCTTGCCGTTGGTTCCGGTGATGGTGAGCCAGTCCGCCGTCTTGCGGCCCTTGCGTTCCCGCAGCCGCCAGGCGAGTTCGACGTCGCCCCATACCGGAATGTGCGCACGCTTGGCCGCGGCGAGCAGGGACTGGTCCGGCCGCCACCCCGGGGAGGTCACCACGAGTTCGGGCTTCTCGCCGTCGATCTCGGGGACGGTGAGCACGGCGTCCGGCCCGAGGAGGACATCCACGGCGCCGACGATCTTCAGGGTGTCCGCCTGGGCTTCGGCCTTGGGGGTGGTGGCGGCGTCGACCACCACCACGCGGGCGCCAAGTTCGATCAGGGTGTCCGCGGCGGAGAACCCCGACACGCCGATACCGGTGACCACCACCCGCAGGCCGCGCCAGTCAGCATCCCAGCTGGTGAGGTCCTTGAGCCGCTCGTTTCCGTACCGGTCGTTCGTGTTCACAGCAGCACCACCCATTCAGCGTAGAAAATACCGAGCCCAGCCGCGACGAAGAGGCCGCAAAGGATCCAGAAGCGCACCACCACGGTGATCTCGGCCCAGCCCTTGAGCTCGAAGTGGTGTTGCAGAGGGGCCATCTTGAAGAAGCGTTTGCCCTTGGTGACCTTGAAGTAGCCCACCTGGATGATCACCGAAAGGGTGATCAGCACGAACAGTCCGCCGACGATGCCCAGCAGCAGCTCGGTGCGGGAAAGGATCGCGAAGCCGGCCACGGCACCGCCGATGGCCAGGGAACCGGTGTCGCCCATGAAGATCTTCGCCGGGGAGGTGTTCCACCAGAGGAAGCCCACCAGGGCGGCGCTCATGATGGCCGCGAGCAGGGCGAGGTCCAGGGGGTCGCGGACCATGTAGCAGCCGCTGCCGGCTTCCCGGGGCGAGCCGCAGGCCTGGTTGTTCTGCCAGATCCCCATGAGGGTGTAGGCCCCGAAGACCATGATCGAGGCACCGGCTGCGAGGCCGTCCAGGCCGTCGGTGAGGTTGACGCCGTTGGTGGCCGCCGTGACGATCAGGTTGGACCAGACCACGAAGAGGATGGCGCCGAGCACGGTGCCGCCGAAGGCCAGGTTCAGCCACGGAATGTCGCGGACCAGGGAGATCTGGTAGGACGCCGGGGTTATGCCGTCCGCGTTGGGGAACTGCAGAACCAGGATGCCGAAGGCGATGCCCACCACCCCCTGCAGGATGAGCTTCGCCTTTGCGTCGAGGCCGAGGCTGCGCTGCTTGGAAATCTTGATGAAGTCATCGAGGAAGCCCACGAAGCCCATGCCGACCATGAGGAACAGCAGCAGCAGGCCGGACACGGACGGTCCGGGCGAACGCGGATTCATCATCCACATGATGAGGTGGGTCAGTCCGTAGCTGATGAGGACCGCCGCCACCACTACGGTGCCGCCCATCGTGGGGGTGCCGCGCTTGGTGTGGTGCGAGGTGGGTCCGTCGTCACGGACGAACTGGCCGTAGCTCTTCGCGACCAGGAAACGGATGAACAACGGGGTGCCGATGAGGGCCACCAACAGGGCGACGCCGGCGCCGATCAACAGTGCAATCACAGCAGCTCGTTCCCTTCATTGGCGGCAGTAACGGCCGCAGTTTCCACGCTTGCCCCGGCTTGTGGGGCTAATGCTATCCGATCGCCTAGATGCCTCAGGCCAACGCCGTTCGAGGATTTGAACAGCACCAGATCGCCGGGTTCAAGCTGTTGCTGCAGGAGTGTGAACGCCTCGTCCGCGGTCTCGGCGAAGATGCATTCGTCGCCCCAGGAGCCTTCCTGGATCGCCGAAATATAGAGTGCCCGCGCCTCGCGACCCACCACGACGAGCCGGGAAATGTTCAGCCGGACCACCTGGGTTCCGATGGCCGTGTGCTCGCGGATCGAGTCCTCGCCGAGTTCGAGCATGGCGCCCAGCACCGCCCAGGTGCGGCGGCCCTGGCCGATGTCCGCCAGGGTGCGCAGGGCGGCCCGCATGGATTCCGGGTTGGCGTTGTAGGCGTCGTTGATGATGGTGACGCCGTCCGCGCGTTCGGTGCGTTCCATGCGCCAGCGGCTGGCGGCGCTCTGCTCCGAAAGCGAGGCCGCGATGTCGTCACCGGGAATGCCCGCGGCGTAGGCGGCTGCCGCAGCGGCGAGCAGGTTCCCCAGGTGGTGCGCGCCGATCAGTTTGCTGCGCACCGGACGCGGCTTGGCGCCTTCGGGCAGTACAAGGTCGAACACGGGGTGTCCGAGATCGTCGATGTCCGCGTTCAGGGCCTCGACGGCGGCACCGTCCGCGCCGGCGGAGCTGGTGCCCAGGATCGGGGCGACAGTGCGCGGGGCCATGGCGGCGACCCTCGGGTCGTCGAGGTTGATAACGGCCGTGCCGTCCGTGTCGAGGGCTTCGAGGAGTTCGCCCTTGGTCTTGGCGATGTTCTCCACTCCCCCGAACTCGCCGGCGTGGGCGGTACCCACCACGAGTACGACGCCGATGTCCGGCTTGACCATGCCGGCCAGGTATTCGATATGGCCGATTCCGGTGGCGCCCATTTCGATCACGAGGTAGCGGGTGCCGGCGTCGGCGGTGAAGACGGTGAGCGGGACGCCGACCTCGCCGTTGTAGGAGCCCTTGGGCGCCACGGTCTTTCCGGCTTTGGACAGGATTCCGGCCAGGAGGTCCTTGGTGGTGGTCTTGCCCGCCGAGCCCGTGATACCGATGACGGTGAACTGTTCGCCTGCTGCGGCACGCTCCGCGCGGATCCGGCGGACCGCTTCGGCTGCGAGGGCGCCCATCGCAAGGACGGCGTCCTCGACGATGACCGCAGGGTACGGCCGGCCTTCGGCATCGACGACTTCCCGTTCGGATAAGGCCAGCACGGCGCCGCGTTCAAAGGCAGCTCCGACGAAGTTGTGGCCGTCCGCGTGTTCTCCGGGCTTGGCCACGTAGAGCGACCCGGTCCCGGCTTCGCGGGAGTCCGTCACCACGGAGAGGGGAACGATCCCGGGATCGGCTGCAAGCGTACCATTGGTGATGTGGGCGATTTCCGCCGCTGTCAGTGCAATCATCTCGGTCTAGGACTCTATCCGCTCGTCTGCTGGAACCCGGAATCCCCTGGCTGTCAAGGCAGCCTTCAGTTCTTCCCTGTCATCAAGGGAAAGGTTGACGCCTTTGACTTCCTGCCAGACTTCGTGGCCGCGGCCGGCCACCAGGATGGTGTCCTTCTCCGTGGCGAGCTCCACGGCCTTGCGGATCGCCACGTCACGCGGGAAGGATTCGATGATCTCGCAGGCCAGCTGCTCGGCGTCGCGGGCGGCGACTGCGCCGGCAAGCACCTCCGCGCGGATCGCGGCGGCGTCCTCGTCGTGCGGGTCGTCGTCGCTGATGATCACGACGTCGGACAGGCGGGCGGCGATCGCGCCCATGGTCGGGCGCTTGCCCTGGTCGCGCTGGCCGGTGGCGCCGAAAACGACGATCACCCGGGAGCCTTCCTCGCGGGAGCGCACGGCTTCGAGCGCGCGGGCCAGGGCGTCAGGATTGTGCGCAAAGTCGACCACCGAGGCGGGCGCCTCGGACACCAGCTGCATGCGGCCGGGAACGGCGACAGCGAAAGGATCCTGCCGTTCGAGGGCGGCCTGAAGCGCTTCACGGCCCACGCCGGAGGCCAGGACCATGATGATGGCCAGAGCCGCGTTGGCGATGTTGAAGTCGCCTGGCAGGGCCGTGCGTGCCCGCAGTTCGCCGCCGTCGCGGTGCCGGAGCACAAAGCCGTTGCCGAGGCCGCGCGGGGTGCTGGAGGCAAGGGTCCAGTCGGCTTCGGGGCCTTCGACGGCGGGACGGAGGGACAGCGTGGTCACCGGCACGGTTGTTTCCGCCGCGAGGGTCCGGCCCCAGTCGTCGTCGACGATCACCACTGCGCGGCGGCATCGGGCAGGAGTGAACAGCTCCGCCTTGGTGCGGAAATACTCTTCCATGCTGCCGTGCAGGTCCAGGTGGTCCTGGGTGAGGTTGGTGAAACCGGCGACGTCGAACATCACCCCGTCCACGCGGCGGTAGGACACCGCATGGGAGGACACTTCCATGGAAGCCGCGTCCAGCCCCCGCTCCCGCATCAGCGCCAGGAGGGCGTGGACGTCCGGGGATTCAGGGGTGGTCAACAGACTCGGAATGGCCTCGGCGCCGGCCAGGATTTCGATGGTCCCGATCAGGCCGGGGGTCTTGCCCAGGGCACGCAGCAGCGAGTTGATGAAGTAGGTGGTGGTGGTCTTGCCGTTGGTGCCGGTCACCCCGAACAGGGTGGGCGAGGCTTCCCCTGCCGGCTGGCTGCGGTAGACAAGCGCTGAAACCGGCCCGACGGCGGTACGCGGCTCGCGGACGGACAGCACCGGAACGCCGGGGCCGCCGTCGGCCAGAAGCCGCTGCGCGCCGTCGTCGTCGCTGAGGATGGCGACCGCCCCGGCGGCTGTGGCCTGTGCTGCGAACTCCGCGCCGTGCCGGCTGGCACCGGGCAGGGCGAGGTACAGATCGCCCGGCTCCACGGTCCGGGAGTTGAGCGAGACGCCAGTGACGGCGACGCCGGCGCTCCCTGCGGGCGCCTGGATTCCCAGCGCCTCGGCAATTTCCCGCAGCGGCACCGGAGACACGCGGGCCGGGCGGAAACCGCGGCTGCCGGCGGCCGTGCTTCCCGCCGTCGCGTGGTTCCCGGACGGGATCTGAACGGCGTCATTCTGCTCTGGCAAGGTGGGTCTCCGATGGTGCTCGTGGAACTGGCCGCTGCCGGGCCCGGTGAATCAGGGCGAACGGTTCCGGATGCGGCGTGGATGGATCGGTGTAGATGGACTCAGGGTGTGGCCGGGCAACTGCCACACAAGCTTACTCGGCAGGCTGTGCCGCCCGGATCGCGTGCGTGGCGGACTGGCTTACTTGGCGAACTGGGGGAACCGGGCCGGGGTTCCCGTGGATGGCGGAACGTTGTAGGTGCGCAGCACCTGGCCCAGGACCGAGCGCAGGACCGGCCCGTTGGTGATGCCGTAGATGTTGCCCTTCGGGCGCTGCACCACTACTTCGACGATGAACCGCGGGTTGTCCATCGGGGCCATGGCCACCATCGAGGCCGTGTAGCCGTCGAAGCCGGGAAGCCCGTCCTCGCGCGGGGCCTGGGAGGTGCCGGTCTTGGCGCCTACCCGGTAACCGTCAACGGCGGCCTCCTTGATCTGGCCTTCAGTGACGTTGCTCTCAAGGATGTCGCGGACCTTCTTCGCCGTCTCCTTGCTGACGATCCGCCGGGATTCCTTGGCAGGGACCTTCTCTTCTTTTCCGTCCGGGGTGATGTAGCTGTCGATCAGGCGGGGCTGGAGCATGACGCCGTCGTTGGCGACGCTCTGGTAGGCCCGGACTGTCTGCAGTGTGGACTGCGAAACACCCTGGCCGAACAACACCGTGTACTGCTGGCGGTTGTCCCACTGATCCGGTTTGGCAAGAATGCCCTTGGCCTCCGAAGGCAGTCCGATGTCGGGGGCCTCTCCGATGCCGAACTTCTTCAGCCAGTCGTAGCGCTGCTGCTTGCTCAGCCGGCTGCCGACCATCACCGTGCCGGTGTTCATGGACCAGCCCAGGATGCCTGCGAGCGTCCGCTTTTCGGTGCCGTGGTCGAAGGCATCGGTGAAGGTCTCGCCGTCGATCGTATAGGCCGGCGGAATCGTGAAGGTGTCCAGCGGGCTGGCCTTGCCTTCTTCGATCGCTGCTGAGGCGGTGATCATCTTCTCCACCGAACCGGGCTCGTAGGCCGCGGTCACCGATCGCACGCCCCGGTCCTCGGGGGCAACCCCGCCGGGGTTGTTCGGGTCAGGGGCGTTGGTATCGGCCATGACGATGATGTTGCCGGTCTTGACGTCCATCACCACGATCGATCCCCACTGTGCGCTGAGGTTGTTGACCTGGCTCTGGATGGCCTGCTGCGCAAAGTATTGCAGGTCCGTGTTGAGCGTCAGTTTCACGTCCTTGCCGTCGACGGCGGGGGTCAGTTCGTCAGTAGCGACCGGAATGCGGAGGCCGTCGGCGCCGATCTCGAAGACGCGCTTGCCTGGGGTCCCACGCAGTGCTTCGTCCTGGGTCTGCTCGATGCCTGCCTGGCCGGTGGTGCCGTCCTGGAGGAAGCCGATGACGCCTCCGGCCACGCTGCCGTTCGGGTAGACGCGCTTGGAGATGGCCTTGGAGACCACCCCCGGAATGGACAGCTTCGAGATGGCGTCCTCAAGATCGGGTTTCACTTCCCGGGCGAGCACGACGTAGGGCTTGTCCCCCGTCAGGGCAGTGGTCAGGGCCGCCGGGTCGGTTCCGAGCGCTGAGGCAAGGTCCTTGATGCCCTGCTCACGGCTGACAGTCTCCGCCTCTGCGGTGGCGCTGTTGTAGCGCCCGAATTCGGGAGTGTTGGTGTTGACCCTCTGGTCCGCGACGATGTCGTAGCGGATCACGCTGCTGGCGAGCACCGTGCCGTTGGCGTCAAGGATCTGGCCGCGCTCGGCCGGGAGCTCGACAGGTGTCAGCCGCTTGTTGATGCCGGCTTCGGCCATGCCGCCCACGTCCAGTCCCTGAACGAGGAAGAGTTTGCCGCCCACCACCAGCAGCAGGGTGAGCATCAGGCCAAGGCCCACCCGCAGCCGCCGCTTGGCCGTTGACGCCTTCTTCGTTTTCGATTTCCCGGAGTTCTGCGCCACGTCGGTTCCTTGCTGCTTGCCTTGCTGTCGGTTCGGCTGGAGGCTTACTGCCCGGGCACCTTCTGCTGGGGAGCCGGCACCGAACCCCCGTTGAGGTTCACGGCCGGAGCTTTCGGCTCGGCCTTCTTCTCCGGCTTTGCCTTGGCGTCGGCCTTTGCATCCTTTGCCTCAGCTTTCGCGTCGGCGGCGGACGGGGCGTGGCTCTCCAATGGTTCCTTGGTGCTGGCCGGGGGGACTACATCAAGCTGGCCGGTGATCGCTGGGGGCGCGATAACGGCGCCCTGCCTGAGCCCCTTGAGTGCCGGCGTCGCGGTGCCCGTGATCGCAAGCGTCTCCAGGTTGATCTGGCCCTTGGCAGTGGAAGCAACCATTCCCAATTGTGCAGCCTTCGCGGCCAGATTCTGGGGAGCCTCGAACGCTTGGCGTTGCTGTGTCAGTTCCTGGTTTTGCTTGGTCAAGGTAGCGTCCTGGGCCTTCAGCTGGACCAGGTTGTACTGCGCCGTGGACACCGAGATGTTGAGCACGAGGACGGTGAGCAACGCCGCCGCCAACACGCCGAAGCAGAAGACGAAGAAGGGTACCCGGCGCTTGCCGGGGGTGCTGTGCACCACGGAGAGCGGCGTCCGGACTTTGCGGCCGGTGTCGGGCGAACGCAGCGGCAGGGAGCGCGCCGTGTTGCCCACGGTGGACGGCGTTGCCTTGGCAGCAGCGGTGCTCATGCGTTTCTCCTTGCTTTGATTCGTTCGACGGCCCGCAGCCGGGCCGAGGCAGCCCGGGGGTTTTCGGCGATTTCTTCCGCGGTGGGCACCTCGGTGCCCTTAGTCAGTGTTTTCAGTTCGGGTTTGTGTTCCTCAAGTTCCACGGGGAAGCCCAGCGGCGCCGAGGACTTGGACCGCTTCTGGAAAACCGACTTGACGATCTTGTCCTCGAGCGAGTGGTAGGACATCACCACCACCCGCCCGCCGAGGGCAATGGAATCGACGGCGGCGGGAATGGCCCGTTCCAGGACATCGAGTTCCTCGTTGACCTCGATGCGCAGCGCCTGGAAGGTGCGCTTCGCCGGATGGCCGCCCGACTTGGCGGCCGCTGCCGGCACCACGCTGCGGATCTGTTCGACGAGTTCCCCGGTGGTGGCGAAGGGCTTCTCCGCGCGGGCCGTGACGATGCGGTTGGCGATCCGGCCGGCGAACTTCTCCTCACCCCACTTCCGGATGATCCGGACGAGTTCCTCTTCGGAGTAGTTGTTGACCACGTCGGCAGCGGTCTGGCCGCGGCTGGTGTCCATCCGCATGTCCAAGGGAGCGTCGTAGGAGTACGCGAAGCCGCGTTCGCGTTCGTCCAGCTGCAGGGAGGAGACGCCGAGGTCCATGAGGATCCCATGCACTTCGGAGATGCCAAGGTCCTCGAGGACCTCTTCGATCTCGTCGTAGACGGCGTGGACGAGGTCGGTCCGCTTCTCGAAAGGCTTGAGCCGCTCCCCGGCGAGTGCCAGGGCTTCCTCATCGCGGTCGATCCCCACCAGATGCAGGTCAGGGAAACGCTGGAGCATGGCTTCGGAGTGGCCACCCATGCCGAGGGTCGCGTCGATGACCACCGGGGTCTCCCCGCGGCTGCGGGCGGCTTCGAATCCGGGTGCCAGCAGATTGATGCACCGGTCTTTCAGGACCGGCACATGGCGCTCAGAGGTCGGCTTCGGCGTGTCCTGCCCGTCCATGCGGCCTCCTCGGGTTTCGTTCACTGGCTCTTAAATGCTTCTTGGGCCGGATCCCCATCCGCGCCTATCACTGCGTCCGCCTGGCTCCGGGGAAGGTGAGCCAGGTTGGCGAAGCAATGGGCGGCTGGAGATCCCGTCCAAGAAGCGGGTCCTGCCCGTCGCCTAGATGAATCCGTCTAGATGAATCCGGGAAGGTTGTCGTCGTCGGTTTCCGAGAAGGCGGCTTCCTTCTCGGTGAGGTACTCGTCCCAAGCCTGGGCATCCCAGATCTCGGCCCGGGTGCCGGCGCCGATGACCGCCAGTTCCCGGTCGAGTCCTGCGTAGGCCCGGAGCGCCGGCGGAATCGTCACCCGCCCCTGCTTGTCAGGTACCTCGTCAGAGGCTCCCGACAGGAAAACCCGGATGTAGTCACGAGCCTGCTTGGAGGAGATGGGGGCCTCCCGCATGGACTCGTGGATACGTTCGAATTCCCGCTGACTGAAGACGTAGATGCAGCGCTCCTGCCCCCTGGTGAGGACCAGACCGTCTGCCAGTTCCTCGCGGAACTTGGCGGGGAGGATGATCCGTCCCTTCTCATCAAGACGCGGCGAATGCGTGCCCAGAAACACTGGCCCACCGCCTGTCTGTGAAAAGGTGCCGTATCTGCCCCACTCCGCCACTACCCTCTTACGTCCTCCACTTTACTCCACAAGCCTCCACAGTCAACGCACTCGCGGGCGTTTCGGCTCCACCCGCCGCGGATCTTGCCGCAGAAAGCCGGGAAATAAGGGCGTGGTGGGAAGTGGAGGAATGTGTGCGCCAGTGGCGGGCAGCGGCAATGCGCGGCGCCGGAAGGAGCGCTTAAATGGAAAAAGACCCGTCAAGCGGGTCTTTTTTCTTCCGATACACGGCCAATGGTGCGAAGTGGAGGATTCCGGGGAGCCGTCCGCCGCGCTCAACTAGTCGTCGCCGCGGCGCCGTTCGTCCCATCGCTCTTCGAGGTTGTTCATGAAGGAGCTCTTCGGCTTGCCGGACTTGCGCGACTTGAGTTTGCCGCCGGAGATCCTGCGGAGCGTGGCGAAATAGACGCCGGCGCCCATGACGATGAACCCTAGGACACCCAGGAAGATGTTCTGGAGTGAGACACCAACCAACAAGAGCAGAACACCGGCGATGGTGCCAAGGACTCCCATAATGATGTGCCGGGTAGACCAGGCACGGATGGGATCCGACCCCATTGAATTGGCGAACTTCGGATCGTCCTCATGCAGTTGCTTCTCAAGTTGCTCGAGAAGCCTCTGTTCGTGCTCCGAGAGGGGCATCGCGACCTCCTTGTAATCGGCCAGGCTCGTAACCGGCCAGGGTCCAGATAGGCGGCACCCACCGCCTCTGTTTCCCTAAACGGACCGGCCTGAAAAAGGGTTCCCAGTCCCTGTCCATGGAACCAGACGCGATGAGGCACTTTGTCCAGACGATCTAATTCTGTGTATTTCTAGGATAGTTTGTCGCGCACAGTTCTGAAAGACGCTCCAAGCGTGCAGAACGGGCTTTCCCGCGCTACCGCGACCCGTCCGGCCCTTTTTCGGAGCCCGGCTTAAGCAGCCTGGCCGGAAGCACCGTTTTTCCGCCGAATTTCCGGCTCACTTGGTCAAGCGCCTGCTCCGCCGAACGCCAGTTGTCGTCCCGCCTGTCCAGGCTCAGCTGCAGCGCGGCACCATCGGCGGATTCAAGCTGTTCCAGCCTTACCCCGATGAGGCGGACGCTCATGGGGCGGGCGCCCAACGAGGCGAGCAGCTGAGAGGCCACTTGGTACACGATCTGGGCGCTGTCCACCGGAGCATGGACCGTCTTGCTCCGGGTGACCGTGGAGAAGTCCGCATAGCGAAGCTTCAGTGCAACCGTCCGCGCCAGCATCCCGCTGGCCCGCAGTCTTGTGGCCGTGCGATGCGAGAGCCGCAGGAGCTCCCTGTGGAGAAGCTCGTCATCGAAAGTGTCGACGGCGAAGGTCTCTTCCGCTCCAATGCTCTTCTCCAGCCGGACAGGGGTCACCGGGCGGGGATCAAGTCCCATGGACAGCCTATGGACATGTTCCCCCGATGCCCCGAGGATCTTCCGGAGGGCCGCAGGCGGTGTCGCGGCGACGTCTGCAACGGTGCGGATTCCGAGCCTGGCCAACACTTCGGCGGTCTTGGCGCCTACGCCCCACAGCGCCTTCACGGGCAGGCTGTGTAGGTATTCCACTGTGCGGTCCGCTTCGATCAACAGCAGCCCGTCCGGCTTGCAGCGTGTTGAGGCGATCTTCGCCACGAACTTGTTGGCGGCGATCCCGACCGAAGCGGTGATGCCAAGTTCTTCGGACACCCTGCGCCTGATCAGTTTGGCGATCCCGATGGGCGGTCCGAGCCGCCGGATGGCTCCCCCTACATCAAGGAATGCCTCGTCGACACTGAGCGGCTCCACCAGATCGGTGATCGATTCGAAGATCCGCATCAGTTCCGCCGACACTTCGTAATAGAGGTGATGGCGGGGCTCGAGGATGACCGCTGTAGGACACAAGCGCATGGCGACGGCCATGGGCATGGCGGATTTCACACCGACGCCGCGCGCCTCATAGGACGCAGACAGCACCACCGAGCGTTCGGAAGGGAAGCCGACGATCACCGGCTTGCCCCGCAGCTCCGGGCGCGAGCGCAATTCGACGGAAACGAAAAACGCATCCATATCGACATGCAGGATGCTGGTGCGCCGGAGCTCCTTCAGTGTTGCCGGGTCAATAGGCCCGACGGCGCCACCTAAACCTCCGTCTGTTCTCACGGGAAAATCCTATGCCCGGCAGCAAGACGGGTCCGAGGGCGCCGACTGCGCGGCGAAATCCGGCAAGTGCCCGAACGCTAAACTGTAGGAGCATCCGGCACCGTCTCCCCCAGGAGGAATACCCTGTGAAGTTCTATCGAAAGCACCAACGCATAGCGATGGCTGCTTGCGCTGCCGGCGTTGCCCTGGCCGCTACCGCGTGCGGCGCCCCTTCGACTTCAGGTTCCGCTTCGTCCTCCCCGGCAAGCCAAGCGCAGTCGGTGCCGGCGTCTTCTCCTGCCCCCGAATCGGCTTCCCCGGTTCCGGGAGCGGCGGCCGCCGTCGCGTCACTCGCGCCGGGCTTCCCGCAAAAGCTGATCCCGCTCATGCCCAAGGCGAGCATCAAGTCCAGCAGCGTCGACAAGAACTCCTCCCCTGTCTCGGCAGCGCTGGTGGGCACCATCACCGCTCCGGCGTCGGCGGTCTTCGGTTTCTACACCCCGGCACTTTCCGCGCAGGGCTTCAAGGCCGTTCCCGGGGACAATGTTGGCGGCACCAAGTCCAAGGACTTCATCCGGGCCAACGGCGAGACCGCCAACATCTCGGTAGTCGAGGAGGCCGGCGTTTCCACTTTCACCGTCGGCGCCAACGTTGCGGCAGGGTCGCTGAAGTGACGGCAGCACAACTCGCAGCCGAACAGGGCCGTTTCATCACGGACGTCGCAGCTGGACTCAACAGCTTCCTGGCCGGGCAGGAAACCGTCATGGCGGGCATCTCCCCGGACGTCGCCCCGCTCATGGATTCGATCTCGAAGCTGGTGACCGGCGGGAAACGACTTCGGGCCCTCATGGCCTACTGGGGATGGCGGGGGGCCGGCGGTGACGCGGCGCACCCGGACATCGTCAATGCCGGCTGTGCCCTGGAACTGTTCCAGGCCGCCGCGCTGATCCACGACGACATCATCGACCGCTCGGACACCCGCCGCGGCGGTCCCAGCGTGCACCGGCGTTTCAGCCAGCTCCACCAGGCCGAAGGCTGGGCCCTGGACGAGGAACGTTTCGGCCACGCTGCGGCAATTCTGACCGGCGACCTGTGCCTGTCCTTCAGCGAAGAGGCCTTCACCGGCATCGGTCCGCGCGCGGCGTCGGGAACTCCCGCGCGGCACATCTTCAACCTGATGCGGGCCGAAGTCATGGCCGGGCAGTACCTGGACATCCTTGAAGAAGTGGCCGGACCCGTGCGTGACCGTGCAGGCGCAGTGAAAAGGGCCACCTCCATCATCCGCTTCAAGTCGGCGAAGTACTCCACCGAGCACCCGCTGGGCCTTGGCGGTGCGCTGGCCGGCGCGGACGAGGCCCTGCTCGCCGGCTATTCGGCATTCTCGCTTCCCCTGGGTGAAGCCTTCCAATTGCGTGATGACGTCCTGGGCGTCTTCGGCGATCCCGAAACCACCGGCAAACCTGCCGGCGATGACCTGCGCGAGGGCAAGCGGACTGTCCTGGTCGGTTTCGCGATCAACCAAAGCGAGCCGGCGGTTTCCGCCTACCTTGATGCCACACTCGGCCGGCAGGACCTGGCCGAGGACGAAGTCGGGAAGATCCGGCAGATCATGGTCGATTGCGGCGCACTTGCCGCCACCGAGGCCATGATCGACGAACTGAGCGGCCAGGCCTTCGAGGCCCTCGAACGGCTTCCCCTTGCGGAGCTTCCGATGTCCGCGCTCCGCGGCCTCGCCGAAGCCGCAGTGAGCCGGGCCGCCTGAACCGTCGCGGCGAACTGCGGGCGAGGACAATCAACGCAAGGACCGTTAAACAGAAGGACGACGGCGGCAGGTTACCTGCCGCCGTCGTCCTCTGTTTAGGGGGCTACCAGGCTAGGGACTGGGCGCGGCGCCTGATCTCGGTTTTACGGCCTTCGCGCAGGGCGTCCACAGGGCGGCCGCGCAGGGACTCGTCCGGGGTGAAAAGCCAGACAATGAGCTCCTCATCGGTGTAGCCGGCATCGCCGAGCACCGCGACGGTGCCCTTCAGGCTGTCCAGCACATGGCCGTCCTGGATGAAAAGGGCGGGGACGCTTCGGATCTTCCGCTCGCCCACCCGCAGCGCCACCAATGCGCGCTCATCCAGGAGTCCATGGACCTTCGTAATGGGAACATCCAGGATTTCGGCAACATCGGGCAGCGGCAGCCATTCGGAAACGAGGCTTTCTACAGTACTCACGGAAATAAGGTTGCCACGCCCCGGCCCGCTTCGCCTAGCCGGAGACCGTCCCGTTTTCTGTTGCCTGCCGCAGCCTGAATGTGCCAATGAACAGCTGTTTTCTTGTGCCTGTCCCGAATATGTGAGAGATTCACTTTGATCACAATTGCATCTTTTTGCACATTAGTAACACTGGTATCACTGGCAGCAGCGTTCCGCGAAGGCCGCAGCTGAGATGAGGATTTCCTATGACGACCCCACGCTCGTCCAAGAAGACAACAAGCATGCCCATGCTTGCGGCCACCACAGCAGCGTTGCCCGCCGTCGTGCTCTCATCGCTGGCCTTGGCGCAGCAGGCGACTGCCGCCGCATCCGCGTCCCAGCCGCAGCGCATTCCCGCCACGCTCGCCGCAGCCATCAAAGCGCAGGCCGCACAGGCTTCCAGTGCCGTCATCCCGGCGGCGTCCGTTCCCGCGGCCCTTCCTGCGGCCCTGCGGGCCCAGGGCGCGGTTCCCGCCAGCTACACGGTGAAGCCGGGCGACACCATCAGCGGCATCGCCGCGCGCCACGGGCTGAACACCGGCTCCGTGCTGAAGCTCAACCGGCTTTCCCCCACGTCGATCATCTATCCCGGCCAGCGCGTCAAGCTCAGCGCTTCGTCCGCGGCACCGGTATCACGCCCCGCTGCGCCGGCCGCTGCCCCCACTGGAACGTACACGGTGAAGCCGGGCGACACCCTGAGCGGCATCGCCGAACGCCACGGCGTCGGCCTGTCAAAGGTGTTCGCCTGGAACGGACTGAACGGCGCCTCCATCATCTACCCCGGCCAGAAGATCAAGATCGGTGCTGCCGCTGCCGCAACGCCCGCCGCCCCGCGTCCGGCCGCCCCGGCGCAGTCGGCCCCGGGCTCGTACACCATCAAGGCTGGCGACACCCTCGGCGGGATCGCCTACCGGCACAAGGTCTCGCTGTCCGAGCTGCTTTCGGCCAACCGGCTCAAGGCCAGCACCATCATCTACCCCGGGCAGAAACTGGCCATTCCCGGCGCTTCCACGCTCCAGCCGGCGTCGAGTTCCAAGCCACTGGTCCCGAGTTCCTTCCTCGGCTACACGTACCCGGCCGCCGTTGTCAGTTCCGCGAACAAGAACAAGGCGATCCTGGAGGCTTCTCCGGTTCCCACCCGCGAGCAGATGAAGAACATCGTGGCGGACACCGCACGGCGCATGGGCGTCAACCCTTCGCTGGCGATGGCCTTCGCCTACCAGGAGTCCGGCTTCAACCAGCGCGCTGTCTCCCCCGCCAACGCCATCGGCACCATGCAGGTCATTCCGTCCTCGGGCGAATGGGCCTCCGAGCTGGTGGGCCGCAAGCTCAACCTCCTCGACCCTTACGACAACGCAACCGCCGGTGTGGCGATTATCCGTGCGCTGGTCAGCACCAGCAAGACCCTTGACCTGGCGATCGCCGGTTACTACCAGGGCCAGTACTCCGTCAGCAAGCACGGCATGTACGCGGACACCAAGCAGTATGTGGCCTCGGTCAAGGCGCTGATGAAGCAGTTCTAGGACGCCTGGCAACCCACGCCACGGGCCCGGATCGGATGGACGATTCGGGCCCGTTGTCTTTGCTCACTTAGGATCGTAGGGTGCAGGAACAAGTCTCGGACCACTTTCTCGGCTCCCTCGTGGATAGCCGCTACCTCGTGCGCGCCCGCCTCGCCGGCGGCGGAATGTCCACCGTGTACCTGGCCACCGACGAGCGGCTGGACCGCGATGTCGCACTGAAAGTCCTCCACCCGCATCTGGCGAACGACGCCAGTTTCCTGGAGCGCCTGCGCCGCGAGGCCCGTGCGGCGGCCAGCCTGTCCCACCCCCATGTGGTGGGCGTGCTCGACCAAGGCCAGGACGGCCACACGGCGTACCTTGTCATGGAGTACATCAAGGGCCACACGCTCCGTGACGTCCTCCAGGAAAAAGGCGCCCTCTCCCCGCGCCTGGCACTGGCCCTGATCGACCCGGTCATCGAAGGCCTCGCTGCCGCCCACGCCGCCGGCCTCATCCACCGTGATGTGAAACCGGAAAACGTGTTGATCGCCGACGACGGCCGTATCAAGGTGGGCGACTTCGGCCTGGCCCGTGCGGTCACCGCGGCCACCAGCACGGGATCGCTGATCGGGACCGTCGCCTATCTGGCCCCAGAGCTCGTGCTGGGCCAGGCGGCCGACGCGCGCAGCGACATCTACTCGGCCGGCGTCATGCTCTACGAAATGCTCACCGGAACCCAGCCGTATTCCGGCGAAGTTCCCATCCAGGTGGCCTACCAGCACGTCAATACCGAGCTGCCGGCGCCCTCGGCCGCCGCACCGGGCCTGGCATCGGACCTCGATGAACTCGTCCAGTGGTGCACCGCGAAGGACCCCGAGCAACGCCCCGTCGACGGCGGCGCCCTCCTTTCCGAGCTGCGGCACATCCGTACAACGCTCAGCAATGAACAGCTGGACTTCATGCCGCCTGCGGCCCTCG
This sequence comes from Arthrobacter sp. R-11, assembly GCF_049913155.1. Lineage (GTDB taxonomy): Bacteria > Actinomycetota > Actinomycetes > Actinomycetales > Micrococcaceae > Arthrobacter. Next base: position 1,752,820 of record NZ_CP183979.1, on the reverse strand, counting down.
AGGCCGCGGCACGGTCGGAGCATCCGCCCGTGGCGCCGTCCGACGCCCACACCGAACTCCTGGAGCGCACCGGCCTGCACGAAGACAGTGCGGCTCAGACCGAAATCATCTCGTCAGCCCAGCATGCCACCTCCGTCTTGCCGCAGGCGGCGGGCCTTTCCGCCGCGGCCTTCCCGACGGCGGTTCTGCCGCCGGCCGGCGCGCTCCCCGGCGGTGCCGGGCAGGACGACGCACCGCCGGCGCTTTCGCCGCGTCAAGAGAAGCGGGCAGCGCGCCAGGCCGAAAAGGACCGCGCCCGGGCGGCCGCCACCCCGTCCCGCAGACTTCGGGAGGGCAATCCCCGGCGCCGCGCCGTCGTCTGGACCCTGCTCATACTGCTCCTGGCCATCCTGGCCGGAACCGCCGGCTGGTTCTTCGGCATGGGCCCCGGTTCTCCGGGAACCATTCCTCCGCTCAAGAACAAGCCCGCACAGGAAGCCCAGCAGCTTTTGCGCACCGCAGGCTTCCAGTCCAACGCCCAGGACGTCTTCGACGACGAAGTGAAGTCCGGCTACACCGTGGGCACCGACCCCGCGGCAGGGACTGAGATCCGCAAGTTCCAGCAGGTCACGCTGTTCGTGTCCAAGGGACCGCAACTGTTTCCGCTGGTGGGCCTGGGCGGATTGAACCTGGCGCAGGCCAAGGATGCACTGGCCGGCGCCGAGATGACACTGGGCCAGGTCTCGGAAAAGTATGACGAACAGGCACCCGCCGGGACCATCCTGTCGCAGGCGCCGGCCAAGGACACGCCCGTGCGCCACGGAACCGCCGTGTCCCTGGTGGTATCCAAGGGCCCGCAACCGCTCCCGGTTCCGGATGTCCGCGGCATGGACCAGGCCTCGGCCGTGAAGGCGATCAACGATGCCGGACTGAAGGCGAAGATCGCCGCCGAGGAGGTCTTCGACCAGAAGGCCCCCGCCGGCTCGGTGATCCGCCAGTCGCCGTCGGACGGCACACTGAACCGCGGCGGCACTGTGATCCTGACCCTGTCCAAGGGGCCCCGGCTCATCGAGGTCCCCAATTTCGTCGGCAAGCAGGCCAAACAGGCCGAAAGGGAGCTGAAGAAACTCGGCTTCGAGGTGGAGATCGAGAACCTCTACGGCGGCTTTTTCGGGACCGTCCGGGAGCAGGACCCCGTCGACACCATGGCCCCGGAAGGGTCCACCGTTACCCTCCGCGTGGTCTAGCCCCCGGGTTCCGCGAGCGAACAGCTGAGGCCCCAAACCCGGCGGGTTTGGGGCCTCACGTGTACGTTCGCGCTAGTGCTTGGCGAGGGCCCCGGCGACCAGGAAGGCCATTTCGAGGGACTGCATGTGGTTCAGCCGCGGGTCGCAGACGGACTCGTAGCGGTCGGCGAAGGCGTCCTCGTCGATCGGGTCCGATCCGCCGAGGCACTCGGCGACGTCGTCGCCGGTCATCTCCATGTGCAAGCCGCCCGGCACCGTGCCCAGCGCCTGGTGCACCTCGAAGAAGCCACGGACTTCGTCGATCACGTCGTCGAAGCGGCGCGTCTTGTAGCCGTTCTGCGAGGTGACCGTGTTGCCGTGCATGGGGTCGGTGACCCACAGTACCTGCGCGCCGGAAGCGGTGACGCGTTCGACGACGGCGGGCAGCTTCTCGCGGATGTTCTTCGCACCCATGCGGGTGATGAACGTCAGGCGGCCGGGTTCGCGGTTCGGGTCCAGCTTGTCGATGAGGCGCAGCGCGTCGTCGCCGGTGGTGCCCGGGCCGAGCTTCACACCGATCGGGTTGCGAACGCGGGACAGGAAGTCCACGTGGGCGTGATCGAGTTCGCGGGTACGCTCGCCGATCCAGAGGAAGTGGCTGGAGGTGTCGTACGGCAGGCCGGTGCGGGAGTCGATGCGGGTCAGCGCGCGCTCGTAGTCCAGCAGCAGGGCCTCGTGGCTGGCGAAGAATTCGACGCGCTTGAGGGCTTCGAAGTCGGCGCCACAGGAGTCCATGAAGCGGATGGCACGGTCGATGTCCCGGGCCAGCGATTCGTAGCGGGCGTGGGCCGGGTTCTCGGTGAAGCCCTTGTTCCACTGGTGCACCAGGCGCAGGTCGGCGAAACCGCCCTGCGTGAAGGCACGGATCAGGTTCAGGGTGGACGCCGAGGTGTGGTACGCCTTCAGCATGCGGCCGGCGTCGTGCGCGCGGGATTCCGGGGTGAAGTCGTAGCCGTTGACGATGTCTCCGCGGTACGCCGGGAGGGTGACGCCGTCGCGGGTTTCATCGTTGGAGGAGCGCGGCTTTGCGAACTGGCCGGCCATGCGGCCCATCTTGATGACGGGCATCGCGGCGCCGTACGTCAGCACCACGGCCATCTGCAGGATGGTCCTGACGCGGGCGCTGATCTTGTCTGCGGTGGCACCCTCGAAGGTTTCGGCACAGTCGCCGCCCTGGAGCAGGAAGGCACGGCCCTGGGCGGCAGCGGCAAGGCGCTCGCGCAGGACGTCGACCTCGCCGGCGAACACCAGCGGAGGCAGTACCGAGAGCTCCTTGACGGAGGCGTCGAAGACCTCCCTGTCCGACCAGGTGGGCTGCTGCGAGATGGGCAGCTGGCGCCAGTCATCCAGGCCCGGATAGTCAGCGGCGCCGCTTTGCGCCGTGCTCGTCATGGGGCCGGTCATGGAGGGTGCGGGAATAAGCTCAGTCACCCTACAAGACTAGTGGGAGGCCGCCCGCTTTGGGGACACGGCAGCCGTAACCCTCACGGGCGGCGGCGTCACACTTTTCCGCCGGCTCCGCCGCCGTCGTCATGGCCGCCAAGCCGGGCTTTCACGTCGGCCGCGTATTCGTCCACGTACTCCTGTCCGGAGAGCCGCATGATCTCGTACATGATCCGGTCCGTGACTGTGCGCTGGACGGTCCGGTCTTCTTCGCTGCCGTAGTGCCCGCTGAAGTCCAGGGGTTGTCCGATGATCATGCCGATGCGCCGGATGTTCGGTATCCGTTTGCCGATGGGCTGCACCTTTTCGGTCCCGATCATCGCCACGGGAATCACGGGAACGCGGGTCTGCAGCGCCAACTTCGCCACCCCGGCCTTGCCCCGGTACAGGCGGGCGTCGGGGCTGCGGGTGCCTTCCGGGTAGATGCCCAGCAGTCCGCCGCCCTGCAGCACGTCCTTTCCGGCCTGCAGGGATGCCTCGGAGGCCGCTCCGCCCGAACGGTCCATGGGCAGCTGCTTGGTGAGCCGGAAGAACAAAGCGGTGAGCCTTCCCTTGAGGCCGGTGCCGGTGAAGTACTCGGACTTGGCCAGGAAGATCACCGGGCGGCGCACCATCAACGGCAGGAAAATCGAGTCAGAAAACGACAGATGGTTCGAAGCGAGGATGGCTGCGCCTTCAGCCGGAATGTTGTCCAGCCCCTTGATCCATGGGCGGAACAGCAGTTTGAGGATGGGACCGATAAAGATCCGCTTCATGACCCAATAGAACACCGTGGTTCCTCCCCGGGCGGCATATGAATATGGCCGGACGCGTCCGCTCGGCGCTCAATTGCCACCCTACTCCTGTGTGAATTATCCGGAACAGTGACACGATGGACACATGACGGAAAGCAGCGTCCCGGACAGCCCCCGGCCCTTCCGGTATGCCGGCCACGGGGAGAACGCGCGCACCGGAATCGCCCTCTGCCATGGATTCACCGGCAGCCCGCTCAGCATCATGCCGTGGGCCGAACACCTCGCCGCCCACGGCTTCGCCGTCACCGTCCCGCTCCTGCCCGGGCACGGAACGCACTGGCGGGACCTGGCCAGGACGTCGTGGAGGGACTGGTACGGGACGTTCGAGGAAAGCTACCTGGAGCTGGCCGGCCGGACCTCCCGCTGCTTCGTGGCGGGGCTGTCCATGGGCGGTGCCGTGGCCCTGCGCGCCGCAGCCCGGCACCCGGTGGCGGGGGTCGCCGTCGTGAATCCCGGACTGAGCTTCTACGACCGGCGCGTCCGGTACATCGGCGCCCTCAAGCACGTCATGCGCACCACGGCACCGATCGAGGAAGAAAACCCGACTTCGGCCCCCACCGACGACGGCGACTACTCCCGCACGCCGCTGGCGGCGGTCCACGAACTCAAGAAGCTGTTCCGCTCCACCTCCCGCTCGCTTCCATCCATCACGGCACCGGCGCTGGTGTTCAAATCCGCGCAGGACGCCGTAGTGCCACCGAGTTCCCTGGCGATGATCAGCAAACGCATCGGGAGCAAGGACCTGCGCGTCGTGCCCCTGCCGCACAGCGGGCACGTGGCGACGCTGGACCTCGACGCGCCGCTGATCCTCGAAGAATCCGCCGCCTTTTTCCTGCAGCACGCCACAGACAGAGTAGCCTCGGAGCCATCATGAACAATCTCCCCGATTTCTCGCCGTTCACGAGCAGCTTCACCGGCTCCGGTCCCAGCGTCGGGGTGGTGATGAGCCACGGATTCACGGGCAGCCCGCACAGCATGCGTCCCTGGGCGCGGTACCTCGCCGAGGAAGGCTTCGCCGTCCGGCTGCCGCTGCTTCCCGGCCACGGCACCAGCTGGCAGGACATGGCCACCCGGCACTGGCAGGAGTGGCACAACGCCGTGGATGCCGCCTACCTTGAACTTCAGGCCGAATGCGACTACGTATTCGCCGCGGGACTCTCCATGGGCGGCGCACTGGCACTGCGGATCGGGGCCACCCGGCCGGTCGCCGGAACGATCGTGATCAATCCGGGCCTGGTGATTGACGACCCCCGCGCCGCCGTGGTGGGCATCCTCAAGCATGTCCTCAAGACCACGCCGGCCATCGCCAACGACATCCGCAAACCCGGCATGGACGAGGGTGCCTACCCCCGCACCCCCGTGGCCGCGGCGCACGAGCTGAAGAAGATGTACAAGGACACCATGGCGCTGCTCCCCCGGATTTCCGCACCCGTGCGGGTGTTCCGCTCCTCCGTCGACCATGTGGTCTCCGACGCCAGCATCCGGCAACTGCGGCGCCTCGTCACGGCACCCGTGGAACTGACCGTCCTGGAGAACAGCTACCACGTGGCCACACTCGACAACGACGCCCCGGGAATCTTCCAGGCCTCCGCGGAGTTCATCCGGAAGACCGTTGCCGAACTGACCACGGAGGACACCGGCCCCGCGCTGGAAGACTCCGGACCCGAAGGACGCCACCCATGAACAGGCCGGGGCCCGATTCCGCGGACCAGAGCGCAAACAAGGACGACGACGCTGTCTGGCTCGACCTCGTGGCCAGGCTCGAAGCCATGCCGGACGAAGATCTGGACACTCATGACGACGTTCCGGGCGCGGCGGACCGGAGTCCCCGAACCGGCAGCTTCAGCGACTACGACCCACTGGGGCTCTCCCGCGCCCTTTCGGACGCGACGGATCCCGGCGACGCCTTGCCCGGCAGCGGGCCGCGCGACTACGAGGCGGTCGACGACGACGGGGGCTTCGTCCCGGAGGAACCGCCTAGCCTGGCCGGCACCGAGCCCCTGACCATGCTGGCCTGGGTGGGCGCCGTGGGCGGCCCCCTGGCGCTGCTGTTCACTGCGATGTTCTGGCGTTCGGCACCCCTGCCGGCGATCCTCGGGATGGTAGTGGCGTTCCTTGCTTCCGTGGTCTACCTCATCATGCGGCTCCCCCGCGAGAAGGACGACTACGACGACGGCGCCCGCGTCTAGGGCGCCGTCCTTTCGGCTGCCTAGCCCTGCAGCCTGCCGCTGACCCGCGACAGGTCGGCCGCGCCGATCATCCCCGCCCGGGGGCCGAGTTCGGCAAGCTTGATCGCTGCCGGCGGGCGGAATCCGCGGCCGGTGAGGTTCCTCGCGAACGCCTGCCGCGCCGGACCCACCAACAGTTCGCCGGCGTCGCACAGGCCACCACCGATCACAAAGGTCCCCGGGTCGAGCGCGGCCGCGAGGTTGGCCAGGCCCAGGCCCAGCCATTGCCCTACTTCCTCCAACAGTTCCTTGGACGCCGGATCACCGGACTTCGCCAGCTGGGAAACGGTCAGCCCGGTGATGTCGTCGACCACGCCGCCGCTGGCCTTCAGCAGTTCGTAGGCCAGCGGGGATTTCCGGCGCGCAAGTTCCCGGGCTTCCCGGCCCAGGGCGTTTCCCGACGCGTATTGTTCCCAGCAGCCCCGGTTGCCGCATTCACAGCGGTGCCCGCCGGGAACGGCCACCTGGTGGCCGAACTCCCCCGCAACCCCGAAGCGCCCCCTTTCCAGCCGTCCGTCCATCACCATGGCGCCCCCGATGCCCGTGCCCAGCGTGATGCACACCAGGCGGCTCTCACCGCGCCCGGCACCGAAGCGCCATTCCGCCCAGGCTGCGGCGTCGGCGTCATTGGTCAGGAGGACGGGCCGGCGCAGGAGCTTCTGCAGGTTGTCCCGCAACGGTTCATTGCGCCAGGCGAGGTGCGGGCTGAACAGCACAGTGCCGCCGTCGAGATCCATCCAACCGGCCGCACCGATGCCCAGGGAGGCAATCCGGTGATGCTCGCCGAGTTCCTGGACAAGTTCCACGATGACGCTCTCCACGGCGCGCGGATCGCTGCCCGGCGTCGCCCGGCGCCGCTCCTCCAGGATCCGTCCCTCGGCGTCGACGACGCCGGCGGCCACCTTGGTGCCGCCGATGTCGATTCCGATCGCCAGGCCACGCCGGCCCAGCCGGGAGTGTCCGGCGGACGCGGCAACCTTACCCTCCGCCCCGGGGGCCCAGTGGACGGCACCCTGCCGCAGCGGACCGCGACGGCGGGCTGCAGCGGAGGCGGGCCAGGGTGCCTTGCGTGCCGTGGCGCCGGCCGGCGGTGTGGTTCTCAGCATCCCGCCATCCTATTCCCGGGCCGGGGCACCCGGAGGGATCAGGCGGCACGGAAGCAACACTTCGAAATGCCCTCGCATTGGCGGATTTCCGGGCTTCACCGTAAAGTTACTCGCCAGTAGGTGAACTCCGACACACCCCCAACAGCGGGCGTATTAGAGTTAGAGCAGCCCTGCATTGGTCTGTTGATATCAAAGGAGCTATCGTGCGTGAAGTCATTGTTCCGCCCCTTGTGAATGTTGCCCCTGAAACCAATATCACGGACCTCGTGATCCGGCAGGCAAACAAGTCCTCCAACCCTGCGCTCTTCGCCAAGCTGAACGGCGCCGGCCAGTGGCAGGACATCCATGCCCGCGAATTCCTCGCGGATGTGTCCGCGCTGGCGAAGGGCCTGATCGCCAACGGCGTGCAGCCGGGCGACCGTGTGGGCATCATGTCCCGGACCCGCTACGAATGGACCCTGGTGGACTTCGCCATCTGGTTCGCCGGCGGCATCTCGGTTCCGATCTACGAAACCTCGTCCCCCTCGCAGGTGGCCTGGAACCTCGGGGATTCGGGCGCCGTGGCAGCCTTCGCCGAGGCCGCCCACCACGAGGACATCATCCGTCAGGCAGTGGCCGGGCAGGACCTTGGCACCGTGGCCAACGTTTGGCAGCTCGAAGGCGGCGGGCTCGACCTGCTGCGCAGCGCCGGCAGCGGAGTCAGAGACGAGGAACTCGAAGCCCGCCGCAGCAAGGCAGTCCTCGCTGACACCGCCACCATCATCTACACCTCGGGCACCACCGGCCGGCCGAAGGGCTGCGAACTGACGCACGGCAACTTCGTGGAACTGTCCGAAAACGCCCTGGCCTCCCTTGGCGATGTGGTGAACGAGCACGCCCGGACCATCATGTTCTTGCCGCTCGCCCACGTGTTCGCCCGCTTCATCTCGGTCCTGGCCGTCGCGGCCGGCGCGCAGGTGGCCCACACCCCGGACATCAAGCACCTGCTGGCCGACCTCCAGAGCTTCAAGCCATCCTTCATCCTGGCCGTGCCGCGCGTCTTCGAGAAGGTCTACAACTCGGCGCTCAGCAAGGCCGAGGACGGCGGCAAGGGCGGCATCTTCCACAAGGCAGCGGATACCGCGATCGCCTACTCGAAGGCGCGCCAAAGCGGTTCCATTGGCCTTGGCCTGCGGCTCAAGCACGCGCTGTTCGACCGTCTCGTCTACGGCAAGCTCCGGGCAGCCATGGGCGGGCAGGTTTCCCACGCTGTTTCCGGCGGCGGCCCCCTGGGCGAACGGCTGGGACACTTCTTCCAGGGCATCGGGCTGCAGATCCTCGAAGGCTACGGCCTGACGGAAACCACTGCCCCGGTCTCCGTGAACACCCCCTCGCTGATCAAGATCGGCACCGTAGGCGCTCCCCTGCCGGGCAATGCAGTCAGGATCGCGGACGACGGCGAGATCCTCGCCAAGGGCGTCTGCGTCATGAAGGGCTACTACAAGCGGGACGACCTGCTTGCCGAGACCTTCGTGGACGGCTGGTTCCGCACCGGTGACATCGGCGAACTGGACGCCCAAGGCTTCCTGAAGATCACCGGCCGCAAGAAGGAAATCATCGTTACCGCCGGCGGCAAGAACGTGGTCCCAGCGCTCCTGGAAGACCAGATCCGCGCCGACGCCCTCGTCTCCCAGGTCCTGGTCCTCGGCGACAACCGGCCCTTCATCGGCGCCCTGGTGACCCTGGACGAGGAAGCCCTTCCCGGCTGGTTGGAGCGCCATGGCCTGCCCGCCGGCACCAGTGTGCAGGAGGCCGCCGGCAACCCGGTGGTGCGGGCGGCGGTGCAGGAGCTGATCAGCAAGGCCAACCAGTCAGTTTCCCAGGCCGAGTCCATCAAGTCCTTCCGGATCGTCGACTCGGACTTCACCGAAGCCTCCGGCCACCTGACGCCGTCCATGAAGGTCAAGCGCGCCCAGGTGATGAAGGACTTCGAGACAGTCATCGAGGAGATGTACGCGGCACCGAAGAGTTCCTGACTTTTCCTCCAAGGCAGGAAAGGAGGCCCGGGCTTTTGCCCGGGCCTCCTTTTGTTTGCTGTCTGGCGAACTATTCGACCGTCTTACTCAACAACGATCAGCAGGTCACCGCCCTGCACCTGTTCGATGGCGTTGATGGCCAGTCGCGAGACCTGGCCGGCCACCGGCGTCGTGATGGAGGCTTCCATCTTCATTGCCTCGATCGTGGCAACGGTGTCGCCGGCGTTGACGGCGTCGCCCACCTTGACGGTCACAGTCACGGCACCGGCGAACGGTGCGGCCACCTGGCCCGGCTGGGAAGGATCGGCCTTCTCGGCGGTCTTGACGTTGCTGACCACGGACTTGTCGCGCACGACCACCGGGCGGGACTGCCCGTTGAGCTTGCACATGACGGTGCGCATGCCCTTCTCGTCGGCTTCGGACACCGCTTCGAGGGAGGCGATCAGGCGGACGCCCTTCTCGAGTTCGATCACGTGTTCGGCGCCCCGCTGGAGGCCGTACAGGTAATCGCGGGTATCGAGGACGGAGATGTTGCCGTAGCTTTCGACGCTCTTGAGGTAGTCCTTGGTGGGACCGGCGAAGAGCAGGCGGTTCAAGGTCTGCCGGCGGGTGGCGGAATCGGCCTTGAGCGCGGCGCTGTCTTCGGCGCTCAGGTCCACGTCCCGCACCTTGATGCTGCGGCCCTGAAGGGCCTTGGTGCGGAACGGCTCCGGCCAGCCTCCGGGAGGATCGCCCAGTTCGCCGGACAGGAAGCCGATGACCGAGTCCGGGATGTCGTAGTTCTGCGGGTTCTCGTTGAAATCCGCCGGATCGGCGTTGAGGCCCACCAGGTGCAGGGCAAGATCGCCCACGACCTTCGAGGACGGCGTGACCTTGACCAGGCGGCCCAGGATACGGTCCGCAGCCGTGTACATGTCCTCGATGGCTTCGAACTGCTCGCCAAGGCCCAAGGCGATGGCCTGCTGGCGCAGGTTGGACAGTTGCCCGCCGGGGATCTCGTGCTGGTACACGCGGCCGGTCGGGCCCGGAAGGCCGGACTCGAATGGTGCGTAGACCCGGCGCACGGCTTCCCAGTAGGGTTCCATCGCGCTGACGGCGGCCAGGTCCAGGCCGGTGTCCCGCGGCGTGTGGGCCAGGGCGGCCACGAGCGCGGAAGCGGAAGGCTGGCTGGTGGTTCCGGCGAGCGAGGCGGAGGCGGCGTCGACGGCGTCGACCCCTGCGTCCACGGCGGCCAGCAGGGTGGCCAGCTGGCCGCCCGCGGTGTCGTGGGTGTGCAGGTGCACCGGCAGGTCGAAACGCTCGCGCAGGGCCGAGACCAGCTTGGCAGCCGCGGCGGGGCGCAGCAGGCCGGCCATGTCCTTGATGGCGAGGATGTGCGCGCCGGCGTCCACGATGCGCTGTGCCAGCTCGAGGTAGTAGTCGAGCGTGTAGAGGTTCTCCTCCGGATCCAGCATGTCGCCCGTGTAGCAGAGGGCGACCTCGGCGACGGCGGTGCCGGTGGCCCGGACCGCGCGGATGGCCGGGGCCATCTGGTTGACGTCGTTCAGGGCGTCGAAGATGCGGAAGATATCGATGCCGGTAGCTGCAGCCTCGTTGACGAAGGCCTCGGTGACTTCCTCCGGGTACGGGGTGTAGCCCACCGTGTTGCGGCCGCGGAGCAGCATCTGGAGGCAGACGTTGGGCAGGGCCTTGCGCAGCGCGGCAAGGCGGTCCCACGGGTCTTCACCGAGGAAGCGCAGCGCGACGTCGTAGGTGGCGCCGCCCCAGGCCTCAACGGAGAGCAGCTGCGGCGTCAGGGCGGCCACCGCGGGAGCGGCCGCCACGAGGTCGCGGGTGCGGACGCGGGTGGCCAGCAGGGACTGGTGGGCGTCGCGGAAGGTGGTGTCCGTGACTGCGACGGCGGTCTGTTCGCGGAGTGCCTTGGCGAAGCCTTCCGGTCCGAGTTCCAGCAGCTTCTGGCGGGAGCCGGACGGGATGGCCTTGCCTGCGACGGAGGGCAGCTTCGCGGCGGGATCCGAATGGACTTTGAGCTCGCCGTTGGGCTTGTTGACGGTGACCTCGGCCAGCCAGGTCAGCAGCTTGGTGCCGCGGTCTGCGGAACTGCGCGACTTAAGCAGCTCGGGACGCTCATCGATGAAGGACGTGGCGACGTTTCCGGCAACGAAGTCCGGGTCGTCCAGGACGGCCTGCAGGAAGGGGATGTTGGTCGACACGCCACGGATGCGGAACTCTGCCAGGGCACGGCGGGCACGGGCAACCGCGGCAGGGTAATCGCGGCCGCGGCAGGTGAGCTTCACCAGCATGGAGTCGAAGTGCGGGCTGATCTCGGCACCCGAGTACACGGTGCCGCCGTCGAGCCGTACACCGGCGCCGCCGGCGGAACGGTAACCGGTGATCTTTCCGACGTCGGGACGGAAGCCGTTGGCCGGGTCCTCCGTGGTGATGCGGCACTGCAGCGCGGCACCCTTGATGGAGACGGTCTCCTGGCTGAGGCCGAGGTCCGCGAGGGTCTCCCCGGCGGCGATGCGCATCTGGGCCTGGACGAGGTCCACGTCCGTGATTTCCTCGGTGACCGTGTGCTCCACCTGGATGCGCGGGTTCATCTCGATGAAGACGTGCTGGCCGGCGCGCTCACCGACAGTGTCGACGAGGAACTCGACGGTGCCCGCGTTGACGTAGTTGAGCGCCTTGGCGAAGGCGACGGCGTCACGGTAGAGCGCCTGGCGGATGGATTCATCCAACTGCGGGGCGGGCGCGATCTCGATGACTTTCTGGTGGCGGCGCTGCAGCGAACAGTCACGTTCGAACAGGTGCATGACGTTGCCCTGGCCGTCCGCGAGGATCTGGACTTCGATGTGGCGCGGGCGCAGCACGGCCTGTTCCAGGAACATCGTGGGGTCGCCGAAGGCGGCGTCAGCCTCGCGCATGGCGGACTGCAGGGCCTCGGGCAGGGCTTCGCGGGTGTCCACGCGGCGCATGCCGCGTCCGCCGCCACCGGCAACGGCCTTGGCGAAGATCGGGAAGCCGATCTCGTCCGCGGCGGCGATCAGTTCATCGATGTCGCGGGACGGGGCGCTGGACTTGAGGACCGGAACACCGGCCTTGCGGGCGGCTTCGAGGGCGGCCACCTTGTTGCCCGCGAGCTCCAGGACTTCGGCGGGCGGGCCGACGAAGGTGATGCCCTCGGCCTTGGCGGCGCGGGCGAGGTCCGGGTTCTCCGAAAGGAAGCCGTAGCCGGGGTAGATCGCGTCTGCACCGGCTTCCTTGGCAACCCTGACGACCTCTGCAACGTCCAGGTAAGCACGGACCGGATGGCCCTCTTCACCAATAAGGTAGGCCTCGTCGGCTTTCTGCCGGTGGATCGAGTTGCGATCCTCATGGGGGAAAACCGCTACAGTCTTGGCGCCCAGCTCATAGCCTGCGCGAAAGGCACGGATCGCGATTTCGCCGCGATTGGCCACCAGAATTTTGGAAAACATACTTCTCCTGCATCATTGCGGGTGTAACCGGTCGGTGGTCACAGTGTGTAAGAACGGCCCGGATAAACACAAATCTTTGTGTCGACCGTCACAATGACCGCCGTCACGTGAAGTTCACCTTCGCCGGCAAGACGCTCCAACGTGCTAATGAACGGGCCACGGCCGGCGCCCGGAACGGTGAAACCGTGAATCCCCCGCCGGTCAACATAGAATGTTCTGGGGCGTGAGCCAGGCCCCTGTTCCGGCCGGGCCGGAACACTCTCCACAGCTACACGGCAACCGGCGTTAGGTTTTGGGTTTTCAAGTGCAAGTAGTCAGCATCAGCAGCCTCAAGGGTGGCGTGGGCAAGACATCCGTGACGACGGGACTGGCATCGGCGGCGCTGGCTGCCGGCATTCCCACCCTTGTCGTGGACCTCGATCCGCACGCGGACGCAACCACCGCACTGGGCGTCCAGCCCGCCGAGCAGCTCGACATCGGACGTATGCTCAAAAACCCCCGCAAGGCCCGCCTGGGCGAGAACGTTGCGGCGAGCGGCTGGATCAGCCAGATCCCGGACGGCGCAGGCTCCGCCGCCGCCGGAAACGGCCACGCCGTCCTGGATGTCGCCGTCGGCTCCGCATTCACTGGCATCTACGACCGCCCCGACCTCGGCCGCCGCGACCTCCGCCGCCTTTCGGCAGTGCTCGCCGGCGCCGGTTCCTACGAACTCGTCCTGGTGGACTGCCCGCCATCGCTGAACGGGCTTACCCGCATGGCGTGGAACGCCAGCAACCGCGTGGTCCTGGTGGCAGAGCCAGGCCTCTTCTCCGTGGCCGGCACCGAACGGACCATGCGTGCCATCCAGCTCTTCCGCAAGGAGTTCGCCCCGCAACTGGCACCGGCGGGCATCGTGGCCAACCGGGTGCGCAGCGGATCTTCGGAGCACGGCTTCCGCCTCGCCGAGATGGAATCGATGTTCGGCGAGCTCCTCCTGTCCCCGCACATCCCCGAGCAGGCGAACTGGCAGCAGATCCAGGGCGCCGCGCATGCCGTGCACCACTGGCCCGGCGATTCCGCCAAGGGCACCGCGAAGCTCTTTGACGCGCTGCTGGAGAACCTGCTGGCCTCGAACGGCCAGTCACCGTCGAACGGCCTGCGCGAACGCCGCCGCTGAAACGCCACAGACCGAACGCACAGACCAGGAAAGCCGCCCTCCAGTGGAAGGCGGCTTTCCTGTTGTCTGCTGTTACTCCGGGCTAGCCGGTGCGGCGGGCCGAGCGCCGCTTGCTGAGTTCATCGTCCGGGAAGGTCTGCTCCGCGGCGTGTTCGCTGGGGAGCTGGGCGAGACTGCCTTCCACTTCGCGCCACACGCGTCCGACGGCGATACCGAAGACGCCCTGTCCGCCCTGGACGAGGTCGATCACTTCGTCGGCGGAGGTACATTCGTAGACACTTGCGCCGTCGCTCATCAGGGTGATCTGTGCCAGGTCCTCGACGCCGCGCTCACGCAGGTGTTCGACGGCGGTACGGATCTGCTGGAGGGATACGCCGGTATCCAGGAGGCGCTTGACGACCTTCAGGACCAGGATGTCGCGGAAACCATAGAGCCGCTGCGAACCTGAGCCGGCGGCGCCGCGCACGGCGGGCTCGACCAGGCCTGTGCGCGCCCAGTAGTCGAGCTGGCGGTAGGTGATACCCGCAGCCTTGCACGCGGTGGGGCCACGATAGCCGGCGTCTTCGTCGAGGACCGGCAGGTCCTCGGTGAAAAGAAGACCCTGGGCACCGCTAGCGGGCGCAGCAACACCATTCGAGGCCTGCTTCAGCTCGCCTGCTTCGCCTTTGGGACTCACGTGACCCTCCTTGTCCGAAGTTCCCCTGGGGATGGCGCATCCACAGCACACGAATGGAACGTCAATCGTGTAATTTCAAACGCGTCCGCACTCTCCAGTGTGAGCTACGCCTGCCGTGCATGCAACGGGAACTTGATACCTCCGACGTTAGGCGTGTAGAGGCCCGAGGTCAAAGACGCTTGGGGCATTTTCGCTCCGTGTCGAAACTTTCACCTTCGGCTTTAACGTTAAGAAGCCGTCAGCCTTCGAAGTCCTCGGGTTCCACATCGTCGAGGAACTCCCGGAAACGGCGCATTTCGCGCTCCTCATCCACGCTGGGGCCGGGTTCTGCCTCTTCCCCTTCGTCGTGTTCGGTGATCCGGACCCCGGCTTCTTCCATGACGGCGTCGGCACACCAGATGCGGCATTTCGCACGGAGGGCGAGGGCGAGGGCGTCCGAGGCCCGCGAACTGACAGTGGTGCCGTCGTCGAACTGGAGCTGCCCGTAGAAGATGTTGTCCTCCACGGCAACGATGTTCACGCTGACGATCGCATGCCCGAGGGCCTCGACGACATCCACGAGGAGGTCATGCGTCATGGGCCGCGGCGGGACGACGCCCTGCTGTGCCAAGGCGATGGCGCTGGCCTCGGGGGTACCAATCCAGATGGGCACGTGCCGCTCCCCCTGGATCTCCTTGAGGAGGACCAGCGGCTGGTTGGAAGGGAGCTCGATCCTTACTCCGACAATCTCGACTTCAATCATCAGGATTCCATGCGCGAGATCCGGTCCTGCACCAGGGCCCGGTGCAGGGTGAGGCAAAGTTCACTGATTTCCCGGGCCGCTTCCGCTGCCCGTGACTGCGAGGCCGCGTCCTTGCGGGACATCAGCGGCGCCACTGCGCGTTCCACCAGTCCGAACTCGCGCTCGGCGGCAGCCTGGAACGGGCGCAGGTGCCGCGGCTCCAGGCCATGGCTTTCAAGCTGCACGCAGGCGCGCGCCACCTGCAGGGAGTGCTCGTCGAACTTCCCGTTGACATGGCTGATCAGCCCGAAGCTCAGCAGCGACTGAAGGAGCGGGACGCTGGCGCCGGATTCGGTGCGGAGCTGTTCCTCACTGAGCGCCCGGGCGCGTCCGTGGAGTTCTGCCGCGAGCTCGTCCGAGACGATCCGCGGGGAAACCGTCACCCCCGGCGGAAGGTTCTCCGGCCGTTCGCCGCGGTCGATCGCGTCGAGGTAGTCCTTGATGACCTTCAGCGGCAGGTACTGGTCGCGTTGCAGCGCCAAGACGAAGCGAAGGCGCTCCACATCGCTTTCCGCGTACTGGCGGTACCCGGCGGGGGTCCGCTTCGGGTTGATCAGCCCCTTTTCTTCAAGGAAACGGATCTTGGACGCCGTCATCGCGGGAAAGTCGTCGCTCAGCTGGGCGAGGACCTCGCCGATGTTCAGGACCTGGGGTCCACGCCGTTCCGGCTGGGCAATTGCCACAAGCAGGTACTCCGGATTCAGGCCCGGCCTGCAGCGCGTGCAGGGCTCAGGTAGAAGGTGAGTCGGAACTTGCCGATCTGGACTTCGCTGCCGTTCTTCAGCTGCACGCTGTCCACGCGGTCGTGATTGACGTACGTGCCGTTGAGGCTGCCGGTGTCCACCACTTCGAAACCGCCGGGGGTGCGGTGGAATTCGACGTGCTTGCGCGAGACCGTGACGTCGTCGAGGAAGATGTCGGCATCCGGGTGACGGCCCGCCGTCGTGCTGTCCGAGTCCAGAAGGAACCGGGCGCCGGCGTTCGGACCGCTGTGCGCGATCAGGAGCGCGGATCCCGGGGGCAATGCGTCCACGGCAGCGCGCTCTTCGGCAAGCAGCCTCGGAGTGATGCCCGGTTCGCTGCTGATGGGGGTGAGCTGGATCGAGGTGGTCTCCGACGTCGGCTGATCCAGTCCTTCGGACCGGCCCGGGACCGGGTTCTGTTCGCCGCCAACCATGGAAATCCTCCTCATCCGCCGGCGTCTCCCACAGACGCCGGTTCGCTTCTGCCCGGTTCCGCCGGGCCAAACGGGTTGCTGGCCCCGCCGGTTCTCCCTTGCGGGGGAACCGGCGTGTCGGACCAGATGGTTTTAGCCTACCTGCTGTTCGTACTCGGATGCACTGAGCAGCGACTCAACAGCGTCGGCTTCTGCCAGCTTGATCTCCAGGAGCCAGCCGTCACCGTAGGGATCGGAGTTGATCAGGGCCGGATCGCTGTCCAGAGCGTCGTTGCGGGCGATGACTTCGCCGCTCACCGGGGCGTAGATGTCGCTGACGCTCTTGGTGGATTCCACCTCGCCAACGACCTCGTTACCGGTGATGGTGGTGCCGGGTTCCGGCATCTGGACGTAGACAACGTCACCCAGGGCATCCTGCGCGAAGTCGGTGATGCCGATGCGGACGATCCCTTCGGCGTTGGGGGCAGCCACCCATTCGTGCTCGGCGGTGTAGGAGAGATCGGCAGGAATGTTGCTCATGGGTCGCCTTTCATCAGGACGTTGAGGACCACGACGGCGGAGCAGACTTCCAGCCGCCGCTGAAAGTATAGGCACATTCCTCCCGGCTCCCCATGGGTCTCTGGGATGATTGGGCGCAAGAGGATCCGCACTGCCGGAAGGTTCCTTCGGAGGAGCATCGCCATGCCTGAACTTCCAGAACTCTCTGCCGTGACCGCCTATCTCGATGAGCGCCTTGCCGGCGCAACGGTGGTCGGCCTCCAGTTCCCCACGGTCTTTGCCTTGAAGAGCAAGGGAATCGACCCGGACAAGCTGGTGGGGCGGTCCGTTAGACGCGTGCACCGGCGCGGCAAGTTCCTGGTGTTCCAGACGTCCGCGGCCACCGATTCGGCCGAATACGCGGACGAAGGCGGCGCGTTGAGCATCGTGGTCAGCTTCGCCAAGGCCGGCTGGCTGCGTTTGTCCGGAAAGCTTCCCGAGATCGAGGACGCTCCGGAGCCGGAGCCCGGGAGCAAGACCGCTCCCGGGTACATTTCCGCCCATTTCGGCTTCAGCAACCACGGCACGGACTACGGGGTGGACCTGACGGACGCGGGCAGGTGGAAAGGCCTGGCCGTCTTCATCGTGCATGACCCGGAGGACGTACCCGGCGTCGCCGAACTCGGGCCGGAAGCCCTCGACCCGGAGTTCACCCTCGAGGAGTTCTCCCGTTTCTTCACCTCGCGGCAGCGGATCAAGGACATCATCAGGGACCAGAAACGGATCGCCGGCATCGGCAACGGCTACAGCGACGAAATCCTGCATGCCGCCAAGCTGTCGCCGCTAGCCGCAGGCGCATCCCTGGACCACGAAGAGCTCGGCAGGCTCTATGGTGCGATGCGCACACTGCTCGGTGACGCCACGGAAGCATTGAACGGGCTGGCGCCGGACAAACTGAAGGCCGCCAAGAAGGCGTCGATGGCGGTCCACGGACGCACGGGTGAAAGCTGCCCCGTCTGCGGCAGCACCGTCCAGGAACTCGCGTACGTGGGTACGTCCTTCCAATACTGTCCCGGCTGCCAGAGCGGCGGAGAGATCCTCAAACGGCCCGCGGCACGCGGCGGTGCGGAGAAGGAACCGGCCGAGGACTGACTCCGACCCGCCATGGGGTTCTGCCATGATGGGTGCCATGACTGAACAAGCACCAGTACCCCCTAAGAAAAAGAGCAACTGGGGCGCAAAGATCATCCTGATCCTTGTCGCGCTGGTCTTCGCCGTCATCTCCTACTTCGCCCTCGCCGCTTTCCTCCCCCGCTGGTGGTCCCAGACCATCGGCCAACAGGTCAACGGCAGCATTTCCGCAGGGATCCTGGCCGGCATGTTCTACGGCTTCGTCTTCACCTTCGCCGCCGCCTTGGTGGCATTGATCGGCCTGAACAGGAAGGTCACCTGGCCCTTCAAGATCGCGCTCGTGGTGCTTGGCGTGGCGATATCGACCCCGAACCTGCTGACCCTCTCCATTGCCCTCGGCACCAGCAACGGCGCGCACGCCGGGGAACGCGTGCTCGACGTCGATGCCCCCGGATTCCGCACGGCCTCCCTCGTCGCGGCAATCGCCGGCTTCGTCGCGGCGGTGGCACTGGTGGTCCTGATCCAACTGTGGCGCAGCCGCGGAAAGAAAATGAAGGCGCTCAAGCTGGCCGAGAGGGACCGGCTCCAGGCAGAAAAGGACACCGGGCGCGCCGCACCCAGCCAGCCGCCGTCGGGCTCCGTCGGCACGGACGACCCGGCTCCTCGCGTGGCGGACGGTCCTGACGGAAAACCGGACCGGCCATAGGCCACCCCTTTGCCCGGGCTGGATGTGTGAACCGCCTGGCCGTAGAATATTAGTTGCATGCGCTGCATATATGGTGGCGCGCACAATCGGCAGGAGTTACGGGAACATGGGCATCAAGGACGACGCCGTCGAAGTCCGCGCACAGGGCTGGCGGACGCTTGCCGCGCTGCACGGGACCATCGAAACGGCACTGGAGAAGGCGCTGCAGTCGGCCGCCGGCCTTTCGGTGGTGGAGTACACCGTCCTCGACGCGCTGAGCCGGCAGGACGGCTGGCATATGCGCATGCAGCAGCTGGCGCGGGCCACCGCACTGTCCAGCAGCGCCACCACACGCCTGGTCAACCGCCTCGAAGACCGCGCCCTGCTCACCCGCATTCTCTGCGCGGACGACCGCCGCGGGATCTACACCGAACTGACCGACGCCGGGCAGAAGCTGCTGCTGGCCGCGCGCCCGGTGCATGACGGGGCCCTGGAAAAGGCCCTCGAAGAGGCCGAGGCGGTGCCGGAACTCGAGCCGCTGGTACGGGCGCTGGGCGCCCTGCAGGCTGTGTAGCTCAGGCCTTCTTCACAACACTCGACTTGAGCTGCATCGGACCGAAGCCGTCCACCTTGCAGTCGATGTCGTGGTCGCCGAAGCCGTCCACGAGACGGATGTTGCGGACCTTGGTGCCAACCTTGATGGGCGCGGAACTGCCCTTGACCTTCAGGTCCTTGATGATCGTGACGGTGTCGCCGTCGTTGAGGACATTGCCGACCGCGTCCTTGATGAGCCGCTCCGCTGAATCTTCGCCGTCTGCCGCGGGTTCCCACTCGTGCCCACATTCGGGGCAGACGAGCAGCGCGCCCATCTCGTAGGCGTATTCACTGGAACATTCGGGGCACGGCGGCAGGGATTCACTCACCGTCCAAGAATACTTGGGGTCCGGGGACGCACTTCACAAAGTAGTTGCTTGCGCTTGTTATTTGCGTGTGCAAATATTGATTTCATCGGCGAAATAACCAGCGCCTGCAACTACTTTTCAAGTGTAACAGGAGACCCCTCATGCCTCTCGGCCTACTCGCACTCGCCATCGGCGCGTTCGGCATCGGCCTTACGGAATTCGTCATCATGGGCCTGCTGCCCGAGGTGGCCGCGGACTTCGCGGTGACCGAGGCCGCGGCCGGATGGCTGATTTCCGGATACGCCCTGAGCGTCGTCGTCGGCGCCCTGCTGCTGACCGCTGCGACCACCCGGCTCCCCCGCAAGGCCGTGCTACTGAGCCTGATCGTGCTCTTCATCGTAGGCAACGCGCTGACCGCGCTGGCCGGCGACTACAGCGTGGCTATGACCGGCCGCATCATCGCCGCCCTCTGCCACGGCGCCTTCTTCGGCATCGGCTCCGTGGTTGCGGCCAGCCTGGTGGCCCCCGCCAAGAAGGCTGGCGCCATCGCCATCATGTTCACCGGCCTCACTGCCGCGAACGTGCTCGGCGTTCCTTTCGGCACCTTCCTCGGCCAGCAGTTCGGCTGGCGCGCCACCTTTTGGGCCATCTCCGTCATCGGCGTCCTGGCCTTCATCGGCATCGCGGTCCTCGTTCCCGTGCTGCGCCAGTCCGGCGGGCACATCAGCCTGCGCAATGAACTCCGTGCCTTCCGTTCCGGCCAGGTGTGGCTCTCCCTGCTCGTGACGGTCCTCGCCTACGGCGGCATGTTCGGCGCTTTCACCTACATCGCCTACACCCTCACGGAGGTCAGCGGCTTCGCGTCCAGCTCCGTGCCGTGGCTGCTGGTGCTCTTCGGCGCCGGCCTGGTGGTCGGAAACTGGCTGGGCGGACGCCTCGCCGACCGCTCCATTGACGGAACCCTGGTCTTCTTCATCGCCGCGCTGATTGTTGTACTCGGATTGTTCGGCCTGTTCGCAGGATCGCAGCCGGCCACCATCGTTGCCCTGTTCCTCATGGGCGGCTTCGGCTTCGGCACGGTCCCGGGCCTCCAGAGCCGCATCATGATCTACGCGGGCCAGGCTCCCACCCTCGCCTCGGGCGCCAACATCGGCGCCTTCAACGTGGGCAACGCCCTGGGTGCCTGGACCGGCGGCCTCGGCATCGCAGCGGGCCTCGGCTACACCTCGCCCATCTGGATCGGCACCGTCATCACCGCCGCGGCACTCGTCGTCATGGTGATCACAATGGCTACCGCCAAGGGCGCACGCCCTTCGGAAGCCCAGGCGGCCGCTGTCGACGAGTCCGCCGTCGCCGTCCACTGATTTCCCACAACCCTATCCATCCAAGGAGAAAACATCATGGCCACACACCACCTGACCGCAACGGACGCTGAACTGCTCGTCACCACGGCCCGCGAGGCTGCCGCGGCCGAAGGGGTCAACGTCAGCATCAGCGTGCTCGACGCCGGCGGGCACCTCCTGGCGTTCCGCCGGGACGAGGAGGCGCTGCTGATCTCGGGCGAGACGAGCACCCGCAAGGCCTACACGGCCGTGCAGCTCAACGCCGCGACGGCCGACGTCGTGGATGCGGTGAAGCCCGACGGCCCCTTCCACACCCTCGCCACCGCCCTGGACCGCCCGCTGCTGTTCATCGCCGGGGGCGTCCCCGTGCACCGCGACGGCCGGCTGGTGGGCGCGATCGGCGTGGGCGGCGGCGCCCCGGAGCAGGACCACTCCTTCGCGGCTGCGGCGGTGGCGAAGCTGGGGTAGCTGCCTCGTTTGCCAGGTGCGTAGGTCCCGGACGCCATTGAGGTGTCCGGGACCTTTGCTACATACCGTCACACAACGCCACGGCTCCGGTACCGGACAGACAACGTCCTACCCTTGACACGTGACTTTGACTAAGTTCCGTACCGCCGCCGCGAGCTCCCTCGCCGCCGCAGGTCTCCTGCTTTCCCTCGCCGCCTGTTCCACGCCGGCCGCCGGCCCTTCCGCCAGCTCCGCTCCCGTGTCCTCGACGGCGTCCTCGACCACCTCTTCATCCGCCGCCGCCTCGGAGCCCTGCGCCGGCGTGAAGGTGATCGTCGATTCGAGCGCCTTGAAGGACGCTTCCACGGAAGTGGCTCCCGTCTGCGTGTCCGTGGACGGGCCCACGCTCGCCTCGAAGGTGCTCAACGAGGCAAAGGTGAAAACCGAAGGCACCGAGGCATATCCCAAGGACGTGGTGTGCCGCGTGAACGGTGTTCCCGCCGCTAACGCCGACATCGCCCACAAGGGCGGCACGTACCGGGAAGAATGCAAGAAGATGCCGGCCGCGTTCGCCTACTGGTCCCTCTGGGTCAAGCCGGCTTCCGGTCCGTGGGGCTACGCCCAGGAAGGCCTCGCCACCCTGAAGGTCAGCCCGGGCCAGAGCCTGGAACTGCTTTTCGTGGTTGACGGCTCACCGGCCGCACCCACGGCGTGACCTTTCGACCCGCGCCGTTACGCGCAGGGGCGGCACTCGCCGTCGTATTCATCGCGGCGCGGGTCATCTACCGCATCCTTTTCAACGGGGCAAGCACCGGCGAGACGGTATTGCTCAACATGCCGGCGATCCAGTTGCCTGCCCCGTACGCCCATGTGGTCGTCCTCGGCCCGGTAACGGCACAAGGCCTGTGGGAGGCGCTGCTGTCCGCCCTGCCGATTGCGGGCATCATCCTCGGCTTCGGCCTGCTCAACTCCGTGGTGGACGTGGCCCGCGGCTTCGTGCTCCTGGCCCGTGGCGGCCCCTTGCAGGGCCTGGCCCGGATGCTTGTGGTGGCCTGGGCTGCGCTCCCGGCGCTTTCCGAGGCCGTGGGCTCCGTGCGGCTGGCTTTTCGCTTGCGGGGCGAACGCTTCGGACCCCGCGCGCTGGTTCCCGTGCTCGAGCGCACCCTCGAACACGCAGGCAGGGTCGCCGCGGCCCTGGAGCTGCGCGGCTTCGGGAGCCGGGCAGCACACCGGCCCGGCTTGGGCAACGGCCCCCCTCTTCTTGTCCGGAACGCCGAGTTCCGCATCGCCGACGCACGGGTGCGCATCGCAGACCTCGCGCCCCCGCCCGGCTCGGTCAACGTCATCACCGGGCCCACCGGCTCCGGCAAGTCAACGATCCTGCGGGGGCTGGCAGGCCTCCTCTCCCATGTCGACGGCGGGGACATCGCCGGGACGGTTCGCATCGGCGGGACGGACCGTGCCGCCACGCCACCGCGTGACACCGCCCGCCTGATCGGCGTCGTCCTGCAGAACCCGCGCGCCGCCTTCGCCACCGCCAGGGTCCGCGACGAAATCGGCCTCGCGCTCGAACTTCGCGGCGTGGCTTCCGGCGACGCCAAGGCCCGGGTGCTGGAAGTCGCCGAGCGCATCGGAGTGTCGGCGCTGCTGGACCGGAACCTCAGCACCCTCTCGGCGGGCGAGGCGACGCTCGTGGCCATCGCCGCCGCCGTCGTCGAGCATCCGCTCCTGCTCCTGGTCGACGAGCCGCTGGCTGACCTCGACACCGCGGCCCGCGGACGCGTGATCGCCGTGCTCAACACCCTCGCCCGCGAGGCGGGTGTCTGCGTCATTGTGGCGGAGCACCGTGCCGGAGCGCTGGTCCCGGTCGCCGACGCGTGGTGGACCATCGACGACGGCGCGCTGGTGCCCAGGGACGCGCCCTCACCCGCGGCGCCGGTCCCTGACCGCCCGTCGTCCGTGCAGTCGGCTCAGGATCTGCCCGTGCTGACCGCGACACAGCTTGCGGTGCACCGCGCAGGCAAGCCTTTGGTGCGCGACGCTTCCCTGACCCTGCACCGCGGTGAAGTCGTGGCGCTGGTGGGGCCGAACGGCGCCGGGAAGTCGTCCCTGCTCGTGGCCTTGGCCCTCGGCGAGGGCACCCGCGACGGCGGCCGGGTCGCCGCCGCCCGCACCGCGTTGGTGCCGGACGCCTCCGACGACCTTTTCACGAGGGACACCGTGGCGGCCGAGCTGCGTGCGGCGGACCGGCGGGTGCAGCGAAAGGGCGGAGCGGCAGTGGCTCTTGGCGGCGCGGCCGCACGCCTGGTGCGCCTGCGCGGAGACGCCGCGATTCCCATGGGCCGCGAGCATCCCCGGGACCTTTCGGCGGGCGAGCGCCGGATCCTTGCCATCGCACTGCAGACCACCAACAACCCGGACGTGCTGCTCATCGATGAGCCGACGCGCGGGCTCGATCCTGCGGCGCGCGCGGCTGTCTCGGCGGCGTTGCGGGCGGCAGCGGACGACGGTGCGGCGGTCCTGATCGCCACCCACGACCGCGACTTCGCGCACGGCCTCGGCGCCCGGATCCTTCCCATGCGCGACGGCGTCGCCCCCTCGCCCGTGACGGAAGCCGCCCCGGCGGCTTCCGACATGTCCGAACCGTCCGTCCGCCCGGCGGCTGCGGCCCGAGCAAGTGCCACCCCGCGACCATGGGCCGTCGACGAACTTTCAGACACAGAGGCTGCGCAGAAGTCCCGCCACATCCGGATGCCCCGGGCTGCCGAGCTCACGGTCCTCGCGGCCGCGAACCTGCTTGCGCTCGCTTCCTTCTGCTGGCCGCTGCTCGCTGCCGCCCTTCCAGAGGATGCCGCCGCGGCCGTCCCCTACGCGGCGCTGGCCGTCGCGCCCCTCGCAGCGGTCACCATCGCGGTGTCCCTGGACGGCTCGGTGCGCTCCGCACACACGGTCGCGTTGCTCGGCGTGCTGGCCGCCGTCGGCTCCGTGGTGCGGGTGGCGAGCACCGGCGTCGGGGGCGTGGAGGCGGTCTTCATCCTGCTGATCCTGGCCGGCCGCGCGTTCGGCGCCCGTTTCGGCCTGCTCCTGGGCGCCGCCACCATCGCGCTCTCGAGCGCCTTGTGGGGCGGCATCGGGCCGTGGTCGCCGTTCCAGATTTTCGCCTGCGCGTGGGTTGGGGCCGGGGCCGGCCTGCTCCCCCGCCGGGTGCGAGGGAGGGCCGAACTGTGGATGCTGTGCGTCTACGGCATCGTGTCGTCCTATGTGTTCGGACTGCTCACCAATCTGTGGTTCTGGCCCTTCGCTGTCGGCGCCGGCACCGGCATCTCCTACGTGCCCGGTGCGCCGCTGGGCACCAACCTCAGCAGCTTCCTGCTCTACTCGCTCCTGACCTCGACCGCGGGGTGGGACACCCTGCGTGCGGTCACCACGATCATCGGAGTCAGCGTGGTGGGGCGGGCCATTCTCGCCGCGCTGCGGCGGGTAAAACCCGTCTCCACTCAAGCCAGGGAGGGGCTACAAAGCTAGGAGCCTGCGGACATCGCGGGTCCCTCGCCGACTGCAACTGCTTATCGCGGCTGTCCCTAAGGGCAGCGAACCTCAATCCCGGGGTGGTACTCTGCGACCCGGATCTGTTCCTGGTCTATGCCTAGACTCCAACCCGGGTAGGCTCTTCGGATGACTTTCGATGCGAACGACGCGGGCACCGGCGTCGACGGGATCCGCCGCGAGATCCTCACTTGGGACCAGTTCGGCGATGCGGCACCATCGCTTGCCGTCGCAGCTGGGGATGATGCCGCGTGAGCGTGCACCTCATCGGCGGCGGCGCGACCACGGGTGCGGACGCCCCGCTCTACGCGCCGTTCGTCGCCGAAGCGGCGCTGCGAGCGGGCCACGCGGGCCGCGCGCGGCCGCGCGTCGCCGTGATCTCACTGCACCCCGAGGCCGAGGAGAAGGCGGCGGCGCTTGGCGAGCTCCTGGCCGAGGCCGGAACGGGACCCGCAATCGAGTTGCACCTGACCGCGGGGCGGCCCGGCGAGCCGATCGGGCTCGGCGCGATCGCCGACGTCGACGGTATCGCGGTGGGGGGCGGCTTCGTCGAGGACGTGCGCGCCGGGCTCGAGCCGGTGTTCGGAGAGTTGCGCCGGTTGGTCGCCGGTGGTGTGCCCTATCTCGGCGTCTCGGCCGGCGCGATGATCGCGGCGGAGGGCTCGCTCGGAAGCGGCTCGCGCATTGGCGGCGTGGCCGTCTCACCTGAGGACCCCGGCGAAGCAGGCGACGAGCTGGAGATCGAGGCCGGCATCGGCCTCGTCGACGTGGCCATCGAGGTGCACGTGGCCGAGCGCGGCATGCTGTCCCGACTGGTCGCCGCCGTCGAGTCCGGGCTGGTCGCGGGCGGGCTCGGCATCGACGAGCGCACGGCCCTGATCGTGGGCGATGGCGGGCTCCGGGTCGAGGGCAAAGGCAGCGTCTGGAGGGTGCTGCCGGCCGAGGGCGGCGTGCTGGTCTCCACGATCGGCACTTGAGGGCGCCCTCGAAATCCTCGCATCTGTAGTCCACCGGCGAACCCGCCCGTAAGCCGGTCCCCTACCGCGTCAGCTCGCCACTGCCTTAGCTTTCTTCGAGGAGGCTGTCCCCGGACCCTCGGCTGATTCCCATAGCACCCGCCCGCAACACTGCCCGGTGAAGGCACCCTAAACGCTCCATTTCAGATCGTCTCAAAACCCTTCTGTGGGCTTCAGCTATTCAGCCAAAAGCTATTGCTCAAACTACCGGTAGTCCCAGGCCCAGCTCACACCTTGAAGTACTTCGCCTCCGGGTGGTGGAACACGAACGCGTCGGTGGACTGCTCGGGGTGCAGCATCAGCTCATCGCTGAGGACCACTCCCATCCGCTCGGGATGCAGCAGTTCCACTACCTTGCGGCGGTCCTCCATGTCCGGGCACGCGGGGTATCCGAGCGAGAACCGGGCACCGCGGTAATCGAGCTTGAACAGGCCTGCTTTGTCCTTCGGTTCCTCGGCCGCGAAGCCCAGCTCCTCGCGGACCCGGGCGTGCCAGAATTCCGCGAGCGCCTCCGTGAGCTGCATGACCAGGCCGTTGAGCTCGTAGTAGTCGCGGTAGTGGTTGCCCTTGAACAGCTCCGCGGTTACCTCATCGATCTTGTTGCCTGCGGTGACCAGCTGGACCGGCAGGACGTCTACCTGTCCCGATTCGCGCGAGCGGACGAAGTCGGCGAGGCACAGGTGCCGGTCGCGGCGCTGGCGCGGGAAATCGAAGCGCAAGCGGTCGGTGCCGATCGGGCCGCCTGAGCCGCCGTCGGGGGCGAGCAGGCCCGCGGTGCCGAGGACGCCGTCGCGGTCCTCGCCATGGTGCAGCACCACCACCTGTTCCCCTTCGGAGACGACCGGGAAATAGCCGTAGGCGACGGATGCGTCGAGCATTCCCTCGCCGAGGATGCGGTCCAGCCAGTACCGCAGGCGCGGCCGGCCTTCGCGTTCCACCAGTTCCTCGTACGAGGCGCCGTCGTCACCGCGGCCGGGTTTGAGACCCCATTGCCCCATGAAGGTGGCACGTTCGTCGAGGAATGCCGCGTAGTCGGCGAGCGCCACGCCGCGGACGATGCGCGTGCCCCAGAACGGCGGCGCGGGCACGTGATTGTCGGCGGCGACGTCGGAACGGCCTGGCATCGCCTCCGGCTCGGTCAGAGTCAGCGTCCCGCCCTTCTTGTGGTGCCGCTTCTTCAGCGGCGGGAGGCCGACGTCAGCGGGGTTGGCGCCGCGGGCGATCTTCACCAGCGGCTCCATGAGCGCGAGGCCCTCGAAGGCGTCCTTCGCGTAGCGGACCTCGCCATCGAACTGTCCGGCGAGGTCGCTTTCAACGTAGGCGCGGGTGAGCGCGGCACCGCCGAGGATGACCGGCCATTTCTTCGCGAGCCCGCGGGTCTGGAGTTCCTCGAGGTTCTCCTTCATCACCACGGTGGACTTCACGAGCAGCCCGGACATGCCGATCACGTCCGCGTTGTGCTCCTCCGCGGCGGCGATGATGTCGGCGATCGGTTGCTTGATGCCGAGGTTGATCACCTTGTAGCCGTTGTTGGTGAGGATGATGTCCACCAGGTTCTTGCCGATGTCATGCACGTCGCCGCGCACGGTGGCGATCACCATGGTGCCCTTGCCGGAGGAATCCGACTTCTCCATGTGAGGCTCGAGCAATGCGACCGCCGACTTCATCACTTCGGCCGACTGCAGCACGAATGGCAACTGCATCTCGCCGGCGCCGAAGCGCTCACCGACCACTTTCATGCCTTCGAGCAGGTGATCGTTGATGATGCCGAGCGCGGTCATCCCCTCGGCGAGCGCCAGGTCGAGGTCTTCTTCCAGGCCCTTGCCTTCGCCGTCGATGATGCGGCGTTCCAGGCGCTGGCCCGTGGGCAGCGCCGCGAGTTCCGCTGCGCGCTGGTCCTTAAGCGCTGCAGTGTCAACGCCGGCGAACATGTCCAGCATGATGGCGAGGGGGTCGTAGGTGACGTTGCCGTCGGCGTCGTACTCGCGGCGGTCCCAGACGAGATCCAGGGCGACCTTGCGCTGCTCCTCCGGCAGGGAGGCAAGCGGCACGATCTTGGCGGCGTCGATGATCCCGCTGGTGAGCCCCGACTGCACTGCCTCGTGCAGGAATACGGAGTTCAGCACAATGCGCGCGGCCGGGTTCAGGCCGAAGGAGACGTTGGAGACACCGAGCGTGGTGTTGATGCCGGGGTACTTCGCGGTGATCTGGCGGATGGCCTCGATGGTTTCGATGCCGTCCCGGCGGGTTTCCTCCTGGCCGGTGGCGATGGGGAAAGTCAGCGCGTCCACGATGATGTCTTCGACGCGCATGCCCCATTCGCCCACCAGGGAATCGACCAGGCGGGAGGCGATGGCCACCTTGCCTTCGGTAGTGCGGGCCTGGCCCTGTTCGTCGATGGTGAGGGCGATGACCGCGGTGCCGTGTTCCTTCACGAGCGGCATGATCTTTGCGAAGCGGCTGTCCGGGCCGTCGCCGTCTTCATAGTTGACGGAGTTGACCACCGGGCGGCCGCCGATGAGTTCGAGCCCGGCCTGCAGGACAGGCGGTTCCGTGGAGTCGATGACGAGCGGGAGGGTGGAGGCCGAAGCGAAACGCGAGACGACCTCCTTGATGTCCGCCACGCCGTCGCGCCCCACGTAGTCGATACAGACGTCCAGCAGGTGGGCGCCGACGCGGATCTGTTCGCGGGCGATGTCCACGCAGTCATCCCAGCGCTCCTCGAGCATGGCCTGGCGGAAGGCCTTGGAGCCGTTGGCGTTGGTGCGCTCACCGATGGCGAGGTAGGAAGCGTCCTGGTCGAAGTTCACGTGCTGGTAGAGGGAGGCGACGCCGGCTTCGCGTTCGGTGGGCGTGCGACCGCTGTTTTTCTTCTTCGTCCGGAAGGGCGCGAGCCGTTCGACGACGGCGGCCATGTGTTCCGGCGTCGTACCGCAACAGCCGCCCACCAGGCCCAGGCCGAATTCGCGGACGAACTGTTCGTGCGCGGTGGCGAGTTCCGCGGGCGTGAGCGGGTAGTGCGCGCCGTTGGCGCCGAGAATGGGCAGGCCGGCGTTGGGCATGCAGGCGATGGCGACGGAGGACTGTTTGGAGAGGTGGCGGAGGTGCTCGCTCATCTCGTCCGGGCCGGTGGCGCAGTTCAGTCCGATGGCGTCGACGCCGAGGGGTTCCAGTGCGGTGAGTGCGGCACCGATTTCGGAGCCCATGAGCATGGTTCCGGTGGTCTCGACCGTTACTTCGACGAAGATCGGGAGGCGGATGCCGCGGGAGACGATGGCCTGCTTGCAGCCGTTGACGGCGGCCTTGGTTTGGAGGAGGTCCTGGCTGGTTTCGATGAGGAAGGCGTCCGCGCCCCCGTCGATGAGGCCCTCGGCCTGCAGGGCGAAAGTCTGCTTGAGGTGGTCGTAGCTGGTGTGGCCGAGGCTGGGGAGCTTGGTGCCGGGGCCTATGGAGCCGAGGACCCAGCGCATGCGGCCGTCTTGGGTTTCCGCCGCTTCGGCGCGTTCCCGGGCGATCTTGGCGCCCTTGAGGGCGAGCTCTTCGATGCGGTCGTCGATGCCATAGTCAGAGAGGTTGGACCAGTTGGCACCGAAGGTGTTGGTCTCCACGGCGTCGATGCCGGCGGCGAAGTAGGCGTCGTGGATGTCCGCAATGACGTCCGGGCGAGTGTCGTTCAGGATCTCGTTGCAGCCCTCGAGGTTCTGGAAGTCTTTTTCGAGCGAGAGCTCCCGGCCCTGCAGCATGGTGCCCATGGCGCCATCGGCAATGACGACCCGCTGGTTCACGGCATCCAGGAGCGCCTGCGCGCGGGCCGGACGGGGCACGGAGTCGATATCGAGCGCGAAACGAGGCATGTGAACAAGGTTACGGCGCGTGCTTGCTTTGGGGCGGGTTGTTGCGGTGGGAGACGGGGGTGGGTCACTCTGCAGCCGCAGAAGGTTTGTGCCAATGGGCGCTGTTAGCACGTACACCATCAGCAAAGCGCCTCAACACCTCATGGTCGCGCTCGGCATCATGGTCGCGAAGACTCGCGTCCTTCAACAAATACAGTGTTCGGACGTCACCGCGCTCGAGGCCATCGAAGCGCACTTCCGTAACTGCATCAACAATGGTCCATGAACCTACTTGAAGCGACATCCTGCCAGCACGGCCAAAGGCATAGGCAGGTTCAAGCGCCGAGAAGAAGTACCAGGCACCATCCAGGTTGACTGCGTACCCGCGTTCGCGGACCAGCCGGTCGGAGTGGTACTCCCCCTTCAGCGTCGGCACCTCTACAACTACGTCATACTCGTTCCGCATGGCCTCAACGTATACGCCGGCTCTCGGTGGAACATTTCCCCACACCGCTACGAGAAGCCCATTTGAAGGCTGACGGAATGCGGTAGGCGCAAAAGAAACCGGGGAGGATGGCCCAAAACACGACAAAACCCTGGTGGAATCTCTTCCACCAGGGTTAGATGTCGGGCTGACAGGATTTGAACCTGCGACCCCTTGACCCCCAGTCAAGTGCGCTACCAAGCTGCGCTACAGCCCGCCTTGCCTGACCGTTATCGCTGTTCGCGGCCGTTCAAGCAACGCGTATCAGCCTATACGAAAGCGGCCCGGATGAGAAATCGGAAGCCCTCCGACACGCCGTGTCGCGGGCGCCAGAAAACCGTAGCAGCGAACCGGCCAGCCACCCACCGTTCAATCCGCGTTCAGACCCCGTCGTTACGGTTCCGGAGCACCTCCAACCCCCGACCGAAAGGCTCCCCCATGGACCGCCGTCGATTCTTCACCGCCGCTGCCGCCACCACGGCAGCCGCCTCGCTGCCCCTCCTCGCCGCCGGAGCCGCCGGAGCTAGCCCGGCAGACACAGCCCAGGAGCAGAAGCTCACCCGCCTCATGTTGGACGCCCTCAGCCGCGAGCTGGACGACCCTGCGACGGCCGCCGTCGTCGAACCTCATGTCCAGGACATCGGCTTCAACTGGGACCCGCCGGTGACCTCGGTGGAGAACATCGACTACATCGTGGCCTACGCCTTCGGCAACCGCGCTCCGGCCGGCGGCGGCGATCCCGCCAAGGTCCTCTACGAGCCCGGCCCGGTCAACGAAGCCCTCGCCGCCACCATCGCGGCCATCCGCAAGCAGAAGGACGTTCCGGTCTTTGCCCAGTGGGAAATCGCACGCTTCCTCGACAGCAAATACGGCATGGGCCAGGTGACCTCGATCGAGCCCGTCATCGCCGCCGACGGCACCATCACTTACCTGAGCACCGACGGCGTTGCCGCCCAGGTGATCGCCCTCCGCGGAGCTTCGGGAACCGCCGGCGTGGTCGGCTTCCGCGACCACGTGAAGCGCTGCGTCCAGACCACCCGCGACCGCGGCATGACCGCCTTCGCCCCGGCCGGCGTCGGGATGCCCGGCGACTACGACCCGCAGTCCGGCCAGCCGTGGACGCGGCGCCGGGACCTGTATCTGATGCACGACATGTACGCGCAGTTCGCCGTCCTGCGGCAGAAAGCGATCACCGCGGCATACCCGAACGGCTAGGACTTTCCAATAGCCAAGCTGCCCAAGTGGCAACTCAAAATGGCGGCGGCTTGTTGGCGGCGCCGGTCATGTGCGCCGCGGGTGTGGGTGGGTGATCCGTGTAGCTTCGGCCGGCGGGGCTGATCCACTCCAGAACCCCTGCTCCGGATTGCCGGACCTTCCACGGTGAATGATGCTTGAGCATGTGGTGGCGCCGGCAAAGCCCGGCGAGGTTTCCGGGTTCCGTGGCGCCGCCGAGGGCGGCGTCGTGCGTGTGGTCCAGATCCAGGTGGCGGGCTTTGATCCCGCAGCCGGGGAAACGGCACCTGGTGTCCCGTGCCGCAAGGAGGCGTTTGAGGTCCTCGCTGGGCCGGTAGCGGTCCACGGCCAGCACGGCACCGGTGAACGGATCCGTCAGGACCCTGTTCCACGCAGTGGCCTGCCCGACGAGGATTCCGGCAGTGGCGGGGTCGATGGGGTGGCGTCCGTTCAGCTCGGCCGGGACCTGTTCTGTGGTTGCGTTGTCTGCGGTGCGGGCGGCTTCGCTATCAATCAGAGTCAGCACCGGAACGGTGATATCCACACGGGCAGTAATGGCTGCAAGGAGACCGTCCGGGGTGCCGTGCGCAGTGGGAGCGCCGCACAACAGCAAGTCCGACAGAAGGTCGGCGCGGAGCTGGTCGGCGCGGAGCTGGTCAGTGTTCCGGCTCCCATCAAGCCCCCGGCCCGACGCTGCGGGGCGCGCTGAGGATGTGGCTTCAAGGTGGGCCCGTGCCATCTGGGTCAGGCGGTCGTGGATGCCGTAGGCCACCGCGGCGGGCAGGACGGCAGCGAGTTCGGCCATGCCATCGGGCAAGGGCGCGACCCGGACGCAGCGTTCCAGCGCGGCCCGCTGGTGTCGGGAAGTCAAAGGTTCGGGCTGGGCTTTCTCGGCTTCCCGGACAGCCAGGCGACGCACCCGGCCGGGCGCCTGCTGTTCGGCACAAGCGACCACCACGGACTCGTACCGGGCCAAGGCAGCAGGGTCATCCAGCGCCGCCCCGGAATCCTGGATAACACGGGCGTGCACCAGGCTGATCTGTCCGTGCGCGAGAGCATTGAACGTCGACGGGAAGCGGTCCAGCAACTCCACCGCCTGGCTCATCTGCCGCTGCACCGTCCGGTCATTGGTGCGGGTGGCCGTCGCGATCTCGGCGGCCACCGCACGCTGGGCCAGCTCCGCCGATCGCGAATCCCAGCCCGCCCGGGTGAAGCCGACCGGTGCCCCGCTCACCGCGGCGCCGCCGTCGTCGTTCATCACCTCCGCCAGCCGGGACGCAATCGCGAGCGTGTACTCACGCAACGCCTGCAGACTCGCGATGGCCTGCTCAAGGGAGCCGAGCGTGGAGACCAGCCCGTCCAACACCACCAAAGGATCGGGCGCGGCACCAGCGTGCGGCGCCCCTTCGCTCAAGCCAGTGGTGATCTCCATGAATCCATCCCATCACCGAGCTACGACATTATTAGGAGCCCAAGCCCCTACAACCCCATCAGCACCGCCCCGGCGGCGTCGCGGTACCGCTGTCGAGCGGCCTCGTCCAGGAAGACGCTCTGCACCATGTACCCCTGGACCAGCCCGACGGCGGCCGGCGCCACTCGCGCCCCCTCCCGGAGCGCTTCCTTCTCCCCCAGCCCGCGGGACTGCCCGAACCAGGCGGCGAAGTAAGCGGCAAAATGCCCGCTCACCTCGCCGATCAGGTTCCTGGCCGTATCCGTGAGCTCGGGCGAATGGACCGCCTCGCCCCACACCTGGACGGCCACGTCCGGGAAGAATCCGTCGCGCGGCATCTGTGCCAGGAATTCCGGGATGGCGACGGCGGGCGAGGGCACCTCATCGAGCGCGAGGAAGCCGTCCAGCACCGCGATCTTCTTGCTCAGCACCCGCCGCCCCACGTCCACCGTGAGCTGATCCTTGCTGCGGTAGTACAGGTAAACGGCGCCCGCGGACAGGCCGGCCTCGGCGATGATGTCCGCCATCGACGTCGACGCAAACCCCTTGCGCGCAACGCAGCTAAGCGCGGCGTCCAGAATCCGCTCACGCTGCTTCTCGCGGTGCTCGTCACTGACCTTCGGCATGGTGCTCCTTCACCCAAATCCACTCTGTGCTCTTAAAAACGAATGATCGTTCTTGACAGTCTATCCGCCCCGAGGAAAATAGAGAACGAATATTCTTTTTATTGAGGAGCCCGTCATGGCTACCACCCCCGCGACCCAGCGCCCCCGCACCAGTTGGCCCCTGGCCCTCCGGACTGCCGTGCTCTCGGCCGCAGCCGTGTGCATCATCCTGCTCGCGTTCTCCTGGCCCAGCGTGACGGCGAAGCCGCAGCACCTGCCCGTCGCCGTTGTCGGTTCGGCCGAACAGGTCCAGCAACTCACGGCCAAGGCGCCCGAAGGCATGCTCGACATCCGTACTGCGGACAACCGGGACGACGCCGTCGCGGCAATCAAGGACAGGGAGGTTTACGGTGCGGTCGTGCTCCCCGAAAGTCCAGCAGCAGCCGCACCCGAGATCCTGGTAGCCAGCGCGGCAAGCCCTGCCGCCAGCGCGGCCTTGAGCCAGCTGGGCATCGGACTGCAGCAGCAGATCGACAAGCAGGCCATAGCCGCTTTGACTGACGCGATCTCGCAAATGCAGGCGAAGTTCGCTGCCGCGCAGCAGGCGGCACAGCAACGCTCCCCTGCGGCAAGCCACCCGTCTGCTGCCCAGCCACCCGCCCAGCCACCCGCAGCGAAACCGGCAACCGTCCCCACCGTGGTGGTGACCGACGTCGTGCCGCTCTCCTCCGATGACCCGCGCGGCACCGGCCTCGCCGTCGCCGGACTCCCGCTCGCCATGGGCGGCATGGTGGGCGGCATCCTGATCTCGTTGCTGGTCGCCGGGGCGTGGCGGCGGCTTGCCGCGGTCATTGCTTACGGCATCGCCGGCGGCCTGGGGCTGGTGGGCATCCTGCAGGGCTGGTTCCACGTGCTGCAGGGCGACTTCTGGGCCAACAGCGCCGCCGTAGGGCTGGGCATCGCCGCGACGGCCGCGATCATCACGGGCCTGTCCGCCCTGATCGGCCGCGCCGGCATCGCGGTGGGCGCCGTGATCACCATGTTCATCGGCAACCCGCTCTCCGCGCTCACCCAGCCCAGGGAATTCCTCCCGGCTCCATGGGGCGACGTGGGCCAGTGGTTCGTGCCCGGCGCCTCCGGCACGCTCCTGCGGAACCTGTCCTATTTCCCGGACGCCGGAACGTTGTTCCCGTGGCTGGTCCTCGGGGCCTGGGCCGTGGCCGGGGTGGTGCTCATCGTCACCGGGCACTTCCGCGACCAGTCCGCCGTGGCGGAGGCCTAAGCCGCCCAAAACAAAACGGCGCGCCTCCCCCAAAAAGGAAGGCGCGCCGTCGTGCGTCAAACGAGGAAGCTACCGCTTCTTCCCCCGCTTCTCCCGCACACGCATGCTGACCTCGATGGGCGTGCCCTCGAAGCCGAACGTCTCGCGCAGGCGGCGGGTGATAAAGCGGCGGTATCCGGGGTCCAGGAAACCCGTGGTGAAGAGCACGAACTTCGGCGGACGGCTGGAGGCCTGGGTGCCGAACAGGATGCGCGGCTGCTTGCCACCACGCACCGGGTGCGGGTGCGCGGCCACGAGCTCGCCCAGGAAGGCGTTGAGGCGACCGGTGGGGATGCGGCGGTCCCAGCTCTCCAGTGCCTTGTCCAGCGCGGGCACCAGTCGGTCCTTGTGCCAGCCGGTCTTGGCGGAGATGTTCACGCGCGGCGCCCACTCTACGTGTGCCAGGTCCTGCTCGATCTCGCGCTCAAGGTAGCGGCGGCGTTCGTCGTCCAGCAGGTCCCACTTGTTGAACGCGAGCACCAGCGCGCGGCCGGACTCGATGGCCAGCTGCAGGATGCGGACGTCCTGCTCGCTGAGCACCTCATCCACGGCGAGGAGTACGACGGCGACCTCCGCCTTTTCGAGCGCGGCCTGCGTGCGCAGGGAGGCGTAGAAGTCCGCGCCCTGCGCCATGTGCTGGCGGCGGCGGATGCCTGCGGTGTCCACGAAGCGCCAGGTGCGGTCGCCGAGTTCGATGAACTCGTCCACGGGGTCGCGGGTGGTGCCGGCGAGGTTGTCCACCACGACGCGTTCGGTGCCCGCGAGCTTGTTCAGCAACGAGGACTTGCCCACGTTCGGGCGGCCGATCAGCGCAATGCGGCGGGGTCCGCCGGAACGGTCCACGCTTTCCACCTGCGAGTATTCGGGAAGGGTCTCGATCACCTTGTCCAGGAGGTCGGCCACGCCGCGGCCGTGCAGTGCGGATACCGGGTACGGCTCGCCGAAACCGAGGCCCCACAGCACGGCGGAGTCGGCTTCCTGGACGAAGTCGTCCACCTTGTTGGCCACGAGAATGACCGGCTTCTTGGACTTGCGCAGCATCTTCACGACGCCTTCGTCCGTGGCGGTGGCGCCCACGGCGGAGTCCACCACGAACAGCACGGCGTCGGCCAGCTCAACGGCCATTTCGGCCTGCTCGGCAACGCGGGCGTGGATGCCCTTGGCGTCGTGCTCCCAGCCGCCGGTGTCGACGAGGGTGAAGTTCTTGCCGTTCCAGCGCGCCGAGTACATGACGCGGTCGCGGGTGACGCCGGGAACGTCCTCGACGACGGCCTCGCGGCGGCCGAGGATACGGTTCACAAGCGTGGACTTGCCGACGTTCGGGCGGCCGATGATGGCCAGGACCGGGTCCAGCTTGAGCGGGCCTTCCTCGCCTTCGTCCTCGTAGAGGCCGTCAAGGAGGGCGGCGTCGTCCTCGTCGAGGTCGTAGTCTTCCAGGCCGGCACGGAGGGAGGCGGCGCGGAGCTCGGCCTCCTCGTCGTCCAGGGCGGCGAGGTTCTCAGCCACCTGGTCGGTGCCGGTGGGCGTGTATTCGTCGTCGCCGGCTCCGTGGAGGCCGGATTTATGAGTCGTATCGCTCATTGCACTTTCCTTAGTGGTGGTATGTGGGGAAGCAGTTGTCCAGTAGCAGCCACGCTGTCCCGGACGTGCCCGGCCAGCGCGGCCTGGATCTCGGCGGCCGCCCTGTCCATTGAAACACGCCCGGACTCACCGGCCCGGCGGCTCAAGCACAGCGGAGCACCGAAGCTGACGGAGAGGCGGCGGCGCAGCCGCGGGATCGAATCGCGGTGTTCCGCGCCGCTGCGGGTTCCGAGGATCGCGACCGGCACCACCGTGGCGCCGGTGGCCAGCGCGAGCCAGGCGACCCCGTTGGCGATGCTTTCAGCGGAGCCGCTCCCCCGGGTCCCTTCAGGCAGGATCCCGACGCAACGGCCGGAGTCGAGCAGTCCCTTGCCGGTGTGCAGGGCGGCGCGGTCGCCGGAGCGGTCCACCGGGATCTGGCCGGAGGCACGCAGCACCCGCCCGAGGAACCCGGTGAACATTTCCTTCTTGACCAGGATGTGCATGGGCCGCGGGGCCGCGCCGAACATCACCGGCCCGTCCAGGAAGCTGATGTGGTTCCCGGCGAAGATCACCGGCCCGGCCTTCGGCACGTTCGAGCGCCCGCGCACGCTGGTCTTGTACAGCACGTGGTCCAGCAGGAAGCCGACAGGCCGGCTCCACAGCATGGTCCATTTGGCCGGGACGCGGTGTGCCGGCAGGACGCGGTCAGTCACCGTAGATGACCTTGGCCACAATCTCCAGCGCCGTGTCCACGGTCTGTTCGAAGTCCAGGTCCGAGGAGTCCAGGGTGACCACGCCGTCGGCGGCGCGGGTGAAGTTCACAACGGTGGAGTCCTTCGCGTCGCGCTGGATCACCTGTGCGGCGAGTTCTTCCTTGCTCTGCGTCCCGCCGAGCTGGATGCCGCGGCGGCGGAGCCTGGCTTCCTCGCTGGCGGTCAGCAGCATGCGGATTTCGGCGTTGGGCACGACGACGGTGGTGATGTCCCGGCCTTCGACCACCATGCGGTGGTGGTGCTGGTCGATCAGCTCGCGCTGGCGGCGGATCAGCTCGTTGCGGGCACCGAGGGTGGTGGCGACGGCGCTGACCGAGGAGGAGATCCGCGGTTCGCGGATGTCCTCGGTGACGTCGACGCCGCCCACCGCCACATACTCGTGGTTGGGGCTGGTGCTCTGCTCCAGCGGCAGGTCCTCCGCGGCCTGCTCGACGGCGGCACCGTCGTTCAGGTCGACGCCCGTCTTCAGGCAGTACCAGGTGAGCGCGCGGTACATCGCGCCGGTGTCCAGGTACGCGAGCTTGAGGCGGCGCGCCACTTCCTTGCTCACGCTGGACTTGCCGGAGCCGGAGGGACCGTCGATGGCGACCACCAACGGCTTTCCGGGACGGACGACGGTTTCGGGGCCAAAGAGTTCACGTGTCATTACTGGAGTACCCGCCATCCACGGTCGCTGAGGGCTTCTACAAGGAGGTCATGCGTGTTCGGCAGGACGGACAGTTCCACCATGCCGACGTTCTGCCCGGACGAGTGGTCCAGACGGAGGTCTTCGACGTTGACGCCGATTTCGCCGATCTCGGTCAGCAGCCGCGCGATCTGGCCCGGCTTGTCGTCCACCAGCACCGTCAGCCAGGAGTAGGCCTGCGGCGGGCCGCCATGCTTGCCGGGGATGCGGGCCTGGCCGGCGTTGCCTTCGCTGATCAGCTGGGCCAGGTCCAAACGGGCGCCAGGTGCCAGCGGATCCTCGAGGGTGCCGATGAGCCGGTTCAGGTCCTCGCGCACACCGTGCAGGATCTCCACGATCTTCTCCGCGTTGCTGCCCAGGATCTGCACCCAGAGGGTGGGATCGCTGGCGGCGATGCGGGTGGTGTCGCGAAGCCCGTTGCCCGCCAGCGACAGGGCGTGCAGCGGGGTGCCCTGCAGGCGGCTGGCCAGCAGGGAGGACATCACCTGGGGCAGGTGCGAGACCAGGGCCACGGCTTCGTCGTGTTCCTCGGCGGTGAACTGGGTGACGATCGCCCCCAGGTCCCCGGCCAGGGAACGCGCGGTCTGCAGGGCGTCCGCGCTGCTCTCGACCGAGGGACACAGCACCCACGGCATGGAGGTGAACAGCTCGCCGCGAGCGGCGACAGGGCCGGATTTCTCGCGGCCCGCCATCGGGTGCGTGCCCACGTAGCGGGACATGTCCACGCCGCGGCCGCGAAGATCGGCCTGGATGCCGGCCTTCACGCTGGCGATGTCCACCACCACGGCGCCGGGGTACACGTCCAAAGCGCGTTCGACGACGTCGGCCGTCACGTCCGGCGGGGCGGCCACCACCACAAGCTGCGCGTCGCCGTCGAGCTCTTTC
This sequence comes from Arthrobacter sp. R-11, assembly GCF_049913155.1. Classification (GTDB taxonomy): domain Bacteria; phylum Actinomycetota; class Actinomycetes; order Actinomycetales; family Micrococcaceae; genus Arthrobacter. The sequence goes on along the minus strand of NZ_CP183979.1, from coordinate 1,714,321 downwards.
AGGGGCCGGCCGGCCCCGATGTCGACGGCGACAGCCTGGTTGGTGGGCGACGGGTCGGAGAGGAAGACCGCCACGCCGCGGCCGCGCAGGCCCAGGCCGATGCTGGCACCGAGCAGCCCGGTGCCGAAGATGACCACCGGCCCGTCCAGGTGCCCGCGGCCGTGAGTGTGGAATGCCGACATGCCTTAGAGCCCCACCGAAGCCAGAAGGTGGCCGATTTCCTGCTTGCCGAGGTTGCGGATGCTGCCCTGGCGCTGGTCGCCCAGACCGATGGGGCCGATCTTGACGCGCACCAGGCGCTGCACGGGGAAGCCGACGGCGTCGAACATGCGGCGCACGATGCGGTTCTTGCCTGAGTGCAGCACGACCTCGATCAGCACGTAACCGGGGGTGGAGTCCACCAGGCGGAAGGAGTCGACGGCGGCGATCCCGTCCTCGAGCTCCACGCCGGCCTTGAGCTTGGCACCGACGCCGTGCGGGAACGGGGCGCGGACCTGCACCAGGTAGGTCTTGGGCACCTCGTAGGAGGGGTGGGTGAGGCGGTTGGCGAGTTCGCCATCGTTGGTCAGCAGCAGCAGGCCTTCGGTGGCGACGTCAAGGCGTCCAACGTGGAAGAGCCGTTCGCCGTGGGTCTTGCTGCTCTTCAGGAAGTCGCTGATGCAGGGGCGGCCTTCGGGGTCCTCCATGGTGGAGACGACGCCCTTGGGCTTGTTGAAGACCATGTACAGCAGGTTTTCGTCCAGCTGGATGCGGATGCCGTCCACGTGGATCACGGCGGACTTGGGGTCCACGCGCATGCCGAGCTCGGTGGTCACCTGGCCGTTGACCTCAACGCGGCCTTCGAGGATCAGTTCTTCGCACACACGGCGCGAAGCCACGCCGGCCTGGGCCATTACCTTCTGCAGGCGCACGCCGTCGGCGTCATGCTGCTCGGACTGCGGTACGTTGCCCTTGGGGCCGCGCGGCTTGCGGATGGGGCCCAGGTTCTGGCCGAAGCGTTCGCTGCCGAAGGCGCGGGCGCCGGCCTGCTTTGCGGGCTTCTTCTTGGGCTTCAGGGCGCCGGGCGTGCCGGGAGCCTTACCGTAGCCGGGCTTGTTGGAGCCGGGCTTGCGCGGGGCCTTGGCTGCAGGGGCCTTGCGGTCGCCGGCGGCAGAGGTGGGGTTGTCCGGATCGAAGGGGCGCTCTTCGCGGGGACGGGACGGCCTGGACGGCCGTTCGCCCTGGAAGCCGCGTTCGCCGCGGTCGTTGAAGCTGCGCTTGCCCGCGCCGCCCTGGCTGCCGCCAAAGCCTGCTCCGCCGCGGCCTGCGTTGCCCCGGCTGCTGCCGAAGCCGCTGCGTCCCGAACTGTTACGTGGTGAACCCTGGCGTCCCGCCTGTGTCATGACCCGTCCTTTTGTTATGGGCCGGCTTTCTCCTGCCGGCCGGGCAGATTTGCTCTGCCCACTGTGTTTAATTCTGCCTTGCGTGAGTTGCGTCCTGCCAGCGCGTTTACATCCGCTCGGCGTCGAAGAATTCCTCGATGCCTTCGAGCCCTGGGAGGTGTGGCGACAAGGGCGGCAGCTCCTCGATGGAGGCGATGCCCATCCGTTCCAGGAAGTAGGGGGTGCTCCGGTAAAGGAGCGCCCCGGATTCGGGATCGGTGCCGGCTTCCTCGACCAGGCCGCGCTGGACCAAGGTCCGCACCACCGAGTCGACGTTCACGCCGCGGATGGCCGAGACCCTGGCCCGGGAAACCGGCTGCCGGTACGCGATGACCGCCATGGTTTCCAGTGCTGCCTGGGTCAGCCGGGCCGTCTGCCCGTCAAGGACGAACTTCCCCACGACGTCGGAAAATTCGGGCCGTGAGTAGATCCGCCACCCGCCAGCGACGTTCCGCAACTCAAAACCCCGGGGTGCTCTGCTGGCGCCTGCGTCAGCAGGTGAACCGTCAGCATCCGTGCCCGGGGCCTTACCAGTATAGCCGTTGTAGTCCTGCTGCAGCTCCGCAAGCAGTTCCTCGACGACGGCGGTGCCCAGTCCCAGCCCCGCGGCCAGTTCCTCGGGGGTGGCGGGCTGGTCGATCACCATCAGCACGGCCTCCAGCGCGGCACGCGCCCCGCCCGGGCGCTCCCCCAGTGCGGCAAGTCCGGCGACGGCGTCCTCGTAGTCACTCATTTCCGCTCCTCTGCTGTGCCGTCTCCTCCGCTGTTGACTGCTCCGCTGTTGGCTGCTCCGGCGCCTCCGCAACGGCCACGGTGTCGTACTCTTCGCTCAGGTCTTCGCTGCTCCACCCCTCGGGCCGGCCGGTCCAGCGGACCGTCAGCTCGGACAGCGGCCCGGGCTGTTCGAAGGCGACCACGCGGTCCCGGAACATCTCCAGCAACGCCAGGAAGCGGACCACCACCACGAGCGTGGATTCGGCGTCGGCCACGAGCGCCCGAAAGGAGAGCGGCCGTCCATGCTGCAAGCGGAAGCCGAGGATCTCGGCCTGTTCCTTGATGCTGACGGGCGCCCCGTGGAGATGGTCGACTCCGACTTCCGGCGGCGTCGTGTCCTTGGGTTCCAGGGCCTTCGCGGCGATGCCGGCGAACTGCTCCGGGCTGTGCCGCCAGATGAGCTCGGGCAGCAAGGCCGCGAAGTGCGGTTCCAGGGCCACCTGCCGGGGAAAGCGCCCGGCCTCGTTCTCGAGGGTCTCGCCCAGGTGGGCGGCCAGTTGCTTGAAGGCCTTGTACTGCAGCAGCCGCGCGAACAACAGGTCGCGCGCCTCAAGGAGGGCCACGTCCTCTTCGTCCTCGACCTCGCCGGCGGGCAGCAAACGCGCGGCCTTCAGGTCCAGGAGGGTTGCCGCGATCACCAGGAACTCGCTGGCTTCATCCAGGGCCCAGCTTTCGCCCAGTTCCTGGAGCCGGCGGATGTACTTGATGAACTCGTCCGTGACAGTGGCCAACGCCAGTTCGGTGACGTCCAGCTTGTGCTTGGCGATCAGGCCGAGCAGCAGGTCAAAAGGGCCGGTGAAGTTGGCCAACCGGACCTCAAAGCCGCCCTTGCGCGCGGTGCTGTTTTCGACACTGGTGCTATCGGCGTCGGCGGTTTCCTCCGCCAGGGTGAGCGGTTCCGCCATCGCCGCTTAGGGCGCGCCGCCGCGCAGGATCAGCTCCCTGGCCAGGCTGCGGTAGGCGTCGGCGCCGGTGTGGGTGCCCGCGTAGCTGGTGATGGGTTCAGCGGCCACGGTGGCGTCGGCGAACTTGATGGAGCGCTTGATGACGGTTTCGAAGACCTTGTCCCCGAAGGCTTCCACGAGGCGGGCGATCACTTCGCGGCTGTGCAGGGTCCGGGCGTCGAACATGGTGGCGAGCACGCCGTCCACCTGCAGGCGCGGGTTGAGGCGGTCCTGTACCTTCTCGATGGTTTCCACCAGCAGTGCCACGGCGCGCAGGGCGAAGAATTCACAGATCAGCGGGATGATGACGCCGTGCGCCGCGGTCAGCGCGTTGACGGTCAGCAGGCCGAGGGACGGCTGGCAGTCGATGAGGACGACGTCGTAATCGTCTTCGACGCTCTTCAGCGCGCGGTCAAGGACCTGCTCGCGGGCCACTTCGTTGACCAGCTGGACTTCCGCCGCGGAGAGGTCGATGTTGGCGGGCAGCAGGTCCACGCCGTCGACGCCGGTCTGCTGGATGGCGTCCCGGATGTCCACTTTGCGGTCCATCAGGACGTTGTAGACGGTCAGGTCGAGCTCGTGCGGGTTGGCACCGAGCCCCGCGGACAGGGCACCCTGGGGGTCGAAATCGACCAGCAGCACACGGCGGCCGTATTCGGCGAGCGCGGCGGCGAGGTTGATGGTGGACGTCGTCTTGCCGACGCCGCCCTTCTGGTTGACCATCGCGATGACCCGCGCCGGGCCATGGACGTCCAGGGGCGCGGGTTCCGGGAACTCGCGGTACGGACGGCCGGTGGGGCCCATGACGGCATCTTCCAGATCGAAATCCGTGCCTTCCAGCGTAGTTGTACCCCGTTCGCTGCTCACGTTTTTAACCACTCTCTCCACGACGGTCAATGACTGCTCCCAAGCAAGGTTACAGTCCCCGACACGGCATTCGACGGACCTTGACATTGCCAGCAATTTGAGCCTTTACCTTCTGGTTGAGGTCGAAGGTTGATCTCCCGAGGGGCCGACGCAGCCTTGCAGCGCATGGAAAAAGGCAGGCTCCCCGGCGGGGAGCCTGCCTCTTGCCGCCTCGGCTTGCGGAAACTCAGGCGGTTACGGGTTCCTTTGCTGCGGCTTCCTTCACCTCGGACTCAGCGTGGTGGCTGATCATCGTGGTCTCGTCGAAGGGAACCGCGCCGGAGAGCACGTTGCCGACCTGCTGGCGGTCGATCTCCTTGACCCAGGTGCCGATCAGCACGGTGGCCACGGCGTTGCCGGTGAAGTTGGTCAGGGCGCGGGCCTCGGACATGAAGCGGTCGATGCCGACGATCATGCCGACGCCGCCGAGCAATTCCGGCTTGTGGGCCTGCAGACCGGCAGCCAGGGTCGCCAGGCCTGCACCGGTGACACCGGCCGCGCCCTTGGAGGCGATGATCATGAAGATCAGCAGGGAGACCTGGGCGCCGAGGTCCAGCGGGGTGCCCATGGCGTTGGCCACGAACAGGGACGCCATGGTCAGGTAGATCGCGGTGCCGTCCAGGTTGAAGGAGTAACCGGTGGGAACCGTCACGCCGACAACCGGCTTGGAGACGCCCAGGTGCTCCATCTTGGCGATGAGACGCGGCAGGGCGGCCTCGGAGGACGAGGTGGAGAAGATGAGCAGGTACTCGCGGGCCAGGTACTTCATGAGCTGGAAGATGCTGACACCGGCCACGAGGCGCAGGAGGCCGCCGAGGATGACCACGATGAAGATCGCACAGGTGATGTAGAACGCGGCCATGAGGGTGAACATGCTCACGATCGCCTGGGGACCGGTGGCACCGACGACGGCGGCGATCGCGCCGAAGGCGCCGACGGGCGCCAGCCACATGATCATGATGAGGATGCGGAACACGAGGGCCTGGCCGTGCTGGACGGCCTTGAGGATCGGAGCACCCTGGGTGCCCATCTTCTGCAGCGCGAAGCCGACGAGGATGGCGGCCAGCAGGGTGGGCAGCACGGGAATGTCACCCGGGATGATGCCCAGCAGGAAGTCCACGGTGCTGTCCGTGGCGGCCTTCTTGGTGGGGTCGTAGGGCGTGAGCTTGAGGCCCTCGCCCGGGTGGATCAGGTTGCCGACCACCAGGCCGATGCCGAGCGCGAAGGTGGACATGACCAGGAAGTAGCCCAGTGCGAGCCCGCCGACCTTGCCGACGGTGGCGGCCTTGGCGATCGAGCCGATGCCCAGGACGATGGTGCAGAAGATGACGGGGGCGATCATCATCTTGATGAGCTTGATGAAGCCGTCGCCCAGGGGCTTCAGCGACTTGCCCACCTCCGGGAACAGCAGGCCGACAACGGCGCCGAGCACGACGGCCGCGATGACGGCGATGTACAGGTAGTGCGACTTGTCCAGGCCCTTGCGCCCGGCTTTCCCGCTGGCAATCTCTCCTCGTTGAGAGGTCATGGCATGCTCCTTTGGATACTCTGGAGGCGCTGCGGCTTCTGTACTGCTTCCTGCGCCGGTGGTGTGACATCCATCATGGAGCCGGGGGTGACGCGGATCACCGTTGTGGTCATATTGGTCATTGGAGGTGCGCATGATCCGGCGCTGGAGTATTGCCCGCCGCTTGTTCGTGGCCAATGTGCTGTTCGTCCTGGTGCTCAGCGTGGTGCTTGGAACGGCGGCCATCATCGATGCCCGGCAGCGGACGTACGACGACGCCGGGCGCCGGATGCAGACCGTCGCGGCCGCCGTCGCCGCCAATCCTCTGGTCCTGCAAGCCGCCGGAACTGCCTCGCCCTCGAGCACGCTGCAGCCGTACGCGGCGAAGGTCATGGCGGATGCCGGCGTCGACTTCATCACGATCATGGCGCCGGACCGGACCCGCTGGACGCATGCCAATCCGGCGGAGATCGGCAAGCCGTACATCGGCACCATCGAGCCGGCGCTGCGGGGCGAAACCTTCACGGAGGTCACCGCCGGGACCCTGGGACCGTCCGTGCGGACGATCGTTCCGGTGAAGGACGGCGCCGGCACGGTCCGCGCGCTTGTGGCCGCAGGGGTGACGGTGCGGAACGTGGACATCGCAGCGTCGGGCCGCTTCGGGGCGATCATCGCGCTTTGCCTCGCCCTGCTCGCCGCGGGTTCGCTGGCGTCCTGGCTGCTGGGCCGCTACCTCCGTTCGGTCACCCGCGGCTGGGGGCCCGAGCAACTGGCGCAGCTGTTTGCCTACTACGAATCGGTGCTGCATTCGGTCCGCGAAGGCGTGGTGCTGATCGACACCCGCGGCACGGTGGTCATGTACAACGATCAAGCGGCGGAGCTGCTGGGACTGGAACCGTCCGACGTCGGCCCTTCGGCGGGTGCCGCGCCGCGCCTCTCGGAACTTCCGCTGGATGCCAGCCTGCGCGAGCTGTTCGAATCCGGCCGCACAGCCCACGACGAAATCCACCTCAGCGATTCCCGGATCCTGGTGGTCAACCAGGCTCCCGCCGTCGGGCCGGGCCGTCCCGGTGGCCTGGGCCGTCCGGGAGGCCGCACTCCGGTCTTCGGAACGGTGGCCACCCTGCGCGACCGCACGGAAATCGAATCCCTTGGCAGCGAACTGGAAACCATGCGGACGCTCTCCGGTGCACTGCGGGCACAGACCCATGAACACGCCAACCGGCTGCACACCATCGTGTCACTGATGGAGCTGGGCCGCACCGACGACGCCCTGGATTTCGCCACGAAGGACCTGGAGCTGAGCCAGCGCCTGACCGACGACATCGTGGCCTCGGTGGACGAGCCGGTGCTCAGCGCGCTCATCATGGGCAAGTCCGCGGAGGCGCATGAACGCGGGGCCGAGCTCACGGTCCATGTGTCCGGCGACGACGGCCTCCACGGCCTGGCGGTGCAGGACCTGGTGACGATCCTGGGGAACCTGCTGGACAACGCCCTCGACGCCGCCGCTTCCGCTCCCCCGCCGCGCAAGGTTTCGCTCGCGATCGCCACGACGCCGGACGCCGTCACGTTCACCGTGGCCGATTCCGGCCCCGGCATCGACCCCGCCATCGCCGGGGACATCCTCGAATACGGCTTCAGCACCAAGACGCCCGGCCCGGACGGCAGCGCTCCTGCTGCGGGTGGCCGCGGCGTCGGCCTCGCCCTGGTGCGGCAGGCCGTGAAGCGGCTGGACGGTACGCTGTCCATCGGCGCTGCGGACGATCCGGCCGATGCCCTGGGCGGAGTGGCCCTGGGCGGAGCGCTGTTCCGCGTAGTGCTGCCGGCACCGGATCCGACGAAGGAAACCGAATGAACGACATCCGCGTCCTCGTCGTCGAGGACGAACCCATCGCCGCCGATGCCCACGCCGTTTACGTGGGCAGGCTGGAAGGGTTCACCCTGGCGGGCACCGCGCCGGACGGCCAGTCCGCGCTGCGGCTGCTCAACGATTTCGCGGCCGCCGGCGAGCCCGTGGACCTGGTGCTGCTGGACATGAACCTGCCGGACCTGCACGGGCTGGATGTCGCACGAAGGATGCACGGCGCCGGCCTGCTGGCGGACATCATTGCCATCACCGCCGTGCGCGAGGTCAACATCGTGCGCAGCGCAGTCTCCATCGGCGTCGTCCAGTACCTCATCAAGCCGTTCACCTTCGCCACCTTCGCGGACAAGCTGCGCAGCTACCGCGCCTACCGGGAACAGCTTGTGATTCCCGCGCCGGGAACCCGTTCCGGGGCATCGCAAAGCGAGGTCGACCAGGCCTTCGCCAGCCTCCGCGCGCCCACCGAGATGCCCTTGCCCAAAGGGCTGTCCACGGGCACCCTCGAAGCGGTCAAGGAATACCTTGCCGGGCTCGGCAGGGCCGTCTCGGCGAGCGAAGCCACCGAAGACCTTGGCATGTCCCGGGTCACGGCCCGCCGCTACCTCGAATACCTTGCCGACGCCGGCGTGGTGGTCCGCAGCCCCCGTTACGGAACACCCGGCCGGCCGGAGAACGAATACCGCTGGAGCCGGGGGTAAGGCGGCGGTAGAACCGGCAAATGTATACACAGCCGGCAAATTTCCCCCATTTGCTGGCAATTGCACCCTTCTGTGTATACGCTGGCTCGTGTCGGGCCATTGAGGCCCCGAACACACCGCGACCGATCGGAGGACCATGCGAGCCAGCGACAAGGCCTACGCAGCCCTCCGCGAGGACATCCTCGAATGGCGCCTCGCGCCCGGAACCGTGCTGGGCGAGGTGGAACTGTCCGAACGCCTGGGCGTCTCGCGCACTCCGGTCCGGGAGGCACTCGGCCGGCTGACCGCTGAAGGCCTGACGACGGCGGCAGGCGGCCGCGGCGTCGTCGTCACCGATATCTCCCTGGAGGACATCGACGAACTGTTCGAACTGCGCGAAACCCTTGAGGTGCGGGCGGCGGCGCTGGCCGCCGAACGCGGCGAGCGCAGCGTCTTTGAGCAGCTCCACGCCGAACTCCTGCAGGCTCCGGCGCTCCTCGAGGGCAACGATCCCGCCCGACATGACTACTACGCGCTGGTGGCAAGGCTGGATGACGCCATCGACGCCGCCATCTCCAATTCCTACTTGGCCCAGGCCATGCGCAGCCTGCGCGTGCATCTGGTCCGGGTCCGGCGCCTGGCCGCCGACGACGCCGCCCGGCTGGGTGCCGCGGCCGCCGAGCATGCGGCAATCGCCGAAGCCATCGCCGGCGGGAACGCGAAAGTCGCCGAAGCCGCCACGATCCTCCACCTGCACCGAAGCCTGTCCCACGTCAAGAAAAGCAGCGTCAAGGCCACCCACACGCCTCACTAGAAGGAGCCACCTTGGTCAAGAGCCACCACGTCCGTGTCTACAAAAGCGAAGAGAACCTCCCCCGCGAAGGGCAGCTCGCGCACAAGATCGCGGTCGTCGCCGCCGACCCTGTCGGGGTGACCCCCGAGGTCACGGAGATGATCATCAACCGGATCATCGACAATGCCTCGGTGGCCGTCGCTTCGTTGAACCGGGCCCCGATCGTCGCGGCCCGCGCGCAGGCACTGACGCACGCCCCGAGCACCGGCGGCAAGGGTGCGGGAGTGTTCGGCATCCGGGAGAACGTCTCGCCCGAGTGGGCCGCCTGGGCCAACGGCGTGGCCGTGCGCGAACTGGACTATCACGACACCTTCCTGGCCGCGGACTACTCGCACCCGGGCGATAACATCCCGCCGATCCTGGCCGTTGCCCAGCACGTAGGCGCATCCGGCGCGGACCTCATCCGCGGCATCGCCACCGGCTACGAAATCCAGGTCAACCTGGTCAAGGCCATCTGCCTGCACAAGCACAAGATCGACCACGTGGCCCACCTCGGCCCGTCCGCCGCCGCAGGCATCGGGACCCTGCTCGGCCTGGACGTAGAGACCATCTTCCAGTCCGTGGGCCAGGCCCTGCACACCACCACGGCCACTCGCCAGTCCCGCAAGGGCGAAATCTCCACCTGGAAGGCCCACGCGCCGGCGTTCGCCGGGAAGATGGCCGTGGAAGCGGCGGACCGTGCGATGCGCGGTCAGACCTCCCCGGTGCCGATCTACGAGGGCGAAGACGGCGTGATCGCCTGGATGCTGGACGGCCCGGACGCCTCCTACGAAGTCCCGCTGCCCGGCCCGGGTGAAGCCAAGCGAGCCATCCTGGACACCTACACCAAGGAGCACTCCGCCGAGTACCAGGCCCAGGCCTGGATTGACCTGGCCCGCAAGCTGAACAAGGAACACCCGGAAGCCACGGACCCGGCGAACGTGGAATCGGTACTGATCAAGACCAGCCACCACACGCACTACGTGATCGGCTCCGGCGCCAACGATCCGCAGAAGTACGATCCCACGGCCAGCCGCGAAACCCTGGACCACTCCATCCCGTACATCTTCACGGTGGCCCTGCAGGACGGCGCCTGGCACCACGTGGACTCCTACGCTCGCGAACGCGCCGGCCGGCCGGACACCGTGGAACTGTGGCACAAGGTCAGCACCGTGGAGGACCCGGAATGGACCCGCCGCTACCACTCCCTGGACATCGCCGAGAAGGCCTTCGGCGGCACTGTTGTCATCACACTCACGGATGGAACGGTGATCACAGACGAGATCGCCGTCGCGGATGCCCACCCGCTCGGTGCCCGTCCGTTCGCCCGGGAGCAGTACGTGAACAAGTTCCGCACCCTGGCTGCCGGGCTGGTGGAGGAAGCCGAAATCGAACGCTTCCTGGCCGCCGTCGAACGCCTCCCCGAACTGGCCGCGGGCGAACTGGAGCAGCTGAACATCACCGCCGCCCCCGGAGTGATCAACCCCTCCGACGCACCGAAGGGCCTGTTCTAAATGCTGTACTCCACAACCACACCGGAGCAGAAGCGGCACAGGCTGCGGGACATGCTCGCATCGGAGGAAATCCTGCAGTTCCCCGGGGCCTTCAACCCTCTCTCCGCCCGGCTGATCGAGGAGAAGGGCTTTCCCGGCGTCTACATCTCCGGGGCAGTGCTGGCCAACGACCTCGGCCTGCCGGACATCGGGCTGACCACGCTCACCGAAGTCGCACAGCGGGCCGGGCAGATCGCCCGGATGACGGAACTGCCCTGCCTCGTGGACGCCGACACCGGATTCGGCGAGCCGATGAACGTGGCCCGCACCGTGCAGGAACTGGAAAACGCCGGACTGGCCGGCTGCCACATCGAAGACCAGTTCAACCCGAAGCGCTGCGGCCACCTGGACGGCAAGGCCGTGGTGGACGCCGACACCGCGGTCAAGCGCATCCGTGCTGCGGCGGACGCCCGCCGGGACCCTGACTTCCTGATCATGGCCCGCACGGACATCCGCGCCGTGGAGGGCCTCGAGGCCGCGAAGGAACGCGCCCAGGCCCTGGTCGAGGCCGGCGCCGACGCGATCTTCCCCGAGGCGATGGCCACCTTGGAGGAGTTCCAGGCCATCCGCGACGCCGTCGAGGTGCCGATCCTGGCCAACATGACCGAGTTCGGCAAGAGCGAGCTGTTCACGGTGGAACAGCTCCAGGATGTTGGCGTGAACATGGTGATCTATCCCGTCACGCTTCTCCGCATTGCCATGGGGGCTGCAGAGCGTACGCTGGAAACGATCAAGGCAACAGGGACACAGCAGGCGCAGGTTGAGAACATGCTCACCCGCGCCCGGCTCTACGAGCTGGTGGACTACGAGGCCTACAACCACTTCGACACAGGCGTTTTCAACTTCCAGGTTCCCGGCAACCACAAGTAACCGGATCAATGAAGGGCACGCAGGGACCGCGCATCCGCCGGTGCCCTGCCAGATGAACGAAGGAGTTCGGCATGGCTGCTGAAGAAATCAAGAAGGGGCTGGCCGGCGTCGTCGTGGACTACACCGCGATTTCCAAGGTCAATCCGGACACCAACTCGCTGCTGTACCGCGGGTATCCCGTGCAGGAACTCGCAGCCCGGTGCAGCTTCGAGGAAGTCGCCTACCTGTTGTGGAACGGCGAACTGCCGACGCCGGAGCAGCTCGCGGAGTTCACTGCCCGCGAGCGCGCCGGCCGCGCGCTGGACCCTGTGGTGAAGCAGGTGGTCGACACCCTGCCGCTGGAATCGCACCCAATGGATGTGTGCCGCACGGCCGCCTCCGTGATGGGGGCCCGGCACCCGCTGGCCGAGGACTCCTCGCCCGAGGCCAACATGAAGAAGGCCGTGGACCTGTTCGCCGCGATGCCCGCGATCGTCGCCTACGACCAGCGCCGCCGCCGCGGCCAGGACCTGGTCCCGCCGCGCGATGAGCTGGGCTACTCGGCGAACTTCCTGTGGATGGCGTTCGGCGAGGATCCTGTAGAGGAGGTCGTGAAGGCCTTCAACGTCTCGATGATCCTGTACGCCGAGCACTCCTTCAACGCGTCCACCTTCACGGCGCGCGTGGTCACCTCCACGTTGTCCGACCTCCACTCCGCCGTTACGGCCGCCATCGGTGCCCTCAAGGGCCCGCTGCACGGCGGCGCCAACGAGGCCGTGATGCACACCTTCGACGAAATCGGCATCCGCGCCGAAGAGTCCATGGAGGACGCCGCGGCCCGGGCGAGGGCCTGGATGGAGCAGGCCCTCGCGCAGAAGAAGAAGGTCATGGGCTTCGGCCACCGGGTCTACAAGCACGGCGATTCCCGGGTGCCCACCATGAAGGCCGCCTTGGACAAGATGATCGCCCACTACGGCCGGCCGGAACTGCTGGGGCTCTACAACGGCCTGGAACAGGCCATGGACGAGGCCAAGGGCATCAAGCCGAACCTCGACTACCCCGCCGGGCCCACCTACCACCTGATGGGCTTCGACACCCCCACCTTCACTCCCTTGTTCGTGGCCAGCCGCATCACCGGCTGGACCGCCCACGTCATGGAACAGCTCGGTTCCAATTCGCTGATCCGCCCGCTGAGCGAATACAACGGCGTGGACGAGCGGCACCTTCCCTGACAGGAACCACGACGGCGGAAACAACGACGGCGGGCCGGTCACCTGATGGTGGCCGGCCCGGCGTGCTGTTCAGTGCATCAGCTAGCGGTGCGTCACGTGGCTGACCGTGCTGTTGTCGTCGTTGAGGACAACGTCGATGTCGAGGATGCCGCCGCCCAGTGCCATGGGCAACCAATGCTCGGCGTCCTGCCACATGCGTTCGACGGGCAAGGCGTCCGCCGCGAACCACTCCGGCGCGATTTCCGGGCTTTCCCGCGGTTCGCCTTCCCAGCGCGTGGTCATGAACAAGCGGGTGGACATATTCCACTCGGGTCGCGCGGGGAACACAAACCGGACCGTGCCGGCGTCCACCAGATCCGTTTCCCGGACCGTCACCCCGGACTCCTCGAAGACTTCCCGGCAGGCGGCTTCGGCGTCGCTTTCGCCTGGCTCGACGTGCCCGCCCAGGCCCACCACCTTGCCCGCGCCGAATCCTGTCTTCTTCTGTCCGAGCAGGACCTCGCGGCCGCCGTCGGGCATGTCCCGGACCAGGAAGCAAAGGGTGACGGCGGCGAATTCCATGTCCCCCACCCTATCGCCGGTACGGGTCTCACTGGCCGACTGAATAGTCGCGTCCCTGGATCTTGAGCGAGGTGATCATCGACTTGACCTGCCGGTATTCCTCACTGTTCCGGTAGGCGATGGCCTCATCCATGGTGTTGAAGACCAGGACGCCTTCGGCTTTCGCTTCCTGTTCGCTGAGATCGGAGCGCATCTGCACGCCGCTGGCGAACATGTAGGTGGGCGATTCCTCCGGACCGTTGACCACGTTGTAGATGAGGCAGGTCTTCCCGTCCGCGCCGCCCACGGTGCTGGTCAGGCCGTAGGAGGCCAGGACCTTCCCGTTGCTTTCCATGGCCCGGTAGGCAAAGCGGGGCGTGATGACGCCTTCGAACGCCTCGTCGTAGGGCAAGGGAACCTCGACGTAATCGAGCACCGTGTATGGGACCGGCGTGGCGCAGCCGCCGCCGAGGCCGCCGCCCTGGGTTCCGAACACGAGTTCCGCAACCTTCTTGCCTGCGGCGTCGTTCACTGCCAGGTTCACGGCCCCCGGTGTGCTGCTTTCCTTCGATTGCACGGTCCACTGGGCCGGGTAGTTGAAGCTCACCCGTCCGTCCGGGCTGGTGTAGGTGCCCAGGCTTTGTGGAGCCCCGGTGGTTGCTGCCGCGGGGCCGTCACCCACCAGTTGCGGCCGGATTTCCACGGGGATGCCCTTCTCCGCGAATTCCTTGTCCATGGCCTGCTGCGGCGTGAGGTGCTGGCCGTTCTGCGAGACGTCGTTGTTCAGTGCCTGGAACTTCCAGCTGTAGACGCTGGACCACGGCTGCTGGAAATCCGTGAGGAAGCGCTTGTTGTCCTGCAGCTTGGCAATGTTGTACCAGGCGTCGCCGCCGTCCCCGGCCACGGTCCGGAACCCTTCCTCGGAGAGGACGTACGCGAGCCAGCCGTCCGCGCATCCCAGCACGGTGTAGTACTTCTGTTCCGCGGCCGGAATGGCTTCGGTCACGGGGTTCTGGGTGCTGCGGCGCAGGTCGATGTTGGCAACAGTGCACGCCACACCGTTGGTGCTCAGGCCGGTGGTCTGCGTCGGTGTCGGCGTCGGGCTCGGGCTCGCGGAAATCGACGGTGTGCCGGTGTTGGCAGGATCCGGTGCCGGCTGCGGCACCAGGCTTCCGCCGATCACGACGGCGGCCGCAACGGCTGCGGCGGCGACCAGGGTTGCCGCGGCGGCACGCACGGCGGTGCGCCGCGCAGGCCTCCGGCCGGCCAGGGACACAACGTTCGGGTCGGTGGAGAACACGATGGAACGGGCCGAGTCGACGCCCGACGTGATACCCGGCTCGCCGACGCGCGGCTTGGCGTCTTTCATGAGTTGCTCGATGCGGTCCATGGCTAGCCCTTCCGTTCTGTCATGAGGTGTGAGGGGGCGGCTTTCGCGAAGGCCTTCCGTGCCCTGTGCAGCCGGACGGCGGCAGCGGAGGGCGAACATTCAAGGCTTTCGGCCAGCTCGGCGGTACTCAGGTCATCCCAGTAGCTGAGCATGAGCACTTCCCGGTCGCGGTCGTTCAGGCGCGTCAGGACATCGGCGACGGCGGCGCGCTGGCCGTCGTCGGCTGCTTCGCCTTGGGTGCGGGCTTCCTCCGCCAGCCGTTCGGCGAGCTGTTCGCGGCGGCGCCGGCCCTTGTATTCGTTGCCCAGCACGTTCCTGGCGGTCGCGATGAGCCAGCCGATGCCCGGCGGCTCCTCGAGTCGTTTTTCCCAGACGATGCGGAAGACGTCCGCGGCGAGCTCCTCCGCCCGCGCCTGGTCGTTGATGCGGTACGCGATGTAGTGATAGACCCGAGTGAAGTGCTGAGAGTGCAGCGCTACGAACTCGTGCTCCCTGGCAGCCAACATCTTTCTTGATCCCCCCGGACTCGATGGCTCGATTCTAAACACTTAGTGTCGCGGGAGCGGCGGTTTCTTACATCGCCTGGAAAAAATTTCCGGGATGCTCAGCCGAAGGCGCGGGGATGGGCGGCGGCGTACACTTCGCGGAGGGTATCAGCCGTGACCAGGGTGTACACCTGGGTGGTGGTCACGGACGCATGGCCCAGGAGTTCCTGGACCACACGGACGTCCGCACCGCCTTCCAGCAGGTGGGTGGCGAAGGAATGGCGCAGCGTGTGCGGCGAGACGTCCTTGGTGATCCTGGCCTTCTCCGCGGCGGTCTTCAGGATGGTCCACGCGCTCTGGCGGCTGATCCGCCCGCCCCGCGCGTTGAGGAAAAGGGCAGGGGTGCCCTTGCCCTTGCCGGCGAGGGTTGGCCGTCCGCGCACGAGGTAGGAGCCGACGGCACGTGCCCCGTAGGAACCCAACGGCACCAGGCGCTCCTTGGAGCCCTTGCCGAACAGCCGGACGATCGCTGGCCCGTCGGAATCCTGCCCGTTGTCCTGCTGCAGGGCGACGTCGTCCACGTCGAGCCCCACGGCTTCGCTGATGCGTGCGCCGGTGGAGTAGAGGAATTCGAGCAGGGCGCGGTCGCGCAAACCTGTCGGGGTGTCCGTCCCTGCGGCTTCGAGGATCCGGGTGACCTCGTCCACGCTGATCGCCTTGGGCAGCCGTTTGCCGGGCATCGGCGGATGGACATCGCTGGCGGGATCCGCCGTCGTGGTTCCTTCGAGGGCCCAGAACTTGTGGAGGCCGCGCACAGCAACCACGGTCCGCGCGGCGGAGCGCACACCCAGGGCCGTGGCCCCGTCGGAACCGTCCGACAGCGCCTGCACGAATGCCGTGACGTCATGCCGGGTGACGTTGCCGGGCTTGTCGACGCCGGCGGCGGCGAGGAAGTTGGCGTAGCGCGAGAGGTCGCGCCGGTAGGCGGAGAGCGTGTTGCTGGCCAGGCCGCGTTCCACTCCCAGGTGCTGCAGGTAGTCGCTGACCCCCCGGTCGACGGCGGTAACCGCGCGTGTGCCTTCCCCCGGCTGCATGCTCAGCGCTGGCTGGGGTGGGCCGGCCAAGGTGTGTTGCCGGGCCGCAGTCCGGCGAAGCCGCCGGCGCGTGCGGCCGCGGCGGCAAGGATCCCGACGACGGCCGAGGGGTTGTGCAACCGGCCTTCCAGGACGGCGGCGACGGCGTCGTCCAAGGAGACCCAGCGCAGCTCGATTTCGGCTTCCTCGTCCGTGCGGACGTGGCGTTCGGCTTCCGGGACATCGGACAGGCCGCGGGCCAGGTAGATCCGGATCGCTTCGCTGGAGGAACCGGGCGAATTGAAGAAGTCCGCCAGGACGTTCCACTCTGCGGCCTGCAGGTCGGCTTCCTCCGCCAGTTCGCGCGCGGCGCCGGCGACGAAGTCCTCCCCCTCGATGTCCAGCAGGCCGGCGGGAATCTCCCAGAGGTCCATGCCCACCGGATGCCGGTACTGCTTGAGCAGCAGGATGTCGCCGTCGTCGTTCATCGGAAGGACGGCGACAGCGCCCGGGTGGTCGATGTAGTCGCGGACCAGGGTGCCGCTGTCCTCGGCGAGCTCGAAGGCGTCGCTGACAACGTCCCAGATCCGGCCCTCATAGACCTTGCTGGACGACAAAAGACGGCGCGGGCTCGGTGTGTCCGAAAACTGCCGGGAACTGCTGGAAGATTCGGAACTGCCGGGCATCGCGCCGTCCTTCGCGGGTGCTGTGTGAACTACTTTGCTGCTGCCGTTGCTTTGCTCGCCGTCTTGGCTGCCGCGGCGCCGCTTTGGCGGTCCAGGGCGGCCTTCACCAGGCCGGCGAACAGCGGGTGCGGGCGGGTCGGGCGGGAGCTGAGCTCGGGGTGCGCCTGCGTGGCCACGTAGTACGGGTGTACCTCGCGGGGCAGTTCGACGAACTCGACCAGCTTGCCGTCCGGGGAGGTGCCGGAAAACACCAGGCCTTCAGCGGCGATCTGCTCGCGGTACTTGTTGTTCACCTCGTAGCGGTGGCGGTGGCGTTCGCTGACCGCGGTGGCGCCGTAGGTTTCGGCAACAACCGAGCCTTCGTCCAGCTTGGCGTCGTACAGGCCCAGGCGCATCGTGCCGCCGAGGTCGCCCTTGCCGTCCACGATGTCCAACTGCTCTTCCATGGTGGCGATGACCGGGTACTTCGAATCCGGTTCGAACTCGCTCGAGGACGCACCTTCCAGGCCGACTACGTTGCGGGCATACTCGATCACCATGCACTGCAGGCCGAGGCACAGGCCAAGGACCGGGAGCTTGGTTTCGCGGGCGAACTTGAGGGCGCCGAGCTTGCCTTCAAGGCCCCGGATGCCGAATCCGCCCGGGACACAGATGGCGTCCACGCCGGCCAGGGACTTCTGGGCGCCTTCGAGAGTTTCGCACTCGTCGGAGGGGACCCAGCGGATCTTGACCTTGGCCTCGTTGGCGAAACCGCCGGCGCGCAGCGCCTCGGTCACGGAGAGGTAGGCGTCCGGCAGGTCGATGTACTTGCCCACCAGGGCAACCTCGACCTCGTGCTTGGGGTTGTGGACCGCTTCGAGCAGCTTGTCCCACTTGGTCCAGTCGACGTCCTTGAATGGCAGGTCCAGGGCGCGCACGATGTAGGAATCCAGACCCTGGGCGTGCAGGGTCTTGGGGATGTCGTAGATGCTCGGGGCGTCGGCGGCATTGATCACGGCGTCGATGTCGACGTCGCACATGCGGCCGATCTTCGCGCGCATCGCGTCGGGGACTTCGCGGTCCGAACGGATCACGATCGCCTCGGGCTGGATGCCGATGGAACGCAGGGCTGCCACGGAGTGCTGCGTGGGTTTGGTCTTCAGTTCCTGGGACGGGCCGATGTACGGCACCAGGGATACGTGCAGGAAGAAGGCGTTGTTGCGGCCGATGTCCTGACGGACTTGGCGGGCGGATTCCAGGAAGGGCTGGGATTCGATATCGCCTACGGTGCCGCCGATTTCGGTGATGATGACGTCCGGAGCGTTCTTGCCTTCGGCGGGCAGGCGCATGCGGCGCTTGATCTCATCGGTGATGTGCGGGATGACCTGGACGGTGTCGCCGAGGTATTCGCCGCGGCGTTCCTTGGCAATGACGGTCGAGTAGATCTGGCCGGTCGTGACGTTGGCCGAGCCTTCGAGATTTTCGTCGAGGAAGCGCTCGTAGTGTCCGATGTCGAGGTCGGTCTCGGCGCCGTCGTCGGTGACGAAGACTTCGCCGTGCTGGAAGGGATTCATCGTGCCCGGATCCACGTTGAGGTAGGGATCGAGCTTCTGCATAGTTACAGACAGACCGCGTGCCCGGAGCAGGTGGCCGAGGCTGGACGCCGTCAGTCCCTTTCCGAGCGAGGACGCCACACCGCCGGTGACAAAGATGTGTTTGGTCGTCTTGGACGAGCCCGGGAACCGGGAATTTACACGGGAATTAGATCGCTGCACCACGGAATTCGAGCTTATCATCAATTGCGCCTCCAAGGGTTCCGCCGCTTGTTTCCCCAAATGATCCATGCTCTCCTGCGGTGCCTCCCGCGGGCAAGAGCCTGCCGGCGGGAATTGCCGTCCCGGACCCGCCCCGGGGCCCCGCGCAGGCTACGCTGGCTGCGGCAGGAGCTTGGCGTCGTCGAGCAATTCCTGCGCGTGGGCGCGGGCGGACTCGGAATCTTCCTGTCCGGCGAGCATCCTCGCCAGCTCCCGCACGCGCTCATCCTCGTCCAGCAGCTGCACGTCGCTGGAGGTGAACCCGGTGGAGGTCTTGCCGTCCGCGCCCCGCACCGAGGTCTTGGTCACACGGATGTGCTGGTTGGCGAAAGCGGCCACCTGCGGCAGGTGCGTGACCACCAGGACCTGGACGTGGCGGGCCAGCATCGCGAGCCGGCGGCCGATTTCGACGGCGGCCTTGCCGCCCACGCCTGCATCGACCTCGTCGAAGACGAAGGTGGGGACCGGGTCCACCGCGGCAAGGACCACCTCGATGGCCAGCATCACGCGGGAAAGTTCGCCGCCCGATGCTCCCTTGCCGAGCGGACGAGCAGGCGCCCCCGAGTGCGGCTGCAGCAGGAACGCGACGTCATCCTGGCCGTGCGGGCCAAGGTCCCCGCTGTCCTGCACCTCGATCACCAGGGTGGCGTCGGCCATCGCAAGGGCGGTCAGTTCCGCGCTGACGCGCGTCGAGAGGCCCTTGGCCGCCTTGCCGCGGGCCTTGCTGATCCGGGCCGCCTGCTTGCGCAGTTCGGCCTCGGCGGACGTCACCGCGGCCTCCAGGGCTTCGATCCGGGAGGAGTCGTCCTGCAGTTCGTCCAGGCGGACCCGTGCAGTGGCGGCCCATTCCAGGACCTCGTCGATGCTGGGGGCATACTTGCGGATGAGCTTGGCCAGCACGGCCCGGCGTTCCTCGATCTCGGCAAGCCGTTCCGGGCCTTCGGAGTCGAGCGAAGCCTGGTAGCTGGAGAGTTCGGCGGCGATGTCGTTGAGCAGGAAGCCGACCTCGGCGAGCCGGGACGCCGCTGCCCCGAGCGCCTCGTCGTGCTCGGCCACCTGTTCCAGCAGCCGCTTGGCCGAATCGACCAGGGTGGTGGCGTCTCCGCTGTCGCCGAAGTCCTCGGCGATCAGGGCTTCGTGCGCGGCGGCCGCGGCGATGCGCAGTTCCTCCACGTTGGCGAGCTTCACGGCTTCACCCTTGAGGGCTTCGTCCTCGCCGGGCTGGGGATCGACGCCGTCGATCTCCTCCAGCGCCGCCTGCAGGGATTCGGCCTCGCGCAGGCGTTCCCGCGCCTCGCTGCGGAGGGTGTCCAGTTCGGCCTGGTCCGCTTTCCAGCGGCCGTAGAGCTCCTGGTAGCCGCCCAGGATTCCTGCGAGCTCGGCCCCGGCAAAACGGTCGAGTGCGTTCCGCTGCGCCGTGACGCTCTTGAGCCGGATCTGGTCCGATTGGCCGTGCACCACCACCAGGCTCTCGCCGAGTTCGGCGAGCACGCCGACGGGTGCCGAGCGGCCGCCCACGTACGCCCGGCTGCGGCCGTCTGCACCAACGGTGCGGGCGAGCAGGAGCTGCGCGCCGCCGTCGTACTCCTCTGCCTCGCCGCCGGCTTCCAAGGCGCGCCCGACGGCGGCGTGCCCGGGATCAAGGGTGAGCAGCGCCTCCGCGGAGGCGGACTTCGCCCCGGTCCGGACGGCGCCGGCGTCGGAACGCGAGCCCAGCAGCAGCCCGACGGCGGTGACCACCATGGTCTTGCCGGCGCCGGTTTCGCCTGTGACGACGCTCAGCCCCGGGCCAAGCGGCAGGGTGGCGTCGGTGATGACGCCGAGGTCGCGGATGCGCAGTTCCTCGATCATGGATCAGCTCTCCTTTGTGGCTTCGCCGGGGTTTTCGTACCCGGGATCATGCGGACCCGGCAGGGGCGTGGGCATGGGCGTACGGACCACCGGGACGGGGCCGGTGTGGATCTCGGCCGAGCGCGGCACCGGGCCGCGCCAGCCGTGGATGGGAAGTTCGAACTTGCGGACCAGGCGGGCCGAGAATGGCGTCTGGTGGGTGCGGGCCAGGCGCACGGGCCGGGTGGAGCGGGTGACTTCCACACGGGCACCCGGCGGCAGGTCCACGGAGCGCCTGCCGTCGCACCAGAGCACGCCCTTGGCGTCGGTGCGGTTCAGGATCTCCACGGCGAGTTTGGAACGCGGGGATACCACCAGGGGCTTGGCGAAGAGCGCGTGGGCGCTGATGGGCACGATCACCAGGGCTTCGACCTCGGGCCACACGACGGGCCCGCCCGAGGAGAAGGCGTAGGCCGTGGAGCCCGTGGGGGTGGCCAGCACCACGCCGTCGCAGCCGAAGGAGGTCAGGGGGCGTTCGTCCACTTCGGTGACCACTTCGACCATGCGTTCCCGGTCCGCTTTTTCGATGGCGGCTTCGTTGAGGGCCCAGGTGTGCCAGATTTTCTGGCCCCGCACCCACACCTGGACGTCGATGGTCATGCGCTCTTCGACCGTGTATTCGCGGCTGGCGATCCAGTCCACGGTCTGGGTGAGGTCCGCCCGTTCGCTTTCGGCGAGGAAGCCCACGTGCCCCAGGTTCACGCCGAGCATCGGCAGGTCGACCTCGCGGACCAGCTCCGCGGCGCGCAGGATGGTGCCGTCGCCGCCAAGGACCATGACGAGTTCCACGTCTTCGAGCCGGACGTCCTCATGCAGGATCTCGATCGGCTTGTCCACGTGGCCGAAGAAACGTTCCACGTCAGCGAGCTCGGATTTCTGCATCACCGGTATCAGGCCCGAGGAATGCAGGGCGTCGCAGGCATCCCACGCCGCGCGGAGGGATTCTTCCCGCCCCGTGTGGGCAAGGACCAGTACGCGCCTGCTCATGGTTTTCCGTTCCGCTCGTGGCCTGTTCTCAGGTCCAGATCTTCGCCAACAGTGCGTCGACGTGCCCGTCGCGCTCTTCGATCTTAGGCAGGAGCGGCGACATCCTGCGCTTCATCCACAGGAAGTACTCCACATTTCCGTCCTGGCCGGGCAGCGGGCTTTCCGCCAGGCCGCACAAATCGAGCCCCGCATCCACTGCCGCGCGCGCCACGCCGGCCACCGCCCGGCGTCGTTCTTCCGCGGAGGACACGACGCCGGTGCGGGACAGCCGTTCCCGGCCGACTTCGAACTGCGGCTTGACCATGAGCAACAGGTCTCCCCCGCGTTCTGTGCACGCTGCCAGCGGTTCCAGCACCAGGGTCAGGGAGATGAAGGACAGGTCCGCGACGGTGAGGGCGGCTTCGCCGCCGATCTGTGCGGGATCCATGTACCTGACGTTGAGGCCCTCATGGACGACGACGCGCGGATCCTCCCGCAGCACGGGCACCAGCTGGCCGTGCCCGACGTCGACCGCCACCACCTGCGCGGCGCCCCGCTTCAGGAGGACGTCGGTGAAGCCGCCGGTGGAGGCCCCGGCGTCCAGGCAGCGTTTGCCCCGGGCCAAAACGTCGGGGAACGCGTCGAGGGCACCGGCGAGCTTGTGACCGGCGCGGCTGACGTAGGCGTCCTCGGCGTGGGCCTGGACTTCGAGGGCGGTCCCTTCCCCGCATTGGAGGGAGGCTTTGAGCAGCACGGTGCCGCCGGAGCTGACTTTGCCGTCGGCGATGAGCTTCGCCGCGTGGGTACGGGACCTCGCCAGCCCGCGGCTGACGAGTTCCTGGTCAAGGCGTGCCATCTATCAGCTTTCTCCGGTGTCCAGGGCCGACAGCAAGGCGTCGTGGATCTCCGTGTACAGCGCCAAGTGTTCCTCCACAGGCGTCGCCGGGATATCCGCCAACCCGGCCGCAACCCTGTCCACCAGCGGATCACCGGTGGCTTCCGGCGGGTCCGGCCAGCGCATCTCTTCCCGGGGCCCGTTCACTTCAGTCATGCCAGCAGTCTAGTTTTCGATCCATTCCACACGCGGAGCCGTGGCTTCGGCGGCGTCCGGAGTGGCCGCCCACCACGCTGCACAGGCGGCGCGCCAGGAGTCCAGCTCGTCCGCCAGGCCCTCGACCGTGACGGTGCTGTCCTGCACGTATGCCGTGGAGTTGCCGCAACGGAAACGCCCGCCGTCCTCGCTGATCGCGGGGTACGGCTCGTACAGGGCCGTGAGGTCGGGAATCAGGTAGCTGGGGCGTTCCTGGCTGCGTGCGGCGAGGATCGACTCGCGGGTGTCGACGCCGGTGAGCACCGCCGCCGTCGCGAATCCGGCCCGGTTGCCGCCCAGGATGTCGGTGTCGAGGCGGTCCCCGACGACGAGCGGACGCTCGGATCCCAGCCGCTTGGCGGCCGCGTGGAAGAGCGGCGCCTCGGGTTTGCCTGCGACCCGCGGGGACTGGCCGGTGGCTGCGGAGACTGCTGCGACCAGGGTGCCGTTGCCCGGGGCCATGCCGCGGGCCTGGGGAATGGACATGTCCGTGTTGGTGGCAACCCACAGCGCCCCGCCGGCCACCACATAGGAGGCCTCAGCGAGCTGCTTCCAGCCGATTTCCGGGTTGAAGCCCTGGACGACGGCCACCGGTTGCCCGGTGGCGTCGTGGACGGGGACGAGTCCGACCAGTTCGATCTCGTGGGCAAGTGCGGCGCTGCCGGTGATCAGCACGTGCGAACCGGGCGCCAGCAATTCGGACAGGAGGACAGCCGCAGCCTGCGAAGAGCTCACCACCTGGTGGTCCTCGGCGGGGGCGCCAAGTTCACGCAGGTGCGCGGCCACCTGGGCCGGGGTGCGCGAGGCGTTGTTGGTCACGTACCCCAGGCCGACGCCGGCTTCCTCGAGCTTGGACAAGGACTCCACCGCGCCGGGAATGGCGTGCGGTCCGGCGTACACCACGCCATCCAGGTCGGAGAGAACAGAATCGAAACCCGCCAGCAGGGAGGGCTCAGTCATTCTGCTTGTCTCCCTCGGATTCCTGGCCGGTTTCGGTGTCCTCCAGGACGTCCTCTTCCACCGAGTCGTGGTCCGATTCGGCGTCGTCGGATTCAAAGTAATCGGATTCGACGTCGTCAAGTTCCACGTCGTCGCTTTCCTGGGCTTCCTCTTCGCGGACGGCGGGCCGTGCCTCTACCGCGTCCCCCTCTGCTTCAGGGGCAGCCGCCTCGTCGCGGCGGAAGCGCGGCTTGGCGGTCTCCTCCTCGTCTTCACCGAGGTCGATGATGTCCGGCTCCTCGAACTGGCCGACGCCCAGGGCGTCTTCGGCCACGACGGCCTGGCGCTCCCAGCGGCTGGCTTCCTCGCCACGGCCCGCGGCGGTCAGGGCCTCGGCGTAGGCGCGGAACAGGCGTGGGCTGTAGGAGAAGGCGCGGTTGATGTCCAACTGCGGAATCTCGAGTTCGGCGACTGCGGCGTCCAGCTGGCCCAGGTCGGCGCGGGCGCCGGAAGCGACGATGGCCAGTTCCACCTTGCCAGGGGCGTCGAGGTCCTGGGCTTCCGGGGAACGGACGACGTCGAGCGCGCGGTCCGGGCGGCCGAGGCCACGCTCGCAGTCGGCCATGACGGGCAGGTGCACGTTGGAGCCGCTGATCCGGCGGTAGGTGCGGAATTCGCGCAGTGCTTCGCCGTAGTGCCCGGCGGCGTAGGCGGTGAGGCCTACGGCTTCGCGGACAACGGCGAGGCGGCCGCCGCGGCGGCTGGCGGCAAGGGCGTGCTGGAAGGACAGTTCGGGGTCGATGTCCATGAGGCGGCCGGCCATCACCAGGTGCTTGGCAACCCAGCTCGCGTTAGTGCTTTCGAGGGTCTTGATCTGGTGCTTGGTGACGCGGTCCAGTTCCTGGCCCGTGACGTCGTCGTCGATTTCCGGCGAGCGTTCCCGGTCGGAGCGGTTGGCGCTGCGCAGGTCCGCGGCGTTGGGAACGCGGGCGGGACGCTCTTCGCGGGGGCCGTCGAAGTTGCGGGGGCCGCGTCCGGGGCGGTCCCCGAACTTACGGTCACGGTCGCCGAAGCTGCGACGCTCGCCATCGCGGGCAGGACGTTCGCCGAAACTGCGGCGCTCTTCGCCGTCACGGCGCGGACGATCACCAAACGGCTTGCGGTCGCGGTCGAACGGCTTACGCTCCCCGAAGTTACGGTCACGGTCGCCATCGCGGGCAGGACGCTCACCAAAGCTACGGCGCTCACCATCACGGGCCGGACGCTCACCAAACGACTTACGGTCACGGTCGCCGAAACTACGGCGCTCACCATCACGGGCAGGACGCTCACCAAACGGCTTACGGTCACGGTCGCCGAAACTACGGCGCTCACCATCACGGGCAGGACGCTCACCAAACGGCTTACGGTCACGGTCGCCGAAACTACGGCGCTCACCATCACGGGCCGGACGCTCACCAAAACCACGGCGCTCCTCACCCTCGCGGCGCGGGCCGCCGAAGCTGCGACGCTCTTCACCGTCACGGGCAGGACGGTCACCGAAAGGCTTACGCTCACCGAACTTCTTGCCGTCCCGATCACCAAAAGGCTTACGGTCCCGATCACCAAAAGGCTTACGGTCGCGCTGTCCGCCGGCGCCGCCTTCACGGTCGTCGCGGGAACGGAATCCGCGCGGATCGCCTCCGGAGTTGTTGTTGGCGCGGAAGGGACCGCGTTCTCCCCTGCCGCCACCGAAGTTGCCGCGGTTTCCGCCATTGTGCTCAGCCATGCTGGATTCCTCCTGTTGTGAGCCGACCACTGGCGCATGCGCAGCCGCTCGTATCCGTATTTTGTTCTCACGCCGCCGGGATCCGGCCCGTTTCTCTCCTGCAATTCTAGGCGACGGTTCCTTGCCTCCCGTATTTCGGGAGCGCTTTGGCGCCTTCCCGTGGGAAGCATCACAGCCGGAACGGGCGACGACGGCGGGGGTGCCTGCCGCCGTCGGCCTCCTTCGTGGCTGGTTCGTCCGCCGGTCGGCCATCTGGAGGAGGAATCCCGGCCGGGACGTTCCGGCCTGGACGGGACGAACTGTCCAGCGACGGCTCTTCCGGGCCGCGCCTAAGGTGTGCTCTATCAGCTCCCGCCGCCGGAAGGACTCCATGGAACAGCCGAACACCTCGGAGCAAGCAGTGCTGCCGCTTGAGGGCATTCTGGTTGCGGACTTCTCGCGCGTCCTCGCCGGACCTCTTGCCACCATGACGTTGGCGGACCTGGGGGCGCGCGTGATCAAGGTGGAGCGGCCGGGCAGTGGCGACGATACGAGAAACTGGGGTCCGCCTTTTTCGGCGACCGGTTCGACGTATTTCGAAAGCGTGAACCGGAACAAGGAGTCGCTGTGCCTGGACCTCGGCGATGCTGGCGACCGGAAGCTGGCGCGGGAATTGGCCCTGCGCGCCGATGTCGTCGTGGAGAACTTCAAGGCGGGCGCCATGGCCAGGCTGGGCATGGGTTATGAGGAACTCTCTGCGGACAACCCTTCCCTGGTGTACGCGTCCATTTCCGGGTTCGGCAGCGCCGGCGGAGCCGGACTGCCGGGCTACGACTTCGTGGTGCAGGCCATGGGCGGGCTCATGAGCATCACGGGAGCGGCAGACGGCGAAGCGATGAAGGCCGGCGTCGCGCTGGTGGACGTGCTGACCGCCAAAGACGCCGCCATCGGCATCCTCGCTGCCCTGCGATCCCGCAGCGTCCATGGCCGCGGGGCTTTGCTCGAAGTCAATCTGCTCTCCAGCCTGCAAGGTGCCCTGGCCAACCAGGCGCAAGCGTTCCTCGGCACAGGCACAGTGCCAGGCCGGCTGGGAAACGTCCACCCTTCGATCGCTCCCTACCAACTGCTCCGATGTGCCGACGGTCCCTTGGCCGTGGCCTGCGGAAACGACTCCCAGTTCGCGGCCTTCTGCAGGGTCCTTGGCCTGCCGGGCCTCGCCGCCGAGCCCCGTTTCGCCGGCAACCCGGAGCGCGTGCGGAACCGTGGCGAGCTTGTCCTCCTGCTGGAGCAAGCCCTTGCGGATGCTCCGGCCGCCCTCTGGCAGGAGCGCCTCACGGCCGCCGGGGTGCCCGCGGGAAGGGTGGCAGGAATCGATGAAGGGCTCGAATTCGCCGAGTCCCTCGGCCTGGAGCCCACCATCGAGGTGCACGACTCCACGGGAGCCGCCGTCGGGCGCCAAGTGCGCCATCCGGTCAGCTGGACGCCGCCGCTGCCCCCGCGCACACAGGCGCCGCCGTCGCTGGGCGAACACGACGCGCCGCTGCGCGAGTGGCTCTCCGGAAAGAGCTAGGCCCGACGCAATCCCAGCCACAAGCGTGCGGCGACATCCGGATCGTCAAGATCCGCCTGGATGATCCTGGCCGCCGTGGCGATCCGGTGGCGCAGGGAATTTCGGTGCACCGCCAGTTCCCTCGCCGTCACTTCCCACTGGCCCCGGTGCCTCAGGTAGCTGCGCACCGTACCCACGAGATCGGCCCGGGGAAAGTTCCGCAGCGATTCGATCCATTCCTCTACCTGTGCGTCCACGGCCTGCCCGCTGCCAGGCACCGCAAGCGTCCCGGGCGGCACGGAAAGCAGGACTTCCACCAGCGCATCGCGGGCTTCGGCCAGCCTGTGCAGGGGCAGGACCCGGCTCAATGCGGCACTTTCGGGCGGATGCCCATTGCCTCCGGCCGCCACCGGGGCTTCCACGTCATCGCCTGCGGCCAGGGCGTCCAGGATGAAACAGGAGACAGCGCCCTCCGAGTACCGCAGCCGGCAGCCGCGCAGGGCGGCGGGGAGCCAGGGCAGCGGGTGTTCGGCACGCAGGCGGCCGACGACGTCGCCGGCCTCCTCGCCCAGGCCCCGGCCCGCCGCCTCGGGAGCCTCCGCCGCGGCAGCTTTCAGGAGCAGGAGCCGTACCGGGCCCCCAGGCAACGGGACCGACAGATCGCGTGCCAGCATCCTGGCCGCGTCCGTGTGTCCGCCCAGCAGCAGTTTGGCCACCGCCGAATCGAGGGCGGCCCCTGCCGCAAGGGCTTCCTGCTGTTGCTGCGCCTTGAGCGCGAGCAGCATGCAGACGGTCTGGATGATCTGGCGGTCGGCCTTGCCGAGTTTCCGGCCGGCGCCCACTGCCAGGAAGCCGGCAATTCGGCGGCCTACCAAGACAGGATGCTCGACGACGTCGCTCCCGTGGATCTGGAACGTGGCGGCGGAGTGCAGCGCACCCAGGTTGAGGCGGGCGGCCTGTTCCCGCAGCTGCGGAATTAACCCGTGTGTGCTCGACGGCCAGAATGTCTCCGCGTCCGCCTCCGCCCCCGCTGCCGGCAGGTACGCCGCCCACCCGCCCAGCGCCTGGGCCAAGGCCTTGACCACCGAGGCATTGGCATCCGGCAGCAGCGTCGCACGGGCCAGGGCGGTCTGGGTGCCCAGGCTCGCCACAAGATCGGACTGGCCGGCTCTGGAAACCAGGTCCCAGTACGCACGGGAAACATTCATGAACGGGACACCGGCAGGCACGATGAGCAGCGCCAGCCCGGCGTCCCGGCACGCATCCGCCAAGGCTGCGGGAACGGCGTCGAGCCCCGCTCCCAGGCCGAGGCCCAGGGCCGAAACCTCGCGTTCCACCAGTCGCCCTACGTAGGAATGGACGCGCGCGGAACCCCCGGACAGGCTTCCGGCAAAAGGTATCCCGGTGGTGAGAAGCAGTTCCCCACCCTCCAGGTAGGGAGTCGGGTCTTCGAGCTCGGAGATGTGCACCCCGGAAATCTGCCGCCGCGGAACCGCGGTACCGGTGGATGGGCCGAGTTCGGCACCGAGCCGGTGCTGAAGCTGCGCAAGGCTGATCATGGCTGCCTTTGTTCGATTGTTTGGTGCGGGCTGGTGGCTAAGAACAGACTGGACAATCTAACCAGTATCGTCGCCGCGCCGGGCGGATCATCCAATGCCTGGCGGGCTTCCGGCGCCTTAGCGTTGGAGGCATGACGCCCGAAAGCAATGGAGCACCCGTGCCTGACAACGCCGACCTGCTGGATATCGATTCCCTGTTCACCAAAGACGAGCTCGCCTTGCGCGACAAGGTCCGCGCCTTTGTCGACGCGAGGATCCGGCCGAATATCGCGGCCTGGTATGAAGACGCGGTCTTTCCTGTGGAAATCATCCCCGAAATGGGCGCGCTCGGCCTGCTCGGCATGCATCTGAAGGACTACGGTTGCCCGGGACGAACCGCGGTTGAATACGGGCTTGCCGCTTTGGAACTTGAGGCCGGCGATTCGGGGCTGCGGACCTTCGTCAGTGTGCAGGGCTCCCTGGCAATGAGCGCGATCCACAAGCACGGGAGCGAGGAGCAGAAGCAACAATGGCTGCCCCGGATGGCCGCCGGTGAAGCAGTGGGGTGTTTCGGGCTCACGGAGCCTGGGGCGGGCTCGGATCCGGGGAGCATGAAGACCTTCGCGCGGCGCGAGGGTGACGACTGGATCATCAACGGATCCAAGCGCTGGATAGGCCTCGCCTCGATCGCGCAGCTCGCGGTCATCTGGGCCATGACCGACGACGGCGTACGCGGCTTCCTCGTGCCCACTGACACTCCCGGATTCCAGGCGACGCCGATCGAACGCAAGTTGTCCATGCGAGCCTCAATCCAGTGCGACATCGAACTCCGGGACGTCAGGCTCCCCGGTTCAGCCCTCCTGCCCGGGGCCAAAGGCCTGCGCGGCCCCTTCGAATGCCTCAACGAGGCGCGTTACGGGATCATCTGGGGTGCGATGGGAGCTGCACGGGACAGCTACCTGAGCGCCCTCGATTACTCGCTGGAGCGGATCCAGTTCGACAAGCCGCTCGCCGGCTACCAGCTGACCCAGGAGAAGCTGGTCAACATGGCCCTCGAAATCAACAAGGGACTGCTGCTGGCCGTCCAGATCGGCCGGCTCAAGGAGTCCGGAAGGCTGCATCCCCACCAGATTTCCGCGGGCAAGCTGAATAATTGCCGCGAAGCAATCCGGATCTGCCGGGAAGCCAGGGCCATGCTCGGCGGCAATGGCATCACCCTGGACTACCCGCCCATGCGCCACGCCAACAACCTCGAATCGGTGCGCACCTACGAGGGCACCGACGAAGTCCACACCCTGGTCCTCGGCAACCACATCACGGGGATTCCCGCCTTCCGCTGAGCATTTGTTAACCGGCTGCTGTTAAACAGCTGTGCCCCGGTCCTCGAACCGGGGCACAGCTGTGTTGGCATGTGTGGGTTAAATGCGGGAGGCCCCCGAAGGTGTTCTTCGGGGGCCTCGACCTGTAATGGTTGTCCGGCGGTGTCCTACTCTCCCACACCCTCCCGGGTGCAGTACCATCGGCGCTGTGGGTCTTAGCTTCCGGGTTCGGAATGGGACCGGGCGTTTCCCCCACGCTATGACCGCCGTAACCTTGTTACCCGTCCCGGCCCCGTGCGGGGCGGGTGGGAAGACTGTTGGTTACCAGGTGTTGCTGGTTGTATTCGGTTGTCCGGTGGTGTGCCGGTTTGGTTCCTGGGTTGTTGTCCGGGAACCACATAGTGGACGCGTAGCTTTTGATGTTTTTGTGTGGTGTAAGTTGTCGGCCTATTAGTACCGGTCGGCTTCGACAGTCGTTGGTCCTGTCTTCCACGTCCGGCCTATCAACCCAGTGGTCTGGCTGGGGGCCTCTCACACACGAGGTGCATGGAAATCTCATCTTGAAGCGAGCTTCCCGCTTAGATGCTTTCAGCGGTTATCCCATCCGAACGTAGCTAATCAGCGGTGCACTTGGCAGTACAACTGACACACCAGAGGTTCGTCCGTCCCGGTCCTCTCGTACTAAGGACAGCCCTTCTCAAATTTCCTGCGCGCGCAGCGGATAGGGACCGAACTGTCTCACGACGTTCTAAACCCAGCTCGCGTACCGCTTTAATGGGCGAACAGCCCAACCCTTGGGACCTACTCCAGCCCCAGGATGCGACGAGCCGACATCGAGGTGCCAAACCATGCCGTCGATATGGACTCTTGGGCAAGATCAGCCTGTTATCCCCGAGGTACCTTTTATCCGTTGAGCGACGGCCATTCCACAATGTACCGCCGGATCACTAGTCCCGACTTTCGTCCCTGCTTGAGATGTCTCTCTCACAGTCAAGCTCCCTTGTGCACTTACACTCGACACCTGATTGCCAACCAGGCTGAGGGAACCTTTGGGCGCCTCCGTTACTTTTTAGGAGGCAACCGCCCCAGTTAAACTACCCATCAGGCACTGTCCCTGACCCGGATCACGGGCCGAAGTTAGATGTCCAAAGTGACCAGAGTGGTATTTCAACGATGACTCCACCCGAACTGGCGTCCGGGCTTCACAGTCTCCCACCTATCCTACACAAGCCACTCCGAACACCAATACCAAACTATAGTAAAGGTCTCGGGGTCTTTCCGTCCTGCTGCGCGTAACGAGCATCTTTACTCGTACTGCAATTTCGCCGAGTTTATGGTTGAGACAGCGGGGAAGTCGTTACTCCATTCGTGCAGGTCGGAACTTACCCGACAAGGAATTTCGCTACCTTAGGATGGTTATAGTTACCACCGCCGTTTACTGGGGCTTGAATTCTCAGCTTCGCTCCGAAGAGCTAACCGGTCCTCTTAACCTTCCAGCACCGGGCAGGAGTCAGTCCGTATACATCGTCTTGCGACTTCGCACGGACCTGTGTTTTTAGTAAACAGTCGCTTCCCCCTGGTCTCTGCGGCCCTTGCCCGCTCCACCCAGCAAGTGGGTCTCACGGTCCGGGCCCCCCTTCTCCCGAAGTTACGGGGGCATTTTGCCGAGTTCCTTAACCATAATTCTCTCGATCGCCTTGGTATTCTCTACCTGATCACCTGTGTCGGTTTGGGGTACGGGCAGCTGGAACCTCGCGCCGATGCTTTTCTAGGCAGCATAGGATCACCGGATCCCCCCATGCGGGGGTCCCATCAGATCTCAGCCTGCATGTTCCACGGATTTGCCTATGGAACGGCCTACGTCCTTAGACCGGGGCAACCATCGCCCGGCCCGGCTACCTTCCTGCGTCACACCTGTTAATACGCTTACCTCCCGGGATCAGGTCCCGCGCTCCACCAAAACCCACACACCCAAAGGGTGATAGGGCAGGTTTCGGGCGGTTAGTATCCCCCGCTTGGTATGGGCGGTTCTTCGCCGGTACGGGAATATCAACCCGTTGTCCATCGACTACGCCTGTCGGCCTCGCCTTAGGTCCCGACTTACCCAGGGCAGATTAGCTTGACCCTGGAACCCTTGATCATTCGGCGGACGGGTTTCTCACCCGTCTTTCGCTACTCATGCCTGCATTCTCACTCGTGTAGGCTCCACCACTGGTTCACACCGCAGCTTCACCGCCCACACGACGCTCCCCTACCCATCCACACCCCTGAACCACGAAGGCTAGGAACATGTGTGAATGCCACAACTTCGGCGGTGTACTTGAGCCCCGCTACATTGTCGGCGCGGAATCACTTGACCAGTGAGCTATTACGCACTCTTTCAAGGGTGGCTGCTTCTAAGCCAACCTCCTGGTTGTCTAAGCAACTCCACATCCTTTCCCACTTAGCACACGCTTAGGGGCCTTAGTTGGTGGTCTGGGCTGTTTCCCTCTCGACTATGAAGCTTATCCCCCACAGTCTCACTGCTGCGCTCTCACTTACCGGCATTCGGAGTTTGGCTGACGTCAGTAACCTTGTAGGGCCCATCGGCCATCCAGTAGCTCTACCTCCGGCAAGAAACACGCAACGCTGCACCTAAATGCATTTCGGGGAGAACCAGCTATCACGGAGTTTGATTGGCCTTTCACCCCTACCCACAGCTCATCCCCTCCATTTTCAACTGAAGTGGGTTCGGTCCTCCACGACGTCTTACCGTCGCTTCAACCTGGCCATGGGTAGATCACTCCGCTTCGGGTCTAGATCACGCCACTACACTCGCCCTGTTCAGACTCGCTTTCGCTACGGCTACCCCACACGGGTTAACCTCGCGACGTAACACTAACTCGCAGGCTCATTCTTCAAAAGGCACGCCATCACAACAACAAGGCTGCTCTGACGGATTGTAAGCACACGGTTTCAGGTACTGTTTCACTCCCCTCCCGGGGTACTTTTCACCTTTCCCTCACGGTACTGGTCCGCTATCGGTCATCAGGAAGTATTTAGGCTTATCAGGTGGTCCTGACAGATTCACACGGGATTTCTCGGGCCCCGTGCTACTTGGGAACACTCACCAGGGCGGCACAACACATTACGGCTACGGGACTCACACCCTCTCCGGCCGGCCTTTCAAAACCGTTCGCCTATGCACGCACACACACCCCGCCGGTCCGGCAGAACCAGCACGCAACTGCCCCACAACCCCGCCCACGCAACGCCCGCCGGCTATCACACATGGGTCGGTTTAGCCTGATCCGCGTTCGCTCGCCACTACTAACGGAATCACTGTTGTTTTCTCTTCCTGCGGGTACTGAGATGTTTCACTTCCCCGCGTTCCCCCCACGCACCCTATATATTCAGGTACGGGTCACACAATCACCGAAAACGGCGTTGTGCGGGGTTTCCCCATTCGGACATCCTGGGATCACCGCTCGGTTATCAACTCCCCCAGGCTTATCGCAGATTCCTACGTCCTTCATCGGCTCCTGATGCCAAGGCATCCACCGTGTGCCCTTAAAAACTTGACCACACAGATCAAAAAACTTCTAAACAAAATTGCTTACAAGATGCTCGCGTCCACTATGTAGTTCTCAAACAACAACCCCAACCCCCACACCCCACACACACAAACCATGCGCATGATCGGCAAGGACAGGAAAACCAGAAACCCCAGAACACCCCCACAAAAAGGGGCGCCCCTGACGGGCCCGGCAACTCATCGTTGCAGGTCCTGTTGCCTCAGGACCCAACAGTGCACCAAACACAACCCACGACAGTCCGCACCCCGCAGCGTTCCCAACACCCACACCCCAAAAGGGCACAGACACCGTACTAACCACAGGACACAACCACCAAGGCCATGCCAAAACCAGTTTGATTCGTTGATATTCCACCCATGAGCACCCACCGCAGAACAGACGCCTGCGCAATGGGCTGTACTCCTGACCCCCGGACGGCGACCATGCAGCCACCACCACAAAAGGGCAGTTGCTCCTTAGAAAGGAGGTGATCCAGCCGCACCTTCCGGTACGGCTACCTTGTTACGACTTAGTCCCAATCGCCGGTCCCACCTTCGACGGCTCCCTCCCACAAGGGGTTAGGCCACCGGCTTCGGGTGTTACCAACTTTCGTGACTTGACGGGCGGTGTGTACAAGGCCCGGGAACGTATTCACCGCAGCGTTGCTGATCTGCGATTACTAGCGACTCCGACTTCATGGGGTCGAGTTGCAGACCCCAATCCGAACTGAGACCGGCTTTTTGGGATTAGCTCCACCTCACAGTATCGCAACCCATTGTACCGGCCATTGTAGCATGCGTGAAGCCCAAGACATAAGGGGCATGATGATTTGACGTCGTCCCCACCTTCCTCCGAGTTGACCCCGGCAGTCTCCCATGAGTCCCCGGCATAACCCGCTGGCAACATGGAACGAGGGTTGCGCTCGTTGCGGGACTTAACCCAACATCTCACGACACGAGCTGACGACAACCATGCACCACCTGTGAACCAGCCCCGAAGGGAAGCCCTGTTTCCAGGGCGGTCCGGTCCATGTCAAGCCTTGGTAAGGTTCTTCGCGTTGCATCGAATTAATCCGCATGCTCCGCCGCTTGTGCGGGCCCCCGTCAATTCCTTTGAGTTTTAGCCTTGCGGCCGTACTCCCCAGGCGGGGCACTTAATGCGTTAGCTACGGCGCGGAAAACGTGGAATGTCCCCCACACCTAGTGCCCAACGTTTACGGCATGGACTACCAGGGTATCTAATCCTGTTCGCTCCCCATGCTTTCGCTCCTCAGCGTCAGTTAATGCCCAGAGACCTGCCTTCGCCATCGGTGTTCCTCCTGATATCTGCGCATTTCACCGCTACACCAGGAATTCCAGTCTCCCCTACATCACTCTAGTCTGCCCGTACCCACTGCAGAACCGGAGTTGAGCCCCGGTCTTTCACAGCAGACGCGACAAACCGCCTACGAGCTCTTTACGCCCAATAATTCCGGATAACGCTTGCGCCCTACGTATTACCGCGGCTGCTGGCACGTAGTTAGCCGGCGCTTCTTCTGCAGGTACCGTCACTTTCGCTTCTTCCCTACTGAAAGAGGTTTACAACCCGAAGGCCGTCATCCCTCACGCGGCGTCGCTGCATCAGGCTTGCGCCCATTGTGCAATATTCCCCACTGCTGCCTCCCGTAGGAGTCTGGGCCGTGTCTCAGTCCCAGTGTGGCCGGTCACCCTCTCAGGCCGGCTACCCGTCATCGCCTTGGTAGGCCATTACCCCACCAACAAGCTGATAGGCCGCGAGTCCATCCAAAACCACAAAAAGCTTTCCACCCCCCACCATGCGGTGAAAGGTCATATCCGGTATTAGACCCAGTTTCCCAGGCTTATCCCAGAGTCAAGGGCAGGTTACTCACGTGTTACTCACCCGTTCGCCACTAATCCCCGGTGCAAGCACCGGATCATCGTTCGACTTGCATGTGTTAAGCACGCCGCCAGCGTTCATCCTGAGCCAGGATCAAACTCTCCGTTGAAGTAAAACAAAAACAGACACAACACACCCAGGCCGGAAAAAGACCCGGACACGCTGCACAAAATTTGAAACCAGCTAAAAACCAGACCATCCACAGGGGCGGACAGCCCGGCAAATAACCAATTCATAAAAAATCGGTATCAACAAACTTGGCACACTATTGAGTTCTCAAACAACAGAAGCATTCGAATACTTCGCGGAATCACTTTCCGTTTTTCTTCGCTGCGATGTTTCAATCTTATTTCATCCGATTTCACTTTGCAAATCCGGCAATTTCTCCCGAATTCACTTTCGCGAATCGAATTACCTCCAAAGGGACTGCAAATAATCCGATTTCCTGGCATTTGCCGGAGGCGGATTCTTCACAATTCAATGGGAGGCTGTTGCCCCTCAGCGGCGGCAACCCAAGAAACACTACACGCCTCCCCGCGGCTGCGCAAGTCAGCTGCGGGGAGGCGTACAGGCCCGTCACGCGTGGGACGCGTGGGACGTTTGGTTAGCCGGTCACTTCCACTGTGGCGAGGTTCTTCTTGCCGCGGCGAAGCAGCAGGTAGCGCCCGTGAAGCAGTTCGTCCTGGCCGATGACGGCGTCGGGATCGGTCACCTTGGTGTTGTTCACATAGGCGCCGCCCTCCCCCACCGTGCGCCGGGCGGCGGACTTGCTGTCGGAAAGGCCGGAGGCAACGAGCAGATCGATGATGCCCAAGCCGGCGGCGTCGATCTTTGCGGACGGCAGCTCAGCGGTGGCGGCTGCAAGGGTCGCTTCATCCAGGACGCTGAGGTCTCCGTTGCCGAAGACAGCTGCGGAAGCGGCGATGACCTTCTCGGTGGCGTCCACGCCGTGCACCAGCGAGGTGACTTCGTAGGCGAGCTTCCGCTGTCCTTCGCGGGCGAAGGGGCGCTCCGCCACGGACTTCTCCAGTTCCTCGATTTCCGCGCGGCTGAGGAAGGTGAAGACCTTGAGGCGGTCGACGACGTCGGCATCTGCCGTGTTCAGCCAGAACTGGTAGAACGCGTACGGGCTGCACATTGCGGCGTCCAGCCAGATGGCATTGCCTTCGCTCTTGCCGAACTTTGTGCCGTCGGCGTTGGTGATCAGCGGCGTGCCGAGGGCATGCACGCTCTTGCCGTCCACCTTGCGGATCAGTTCGGTGCCGCTGGTCAGGTTGCCCCACTGGTCCGAGCCGCCGGTCTGCAGCACGCAGGCGTAGTCGCGGTTGAGCTGGAGGTAGTCCATGCCCTGCAGGATCTGGTAGCTGAACTCGGTGTAGCTGATGCCTTCCTCGGAGCTCAGGCGGGAGGCGACGGCGTCCTTGCGCAGCATCGTGCCCACGCGGTAGTGCTTGCCGATTTCGCGCAGGAAGTCGATGGCGCTCAGCGGCGCGGTCCAGTCCAGGTTGTTGACCATGCGGGCAGCATTGTCGCCCTCGAAGCTGAGGAAGCGGCGGACCTGGGCCTGCAGGTAGCCGACCCATTCGGCGACGGTGTCCTTGGTGTTCAAGGTGCGTTCCGCCGTCGGGCGCGGGTCGCCGATCAGGCCCGTGGAGCCACCCACGAGGCCGAGCGGCTTGTGACCCGCAAGCTGCAGGCGGCGCATGACCAGGAGCTGCACCAGGTTGCCCAGGTGCAGGGACGGCGCGGTCGGGTCGAAGCCACAGTAATACGTGATCGGGTCCCCGGCGAGCAGCTTTTCCAGTTCCGCCTCATCGGTGGAAACGTGGACAAGGCCGCGCCATTTGAGCTCCTGCCAGATGTTGGCGAAGCCCGGGTCGTTGTGCTGGGACTCGAGGTTGTTTACGTGTGACACGGCTTCTAAGTTAGCAGGATTGGCGCCCTGTTCCGTTGTCCGGCCGCTTGTCCGCGCCCTAGCGTTCGATTCCGGGCGGCAGCGGCGCCGAAGTGATGAGCCGCAGGCGCTGCGTGGGGCGGGTCATGGCAACGTACAGGTCGCCGACCTTCCCGTGCTCGTGGTTGAGCATGGCGGCTGGTTCCAGGACCACGACGCCGTCGAATTCCAGGCCCTTGGCTTCCTTCGGGCTGATCACCACGATGTCCTGTTCGTAGCTGCCGGCTCCGCTTCCCACCCGGTGGCCGTAGGCGCCGCGCAGGGCCGCGGCTGCCTCGGGCAGCAGGGCGCCGTCGGCAATCACGGCGAGCAGGCCGCCGTCGAGCACGTCCAGCTCCTCGGGGAACACCTCAAGGAGGCGGGGGACGATCCCGTCCGCCTCCACCCGGTCCACGAGGGGGTTCCAGCGGCCTTCCCGCACGGCCTTGGGAGCCGAGACGACCAGGCCGGCACGGTTGGCCATCCGGACGGCGGCCTCGGCGATCTGGGATGGGGTGCGGTAATTGACCGTGAGCTCTTCCAGCTGCCAGCGGTCACCGAAGGACGGCGCCAGGGCGCTGTGCCAGGAATTGGCACCTGCCGCGGCGCTCGTCTGGGCAATGTCGCCGACGATCGTGAAGGACTTCAGCGGGCAGCGGCGGACCAGGAGGCGCCACTGCATGGGCGAAAGCTCCTGCGCTTCATCGACCACAATGTGCCCGAAGGCCCAGGTGCGGTCGCTGACGGCGCGTTCTGCCGCGGTGAGGCGGGTTTCGCGCTCCTGGTTCTGCTCGGCCAGTTCCTCGGCGGTCATGAGGACGTTGACGCCCATGGCTTCCATGTTGGCCAGGGTCTGCTTGGCATTGGCCAGGTCGCGGGCACGGTCGTGCTCCTGCTGGGCCAATCCCCGGCCGGCCGCGGCATCGAGTTCGCCAAGAAGTTCGGCGGCTTCATCGAGCAGCGGGACGTCGGCTTCGGTCCACGGCGCGTCGGCCGGGCGCAACAGCAGGGCACGCTGTTCCGGGGTGAGGTCCGGGGTGCAGGCCTCGAGGATGGCAGGCTTGCTGAAGAGCTCGGAGATCAGCTTCTCCGGGGTCATCGGCATCCAGCACAGGTTCAGGGCGATGCGGACGTCACGGGCGGTGCGGACGTCTTCGGCCAGGTAGGCACGGTCGGCGTTGTTGCCGAGGTTGGCCGCCTCCACCATGTCCGTGAGCTGCTCGGTGAGCTCGCGGAGCAGGATCTTCACGAAGGTTACCCGGGCCTCGTTGTGCGGCTTGCCGGTGCCGCGGGCGCGTTCGCGGGCGCGCCGGACCTGCCTGACCGTGAGCTTGAGCTTGCGGGAATCGACCTCGAGGATGCGGTCCTCGGCGGGCGTGCGCTGGCGGTTCGCGACGGCGTTCGCGACGACGGCGGCCATGTCCAGGCTGCCCTTCAGCGCGGCGACGGCGGGGTCCTCCTCCGGGACGGCGCTGATGCCGGGCATGAGCTTGCCGAGGCTGGTCATGACGACGCCGGTCTCGCCAAGGGACGGCAGCACGCGTTCGATGTAGTGCATGAAGGACGACGACGGGCCGACCAGCAGCACGCCGGCGGACTTCAGCCGTTCCCGGTGGGTGTAGAGCAGGTACGCGGCACGGTGCAGCGCGACGGCCGTCTTGCCGGTTCCGGGACCGCCCTGGACCACCAGCGCGCCCGACATCGCGGAGCGGATGATGCGGTCCTGCTCGGCCTGGATGGTTCCTACGATGTCCGACATGCGCCCGGTGCGCTTGGAGTTCAGGGCCGCCAGCAGCGCGCCCTCCCCCTGCATGGATTCGCTGCCGTCCAGCATGGTGGTGTCCAGGACGTCGTCCTCGATCGCCTTCACTTCACGGCCCTGCAGGATCAAGTGCCGGCGGCGGCGGACACCCTGGCGGTCGAAGGCTGTGGCCTGGTAGAAATGGCCGGCCTCGGGGGCACGCCAGTCGACCATGAGCCGCTGCAGATCCGCCGTCGACAGGCCGATGCGGCCGATATATTGCGCTTCGCCCGTGTCGAGATCGAGGCGGCCGAAGACGAGGCGCTCGTCGACGGCGTCGAGCTGGGCCAGGCGGTCCTCGTACAGCGCCGCGAAAGCGTCGCGTTCGGACACGTTCTGCATGGTGCCCACCGCTCCGGCGCGGCGGACCTGCGCGAGCTGGCTCCGTTTCTCTTCCCGCAGCTCGTCCAGCCGCGCATAGAGCCCGGCCACGTACTCGCGTTCGTGGAGCAAATCGGCGTCGTGCATCAAAACGTTCCCCTATCGGAAATGACGGACCGTCCATTCTACAGCGGTTTTCCGCAACGCGGGTGAAACGCTCCCCCTGCCGGGGTGTCATAAGAAATTCATGCGCTGCTAACCTCTGCAGCATTCCCGGCAGCGACCGCTGGTGCTTAGATGCTGCAATGCAGCACGAAGTGGCCCTTGGCCGGCACGGAATCAGCCTGGTTCCGCTTGCCCCCGCGCATGCCCGCGCACTCTTTGATTTCGTCGACGCCGGGATGTGGTCCGGCATGGCGGCCAGTCAGCCGCTGAGCTCCGGGGAACTCGAAGCGCTTTTTGCATCCCGGATCGCCGACCCGGCGGTCATCGCCTTCGCCGTAGTCGAACAAAGGACCGGTGCCCTGCTGGGAACCACCTCACTCTGCGACTACGATCCGCGGCAGGAGCGCCTGGAAATCGGCGGGACCTTCTACGGGCGCCCGTTCTGGGGAAGCCACGTCAATCCGGCCGCCAAGCAGCTGTTGCTGTCCTACTCCTTCGAGGTCCTGGGCGTGCACCGGGTGGGGTTCCGCTGCGATGCGCGGAATACCCGCAGCGCTGCGGCGATCCGGCGGCTTGGCGCCAGCCATGAAGGCACCTTGCGCGGGCACCGGTTCGCACCCGACGGCGGCCGCTGCGACACCGACGTGTATTCGATCCTCAGCCACGAATGGCCTCCGCTGCGCACCGCGCTCCTCGAGCGGCTGGCGCCGTTCGAACAGGCGCCGTTCGAACAGGCGCCGTTCGAACAGGGACCCTTCGAACAGGCACCCTTCGAAAGGATGGAACAGCGGGAGGCAGGGCGCGTTTCCGCCGCCCTGCCTCCCGATGCCTGCCTGCTGGCAGGCTAGTCCCCACCGGCTCCCGCTCCGTCCGTCAGGCCTTGGTTACCTCAAGTTCGACGACGGCCCACGACAATGCGGGCAGCGTGAGCTTCAGTTCGTCCCCGGCGGCTTTTACGCCGGCCAGCTGCTTGAGCCCCACCTGCTCGCCGGTTTCCAAAAGGTTCGCTGCGAAGCGGTCCTTGCCTTCGGGGACCTCCAGCACCTCGGCGCGGAGGATCCGGCCGGCGTCGAAGCCCCGCAGTGCGACGTCGACGTCTGCCGCTTCGGTGAGGCCGCGGTTGGCGAGGAACAGCGCGAGCCGGCCGTTTTCCTCATCCCAGGTGGCGCTGACGTCCACGAGGTCCACATCTCCGAAGCGGGCGTTGGAGTACTTGTCCGAGTCCACGTGGGTCCGCAGGATCATGCCCTTCGCCAGTTCCGCCATACGGGCGAAGGGGTGGAAGATGGTCTGCCGCCAGGCCGGGCCGTTCTCTTCGGAGAAGATCGGGGCGATGACGTTGACCAGCTGGGCCTGGTTGGCGATCTTCACGCGGTCCCCGTGGCGCAGCAGCGAGTTGAGCAGGGTGCCCACCACCACGGCGTCGGTGACGTTGTACTTGTCTTCGATGACGCGCGGGTGTTCCCGCCAGCCGGAAGCGTTCACGCGGTGTGGCTGGTCCTCGGTGTCCAGGCCGCGCTGGTACCAGACGTTCCATTCGTCGAAGGACAGGTTGATGTGTTTCTTGTGCTTGCCCTTGGCCCGGACCGAATCGGCGGTGGCGATCACGGATTCGATGAAGTAGTCCATGTCCACCGCGCTGGCCAGGAAGCTTCCGGCGTCTCCCTCTTCCTCCTGGTAGTAGGCGTGCAGGGAGACGTAGTCCACCTCGTTGTAGGCGTGGGTGAGGACTGTCTGTTCCCACGCGCCGAACGTGTCCATGGCCGAGCTTGAACTGCCGCAGGCCACAAGTTCGATGTCCGGGTCCACGAACCTCATGGCCTTGGCGGCTTCCTGGGCCAGCCGGCCGTATTCCTCGGCCGTCTTGTGGCCGATCTGCCAGGGCCCGTCCATCTCGTTTCCGAGGCACCACAGCTTGATGTCGAAGGGATCCTTGTGTCCGTTCTTGATGCGGAGGTCGGACAGGTAGGTGCCGCCTGGGTGGTTGGCGTACTCGACGATTTCGCGTGCGGCATCCACCCCGCGGGTTCCGAGGTTGATGGCCTCCATGACCTCCACACCGGCCTTGCGGGACCAGTCCACGAATTCGTGCAGGCCGAAAGCATTGGTTTCCAGGGTGTGCCACGCTCCGTCCAGGCGGCGCGGCCGGTTCTCCACGGGCCCGATGCCGTCTTCCCAGTTGTAGCCGGAGACGAAGTTGCCGCCCGGATACCGGACCACCGTGGCGCCGAGTTCCTTGGTCAGGGCAAGGACGTCCTTGCGGAAGCCTTGTTCGTCCGCCGTGGGGTGGCCTGGTTCATAGATGCCGGTGTAGACGCACCGGCCCATGTGCTCCACGAAAGACCCGAAGAGCCGGCGGGGCACCTCGGAAACGGTGAAGTCGCGGTCGATGCTGATCCGTGCACGGGACATGATGTGGTTTCTCCTGGTTGTGGTGGCTTGGCAATGCGGGTGTTCTGCTTAGGTTCCGGCGAGGCCGGTGGTGGAAATGCCCTTGATGATCTGGCGCTGGAAAAACAGGAAGACCAGGATCAGCGGAAGCGCTGCGAGCAGGGCGGAGGCCATGTTCTGCGCGTATTGGATGCCGTAGGCGCTCTTGATGGTCTGCAGGCCCACGGGCAGGGTCAGCATGGCGCTGTCATTGGTGACGATGAAGGGCCACAGGAAGTTGTTCCAGGCGCCGATGAAAACGAAGATCGCCACGGCGGCCAGGATGGGGCGGGACAGCGGGAGCACCACCTGCAGGAAGATCCGGACCCGGCCCGCGCCGTCCACCCGGGCCGCGTCCTCAAGCTCGTGCGGGATCTGGTCGAAGAATTTCTTGAGCACGAAGACCATGGCGGGGGCGATGACCTGCGGCAGGATGATCCCCCAGTACGTATCGATCAGGTGGAAGGAGACCATCTGGTAGAAGAGCGGGATGATCAGCACGGGCGGCGGCACGATCAGGGACGCGACGATGATTCCCATGAGGAGCTTCCGGCCCTTGAAGTCGATCCTGGACAGGGCGTAGGCCGCGAGCGCGGAAATCACCAGCGTCACCAGGGTGATGGCCGCCGAGGTGAAGAGCGAGTTCCAGGTCCACTGCGGGATATTGCCCTCGGCGAGGACCTTGGCGAACGCCTCGAAGGTAAAGCCCGACGCCGGGAAGAACGTGATGGGTGTGGCCGCGGCTTCCGTTTCGCTCTTCAGGGCGGTGATGGTGGCCCAGCCGAACGGCAGGAGCCAGAGCGCCGCAAGGAAGGCCACGACGACGGTGGCAGCTATCCGGCTTGCGGGCAGCCGGCGTTTGACCGCGGGGACGGGTGCCGGGGCCGCCGGCTGTTGCTGCCGGGACGGGCTGAGCAGGGTGGAGTTTGCCATGTCATGCGCTCCTCTTGCGGGTGATGAAGAACTGGGCGATCGAGACGAGCACGATAAGTCCGAAGAAGATGTAGGAGATCGCCGAGGAGTATCCGAGGCGGTATCCGGTGAAGCCTGTCTCGAAGATGTACTGGACGGTGCTGCGGGTGGCCCCGCCCGGTCCGCCGCCGGTCATTTGGTACACCTGGTCGAAGATCTTCAGGGATGCCAGGACCTGCAGGATCACGATCATGATGGTGGTGGGCTGGAGCTGGGGCAGCGTGATGGAGAAGAACTGCCGCCAGCCGCCGGCGCCGTCCAGCTGGGCGGCCTCGTAGTGCTGGACGGGAATGTTCTGCATTGCCGCGAGGTAGAGAAGGAAGTTGAAGCCGACCGTCCACCAGAGGGTGGCGATCACGATCGACCACATGGCCACGTCCGGGTTGTTCAACCAAGCCACGGGTGGAATCCCCACCATGGCCAGGAGTTCGTTGAGGAGCCCGAGCTGCGGGTTGAACATCCAGGTGAAGAAGAGCGACACCACGGTGGAGGCCAGCAGGAACGGAGCGAAGAAGGACAGCCGCCACAGCCATTGCGCCGGGAGGCCCATGTTCACGAGGCCGGCCATGGCGAGCGCCACCAGGACCAATGGGACCGTGCTGATGACGGTGAAGTAGAGGGTGTTGCCGAGGGAGTGCCACATATCGGCGTCGGCGAGCGCCTCGGCGTAGTTGGCCAGGCCCAGGAAGGAGTCGTTGGCTCCCGTGAGGGATTTGCCGGTCAGGCTCATGTAGGCGCCATGCAGCAGCGGCCAGATGAGAAAAAGGACGAAGAAGGCCATGAACGGGGCCATGAATCCCCAGCCGTGGAGGGTGTCCCGACGGCGGCTGGCTGCCCGTGCAGTTCCGTTGGGGGCTGCTGCCGGTGCCGCATTGCGCCGGCTGATGGTTGATGTGCTCATTTCCAGGGCTCCTATACCGGCTGGGGCTTGGACAGCAGGGTGTCCAGCCGCTTGACGAAGGCATCCCAGCCGTCCTTGGCCTTGATCCTGCCGAGGAAGACGTTCTGCACGTTTTCGGCGAAGTAGGCCTGGAAGTCTGAGCCGGAACCGGTGAACCAGGCCCGGGGATCGTAGTTGATGATGTCCGCGGCACCGGCATAGTGTGCCTGCGGTTTCAGGGCCTGGTACTCCGCGGAACGGACCACAGGCTGGTAGGCGGGGATGTGGCCTGCTTCTGCCCACCGCAGGGATCCCTTGAGCATCTCCGCCACGAAGGCGTAGACGGAGCGGCGCCTCTCCTCGTTGAGGTCCAGCTGGTGCGGCAGGACAAAGGCGTGGGAGTCCGCGAAGGCCGCAGGTGTTCCGAACAGGGTGGGAATGGGCTGGGCATCCAGCGGCACTCCGGCCGCCTTCATGGTGGGCAGTTCCCAAACGCCGCTGAAAAACATCCCGGACGCCTTGCCGGCGAACTCCGCGATGGCGGTTCCGCCGTCGCCGCTGCGGGTGGCAATGGTGTCATCCAGCAGGCCGGCGATGAACTCCAGGACGTCCACGGCGACGTCGCGGTCCACTTTTGCCCGGGAACCCTGGACCAGCTCGAAGTCCGCACCGTGCTGTTTGTAGAAGGTGTAGAACATCCGCCACATCTGGGCGCCGTCACCGAGGTAGCCGTAGGAGAGTCCATGCTTTCCGGTGACCTTCTGCAGTTCGGCGGCAACGGCCTTGAAGGTGGCCGGATCACTGATGGCTTCCAGCCGGCCGTCTCCGCGGAGGACGCCGGCCTTCGCGGCGGTGTCGGTGTTGTACATCATGATGAACGGGTGCGAATCGAGGGCGATCGAGAAGACCTTGCCACCTTCTTTGCTGTTCTCCCAGATGCGGGGGGCGA
Source organism: Arthrobacter sp. R-11 (assembly GCF_049913155.1). Classification (GTDB taxonomy): domain Bacteria; phylum Actinomycetota; class Actinomycetes; order Actinomycetales; family Micrococcaceae; genus Arthrobacter. Next base: position 1,669,856 of record NZ_CP183979.1, on the reverse strand, counting down.
AGTCCGCCTCGCGGACGCCGTGCTGTGCCAGGAGGTCCAGGTCCCAGGGGTCCAGCAGTCCGCCGGGCGCGTAGCCGGGAACACGGGCCGCATGCATGATGGCGACTTCGGGAGGCCGGCCGCCTACCGACGCCATGGCGAGCTTCGTGTAATAAGGCGGTCCCCAGGCCAGCACCGTGGGTGTGACCCGGAATGCCCGCTGGGAAGCGTTGACCTTGTCGATCATGGCGGCCATCTTGATGCCGTCGCCACCGGAGAGCAGATGCCAGAACCGCACATCTTCCGGACCGGCAGCGTTCGCCGCTCCGCCGCAGGCAGTCAGGGAGCCTGTGGCCAGCAAGGCCCCGAGCGCCCCCATTCCCGTAAGGAACTGCCTGCGGCCTGGGGCCTCCGGCAGCCGTTGTTGTTGCTTCACCCGTACTCCTTCGGACGCGTTGTGTGTGATCCGGCTCATACGTTACATCGTTGTAAAAGTCGGCACAAGAGAATTTTGTTAGCGCCAACAATTTTCTTGGAAGGTCAGTTCCCGGTGCTGGCACGCAGCACAATCCGGTACGGCAGGGCCAGGTCTACCGGTGCCCGGCGGCGGTCCGCCATCCGTTCGGTCAGCAGCTTCAGCGCGTTTTCCGCGAAGGCTCGCTTATCAAAGGACACCGTGGTCAACGGTGGGACGGCAAAGCGGCCGTCGGCAATGTCATCGAAGCCGGAGACGGCAACGTCCGCAGGGATGCGGTACCCCGACTGGGACAAGAGGCTGAGCGCCCCGATGGCAAGCGAATCGGTGAAACAGAAGATCGCATCCGGGAGTTCGTTCACGGTAAGGAAAGCCTGGAGCGCCTGGTAGCTCCCCTGCGGCGTCCAGTCGTCACAGGCGATTTCCAGGCGGGGATCATGGACGATCCCCAGTTCCGCGAGGGCCTCACGGTAGCCGCGCGAGCGCAGGGCGGCGGTGGCTGAACGGCGGCCGCGGTTGGCCCCGAGGACAGCGATCCGGCGCCGTCCGCCGGCTGCCAGGGCGAGCGTCATGTCCCTGGCGGCCGCCACGCTGTCCACCCAGACCCGGTCAACGATCTTCTGGCTGACCTCTCCGAGGAGGAGCACCGGAGGAAGGGTTCCGGGAAGCTTGATGGCGCTTTCATCCAGGGCCACCGGGTTCAGGATGAGGCCGTCGATCATGTTGGAGCGGGCCTTGGACATGAGCTCGAATTCGCGCTGCGGATCCAGGCCGGTCTCCTCGATCTGGACGCCCCATCCTTGCGCGTGCGCCACCTCGACCACATGATGGGCGATCTCCGCGGAGTAGGGCGTCCCGAGGTCCGGCAGGGCAAGGCCAATAACCCCGGAGCGGCCATTGCGCAGGCCCCTGGCGGAAAGGTTGGGGACGTAATCCAGTTCCGCCATGGCGAGTTCCACTTTTTGCCGCGTGTGCTCGCTGACAGTGACCTGGCCGTTGACCACGTTCGAGACTGTTTTGGGCGACACGCCGGCGAGGGCAGCAACGTCCTTCACTGTTGCCCGCACCTGGAATCCCCCGCTTTCGCATCCTTGCGGGATCCATTCCGCCCGCCCAGCATGATGCTACAGCGACTCCCCGGAAACGGCCGTCCATCGACAGGGTTGATAGCGCTAACATAGCATTGCTTCCACACATCAGCCCCACGGAAGGTGCCATGAGGAACTGGGCAGGAAACCTTGAATACAAAGCCGGCGGCATGCTCCGGCCAGCGACGCTGGCGCAGCTGCAGGAAGGCGTTGCCGCGGCGTCACGGATCAAGGCCGTGGGCACCAGGCACTGCTTCAATACCATCGCGGACACGGACGGAATCCACGTGAACCTGGACCTCCTGGCCGGCGGACCGCAGATCGATACAGCGCGGGCCGTGGTCAGGGTGGGCGGCGGCATGAGCTACGGCGAGCTGGGCCGGTACCTCGAATCGCACGGCTACGCCCTGCACAACCTCGCGTCGCTGCCGCATATCTCAGTGGCCGGCGCGGTGCAGACCGGCACCCACGGTTCCGGCTCAAAGCTGGGCAGCCTCCACACTGCCGTGAAGGGCCTCCAGCTGATCCGGGCCGACGGCGAAGTGGTCCGGCTGCAGGAAAGCGACGGGGCGGACTTCCTGGCCGCCGTCGTCGGGCTTGGCGCTTTGGGGATCATCACCGAACTGGAACTGGCGATCGAACCCAGCTACGCGGTGCGGCAGCAGGTCTACGAAGGCCTTCTCTGGGAGGCGGTACTGGCGGACTTCGAGGCGGTCACCTCGGACGGTTACAGCGTCAGCCTCTTCACGGATTACACCGGCCCCGCGGTCAGCCAGGTGTGGCGGAAGGCCATGGACTCCGGAAACGGCCCGGCCCCCAAGGAGTTCCACGGCGCGAAGCCGGCACCGTCCGCGCTGCACCCCCTGCCCGGCATGTCCGCAGAAAACTGCACCCCACAGCTGGACGTGCCCGGCCCCTGGCTTGAACGGCTTCCGCACTTCCGGCACGAATTCACGCCGAGCAACGGCAACGAACTGCAGAGCGAGTACTTGCTTCCGCGCGGCCATGCTGCGGCCGCCCTGCGGGAACTGCGGGCCCTCTCCCCCGTGTTGGCGCCGCTGCTGTTCGTCTCGGAAATCAGGACGGTTGCCGCGGACGGATTCTGGCTCAGCCCCGCGTTCGAACGCGACAGCGTGGCGCTGCACCTGACCTGGAAACCGATGCAGCAGGAAGTCGAAACCGTGTTGCCGCTGATCGAAGAACGGCTGGCACCCTTCGAGCCGCGGCCGCACTGGGGCAAGCTGTTCGCCGCCGACGCCGCCACGCTTGCACCGCGGTACCCGCATTTCGAGAATTTCCGCCAACTGGCGGCCAGCTATGATCCGGCGGGCAAGTTCCGCAACAGCTTCCTGGACCGGGTGCTGCACGGCTTGCCGGCGGACCGTGGAGACCGGGAAGCAACGGCCCCGGCCGTTTCGGCAGCAGTGAGCTAATCCCGCGCTAATCCCGTGCTAATCCCGGGCGCGGGTCCGGGTCCGGCGGACGGCCGCTTTGTACTTGGAGACCGTGGGATCCCCCGCGAGCCAGAACCGCCACGGGTAGTCGTGGGTTCCGCCGTCGCCGGCAACGCCCACCCGCGGCCCTCTCGCAAGCACCTCCGCCGGGACCGGCGCCGCCGGCAGTACCAGGCTGAAAGGGGCCGCAAGCGCGTCCTTGCCACTGTCCGCCGTCGTCAGCCCCAGCACGGTGGCCAGGCGAGCGGGACCGCTGGCGAGGTCCATGTCCGAGCGGGACGCCGGACGGCGGGCACGGGCGAGCTCAAGCCCCTCGACCACCTCGCCGGCGCGCAGCAGCAGCGCGGAGGCGACGCCGTCGGGACCGCAGACAATGTTTGAGCAATAGTGCATGCCGTACGTGAAGTACACATAGAGGTGGCCCGCCGGGCCGAACATGGGCGCATTTCGCGGCGTCCGGCCGCGGAACGTGTGCGATCCGGGGTCCGGCTGATGGGAGTCATGCGGCCCCAGGTACGCCTCGACCTCGCTCAGGCGCACCGCGACCGTGCCCTGTTCGGAGCGGTGGCTGAGCACTGCGCCCAGCACCCACGGCGCCACCTCGCGGGGGTCCGCGGACAGTATCTCCCGGATCCCGGGAGCCTCCTCCGAGCTCATGTGCCGACCCTAACAGAGCCGCCGCAGCCGTGTCCGATTTCCGCTAGGAAGGAAGCCGGCGGGCTGGCAGCATGGAGCCATGGACTTCTGGCAGCGCTACCGGGCCATCGATGCTCGCGACACCCGTTTCGACGGCCAGTTCGTCACCGCCGTGCGTTCCACCGGCATCTACTGCCGGCCCTCGTGCCCGGCGCGCACGCCCAAGGCTTCCAAAGTGACCTTCTTCGAGACTTCGGCCGCGGCGCATGAAGCCGGTTACCGGGCGTGCAAGCGCTGCCTGCCCGAAGCCGTGCCCGGGACTCCGGCGTGGAACCTGCGTTCCGACGTGGCGGGCCGGGCGATGCGGCTGATCAACGACGGCGTGGTGTCCCGCTCCGGCGTCGAGGGACTGGCCCGGCAGCTGGGCTATTCGGCCCGGCAGCTGAACCGGATCCTCGGCGGGGAACTCGGCGCCGGGCCGCTCTCCCTCGCCCGGGCCAGCCGGGCGCAGACCGCCAGGACCCTGCTGGTGTCCACGGACATGCTGCTCTCCGACGTCGCGTTCGCCGCCGGCTTCAACAGCGTCCGGCAATTCAACGACACGATCAGCGAAGTCTTCGCGCTGACGCCAAGCGCCCTCCGCGCCGTGGCCCGCCGCAGCGACCACCGGCACGGCAATGCGAAGGACGGGGCCGGCAGGGCCGGCGCCGTCTCGGCGCTGACCGTGAAACTGCCCTTCCGTGAACCGTTCGACCCCGGGATCTTCGCTTTCCTGGCCGTCCGCGCAGTGCCTGGAATCGAGCACGCCGAAGCCGGCGACGGCGGCGTGTACAGCTATGCACGCACGCTGCAGCTACCGCGCTCTGCCGCCCGCTTCCGGGTCGAGTTCGACGCCGGCAGTCCCGGTTCCCACGCGCTGACCCTTTTGGTCAGCAGCATCGATCTGCACGACCTGCCCGTCCTGCTGAGCCGGGTGCGCCGCCTGTTCGACCTCGACGCCGACCCGGTGGCCGTGGACGAGTTACTGGCCCGCGACCCGCGGCTCGACGCGTCGGTCCAGGCCGTTCCGGGCATCCGGCTCCCCGGAGCCGTGGACCCCGGCGAGCTCCTGATCCGGGCAATGATCGGCCAGCAGATCACCGTGGCGGCCGCCCGGACGGCGTTGACCGGGCTGGCCGAGGCGGGCACCGTGTTCCCGGAAGGAGGCGGTTCCGCGGAAGACGCCGGCCCCGGCAGGCTCTTTCCGACGCCGGAACAGATCGCCGACGCCGGCAGGGAACTGCTGCGCGGTCCGCGCCGCCGCATCGAGTCCGTCCTCGCCGCGGCGCGGGCGATGGCTGCCGGGGAATTGGACTTCGGCTACGGCGACGACCACCGGACGCTGGCCGCAAACCTCCTGCCCCTGCCCGGCGTCGGGCCCTGGACGGTGGGCTATGTCGCGATGAGGGTACCCGGGGACCCGGACGTGCTGCTGGCCAACGACGCGGCAGTCCGGAACGGGCTGAAAGCCCTGCCGGCCGCCGAGGGGCTGTCGGCGGATTTCGCCAACGTGAGTCCTTGGCGTTCCTACGCCACGATGCATCTGTGGCGGGCGGCGGCTGCCCCAAAGCAGGCGGCCGCTTTGCCGCAGGCCGCTATTTTGCCGCAGGCCGCTATTTTGGCGCAGGCGCGCCGGACGGCCACGGGAGCAGCTCCGGCAGCTCCACGCCGTCGGCGGCCTCCGTTGCCCGCAGGCTCCCCAAAGTAGGCGTGCGGCCGGCCAGCCAGGCCGCGATGTCGGTGATCATGCCGTTGACGGCGATGGAGCGGCCGCCGGAGCCGAGGGTCTGTTGCGGCAGCGCCAGCGGCTGGAGGACAAGCTTGATACCCTCCGGCACGCGTGCTTCAAGGAAGCGGAAAAGGTGCTCGCAGAACGGCCGGTTCCAGGTTTCGGGGCCGAACCCGGTGCCGAGATCGCCCGTGTGGATGGTGAGTTCCCGCCACAGGGCCAGGCCGCCGTCGAACACTGTTCCGTTGCGGTAGCTGATCGGCGCGGACCAGCCGTCCTCGCCCAGGGCATCGAACGCCGCCAGGACCCGGGCGAAAGCGGCATTGACCGCCTCACGGTGCCGGGCGGCGTCGTGGCCGGCTGCCAGCTCGATGTCGCGGTTCCTGCCGTCGTAGCCGCCGTCGTACAGCTCGACGGTCTCGCCGCGGGCCGCGAACTCCAGCTGGCGGGCCATCGCGTTGGCGATGCCGGCCAAGTGGGCCAGTACATGCCCGCGGCTCCAGCCGGAAAGTTCGGAAGGGGCAGCGACGGCGGCGTCGTCGAGTTTGGCGACGACGGAGGCGGCGGTGGCGGCTGCTTTGTGGAGCTCGGCCAGGAGTGCCTGAGGCGTGATCTCGGTCATGCGGCCATGGTATCGGAAGAGTTAAGCGGCGTTAACGCAAACGGGGCGCTTCTTCGCGGAAATACCCGTGAAGAAGCGCCCGGTTTGCTGCGCGTCAGCCTGCGTAAACGCGGGCTCCGGAGAGTTCGGCTTCCAGCGCCTGCAGCTGCCGTTCGACGGCGGCCGGAGCCGTGCCGCCCTGGGAGTTGCGGCTGTTGAGCGAGCCTTCCGTAGACAGGACCGTGCGGACCTCGGGCGTCAGGTGCTCCGAGATGGCGGCGTATTCCTCGTCCGTCAGGTCCCAAAGCTCGACGTCGCGGCTTTCGGCCTGCTTGACGGCGGCGCCGGAGAGCTCGTGCGCCTCGCGGAACGGCACGCCCTGGCGGACCAGCCATTCGGCGATGTCCGTGGCCAGCGCGAAGCCCTGCGGAGCCAGGGACTCCATCCGTTCGCTGTTGAACTTCAGCGTGGCGATCATGCCGGACACGGCCGGGAGCAGCAGCTCCAGGGTGTCGGCGGCGTCGAACACCGGCTCCTTGTCTTCCTGCAGGTCGCGGTTGTACGCGAGCGGCAGGCCTTTGAGCGTGGCCAGCAGGCCGGACAGGTTGCCGATGAGGCGCCCTGCCTTGCCGCGGGCGAGCTCGGCAACATCCGGGTTCTTCTTCTGCGGCATGATCGAGGACCCCGTGGAGTACGAGTCGTGCAGCGTGACGAAGGAGAACTCCTTGGTGGCCCAGAGGATGACTTCCTCCGAGATCCGGGACAGGTCCACGCCGATCATGGAGCAGATCCACGCGAACTCGGCGAAGACATCGCGGGAAGCGGTGCCGTCGATCGAGTTGTGCACGGCGGAGTAGAAGCCCAGGTCCGCGGCGACGGCCTCGGGATCCAAGCCCAGCGAGGAACCCGCCAAGGCACCGGAACCATAAGGAGACACACCCGCACGCTTGTCCCAGTCCTGGAGGCGCTGCACATCGCGAAGGAGCGCCCAGGCGTGGGCCAGTAGGTGGTGGCTGAGCAGGACCGGCTGGGCGTGCTGCAGGTGGGTACGGCCCGGCATGGCCACGCCGTGGTGGGCCTTGGCCTGCTCCACCAGCGCGTCCACGGTGTCCAGCACGCCGCGGGCGATCAGCCGGGCGTGGTCGCGCAGGAACATGCGGCCGAGGGTGGCCACCTGGTCGTTGCGGGAACGGCCGGCACGGAGCTTGCCGCCCAGCTGGGTGCCGGCGCGCTCGATGAGGCCACGCTCCAGCGAACCGTGGACGTCCTCATCGGACTCGGCCGGCAGGTAGGCGCCGCTTGCGACGTCCTCATCCAGCTGGGTCAGGGCCGCGAGCATGCCTTCGAGTTCGGCGTCGTCCAGCAGTCCGGCCTTGTGCAGCACGCGGGCGTGCGCCTTGGATCCGGCGATGTCATAGCGGGCGAGCCGCCAGTCGAAATGCGTGGACTTGCTCAGCGCGGCGAGGGCATCCGCGGGGCCGCCGGCGAAGCGGCCGCCCCACAGAGCGCCTTCGTTTGTTGCCGAGGTCATGTTCAGGCTCCGGCGACGCGCTGGTCGCGGCTGGAGGCAACCTTGGAGGACATGCCCCACAGCTCGATGAAGCCGCGGGCCATCGACTGGTCGAAGGTGTCGCCGGTGTCGTAGGTGGCCAGCGAGAAGTCGTAGAGCGAAGTGTCCGAGCGGCGGCCGTTGACGATGGCCTGGCCGCCGTGCAGCACCATGCGGATGTCGCCGGAAACGTACTTCTGGGTGTCGTCAATGAAGGCGTCCAGGGAGCGCTTGAGCGGCGAGAACCACTGGCCGTCGTAGACCAGTTCGGACCAGCGCTGGCCGACAGTGGCCTTGAAGCGTGCCTGCTCGCGCTCGATGGTGACGTCCTCGAGGTGCTTGTGGGCGGTGATCAGCGCCATGGCACCCGGGGCTTCGTAGATCTCGCGGGACTTGATGCCGACGAGGCGGTCCTCGACGACGTCGATGCGGCCCACGCCCTGTGCGCCGGCGCGGCGGTTCAGTTCCTGGATGGCCTGCAGCGGGGTGACCTTGACGCCGTCGATGGCCACCGGGATGCCGGCCTCGAAGGAAATGGTGACCTCATCCGGGGCCGGCGGGAACTCCGGCGTCGCGGTGTAGTCGTAGATGTCCTTGGTGGGAGCGTTCCAGATGTCTTCGAGGTAGCCGGTTTCGACGGCGCGGCCCCAGACGTTCTGGTCGATCGAGTACGGGTTCTTCTTGGTGGTCTCGATCGGCAGGCCCTTTTCCTCGGCGAAGGCGATGGCCTTGTCGCGGGTGAGGGCGAGGTCGCGGACGGGGGCGATGCACTTCAGGTCCGGGCCAAGGGTCTGGATGCCGACCTCGAAGCGGACCTGGTCGTTGCCCTTGCCGGTGCAGCCGTGCGCAACCGTGGTGGCGCCGAATTCGCGGGCGGCCTTGACCAGGTGCTTGACGATGACCGGGCGGGAGATCGCCGAGACCAGCGGGTAGTGGCCCTGGTAGAGGGCGTTGGCCTTCAGCGTGGGCATGGCGTATTCGTTGGCGAACTCGTCGCGGGCGTCGGCTACGTAGGCCTCGACGGCGCCGCAGCCGAGGGCACGCTGGCGGATGGTCTCCAGGGACTCGCCGCCCTGTCCGACGTCGACGGCGACGGCGATGACCTCGGCGCCGGTGGCTTCACCGATCCAGCCGATGGCTACGGACGTATCGAGGCCACCGGAGTAGGCCAGAACAATGCGCTCAGTCACGAGAGTGCTCCTTTGGGACAGATCATGTTGATTATGAATGACTATACAGCGTTATGCGTATTTATACATCTCGGGGTCAACTGACTCGCAGTTGTTGTCGTTTCGGGGGCCCATAACGACCACAAATACGAGCTAGTTGGGGTTCGACTCCGCCATTGCCAGGAAACGGGCCGCCAGGGCCTCCCCGCCGTGCGGGTCGCGGGCCACGAGCAGCACGGTATCGTCCCCGGCAATTGTGCCCAGAATCGAGGGCATCACGGAATGGTCGATGGCCAGGGCCAGGAAGTTGGCTGCGCCGGGCGGCGTCCTGAGGACCACCAGGTTGGCCGAGGCCTCGGCGGTGACCAGCAGCTCGCCGCAGAGCTTCTCCAGCCGGGCGTCCAGGATTTCCTGGCCCACGCCGCTGGTGGCCGCACGGTCCCCGCCTTCGCCGGGAACGGCGTACACCAGCACCCCTTCGGTGCCGCGGACGCGGACGGCCCCGATTTCCACCAGATCCCGGGACAGGGTGGCCTGGGTGACCTGGACGCCGTCGTCCGCCAGCCGGGCGGCGAGCTCGGCCTGCGAACGGACGCTCTCGCCGCGCAGGATCGCGGTGATCCGCGCCTGCCGGGCGGTCTTCGTGGCCGGGCTGCTGCCCGGCGTCGGCGGCTGGACTGTCACCTAGCTGCGCTCCCCCACGGGAGCCGCGCCTTCCACGGGGGCAAGGCCTTCGACGACGGCGAGCCCGGACTGGTGCATGAGCCAGGCCATCAGGCCCTTCTGGGCGTGCAGGCGGTTTTCGGCCTCGTCCCAGACGACCGACTGCGGGCCGTCGATGACTCCGGCGGAGATCTCGTAGCCGCGGTAGGCGGGCAGGCAGTGCAGCACCACGGCGTCCGGCGCGGCTTGTGCCATGGCTGCCTCGTCCACGGAGTAGTCGCGGAAGAGCTGCAGGCGGGCTTCCTTCTCGGCTTCCTGGCCCATGGACACCCAGGTGTCGGTGGCGACGACGTCGGCCCCCTTGAGCGCCTCGGCGGCGTCGGTGGTGATGAGCACGGAGCCGCCGGTTTCCGCGGCACGGGCCTCAGCGGCCGCCACAATGTCCGCGGCGGGCAGGTAGCCTTCGGGGCCGCTGATGCGAACGTGCATGCCCGCGGTGACGCCGGCCAGCAGGTAGGAATTGGCCATGTTGTTGGCGGCGTCGCCCAGGTACGCCATGGTGAGTCCGGCAAGCTCACCCTTGTGTTCCTTGACCGTGAGCAGGTCGGCCAGCAACTGGCAGGGGTGGTAGTCGTCGCAGAGGGCGTTGATGACCGGAACCTTGGAGTTCTCGGCCATGGCCACCAGGCCGGCGTGGGCGCCTGTGCGCCAAACGATCGTGTGGACCATGCGTTCGAGGACCCTGGCAGTGTCTTCGACCGATTCCTTGTGGCCGATCTGGGCCTCGCCCGGGTTGATGATGAGGGCGGTGCCGCCCATGTCCGCCACGCCGGTGGCGAAGGAAACCCGCGTGCGGGTAGAGGTCTTGTCGAAGATGACGGCGACCGTCTTGCGGCCGCTGCCCTCGGCGGCGTAGGGCTGCACGCTGTACGGCGCGGCCTTCATGCGGGCGGCGAGTTCGAGCACCTCGGCCTGTTCGGCCGGGCTGAGGTCGGTGTCCTTGAGGAAGTGGCGGGTGGTCATTTGGCGTCCTTCGCTGTCTGGATGAGGGCGGGAAGGGCCGCGATGAAACGGCCGGCCTGTTCGGTGCTGAGGATGAGCGGCGGGGCCAGGCGGATGGTGCGCGGGCCGGGGCTGTTGATGATGAATCCGGCGTCGAGCCCGGCCTGCACGACGGCGGGGGCGACGTCGGTGTCCAGGTCGAAGCCGATCAGCAGGCCTTCGCCGCGGACTTCGGTGACGCCGTCGACGGCGGCCAGGCCGTCGCGCAGGAAGGCACCCACGGTGCGGACGTTCTCCAGCACGCCCTGGCTTTCTATCGCATGCAGGGTGGCGAGCGCGGCGGCGGTGGCCACCGGATTGCCGCCGAAGGTGGTGCCGTGCTGGCCGGCGGACAGCAGCGACGACGCTGCCTCGCCGAAGGTGATGAGCGCACCGACCGGGAAGCCGCCGCCCAGTCCCTTGGCCAGGGTGATGGCGTCCGGGACGATCCCGGCGTCCTCGCTGGCGAGCCACTTGCCGGTACGTCCGATGCCGGTCTGCACCTCGTCCAGGATCAGCAGGGCTCCGGCGGCCGTGGTGGCTTCCCGGGCAGCCTGCAGGTAGTCGGTGCCGAGCGGGCGGACGCCGGCCTCGCCCTGGATGGGTTCGAGGAAGACGGCTGCGGTGGTGTCGTCGACGGCGGCACGGAGGGCGTCGATGTCGCCGAAGGGAATGTGGACCACGCCGCCGGGCAACGGTTCGAACGGAGCCCGGTAGGCCTCCTTGGCGGTCAGCGCCAGGGCACCCATGGTGCGGCCGTGGAAGGCACCCTCGAGCGCGATGATCTTGCTCCGCTTGCCTGCTTCACCGTTGCGGCGGGCCAGCTTGAAGGCGGCTTCGTTGGCTTCGGTGCCGGAGTTGGCGAAGAACACCTTGGACCCGGCCGGAGCCTTGGCCAGGGCCAGCAGCTTCTCGGCCAGGGCAATCTGGGTGGGGCTCGTGAAGAAGTTGGAGACGTGGCCCAGCGTGGCCAGCTGGCTCGCGATCACGGAAGTGACGAAGGGGTGGGCGTGGCCCATGGCGTTGACGGCGATGCCGCCCAGCAGATCCAGGTACTCCTTGCCGTCGGCGTCCCAGACGAGGCATCCCGCGCCGCGCACGAGCACCCGCTGCGGGGTGCCGAAGACGCCCATGAGCGAGGAGGAGTAGCGGGAGAGCCACTCGGCGCCACTGCCCTGGCCGGCGATTTCGCTGGCCGGGGTTTCATTGGCGGAGGTTTCGACAAGCTCTGCTTCGGAATGGCTCATTGTGCGCTCTCTTCTTCGTCGGGGACGACCTGCGTTCCGATGCCCGCGGTCGTGAAAGTTTCCAGCAGCATGGAATGGGCCAGGCGGCCATCCACGATGTGCGCGCGCTCCACGCCGTCGTCGATCGCCTTGAGGCAGGCCGCCATCTTGGGGATCATGCCCGATTCCAGTCCTGGCAGCATCTCCCGCAGTTCGGAGGCGGTGAGCGAGGAAATCAGCGAGGACTTGTCCGGCCAGTTGGCGTAGAGGCCTTCGACGTCGGTCAGGATCACAAGCTTGGAGGCACCCAGCGCGGAGGCGACGGCGGCCGCGGCAGTATCCGCGTTGACGTTCAGCACCTGCCCGGTGGTCTGCCAGGGACCGGTAGCGGAAAGCGAGCCGTCGCCGTCGTCAATGATCTCCGGGGCGACCGTGGAGATCACAGGGATGCGGCCGGCGTCGAGGATGTCCCGGATGCCCGTGGGATCGACGCCCACCACTTCGCCCACCAGTCCGAGGTCAACTTCCTCGCCATCCACCACGGTGCCGGTGCGGACGGCACGCAGCAGCCCGCCGTCCTCGCCGGACATGCCGACGGCGTAGGGCCCGTGCGAATTGATCAGGCCCACCAGTTCGCGGCCCACCTGGCCGGTGAGGACCATGCGGACCACGTCCATGGCCTCGGGCGTGGTGACCCGCAGCCCGCCCTTGAACTCGGATTCGATGCCGAGCCGGCCCAGCATGGAGTTGATCTGCGGGCCGCCGCCGTGCACCACCACGGGGTGGATGCCCACGTGGTGGAGGAACACGATGTCCTCGGCGAACGCGCGGCGCAGTTCATCGTTGACCATGGCGTTGCCGCCGTACTTGACCACCATGGTGGTTCCGGCGAAGCGCTGGATCCAGGGCAGTGCCTCGATCAGGGTGGCCGCCTTGTCCTGGGCAGCGGCCATGGAGGTGGTCTCGCGGGTGTGGGCGTTCACGGGTTCTCCTGCCTAGCTCGAGTAGGCGCTGTTTTCGTGCACGTACTCGTGCGTGAGGTCGTTGGTCCAGATGGTGGCTTCGGCGTCGCCGGCCTGCAGGTCGATGTCGACGCGCACTTCGCGGGGTTCGAGGTCCACAAGGTTGCGGTCTTCACCGATGCCGCCGTTCCGGCAGATCTGCACACCGTTGATGGACACGTTCAGCTGGTCCGCTTCGAAGGCGGCGTCCGTCGTGCCGACCGCGGAGAGGACACGGCCCCAGTTGGGGTCCTTGCCGAAGATCGCGGTCTTGAAGAGGTTCGAGCGGGCGACGGCACGGCTGACTACTTCGGCGTCGCGTTCGCTCGCGGCGTTGAAGGTGCGGATGGCGATGTCGTGGCTGGCGCCCTCGGCGTCGCCGATCAGCATGCGGGCCAGTTCGGCGCTCACCTGGGTGAGGCCGGCGCCGAGCTGCTCGGCCGAGGGGACGGCGTCGGAGGCACCGGAGGCGAGCAGCACCACGGTGTCGTTGGTGGACATGCAGCCGTCCGAGTCCGCGCGGTCGAAGGTGACGCGCGTGGCGTCCCGCAGCACGACGTCGAGCAGTTCCGCGGGGACCTGGGCGTCGGTGGTGAGCACCACGAGCATGGTGGCCAGGCCCGGTGCGAGCATGCCCGCGCCCTTGGCAATGCCGCCCACGGTGAACTGCCTGCCTTCGGCGTCGGTGCCTGTGAACACCGCTTCCTTGGCGACGGTGTCCGTGGTCATGATCGCGGCGGCGGCGGCGGATCCGCCGTCTTCCGACAGTTCGGCGGCGGCGGCTTCGACGCCGGGCAGGAGCTTGTCCATCGGCAGCTGCTCGCCGATCAGCCCGGTGGAGCAGACCACGACGTCGGAGGCGGAGATGCCCAGCAGTTCCGCGACTTTCTCCGCGGTGGCGTGGGTGTTCTGGAAGCCCTGCGGGCCGGTGCAGGCATTGGCCCCGCCGGAGTTGAGCACGACGGCGTCGACGCGGCCGTCGGAGACCACCTGGCGTGACCAGTGCACGGGGGCGGCGGCGACGCGGTTGGAGGTGAAGACGGCGGCGGCGGCCTTGAGCGGGCCGTCGTTGACCACGAGGGCCAGGTCAGGATTTCCGGAGGCCTTGATGCCGGCCTTCACGCCGGCGGCGCGGAATCCCTTGGGGGCGGTGATCGTCACGGTGCGACTCCTTGCAGGTTCAGGCCGGCGTTTTCATCCAGGCCGAGGGCGATGTTCATGGACTGCACGGCACCGCCGGCGGTTCCCTTGGTGAGGTTGTCGATGGCGCTCGTGACGATCACACGGCCGGTGTGCCCGTCGAAGGCCAGTTGCATGACGGCGTGGTTGGAGCCCTGCACCGACTTGGTGCTCGGCCACTGGCCTTCCGGCAGCAGGTGGACGAACGGTTCGTCCTCGTAGGCTTCGCTCCAGGCCTGGCGGAGCTCCGCGGCGGTGACGCCGGGACGGATCTTCGCGGTGGCGGTGGTGAGGATGCCGCGGCTCATCGGGGCGAGGGTGGGCGTGAAGGACACCGTGACCTGCTCGCCTGCCGCATTGGACAGCCCCTGTTCGATTTCGGGAGTGTGGCGGTGCCCGCCGCCCACGCCGTAGGGACTCATGGAGCCCATCACTTCGGAGCCGATGAGGTTGACCTTCGCTGCTTTGCCGGCGCCGGAGGTACCGGATGCCGAGACGATCACGACGTCGTCCGGCAGCAGGAGCTTGTTGGCGAAACCGGGCGTGAGGGCCAGCAGGGCCGAGGTCGGATAGCAGCCCGGGACCGCGATGCGCTTGGCCCCCTTGAGCTTTTCGCGCTGGCCGGGCAGTTCCGGGAGGCCATAGGGCCAGGTGCCGGCGTGGGCCGAGCCGTAGAACTTTTCCCAGGCGGCGGGGTCCTCGAGCCGGTGGTCCGCTCCGGCGTCGATCACCACGGTGCCTTCCGGCAACTGGGCGGCGATCTCCGCGGACGCGCCGTGCGGCAGCGCCAGGAACACGACGTCATGGCCGGAGAGGTTTTCCACCGAGGTGTCTTCGAGAATCCGGCTCGCCAGGCCATGGAGATGCGGCTGCAACTCCCCTAGTCTGGAACCGGCGTTGCTGTGCGCCGTGATGGCGCCAATGGTGACGTTTGGGTGGCCGGCAAGGATGCGCAGTACTTCCCCGCCGGCATAACCGCTGGCCCCGGAAACGGCAACAGAAATAGTCATGGCAACACTGTACAGCAAAACTATGCATGGTTGCCGATATTTATGCATGCCAGATTCTGCCCGGCCTTGACCGCCGGTGCATGCCGGGCGGGGGGCCTTGCGGGCGGAGCGTATGCTGAGTAAAGGGTGATCCAGACCGTGCAGTCCGAACGTCGGGTGCAGCGTTGCCCGTTAGCGATACGGGGCACAAGCACATATGTCACCCACATCCACCGCTGAGCGCCCGAAAACACGCGCCATCCAGCCCAACCCCATGGTCCGCAGCTATTCCGAGCTGCTCAAGAGCGTCCGCGCCGAGGGTCTCCTGGAACGCCGCCGGGGTTTCTACATCTGGCTCTTCGCAGCACTCATGGCCCTCATGGCCGCTACGTGGCTGGGATTCGCCCTGATCGGCGATTCCTGGTACCAGCTGCTCATCGCGGCCGGAGTCGGCGTCGTCTGCACCCAGCTGAGCTTCCTGGCGCACGAGGCCGGCCACAAGCAGATCTTCGCTTCCCGCTGGGCCAACGACTGGTCAGCAAGGCTCCTGGCCACCGGGATCGCAGGGATCAGCTTCTCCTGGTGGGAACAGAAACACGGTGCGCACCACAACCACCCGAATGTCATCTCCAAGGATCCGGACATCAAAAACAATGCCCTGGTCTTCCATCCTGAAGCCGCTGCCGCCAGGAAGGGCCTCCCGGCCCTTCTGACCCGCAAGCAGGGCTGGTTCTTCTTCCCGCTCCTCGGCCTGCTGGGGATCAGCCTGCAGTTCGACTCGCTGCGCTTCGTCCTGGGCCGCGGCGAAGTGCGCCACCGCTGGGTGGAAGCACCCATCCTGCTGGTCCGGCTCCTCGCGCTCCCGGTGCTGGCCTTCACCTTCCTCCCCCTGGGCATGGCCGCAGCCTTCCTCGGTGTGCAGATCGTGGTCTACGGCGTCTACATGGGCGCCTCATTCGCCCCGAACCACAAAGGCATGCCGGTCCTGCCGGCGGACAGCCGCGTGGATTTCCTCAGCAGGCAGGTCCTGACCTCCCGGAACATCTCCGGTGGCCGGTTCATGGACTTCCTGCTTGGCGGCCTCAACCGCCAAGTGGAGCACCATCTCTTTCCGGACATGGCACGACCGCAACTCCACCGGGCCACGGCAATCGTCCGCAGCTTCTGCGCCACCCATTCGATTCCCTACACCGAAACCACCCTCATGCAGTCCTACGGAATCGTGGTCCGCTATCTCAATGAAGTAGGCCTGTCCGCAGGCCGCGGCTTCGACTGTCCTGTCGCCTCGGTCCACGGCCGCCGCTGACCGCTGGGAGCCGCCGGCAGCCGCACCCAGTGGGCGCTTTCCCTGACTCCCTCCCTAGGATGGGTTAGGTGGACCGGGCGCGGAAAGACCTGCCCGGAGCAAAGGAGAGCCATGACGCACGCCATCATTGCCCGGCAACCCGGAGGACCCGAAGTACTGGAATACCGTGAGGCGGAGGTTCCCGTCCCCGGGGCGGGGCAGCTCCTCGTCAAGGTCGCCGCGACAGGTGTCAACTTCAGCGAGATCTACCAGCGCAGCGGCATCTACAAGGTGGCCTTCCCCTTCGTGCCCGGCGCGGAATGCTCCGGCACGGTCGAGGCAGTGGGTGATGGTGTCGAACTCTTCAGCGTCGGGGACCGGGTGGCCACGGCGGAAGGCGCCCGCAGCTACGCCGGGTACACCGTGATCGACGAGCAGAAAGCCCTGCCTGTTCCGGCCGGCGTCGACGACTTCACCGCGGCCGCCCTGCCGCTGCAGGGCATGACTGCCCACTACCTGATGAACTCCTCCTTCCGGGTAGAGCCCGGCCAGACGGTGCTCGCCCACGCCGGCGCGGGCGGTGTCGGCCTCATCCTGACCCAGTTGCTCAAGGCGCGCGGCGCCCGGGTGATCACCACGGTGTCCACCGACGAGAAGGAAGCGCTGTCCCGCGAGGCGGGCGCCGACGTCGTGCTACGCTACGACGGTTTCGCGCAGAAAGTCCGCGAACTGACCGACGGCGAGGGCGTGCACGCCGTGTTCGACGGCGTCGGCAAGGACACCTTCGACGACTCCCTGGAGAGCCTGCGGATGCGCGGATCACTGGTCCTTTACGGCGCGGCGTCCGGCCCCGTCCCGCCCTTCGACCCGCAGCGGTTGAACGCCGGCGGCTCGCTAACCCTCACGCGCCCTACCTTGGTCCATTTCCTGCAGAACGCCCAGGAACGCCAGTGGCGCTCGACCGAAATCTTCGACGCCGCCGCCAAGGGCACCCTGAAGGTTCGGATCGGAGCGCGCTACCCGCTGCCCGAGGCGGCCCAGGCCCACCGCGACCTGGAAACGCGCAAAACCACCGGCAAGGTGCTGCTGGTTCCGTAACTGCCGCCGCTGGCCCCGGCGCGTGTGACGACACGGTGACACGGAAACGAAAAATGTCACCTTTTGTTCACTTTCGTCGGCAAAGCTCTTGAAGTGACACAGGAGCAAGACATACAGACCCCGGACGCGGGCATCCCAGGCGGCGCATTCCTGCCGCAGTTTCCCGGCGCTGCCGCGGCACCCCAGCAGCGCACGCTGGTGGACATCCTCGAGGACACCGCGCGGCGTTTTCCCGAGGCCTCGGCGCTGGACGACGGCAGCAAGTCGCTGAGCTACGCCGAACTCCTCACGGCGGTCCGCGCCTTCGGGCGGACCCTGCACAGCCGGGGCCTTGGCGCCGGGGACAAGATCGGCGTCCGGATCCCTTCGGGCCGGAATGAGCTGTACGTGGCGATCCTCGGCATCCTGCTGGTGGGCGCCGCCTACGTCCCGGTGGACGCCGACGATCCCGAGGAACGGGCCCGCCTGGTCTTCGGCGAGGCCCGGGTGGCGGGCACCGTCACGGCGGGCCTTGCCGTGGACGTGGCGGGCGAACGGCCAGCGCCCTTCCCGGCGCCGCGGAAACCCGCCCTGGATGACGACTCCTGGATCATCTTCACCTCCGGCTCCACCGGGACGCCCAAAGGCGTGGCCGTGCAGCACCGCTCTTCCGCGGCGTTCGTGGACGCCGAAGCGCGGCTCTTCCTGCAGGCGGAGCCAATCGGGCCGCACGACCGCGTGCTCGCGGGCCTGTCCGTGGCGTTCGACGCCTCCTGCGAGGAAATGTGGCTGGCCTGGCGGCACGGTGCCTGCCTGGTCCCGGCGCCCCGCGCCCTGGTCCGTTCCGGAATGGACCTCGGCCCCTGGCTGATCAACCACGGCATCTCCGTCGTGTCCACGGTGCCCACGCTCGCGGCCCTGTGGCCCGCCGAGGCACTGGAGAACGTCCGGCTGTTGATCTTCGGCGGCGAAGCGTGCCCGCCGGAGCTCGCTGAACGCCTCGCCGTGGACGGCCGCGAGGTCTGGAACACCTACGGCCCCACCGAAGCGACGGTGGTTGCCTGCGCCGCTCCCCTCGGCGGACCCGGCCCCGTGCGGATCGGGCTGCCGCTGGACGGCTGGGACCTCGCCGTCGTCGATCCTTCCGGCATTCCGGTGCCCGAGGGCGAAACCGGCGAACTGATCATCGGCGGCGTCGGGCTGGCCCGCTACCTGGACCCGGCCAAAGACGCCGAGAAATACGCGCCGATGCCGTCGCTGGGCTGGGACCGCGCCTACCGTTCCGGCGACCTGGTGCGCTACGAACGGGAGGGCCTGATCTTCCAGGGCCGTGCCGACGAGCAGGTGAAACTGGGCGGCCGCCGGATCGAACTCGGCGAGGTCGACGCCGCCCTGCAGGCGCTGCCCGGGATCGCGGGGGCTGCTGCCGCTGTCCGTACGACGGCGGCCGGGAACCAGATCCTGGTGGGTTACCTTGCACCCGCGGACGCCACGGAACCGGACTTTGCCGGACTGGATCTGACCGAGGCCCGCACCCTGCTGGCCGGGAGCCTGCCTGCCGCCCTCATTCCGCTGCTGGCGGTGGTGGATTCGCTGCCCACGAAGACCAGCGGCAAGGTGGACCGGCATGCCCTTCCCTGGCCGTTGCCCGGCGCGTTCGCCGCGGACGCGGACAAGGCACCATTGAATCTTCCGGATGATGCCGCCTGGATCGTGGAACAGTGGGAATCGGTCCTCGGCTCTCCCGTGACCTCCCTGGATGCCGACTTCTTCGCCTACGGCGGCGGCTCCCTGGCCGCGGCCCAGCTCGTCTCGGCCCTGCGTGTCCGGTACCCCACCATCACGGTGGCGGAAATCTACGCGACGCCGCGCATCGGCGCCCTCGTCGAGGCGGCCCGCCAGTCGCTGCCCGACGGCGGCGCCCCAGCTGCCGCCGTCGAACGCCCCGTGCGTCCTACCGCGCTGAAGTCGCAGCTGTTCCAGACGCTGATGGGGGTCCTGCTCAACATCCTCACCGGCATGCGCTGGCTGACGTATCTGATGGCCGCCAACCGGCTGCTGGCCGACCTTGCGGGCTTCACCGCGGCACCGGTGGTGTCCTGGTGGTGGATCCTCGCCTCCTGGCTGGTGTTCGTCAGCCCGCTCGGACGCATGGCGATCGCCGTCGCGGCAGCCCGGATCCTGCTGCGCGGGGTCAGGCCGGGCAGCTACCCCCGTGCCGGCAAGGTGCACCTGCGCCTGTGGCTGGCCGAGCAGGTTCAGGACCTGGCCGGCGCCGTAAGCCTGGCGAGCGCTCCGTGGGTGCCCTATTACGCCCGGGCCCTCGGCGCGAAAATCGGCAACAACGTACACCTGCACTCGCTGCCCCCGGTCACCGGCATGCTCACGCTGGGCAGCGGCAGCAACATCGAACCCGAGGTGGACCTCTCCGGCTGGTGGGTTGACGGCGATTCGGTGCACATCGGCGAAATCCGTGTCGGCCCCGGCGCCACCGTGGGCGCCCGCAGCACCCTCATGCCCGGCACGAGCATCGGCGCCGGAGCGCGGGTGGAGGCCGGATCCGCGGTGCTCGGCAGGGTCAAAGCCGGCCACCTCGTGGCCGGTTCCCCCGCGGAGCGCCTCGGCAAGGCGAAGAACGAGTGGCCCGAAGCCCCTGCCATCTCCCGTTTCGTCCGGCGGTCCTGGTTCGCCGCCTTCGCCGGGGCCTCCGCGCTCCTCGCCCTGATCCCCTACACCTCGGCATTCGCTGGCGCCCAGGTGGTGCTGGCCTTCGTCCGCGGCAAGTCCTCGCTGCAGTCGGCGCTGCCCGAGGTGCTGCTTTCGGTACCTTTCGCCGCCTTGGCCTGGTTCCTCTGCAACCTGCTGCTGGTCCTTGCGGTGACGCGGTTGCTCGGCCTGGGCCTCAAGGAGGGCTACTACCGGGTCCACAGCCGGGCCGGTTGGCAGGTCTGGGCCACGGAGCGGGTGCTCGACATGGCGCGGGACCTGCTGTTCCCGATCTATGCCAGCCTGTTCACCCCCGTGTGGTTGCGCCTGCTCGGGGCCACGGTAGGCAGGAACGTTGAAGCGTCCACCGTGCTGCTCCTGCCGAAAATGACGACGATCGGCGACGGCGCGTTCCTGGCCGACGACACCATGGTGGCCTCCTATGAACTGGGTGGGGGCTGGGTCAGGATCGCCCCGGCCAAGATCGGCAAACGTTCATTCCTTGGCAATTCCGGCATGACCGCCGCCGGCCGCAACGTACCCAAGAACTCCCTCGTGGCCGTGTTGTCCGCCACCCCGGCGAAGGCCAAGTCCGGCACCTCGTGGCTGGGCAGCCCGCCGGTCCGGCTCCGCCGCACCGTGGTCGACGCCGACAAGAGCCTCACCTTCAACCCCTCGGCCGCCCTGAAGACCCGCCGCGGGCTGTGGGAACTCTGCCGCCTGGTGCCGGTCATGCTGACGGCGGGGATCGCCGTCGGGGTCATGCTGGCGCTCGACTGGATCGCCTCCGGCACGTCCTACTGGGCGGCCGCCCTGCTCGGCGGGGTCGTGATGCTGCTCGCCGGAGCGGTGGCCGCCCTGAGCTCGGTAGCGGCGAAGTGGCTGCTGGTGGGCCGGATCCGGGCCGGTGAGCACCCTCTGTGGAGTCCGTTCATCTGGCGCAACGAAGTGGTGGATACCTTCATCGAAATGGTCAGTGCGCCCTGGTTCGCCCGTGCCGCCGCGGGAACACCTGCCCTGGTGTGGTGGCTGCGCGGACTCGGCGCGAAGATCGGCCGCGGCACTTGGTGCGAAAGCTACTGGCTTCCCGAAGCCGACCTGGTGAGCCTTGGCAGGAGCTCCACGGTGAACCGGGGCTGCGTGGTGCAGACCCACCTGTTCCACGACCGCATCATGGCGATCGATACCGTGGTCCTCGAAGACGGCGCCACCATGGGACCACACGGGGTTATCCTTCCCCAGGCCAGCATCGGCAGCGGCGGAACCGTGGGGCCGGCATCGTTGGTGATGCGCGGCGAGGCCGTCCCGGCGGGGAGCTACTGGATGGGCAATCCCGTCAGCCCCTGGTCCGGACCAAGCACGAAGCCGTGAACACGGGCCGTTCCCAGCGCTTGACCGTTCCCGACGCTGGACCATTCCCGACACTGGACCGTTCCCGTGAGGGCGGTGCCGTAGCGTAGATTGGCAGGAAGCCGCCCCCGGCGGCACAGCAGCGAAACCGGAGGCAGGCAGGACACGATGAGCCGCAGCGAGACATCCCCAAGCACGGACACCGCGGCGGACCGCTACACCCTGCAGCACGGGAGCCTGGCCTTCCGGGTGGAACGCTACGAACTCGACCTGGACTACGCCCTGGCCAGCAACAGGCTCAGCGGGCGGGCCGTGCTGCGCTGCGTTGCTTTGGAGGACATGCAGCAGATCGTGCTGGACCTGGTGGGCTTCAAGGCCGCCAAAGTGTTGGTGGACGGGAAGAAGGTGCCCAGGTTCGGCGCCCGGGGAGAGCACCTGGTCATCACGGCCAAGGAGCGGCTGAAGGCGGGGCAGTCCTTCACCGTGGAGGTCCGCTACGAGGGCAATCCGCGGCCCCGGCGCGGGCTCTGGGGCGAGGTCGGCTGGGAAGAACTGGACGACGGCGTGCTGGTCGCCGGGCAGCCGAACGGCGCCGCGTCCTGGTTCCCCTGCAACGACCACCCGCGGCACAAGTCCAGCTACCTGATCAGTGTCACCACGGACGACAACTACCGGGTGGTCTGCAACGGGCGGCTCATTTCGCACAGCCGCAAGTCCAGCCGTGAAACCTGGGTGTACGAACAGCTTGAGCCGATGGCGACGTACCTGGCCACGGTGCAGATCGGCCGCTACGAACTGCTGCCGCTCGGCGCTGCCGGGGCTGCCGGTGCTTCCGGGCCTGCCGGAAGCGGAGCAGGCACCGGACAGGGAAGCCTGCACCACGCCGATGCGCCCCGGCCGGCAGCGGTCCCGCAGTACCTCGCGGCAACCCGGCCCATGGCGGCCTTGGCCCGCGAGGGCCTCGCCAGGCAACGGGACATGATGCGCACCTTCGTGGATTGTTTCGGCCCCTACCCGTTCCAGGAATACACGGCCGTGGTCACCGAGGACGAGCTCGAAATCCCATTGGAAGCCCAGACGCTCTCGATCTTCGGCCGCAACCACCTGGGACAGGACTGGGAGTCACAGCGGCTGATCGCCCACGAACTGTCGCACCAGTGGTTCGGGAACTCGCTGACGGTGTCCAGCTGGAAGGACATCTGGCTGCACGAAGGCTTCGCCTGCTACGCGGAATGGATCTGGTCCGAGGAGTCCAGGGTGATGCCGCTGGCCGGGCGGACGGCGGCGGCGTGGCGGAAGCTCGCCGGCGAAGCCCAGGACCTGCTGGTGGGCGATCCCGGGCCCGGGCTCATGTTCGATGACCGCGTCTACAAGCGCGGCGCCCTGGCATTGCACGCCGTGCGGACGGCCTGCGGCGACGAAGCATTCTTCGGCCTGCTCCGCCGGTGGACGGCCGACTTCAAGCACGCTTCGGTGTCCACCGCGGAGTTCGTGGCCACTGCAGACAACTGCGTGCCCGGCCTGGACTGCGCTTCGGTGCTGGAGCCGTGGCTCTACCGCAAGGCCCTGCCGCCGCTCCCCTAGTCCCCCGGCAGCGTTGGCAGAACGTGAGCTAGCAGAACGCGACGGCGGCAAGCAGGGTTCCGGGCACGGGCCCCACCAGTTCCAGGCCGGGGTCCGTTCCGTCCAGCGCGAGGTCGGCAAGGCCGGGCAGTTCCAGCACGTCCACGGTGGCCGGATCCCGGCGGAGGCCTTCGCCGCTGCGCTTCAGCCAGGCTTCCTTCCGTGCCCACAGCCGCGTCCGGCCACGGTTCCGGTCCCGCTCAGGCAGCCCCTGCACCCAGCTCTGTTCGCGGGCCCCCAGCGCCACAGCGTCGAAACCACCAGCGTCGAAACCACCAGCGTCGAAACCACCAGCGTCGGAACCACCAGCGTCGGAACCACCAACGGCGAGCCTGCCGCTGTCTTCCAGGTCCACTCCCAGCCCCATGCCCGGTTCCGGGTGCACGACGCCGGCCAGCAGCGCCCTGCCTGCCGCCCGCGAGGCGCTGAGCAGCAGCGGTGCCGGGCCGCCGTCGAGCAGGAAGGAAGGCCGCCCGTGGCCAGCGCCCGGCCCGCATTGCGGACAGACGTAGAGCGGCGCAAGCCGCACCGGATCCACCTCCAGGAGCTGTGCGGCGAACAGGTGCAGGGCCGCCCGTCCGGCGAGGAATTCCGTCCGGTCCCGCTCATGCGCGTAGGCGGCGGCCCTGCGTCCGGCGGCACCGCGCAGCGCCGAAGCCGTGACGGCGGGAGCCGCCGCCACGGCGTCGAGCGCCTCCAGCCGCAATGCCGGCCTGCCCACGTCCGTCAGCCCATGTCCGTCAGCGCTGTACGGCCCCGAAGCGCTCGGCGGCGACGGCGACGGCGGCCTCGCGGGCTTCCGACGCTTCGTCGGCCGTGAGGGTGCGGTCGGTCGCCCGGAAGCGCAGGCCGAAGGCGAGGGACTTCTTGCCCTCCTCGATGCCCTTGCCCACGTAGACGTCGAACAGTGCCACATCTTCGAGCAGTTCACCGGCGCCTTCGCGGAGCGCGGCCAGGACAGCATCTGCCGGCACGTCCTGCGGAACCACCAGGGCAACGTCCTGGGTGGCGACGGGGAAGCCGGAGATGTGCTTGGCGACGATTACGTCTGCGGCGGCCTCGAAGATCGCGTCCGCATCCAGTTCCATGGCCACCGAACGGGCGGGCATGTCGTGCGCGGCCAGCAGCTTCGGGTGGAGTTCACCGGCGTAGCCCACCACTTCGCCCGAGCGCAGCGCCAGCTGGGCGGCGCGGCCCGGGTGGAAGGCCTGGTGGCTTCCCTGGCTGACCACGAGTTCGACGCCGAGCACGTCGCCCACGAGGCGGGCGGCGTCGAGGGCATCGGCCCAGTCCCACGGGCGCGGGGCGTGGCCGGCGGCCGCAGGCGAATCGTGGCCGCACATCAGGGCGGCGAGGTGCAGCGGCTGGTCCGGGACGCCGTCGAACAGTCCGTCGAGGACCTCCGGAGCAGGCTTGGCACCCAGCGGCGGAATGGAAGCCGTACCGATCTTTCCGTCCGGCAGGAACACCAGGCCGGCCTCGTACAGGGCGAGGTCGCGGAAACCACGGGACAGGTTGCGGCGGGCAGCTTCGATCAGTCCGGGCAGCACCGAGGTGCGCAGGTAGCCGTGCTCCTCGCTGATCGGGTTGGCCAGCTTGAGGGCGTCACGCTCGGCGCCTTCCTCGGCCACACCGAAGGTGTCATTGGCGGCCTTGGACACGAAGGGGTAGGACAGCACCTCGGTGAGGCCTGCGTCAGCCAGGGCCTGCACCACGCGGCGCTTCTGCTGCTGCGCACGGGTGAACCCGCGGCCGGGAGGGGCCACCGGCAGGGTGGCCGGGATGTTCTCGTAGCCCACCAGGCGGGCGATTTCCTCGGAAAGGTCTTCCTTGGTCTCAAGGTCCTGGCGCCAGCTCGGCGCGGTGACCCGATAGCCATCCTCCGTCTTTTCGACGGTGGCCCCCAGGTCTTCGAGGCAGCCGGTGATCTGCTCCTCGCTGAAGGCGATGCCGATGCGCTCGGCCGCGAAGCCGGCCGGAAGCTCGATCGTGGCGGTTTCCGGCGCGGTTCCGACGTCGGTGCCAGCCTCGTCCGCGGTGCCTCCCGCGAGTTCCACCAGCAGGTCAACCACGCGCTGCGCGGCGACCCCCGCAAGCTGCCAGTCGACGCCGCGTTCGAAGCGCTTGGAGGCTTCGGACGGCAGCTTGTGGCGGCGGCGGGCGCGGGAGATGGAGACCTCGTCGAAGTGGGCCGCCTCGACGAGGATGTTCGTGGTCGAGTCGGACACCTCGGTGTTGGCCCCGCCCATGACGCCGGCGATCCCGATCGCTCCCGAATCGTCCGTGATCAGCAGGTCTTCGACATCGAGCGCGCGTTCCTTGCCGTCCAGCGTCAGGATCTTCTCGCCGGGCACGGCGCGGCGTACCACGATGTCCCCGGAGAGCTTGTCGAGGTCGTAGCAGTGGTTCGGCTGGCCGAGCTCAAGCATGACGTAGTTGGAGATGTCCACCGGCAGGGAGATGGAGCGGATGCCGGCCAGGCGCAGCCGCGAGACCATCCACGGCGGGGTCGGGCGCGTGGCGTCCACGCCGCGCACGGTGCGGGCAACGAAGCGGTCGCAGCCGGGCTTGCCGTAGATCGGTGCGTCGTCGTTGAGCTTGACGCCGTAACCGCCCGAGAGTTCCGCGGGAGCGTTGACCAGCGCCGCCGGGTCCGTGAAGGACGTTCCGGTGGCGTGGGCGTATTCGCGGGCCACGCCACGGATCGAGAAGGCGTAGCCACGGTCCGGGGTCACGTTGATTTCGGCTGCCTGGTCGTAGAGGCCGAGCAGTTCCATGGCGTCGGTCCCGATTTCGGGGTCGAGGCCGATGCGGGACAGCACCAGGATGCCGTCGTGGTCCTCGCCGATGCCGAGCTCGCGGACGGAGGCGATCATGCCAGCGGACAGGTGGCCGTAGGTCTTGCGGGCGGAGATGTGGAAGTCGCCGGGCAGCACGGCACCGGGCAGGGTGACCACCACCTTGTCGCCTTCCACGAAGTTGTGGGCGCCGCAGACAATGCCCTGCACGCCGGAGGGGTCGATGCCCTTGCCGGTGAGGGTCTGCTCCTGGCCTTCGGGGACCACACGGACCTGGCACCAGTTGATGGTCTTGCCGTTGGACTGCGGTTCCTTGACCAGGCTCAGGACCTGCCCGACGACGACCGGGCCCTTCAGCGCGTCCGTGGGGCGGTGGACGGCTTCTTCCTCAAAACCGACCTTGACCAGATCCGTCATGACGTCTTCGGCCGAGGCATCGGCCGGTACCTGCGCGAACTCGCGCAGCCAGGAAAGTGGGATACGCACTGTTAGATCTCCATCCCGAAGTGCTCGCTGAAACGTACATCGCCTTCGATCATGTCGCGCATGTCGCTGACCTCGTTGCGGAACATGAGGGTGCGCTCGATGCCCATGCCGAAGGCAAAACCTGAATACTCCTCCGGGTCGATGCCGGCGGCGCGGAGCACGTTGGGGTTGACCATGCCGCAGCCGCCCCACTCGATCCAGCGGGGTCCGCCCTTGGCGCCGGGGTGCCAGATGTCCAGCTCCGCGGAAGGCTCGGTGAAGGGGAAGTAGTTCGGGCGCAGGCGGATGGAGGCTTCCTCGCCGAACATCTGCCGGGCGAAGTGTTCCAGGGTTCCGCGCAGGTCGGCCATGCTGAGGTTCTTGTCGATGGCAAGGCCTTCGAACTGGTGGAAGACCGGGGTGTGCGTGGCGTCGAGTTCGTCGGTGCGGAACACCTTGCCGGGGCACAGCACGTAGATGGGAACTTCGCGTTCCAGCATGGAACGCACCTGTACCGGGGAGGTGTGCGTACGCATCAGCAGGTGGGCTTCAGGGGGCTCCACGAAGAAGGTGTCCTGCATTTCGCGGGCAGGGTGGTCCGGCTTGAAGTTCAGGGCGTCGAAGTTGAACCATTCGGACTCGACCTCGGGACCTTCGGCGATCTCCCAGCCCATGCCCACGAAGATGTCCGCCACACGGTCCTGCAGGGTGGACAGCGGGTGCCGGGCACCGGCGCGGCGACGGCGCGGGGCGGCTGTGACGTCCACGGTCTCCTCGACCAGGATGCGGGCGTCGTTCTCGGCTTCGAGCTCCGCGGTGCGGGCTGCGAGGGCCTGGTTGACGCGGCCACGGGAGGCGCCCATGAGCTTGCCGGCAGCGGCTTTGTGCTCCTTGGCCAGGCCGCCGATTTCGCGGTTGGCCAGGCTCAGCGGCGACTTCTCGCCGGTGTGGGCCAGGCGGACGGCCTTGAGTTCTTCGAGCGAGGACGCGGCGGCAATGGCGGCGACGGCGGCCTCGACGGCGGCAGTGATGGCGGCCTCATCCAGCGGGTTCGGGATGGCGGCGCCCGGCAAAGTGTCAGTCATCTACTGTTCTTAGCTACGAGTCGGAAGTGTTCTCCGCCGGCAAGCAGCACGGCAAAGACAAAGGGGCAATGCTCACCGGATCCTCCGGCGGGCATTACCCCCCAGTCTAGTTGAACGCTGCGGCCGGGATTTAACCGGTCCGCCATTCAGGCCGGTCCGCTATTCGGGCCGTCCGTCCTGGCCGGGTTGTGCCGGCGGGTGGCCCGGCAAGGGCGGTGGGACCGCGGGCGGGGCTTCCGGCGGAGGCGCGGGCCACGACGGCGCTGCCGCCGCCGGTGCGCCCGTCACCGGCGGCCCGCCCACCGGTCCGCCAGGCGGCACCGGGCCTCCGCCGGGCAGCGGCCCTCCGGCCGGCACCGGCTGGGCCTTGCGCCGGGACAGCAGAACGAACAGGACGACGCCTGCGATCACCACCAACAGGGCGATGCCGCCCCACAGTGCCCACATCGGGATGGGGAACCCTGCAGAGCTTTCGGCCTTGACCCTGATCTGCTTGGCGTCCGTGGCCAGGAAGTCGATGGTGGCCGTGTTGCCCTCGATCTTCGCGCCGTCGGCCTCCACGACCTTCCCCGGGAAGGTCACCTTCAGGACCGCCTCGTCGAAGATGGCCTTGGCGATCTGGGCCCCCTGCGGGTCATTGGAATCGTTCGAGAGGTTCCCCATTGTGAGGACGTAGAAGTCCCCTTCCTTGGCCAGGGTCATCTTGTTGGCGGAGTCCTTTTCGGCCTCGGCGATCTTGCTCGGGTCGATGTTGGCGGCACTGATCCGTTTGCCCTTGTACTTGGCGTCTTCGAATTCCTCGACCTTCGCGCCCTCCGGGACGGTCATGTCCGCCGAACCGTTGTTCGACTTCATGAACTCGTCGAAGGATTTGCCCTTCAGGACGTCCTTCTGGAGCGCATAGACCGCTTCATAGTCGACGCTCTTCTCGCTGTGGACCTTGATGTCCATGTTGAGCTTGAAACAACCCGTCAGCGCAAAGAGCACAGCCACCAGAACAGCGATGGCGCCGACGGCACGTCCTGGCCGCATGGTTCCCCCCGATCGTCCATCCACCAAGGGCTCCTGGTGTTTGCAGGATCAGCGTAGCTTTGCCGGCGGACGGGGCCAAGGGGGCGGGGCTAGCATGGCCGTATGACTCCCGGGCAGCGGCTTCGCCGGATCGCCAACGCACTGAACCTCTCCACTCCCCTGGGCCTCCTGCTAGCCCGGGCTGCGGGCGCCCGGTGCAGCCCCGGTCCCCGTGGACTCACCATCGCCGCGGGCTACCGCTGGGGTCTGCCGCATGCTCCGGCGTTCACCGTGGGAAATGTCGTGCTGTACCGGGCGGGGACCGCGAGCGCCGGGCAGGATCCCGTGCTGCTGGGCCATGAGGAGCGGCACTGCACGCAGTACGCCTGGTGCCTGGGACTGCCGTTCCTCGCCCTGTACTCCCTGTGCGCCGGATGGTCGGTGCTGCGCACCGGCAATCCCGGCACGGCCAACTTCTTCGAACGGCAGGCCGGGCTCGCTGCGGGCGGCTACCCTGACAGGCAACGGAACGGCCAAAGAAACCGGAGCGGCACCACGAATCGAGGCATGACATGACCCGCAGCATCACCGTCACGGGAGACGGCACCGCCGAAGCGGTCCCGGACCTGCTCACCCTGACCCTCGCCGTCGAGGTCCGCCAGGACACCGCCGCGCGCGCTTACGACGACGCCGCCGACGTCGCGCTCACCGTCACGGAAGCACTGCGCCGGCGGGGCGTAGCGGACGGAGACCTCCGCACCAGCGGGCTGAACCTGCGGCCGGACGTGGTCTGGGTGGAGAACCAGGGCCAGAAGGTCACCGGCTATCTGGCATCCACGGACCTGGTGGCCCGTGTGGGCCCGCCGCACCTGGCGCCAGCGGCGATTTCCGCCGCGATCTCGGCCGGCGGCAACAGCGTGCGGATCAACGGCATCGAGCAGGGGTTCAAGGACTCGTCCGCAGTAGCTGCCCTGGCGCAGGACGCCGCCTGGCACGACGCCGAGGTCAAAGCCCTGCGCTTCGCCAGCCTCGCCGGCTCCCGGCTGGGCCAGGTCCTTTCAATCGAACAGCGGCCGGAGCACGGTATGCCGGTTCCCGTTGCGCGCGATATGACCCGCACCTTCGCCGCCGAGGGGGTTGCCATCGAGCCGGGTACCGTCGCGGTGTCCGCGAGCATCGTGGTGACGTGGGAGTTGCTCGCGCCGGAAGAGTGAGCGTCAGTGGATGGCCCCCGCAGGGACTTTCACATCCAGCGTTGTCGCCAGGGCGGTCCGGACGACGACGGCGATCCCCTCGCCCATGTCGTGCAGGGGCA
The DNA here is from genome assembly GCF_049913155.1 of Arthrobacter sp. R-11. Classification (GTDB taxonomy): domain Bacteria; phylum Actinomycetota; class Actinomycetes; order Actinomycetales; family Micrococcaceae; genus Arthrobacter. The sequence goes on along the minus strand of NZ_CP183979.1, from coordinate 1,640,323 downwards.
TGCCGCCGGGGGTGCCCGGCTGCGACTCGCGCGGAACGTGGATGAATCCACCGCGTGTCCCGGGTGACTCGGCGGCAAGGTAGTCCATGAGCCCGTAGAAGACATGGTTGCACACGTACGTTCCGGCGGTCTGCGAAACCTCGGCCCGCAGGCCCGCGATCTGCAGTGCACGCAACGCCGCCTTGACGGGAAGGGTGCTGAAATAGGCGGCAGGGCCCCCCGGAACCACTTCCTCGTCCACGGGGCGGTTGCCCGCGTTGTCCGGGATCCGGGCGTCGTCGCAGTTGATGGCCACGCGTTCCAAGGACAGTCTTTCGCGTCCGCCGGCCAGGCCGGCGCTGATCACCAATACCGGCCGCATGCGTGCGATCTCCCGGTGGAGCACCCGCACGGACTCCCCGAAGACGCACGGCAGTTCCACGGCCTCGGCATCCAGCCCCTCGCCGCGGAGGATGTCGCGGGCAATGCGCACCGCGCCCCAGGACGGGTTGGTGCGATCGCCGCCGAAAGGCTCGAAGCCGCTCAGGAGGATCATGTGCCACACGATAGCAAGCCACCGTGGGGTACGAGGCCTCAGGCCTTCCTTGACTTAATTTCGAACATATATTCGAATTGGTCCATGAGATGGGACGCACAGGCTCTTTCACCGATCCACGAACCGGAACTGCCTGGAACGGCCGGTGAAGACGCCGGCGGCAGCAGTGCCTCCAGGGCCGCCCCTGCTCCTGATGCCTTGCTTCCGCTGGCCGGGCTTGTGCGTTCCGTCTCGACTCCCGAATTCTCCGGGGTCACCTTCCATGAGGTCACGGCAAAATCAGTGCTCAACAAGGTGGCTGCCGGTTCCCGCATGCCTTTCGAATGGACCATCAACCCCTACAGGGGGTGCAGCCATGCATGCGTGTACTGCTTTGCCCGCAAGACCCACACCTACCTGGAGTTCGACGCCGGACGCGACTTTGATTCCCAAGTAGTGGTCAAGATCAACGCCGCGGAAGTCCTGCGCAAGGAACTCTCCAGGCCGTCCTGGGGCCGCCACCAAGTGGCCCTCGGCACCAACACCGATCCGTACCAGCGCGCCGAAGGCCGGTATCAGCTCATGCCGGGAATCATCCGGGCACTGGCGGATTCCGGCACACCGTTTTCGATCCTCACCAAGGGAACCCTGCTCTCGAGGGACATCCCGCTGCTCAAGCACGCAGCCAGCCAGGTTCCCGTGGACCTCGGCATCTCTTTGGCCACCATGGACGAGGCCCTGGCCGCCGTCGTCGAGCCCGGTACTCCGGCGCCCCGGGCACGGCTGAAGCTCGTCGCCCGCCTGCGCGACGCCGGGCTGTCCTGCGGCGTCATGGCCATGCCGATCCTCCCCTGGCTGAGCGACAGCGACGACGCCCTTGAATCGCTCTTCGGTGCACTGTCGGCCGCGGGCGCCAGCGGCGTGACTGCCGGGGCGCTCTACCTGAAACCGGGAACCCGGGAGTGGTTCATGCAGTGGCTGGCTGCCCACCATCCGGAACTGACAGAAAGGTACCGCCAGCTCTACGCGAAAGGCGCATACCCTTCGAAGGAGTACCGCGAATGGCTGGCCGGCCGGGTCAGGTATTTCAAGGCCCGTCACGGATTCACCGCAAGCAGCGGGTTCAGTCACCGCCACGCCAGGAACCACGGGTCCGCGGCGGGCGGCGGGCAGACACATCCGGACGCGCTGCCGGTCCCCACGGAGCAGGCCACCTTGTTCTAGCTCAGGCCCTCGCGGCCACCCGTTCCAACAAGGCCCGCACAATCGGCAGGTCCGCCGGAATCCACGGCAGTTCCAGGGCTTCGCCGCGGTCCTCCAGGCCGACCCAGCGCAGTTCGTCATGATCCTCGAGGGGGCGGGGCTCGCCCTCGAGCACCTCCGCGAACCAGACCCGCATCACGGCGCGCTCATTCAGCGGCCACCCGGCGTCCCCGGGGGCCGGGATCTCCCGTCCCAGCCGGACGTCGACCCCGAGTTCTTCCCGGAGTTCCCGGTGCAGGGCGTCCTCGAAGCTTTCCCCGGCCTCGACTTTCCCGCCCGGGAATTCCCACATTCCGGCGAACTTCGGCGGTGCGCTGCGGCGCGCCACCAGAAGGAAACGGGGATTTTCAAGCGAGTCGACGACGGCGGCTCCGGAGACACTGATGAGTGAAGTCACCACTCAAGTGTAGGAGCCCTGCCCTCGTCCTCCCGCGGGAACAGACACGGGGCCAGCATGGTTGCAGGACATTAGACTTGAAAATCTGATTTATCGTGCGCGCGCCTATCCCGGTACGCGGAGCATCCGGCCAGCAGCCCAGAAACAGGACCATGACCCAAACCCAAGCGCCCGCCGCTGCTGCAAAGCGCGGCACCCGACACCTCACCCTGGCTATCTTTGCCCTCGCCATGGGCGGCTTTGCCATCGGCACCACCGAATTCGCAATGATGGGCCTCCTTAAGGAAATCGAGCACGGCCTGCGCATCAGCACCCCGGAAGCCGGCAACCTGATCTCCGCCTACGCGCTTGGGGTGGTGGTGGGCGCTCCGGTCTTCGCCGCGCTGGGCGCCCGGCTTCCGCGCAAGAACCTTGCCCTGGGCCTGATGCTCTTCCTGAGCGTGGCCAACCTGAGTTCATTCATCGCCCCGGATTACGTCGGCATGCTGCTCAGCCGCTTTGCCTCCGGCCTCCCGCACGGCGCTTTCTTCGGCGTGGCCGCCGTGATCGCGGCAAGCCTGGTGGCTCCCACCAAGCGGGGATGGGCGATCTCGATGGTTATGGCAGGCCTGACGGTGGCCAACGTCGTCGGGGTTCCCGCCGCCACCTGGCTGGGCCAGAACTTCGGCTGGCGGCTGCTCTTCGTGGTGGTCGGGGTCATCGGCGCCCTCTGCACCGCGTTGATCTGGAAGTTCGTCCCCTTCGAAGCGGCCCATCCTGGCGCGAGCATCCGCCGCGAACTCGGCGCCCTGAAGCGCTCCCAGGTCTGGCTTGCCCTGCTGATCGGGATCATCGGCTTCGGCGGCTTCTTCGCCACCTACACCTACATCGCACACACCGTGACTTTCGTGGCCGGTATGCCCGAAGCCATGGTCCCGCTCGTCGTGGCCCTCTACGGACTCGGCATGGTTGTCGGCAACATCCTGGGTGGCCGCATCGCGGACAAATCCGTCATGGGAACCATCTACCGGGTGCTGCCGGCGATTGCTTTGGCCCTCGTTGTCTACGCGGTGGCCGCCCACTGGGCGTGGGCCGCACTGGTCATGGTCTTTGTTGTCGGCGGAACGGGGTCCCTGCTCGTTCCCGCACTGCAGACCCGACTGCTCGACGCCTCCCCCGACGCGCCGTCACTGGCCTCGTCGCTGAACCACTCGGCACTCAACGTCGCCAACGCCCTCGGCGCCTTCCTCGGCGGTGTGGTCATCGCCTGGGGCTGGGGCTACGCGGCGCCGGCCCTGGTGGGTGCCGTGCTGGCTTTGCTGGGGCTTGGGGTCGCGGTCCTGAGCGGCCTCCTGGAACGCAGGCGGCCGCTGACCGCCTGACCCCGAGGCGGCACCGACACAGGATCCCGGAAAACAGCAACGCCGGCCGTGCATCATGCACGGCCGGCGTTTCTTGCTTGGGTCCGGACTGACCAGGTCCCGAATGCTCAAGTCCGGAAACGCGCCTGTCTTCAGGCGTTCACCCAGGCGATGTCCGGCTCAAGGTAGATGACCCGCGCAATCGGCACGGCCGCACGGATCCGGCTCTCGGCGTCGTCGATCGCACGCGCAATGCCCTCGCCCGTATCGGCGGCACCCACGCTGATCTTCGCCGCAACAAGCAGTTCTTCGGGGCCAAGGTGCATGGTCTTGAGGTGGATGAGGCGGGTGCCGTCGGATTCGATAGCTCCCATGATGCGGGCGACGTCTTCCTTGGTGGCCGATTCGCCCAGCAGCAGGGACTTGGTTTCAATTGCAAGGACGACGGCGATCGCCACCAACAGCAGGCCGATCATGCCGGTGCCTGCCGCGTCCCAGATGCCGTTGCCGGTCAGGAGCGTCAGCCCGACGCCGAAGAGCGCGAACACCAGGCCGAGAAGGGCACCAAAGTCCTCCAGCAGGATCACCGGCAGTTCGGGCTGCTTGGCGTTCCGGATGAAGTTCGTCCAGCTCTGCTTGCCGCGGATGTGGTTCGACTCGACGATCGCCGTGCGGAAGGAGAAGCCTTCTGCGACGATCGCGCCGATCAGGACGGCGAGCGGGACCCACCAGAAATCGCCTTCGATGGCGTGCGGGTGCTGGAACTTCTCCCATGCTTCATACAGGGCGAACAGGCCGCCGACGCTGAATAGCACGATCGAGACGATGAAGGCGTAGATATACCGCTCCCGGCCATAGCCGAAAGGGTGTTCCGGGCTCGCCGCGCGTTTTGCCCGCTTGCCGCCGATCAGCAGCAGGAGCTGGTTACCGGAGTCGGCCACCGAGTGGATCGCCTCCGCCAGCATGGACGATGACATCGTCAGGACGAATGCGACGAACTTCAACAAGGCGATGGTCAGGTTGGCGGCCAATGCCGCCACGATCGCCTTGGTACCGCCATTTGCAGCCACGAAAGCTTCTCCTCTTCACAGGATCGGGGGAATTGCGGGGAACAGCCGGGACCCGCGGCCCCCTTCCCTGCAAGCAATACCGTACCGGCAGGAAGCTCCAACGCGCACAAAACGAAAGACCAAGCCTGCCTGGTGCTTAACGGCTCCCGGTTCAGCTGCCCTGCTGTGAGCGTGCGCTGGCGTAGAGGCAGACCGTGGCCGCGGTGCCGAGGTTGAGGCTTTCAGCTGAACCGTAGACGGGGACAGCCACCCGGTGCTCGGCCAGGGCAAGCTCGGCGTCGGAGAGGCCCTGCGCCTCATTGCCGAAGAGCCAGGCCGTGGGGTTTTCGAGGGCGTAGTCGGACGCGACGTCCGTGGCGCCTAGCCTGCGCGCGGCGTTCTCGTCCTGCAGTTTGTCCAGGTTCACGGTGCCGTAGCCGTCCGCGGCCAGCACGCCGATTCCCCGGGCCTTGCAGGCGGCGACCAGTTCATCGACGTCCGCGCCGAGGACCACCGGGAGGTGGAACAGTGAACCGGCCGTGGAGCGCACGGCCTTGGGGTTGTAGATATCGACGCTCGACGCCGTCAGGACCACCGCGTCGGCACCGGCGGCATCGGCCGCCCGCAGCACGGTCCCCGCGTTTCCGGGGTCCCGCACCTGGCACATGACCGCCACAAGCCGCGGACCGGCGTCAAGCACTGACTCCAGACTGACGTCGACGAAGCTGCAGACCGCCAGGATCCCCTGGGGGTTCACTGTGTCGGCCATGGCCGCGAGGACCTCGTCCGTGGCGAGGCGCAGGTTCGTGCCCTGCGCCAGCTCGGCGAGCTCGGGGAGCCGCCCCAGGCAGGCCTGGCTCGCGTACACCTCATGGACCACGCCGGGTTCGCCCGCCCGGGTGCGTTCCCGGTGCAGCGCCAGGGCTTCACGCACGGCCTGCGGCCCTTCCGCCAGGAAGCGGCCGCGCTTCAAACGGGCCGGGCGCCCTGCAAGCTTTGCGACATCCCTGACCCGATCGGCTCGGGGGTTGGACATCGGAAAATCTTGCGGGCGCCCGGTTTCGTTCATATAAAGAACTTTAGTGGCTGTTGCGACTAGTTCTTGATCTGCTGGCGGGCTTCGCCGCCGGCCGGCTCGAAGCCGGCAGCCTTTGCAGCCTCAACGGTGGAGAACCAGTATTCGGCGGCGGTGGCGTCGTACCAGGTGGAACCCGGAACGTGGTACTTCTTGGACTCGGCGTTGCCCTTGATTTCGTAGCCTTCCGGAGCGTCTTCGCCCTCAACGGCGGCGACGGCACCTTCGAAGGCCGGCTTCGCAGCAGCCTTCGGAGCGGCGGCAGCCTTGGGAGCAGCAGCCTTCGGGGCAGCCTCGGCCTTGGCGGCCGGAGCAGAGGTGTCGGCGGGCAGGGCAGCCTTGGCCACGTTCACCAGAGCGGTGAAGGCGTTGGCGTCGGAGACAGCCAGCTCGGCCAGCATGCGGCGGTCAACCTCAACCTCAGCAGCCTTCAGGCCCTGGATGAGGCGGTTGTAGGTCAGGCCGTTGGCGCGGGATGCAGCGTTGATGCGCTGGATCCAGAGGCGACGGAAGTCACCCTTGCGCTTGCGGCGGTCGCCGTAGCTGTACACAAACGAGTGCAGCAGCTGTTCCTTGGCCTTGCGGTACAGGCGGGACCGCTGACCGCGGTAGCCCTTTGCCCGTTCAAGGATGACCCGACGCTTCTTATGGGCGTTTACTGCCCGCTTCACACGTGCCACGTGCGTACTCCTTCAGAATTCTTGTCCCGTCGGCCGCTGTATTCCCGGCGGCCGGGGAAGGCTTTGGTGTAATCAGTGCTGCCGGGTGGCAGCAACTGGAAAACGTGGAACTTAGACGCCGAGCATCTTCTTGATGACCTTGGCATCGCCCTTGAAGACGATCTTGTCGCCGGCGAGGCGACGGGTCAGGACGGAGGACTTGTGCTCCAGGTAGTGGCGGCGGTTGGCCTGCTGACGCTTCAGCTTGCCGGTGCCGGTCAGCTTGAAGCGCTTCTTGGCACCGCTGTGGGTCTTCATCTTCGGCATGGGAACCGATCTCCTTACGTGTCCGCAGACGGGTCTGCAGTTCTTTCGTGCAGCCGGCCCCGTGGGGCCGGCGTGCTGTTTGCTTGCCGGGCGGAAGCGTTGCTTCCTGCGGCGTGACTAGTTGGTCTTGCGCGCTGCCGGCTTGGCCGGCTTCGGTGCCGCCGGGCGGGCGACGGGCTTCGGAGCCGCAGGCTTTGCCATGGGCTTCGGAACCGCGGCAGCTGCCGGCTTCGGGGCGGCGGCGGGCTTCGGTGCTTCCTCAGCCGGAGCCGCTTCCTCAACCGGTGCTGCTTCCGCGGCGGCCGGCGTTTCCTCGACGGGAACGTCCGCCACAGGAGCTTCCGCAGCCGAAGCCTCCTCGACAGGGGCTTCCTCTGCGGGAGCTTCCGCAACCGGAGCCTCCTCGACAGGAGCTTCCTCGACCGGAGCTTCCTCGACAGGGGCTTCCGCAACCGGAGCCTGCTCGACGACGGTTTCCTCCACCGGGGTCTCGGCGGCCTGTTCCTCAGACTGGTTCAGGAGCCCTGCCGGAAGCAGGTCACCCAGGGTCTGGGTCAGCGGAGCGTCGTTGCCCGAAGTGTCGATCCGCGCTGCAGCCTTGGCCTCGTTCTGGGCCTTGGCCTCGGCACGCTGGGCGGCGCGGCGGGCTTCGGCCTTGGCCTCGGCCTTGTTCTTCAGCGGACCGATCACCATGACCATGTTGCGGCCGTCGATCCGGGGGCTGGATTCAACCACACCGACTTCGGCGACGTCTTCCGCGAAGCGCTGCAGCAAGCGGATGCCCATTTCGGGGCGCTGCTGCTCACGGCCGCGGAACTGGATCATGGCCTTCACCTTGTCACCGGCACCCAGGAAGCGGAGAGCGTGGCCGCGCTTCGTTTCGTAGTCGTGGGTGTCGATCTTCAGGCGGAAGCGGATTTCCTTCAGAACCGTGTTGGTCTGGTTCTTGCGGGCCTCACGGGCCTTGACGGCGGCTTCGTACTTGTACTTGCCGAAGTCCATCAGCTTGCACACCGGAGGCTTGGCCTGCGGTGCAACTTCAACGAGATCCAGATCAGATTCGGCAGCCAGGCGCAGGGCATCCTCGATACGGACAATTCCTACCTGTTCGCCGGCAGGGCCGACCAGCCGCACCTCGGGGACGCGGATACGCTCATTGATTCTTGGCTCGCTAATGTCAAAGCTCCTGTGGTTGTGGTGAGTATTCCACCGGCAAAAAGAGAAGGCCCCCAATTGCTGGTGCAATCGAAGGCCTCGAAAGATCGGGACCTGCCGGCAGGGCAGGCACGCACTGAACGGGAACAGTCCCGGACAATGTCCGACCAGATACCCGGCAACTTAACATCCCGTGAGGGAAACGGCTGACGCGGGTGGGAGAGAACTCCGCTTGCAAACTGAAAGTCAAGTCTACAGAAACAGCCCGCCAACTGCACATCGGGGGGCAGCTGCCGGACTTCGCTGGTCAAACGCTATGGTCCACATAGTGGTTCCACGGCAAAATGGCGACTCCCAGTCGGTCTGTGACAAGCTTACCAGCATGAGCACTTCAGACAGCAATTCACCCGACCGGACCGAGGAAGGCGACGACGCCGGACTGGCCCAGCAAATCCGCGATATTTCGGAGGTGCCGGCCGTGGAGGTCATCACCACCGGAGCGGTGCACCTGATGAGCGCAGCCGCCGTCAAGGTGGGCCTGGCCGACGGCCCCAACGCCGAGGAGCTCAAGGACCTGGATGAAGCCCGCAAGCTCATCACCGCCCTGGCCGGCCTCGTAACGGCGGCGGCCCCGGAAATCGGTTCGCAGCACGCCGGCCCCTTGCGTGACGGCTTGCGTTCGCTGCAGCTGGCGTTCCGCGAGGCGTCCCTGATTCCGGACGAGCCGGGCAAGGGCCCGGGCGAAAAGTTCACCGGGCCCGTCAACTAGGCCGGAAGCCAAAGCAAGCACAACGACGACGGCGGCCGTCCCCGGTGGGGCGGCCGCCGTCGTCGTCTGCTTTGTAAAACCTGCTGGCGGGCAATCCGGTTACTTCACCAGGGCCGCCCGGCGGATCTTCATCAGCACGAGGCCCGCAAGGCAGAGCGCGACGCCGGCAACGCCCACCGAAACGAAGCCCGCCCAGGAGCCGACGCCGTCAATGAAGACGCCCGCCAGCGGGGCACCGAGCGCGACGCCCGCGGTCAGCGCGGAGCCGTACCAGCCCATGGCCTCTCCCCTGCGTTCCTCGCCGACGAGCTCGGCAACCTTCTCCGACGCGGCAGACAGCACCGGGGCGCACAGCAGGCCCGGCAGCAGCGAAAGGAAGGCCAGGGTCCAGGTGTCCTTGGCAAGGCCCATCGGAATGGTCAGGGCGGCCATGCCGAGCAGGAGCAGCAGCGGCGAAACGGGCCGGTGCATCGCACCGTAGACCACACCGCCGACCACCGAGGCTGCGCACCAGAAGAAGAAGACGATGCCGAGCTCGGTCTGGTGCCCGGAGCGTTCCAGGATTGCCACGATTCCGACGTCGGTGCCGCTGAGCACCATGCCGGAACCTGCCGCGACGACGAACACCGCCGCCACCGAAACGGTGAGCCATGCGAAGTTCCGCACCACGTGCCCGCGGAGCCTGGCCAGCCTGGACCCGGCCGGCGCCAGTTCGGAGGCGGCTTCCTGGACGTGCGCCGCCGAGGCAACGATCGCGGCACCGGCGGCGGCGAGATCGTCCGCGGCGCGCGCGGCGCTTTCCTCCGCCGTACAGCTGTCCTCGGTGCGGGTGGGCGGGTTGAACCAGACCAGGAAAAGACCGGCCACCGACGCCGATACACCGACCGCGGTCAGGGCGACGGCGGAGTAGCCGCTCGTCGCCGCGATGGCGCCGACCGCGGGCCCGATCATGAACACCAGTTCGGTGAAGATGGAATCGAGGGCGAAAGCCGAGCGCCGCTGGTCACCCTCGACCAGCACGCCCAGGGACTGCCGGATGACGCTGAAGATGGGAAGGCTGAACAGGCCGCCCACGAAAACCAGGGGCAGCACCCACTGGTAGCTGACGTGGGGAACGACCGCCCAGATAAGCGCCTCGGAGATGATCGAAGGGATGAGGGCCTTGCGGAGGCCTGCCCGGTCCACGCGGCGGCCCCGCCAGGGCGCCCCGATGGCGATGCCGATGGTCATCAGCGCCGCGGCGGCACCGGCCGCCGCATACCCCTGGTTCAGGGTCAGCACGATGTGCAGCGTCAGGAGCACGCCGGCCGCCGAGTGCGGAATGCGTGCGATCAGGCCGATGATCAGCAGTTGCCTGACCGAAGGGACGGACAGCGTCTCCTTGTAGAGAGCGAAATTCACGAGCTACAACCTCTTTGTTCCCCGGTGGCTGCCCGGGAACCGGTGCAACCGTTACTTAGGCGCAGACTCCTGCGCCGCGCGCTGCAGCTTGACCTCGAGCGAGTCGACGTTCTCGGCAAAGGCGTCAAGCTGCGCCCACGCTTCGTTCAGGCGTCCCAGCAGCGCCTGCAGGGCAGCGGCGTCGAGGCCGTCGTCGAGGAAGAGCACCACCTGCAGTTCGGGGCCGGCACCGCCGCCGGCCACGGTCTGCCCTGTGGCCGTACGGGACGCCGTTCCGGCGCCCTGGCGGGTTTCCAGGCGTCGGACCGCCGGGAACTCCCGTGCCGTGGAAGCGAGAGCAGACTCCAGTTGATCATCCAGGTACGACGGCGTCCAGTCCCGCTGCTGTGCCAATGCCCACACTGCGGGCCTGCGGACCACGAACGTGACCTCGGAGCCCGGGTCCAGGACCAGCAGCTGGGCCCCTTCGGACACAGCGGAGAGAGCCGCACGGGCTGCGTAGACGGCAACGGGCCGGGCTTCCGGATGCCAGGATTCCAGCGCGGCCGCCGAGGTGAACACCGGCATCGCCGTCCGGCCGTCGGGCGCCTTCAGGGTGACCAGGGCCATGTCGGCCTGCTTGTCGGCCTGCAGGGTGTCACCGTGCGCAGCGGCGACTCCGTCGGCTTCCTCGGCCAGGGTTGCCATGACGGGCACGAAGACCCTTGCTGTGGCGAGCGCCTTGACGACGCCGGCTTCGCCGCCGCGCCCCTCAAGGAGCGCTTCGACTGCGGCGAGGTAGCCGGCGTCGGCGCTGCCGTCGTCGTCCTCGAAGTTGTGGATCTTCGCGGCGTCCCCGCTCAGGTCCCGGCCCGCCCACGGCGTGCCCGCCGAGTCGGTAGCTCCCCCGGCACCGGCCAGCGCCGCGGCAATGTGGCCCGGCAGTTCCCGCCTGGGTTTGGCATCCGCCGCCGTGCCCGGCCCTGCTGCCGGTTCCTGCTGCCCGTGCATCAGCGGCGGCCGGCTACGTCCAGGGCTTCGGGAAGCGTGAAGGCTCCCGCGTACAGGGCCTTGCCCACGATCGCGCCCTCGACCCCGAACGGCACCAGGTCGCGGAGAACGCGGAGGTCTTCAAGGCTGGAGATACCGCCGGAGGCCACAACGGGCTTGCCGGTCTTCTCGACCATCTGCTTGAGCAGTTCGACGTTGGGGCCCTGGAGCGTGCCGTCCTTGGTCACGTCGGTCACGACGTAGCGCGCGCAGCCGGCGTCCTCGAGGCGGGCCAGCACCTCCCAGAGGTCCCCGCCTTCCTTGGTCCAGCCGCGGCCGGCCAGGGTGGTGCCGCGAACGTCGAGGCCGACGGCGATCTTGTCGCCGAAGCGCTCGATGGCGCGCCGGGTCCACTCCGGGTTTTCGAGGGCGGCGGTGCCGAGGTTGACGCGGGCGACGCCGAGCCCGAGGGCACGCTCAAGGGACTCGTCGTCGCGCAGGCCGCCGGAGAGTTCGACCTTCACGTCCAGCTGCGAGACGACTTCGCTGATGAGGTCCGCGTTGTTCCCGCGGCCGAAGGCGGCGTCGAGATCCACCATGTGCACCCATTCGGCGCCGTCGTTCTGCCAGTTGAGGGCGGCTTCGAGCGGGGTGCCGTAGCTGGTTTCCGAGCCGGCCTCGCCCTGCAGGAGGCGGACGGCCTGGCCGTCCACGATGTCGACGGCGGGCAGCAGTTCCAGGACGGGAAGTTCAGGGGCGGTAGCCATGGGGATCCTCGGTGTTGGGGACGGAAGCGGGCGTCAGTTGCCCGGCAGGGTGAAGAGGTAGGCAGCCAGCAGCGCCATGGCAGCCAGCACGTAGAAGGAGATGGAGACCCAGCGGGGGCGCTTCTGCTGGTGGAAGGAGATTCCGCCGCCGATCAGCAGCCCGGCCGCGCCCATCAGGATGATCGACCACATTTCAGGCAGTGGCTTCCGGCGCGCCGGCGGCTTCCGGGGTCTCGACGGCCTTGGGGCGCAGGCCCTCGACCCAGTTGCGCAGCAGCCGCGCTCCGGCGTCGCCGGACTTCTCCGGGTGGAACTGGGTGGCGCACAGCGGCCCGTTCTCCACGGCCGCAATGAAGGGCGCGCCGTGCTCGGACCAAGTGACCATAGGAGGGGCCATCCGCGGCTGCGCGACGTCGAACTCCCACTTCTGCACCCCATAGGAGTGCACGAAGTAGAAGCGTTCGTCCTCGACGCCGGCAAACAGCTTGGAGCCTTCCGGCACCTTCACGGTGTTCCAGCCCATGTGCGGCACCACCGGGGCAGGCAGCAATTCCACCTTCCCCGGCCACTCCCCCATGCCCTCGGCTTCGGTGCCGTGCTCCACGCCGGCTTCGAAGAGAACCTGCAGGCCAACGCAGATGCCGAGCACCGGACGGCCGCCGGCTACCCTGCGGCCGATCATCCTGATGGCGTCGACCGCTTTCAGCTCACGCATCACGGTTTCGAAGGCACCCACGCCGGGCACCAGGAGGCCGTCCGCGTTCAGGACGTCCTCGGGCTTGGCGCTAAGGGTCACCTCGGCGCCGGCGCGCTCCAAGGCACGCACGGCGGAGCGCACGTTCCCGGAACCGTAGTCCAGGACCGTAACGGTGGGTTTGCCCTCAGGCGAAACGACGCGGCTGCCGGCATCGGGGTCGACGATGGCGCCGTTCTTGAGGATCTGCTTGCTCACAGGGCTCCCTTGGTGGACGGGATGCCCTCCACGCGGGGATCGGATTCCACGGCGGCACGGAGGGCGCGGGCAAAGGCCTTGAACTGGGCTTCGACGATGTGGTGCGGATCGCGGCCGGCCAGCACGTTCATGTGCAGGCAGATGCCGGCGTGCAGGGTGATGGCTTCGAACACGTGCCGGGTCAGCGAACCAGTGAAGTGCCCGCCGATCAAGTGGTATTCCTGGCCTGCAGGCTCACCGCTGTGCACCAGGTAGGGGCGCCCGGAGACGTCCACGACGGCGTGTGCCAGGGCTTCGTCGAGGGGCACGGTGGCTTCGCCGAATCGGCGGATTCCTGCCTTGTTGCCGAGGGCGGTACGCAGGACCTCGCCGAAGGTGATGGCGACGTCTTCCACGGTGTGGTGGGCGTCGATGTGGGTGTCACCGGTGGCCTTGACGGTCATGTCAATGAGCGAATGCTTGCAGAGCGCGGTCAGCATGTGGTCGTAGAACGGCACGGAAGTGCTGATGTCCGATACGCCGGTGCCGTCGAGGTTGATTTCGACGAAGACCGAGGACTCGCTGGTGGCGCGTTCCATGCGTGCGGTCCGGGCGGCTGCCGTAGTGGCGCCGTTTTCGCTCATTGAATTGTCCTTCGAGGAGAGGTGGGAATCAGCTTCAAGTCTAGGCCCGCGCGGGGGTCCGGCCGTCAAGCAGGGCTTCGAGGGCTTCAAGGAACGCTGTGGTTTCGGCTTCGGTGCCTGCAGTCACGCGCAGGTGTCCGGGGATGCCGACGTCGCGGATCAGCACACCGGCGTCGAGCAGGCCCTGCCACACCGCGTGCGGGTTCTCGAGGCCGCCGAAGAACACGTAGTTTGAGTCGGAAGCCGCCGGCTTCAGGCCCAGGCGGGTCAGTCCGTCCACGATCCGGTCACGTTGGACCTTGATATCTTCGACGTCGGCCATGAGGGCTTCGCGGTGCCGGAGGGCTGCGAGGGCAGTGGCCTGGGTGACAGCCGAGAGGTGGTACGGCAGGCGCACCAGCCGGATGGCGTCGGTGACCTCCGGGGCGGCCGCCAGGTAGCCGACGCGGGCACCGGCAAGGGCGAAGGCCTTGCTCATGGTGCGCGAGACAATCAGGCGTTCCCGGCCGGGCAGCAGGGTCAGTGCGCTGGGCGTGTCGTCGTGGGCGAACTCGTGGTACGCCTCGTCGACGATGACGATCGCCTGGCTTGCCTCCCCGGCTTCGTAGACGGCTTCGACGACGTCGAGGCCCAGGCCCGTGCCGGTCGGGTTGTTCGGGGAGCACAGGAAAACGATGTTCGGCTGCAGTTCCCGGACCTGGGCAGCGGCCGATGCGGCGTCCAGTCCGTAATCATCGGCACGGACGCCGGTGATGTAGGCCGTGTCGGTTCCGCTGGCTAGCAGCGGGTACATCGAGTACGTGGGAGGGAAGCCCAGGGCGGTGCGCCCGGGCCCGCCGAAGGCCTGGAGGATCTGCTGGAGGACCTCGTTGGAGCCGTTGGCCGCCCAAATGTTTTCGGGGCTGAGACCATGTCCGAGGTACTCGGCCAGAGCTTCGCGAAGCTCGGTGAATTCACGGTCCGGGTAGCGGTTCAGGCCCATGGCTGCCTTTGCCACCGCTTCGGTGATCGCGGCCTGGACATCCGAGGGAACACCATGGGTGTTTTCGTTGACGTTGAGCAGGATCGGAACATCCAGCTGCGGCGCGCCATACGGGCTCAGTCCGCGGAGGTTGTCCCGGAGGGGAAGTCGGTCAAGTCGCTCTAGCTGCTCACTCACCATGACAGTTTAAGGCGCAAGCACTGGTGCCCTGAAACTGTGACAGCCGCGGCCCGTCCCGGTGTTGCGGAGGGAATCAGGCGGCCGGGCTCAGGCGGCAGGTACGAACAGCTGCTGGCCGGGGACGATCCGGCCGCCTTCCAGGTTGTTCAGCTGGATGATCTCCACAATGACATCGCGCGGATCGCGTTCCGGCGCGGCGGCACCTGCGATGCCCCACAGGGACTGGCCGGCTTGCACCGTGACGGTGACCGTGGGGGTGGTGCGCAGCACGGTTCCCTCGTCGGCAGCCTTGGCCGGCGAATTCAGGAATCCCACCAGGGTCAGCAGGGCGGCAAGCAGGAGCATTGCCGGGATGCCGAAGAAGACAATGCGGCCACGACGGGTCAGGCGGAGGCGGCCGGGGACAGCCTGGGGAAATTCTCGGGTGATGGTGATGCCGGACATGAGCTGAGCCCTCCTGATGAAAAGCCTGCACCCGGACCCGCCCGGCACATGGCTGCCAATTCTCTCTTCCATCAGCGCCCAGCTCCCCGGCATTCGAATCCGATGTTCGAATCGAAGGGCGGCCGAACTGCTGACTTAGAACACATATTCGAACCTTGCTACGACATTTTTAGCACTTATCAACGAATGGTGTCGAGACTCGCTAGAACAAATGTTTGATAAAGCCCTGCGCCTGCCCTACGTTTGAGGGAAAGGAACAGGCACAGAAAAAGTGCATCAGGAGGGTCCGACATTTTAAGGACCCGCTCCCTGGCCAACGGCCCGGGCGGAACGGAAGGACGCGGCACATGGCAGCACGAGCCAACGGCAACGGGGTCTCCCCGCGGAGCCAGCAGCTGCCTAAAGCAGCCAAGGGCCTGACTGTCCGCCAGAAGAAGATCCTGGAAACGATCCAACGTTCCGTGAACGACAACGGCTACCCGCCCTCCATGCGCGAGATCGGGGACACGGTGGGTCTTGCCAGCCTCTCCAGCGTCACGCACCAGCTTTCCCAGCTCGAAAAGCTCGGCTACCTGCGCCGTGATCCGAAGCGCCCGCGCGCCATGGAGGTCCTCATGCCCCTGACCCTCGACGGCGGGGCGCAGATTCCGGGAGTCGAGGCGCCTGCCTCGCTGCGCAGCACCGGCGGGCTTGCCGTCACGGAACTGGCCAGCGCCAGCGACACTGCAATGGTCCCTCTCGTGGGCCGGATCGCCGCCGGTGGACCGATCCTGGCGGACCAAACCGTGGAGGACGTGCTTCCCCTCCCCCGCCAGCTTGTGGGCCACGGCGAGCTGTTCATGCTCAAGGTCGCCGGTGATTCCATGATCGACGCCGCGATCTGCGACGGTGACTGGGTGGTGGTGCGGCGCCAGAACGACGCCGTCAACGGTGACATCGTTGCGGCCCTGCTCGACGACGAAGCCACGGTCAAGACATTCCGGCAGCGGGACGGCCATACCTGGCTGCTGCCCCAGAACACCCAGTACGAGCCGATCCTCGGCGACCACGCAACGATCATGGGCAAGGTCGTCTCTGTGCTGCGCTCCCTCTAAGGGTTGCGTTCGCTCTAAGGGCTGCACTCGCGCTCTAGCAGGCGGGCCCGGGGTCTCTTAGCCGGTGCTCAACCGTTCAAGCGCCCCGCTGACCACGGAGCTGTCCGTCGTTGCCCAGAAGGGCGGCAGCGCAGCGCGCAGGAATCCGCCATAGCGTTCGGTCGAGAGCCTGGAGTCCAGGACGGCCACCACTCCCTTGTCTCCCGTCGTGCGGATCAGGCGCCCGGCGCCCTGGGCAAGGCGGATTGCAGCATGGGTCGCCGAAACCGCCATGAAGCCATTCCCGCCGGACTGCGCCACGGCGCGCGAGCGGGCGGTCATCAGGGGGTCATCCGGCCGAGGGAACGGAATCCTGTCGATCACCACAAGCCGGCAGGAACCGCCGGGAACGTCCACGCCCTGCCAGAGCGACATCGTGCCGAAGAGGCAGGTGTCCTTTTCGTCAGCGAACTGCTTCACGAGGGCGGCCATGGTTGACTCGCCTTGGCACAGGATGGACAGGTCCAGCCTGGAGCGCATCTGTTCGGCCGCTTCCTCGGCCGCGCGGCGGGAGGAGAACAGGCAGAGCGCCCCGCCTTTGGAAGCGCGGAGCAGGCGTTCCAGCTCGTCGAGGGCTTCGGGTGAGGTCCCGCGCCTTGGTTTGGGCAGGTGCGCCGCTACGTACAGCATCCCCTGTTTCGGATAGTCGAAGGGCGAGCCGACGTCCACCCCGGTCCAGCTTGGGGCACCCTCCCCCATCAGGCCGAGGCCGCCTGCCGCCGGTTCGAACGCCGCGCCGATGGCGAGGGTGGCGGAGGTCAGCACCACGGTGTGGTCCGCAAACAGGCCTTCGCGCAGGCGTCCGGCGACGCTCAGTGGGGCAATGTTGATCAGGGCCGGCGCACCTTCGTCCGGCGCCGAATAGCCTTGCTGCGGGTCAAAGCTGCTGGCGCGGGACAACCACACCACCTCGCGGTTTTCGCGGGCGGCGAGCAGCCGTTCGCACAGTTCCAGGATCAGCAGGAGGCGTGAACGCGCAAGCTGCCGGCCGCCGTCGACCGCGTTGGAGGAATCGCCCTTCGAGTCCGAAAGCGCGGCGCGGCAGGCTTCGCGGAGCTGGTCGATGCAGTCGAGCTGTTCGTCGTTGAGTCCGTTCGGCAACAGCCCGGAGGGCGCGTCGGCCAGGGCCAGCTCCAGCCGGTCCGCCGCCGAGTTCAGCGCGTCGACCGTGATGGCCGTGTGCTTGCGCGCGCTGGACGCCGCGGCGTGGATCATCGTCACCGAAAGCTGACCTGAGACGGCGCCGGTGACGCGGTCCTGGAGTTCGTGGGCTTCGTCCACGACCACGACATCGTATTCCGGCAGCACGGCCAGCCCTTCGAAGGCGCTGACGGCCAGCATCGCGTGGTTGGTGACCACGACGTCGGCCTCGGCAGCCCGTTGCCGGGCCAGCTCACTGAAGCACTCCTCGGCCAGCGGGCACTTCTGCGCGCCGAGGCATTCCATCGAGGTCACCGAGACCTGCCGCCATGCGCGGTCCGTCACGCCTGGCATGAGCTCGTCGCGGTCGCCCGTGGAGGTGGTTTCCGCCCACTCACGCAGGCGCAGCACTTCCTTGCCCAGCTGCGATGCGGTCCCGCCGATCGCGGCCGCCACGTGCGGGACGCTGGTGTCTTCCCCGAGGGAGAACAGCTGGCCCTCGGCCGGCTCCTCGCTGGGGAATCCGCCTTCGAGCTTGTGGCGGCACAGGTAGTTGGCCCGTCCCTTGACCAAGGCAACGATGACCGGCCGCTCCAGCAGGGGGTTGAGGGTTTCCAGGAGCCTCGGAAGGTCGCGCGCCACGATCTGGCTCTGCAGCGCAAGCGTCGCCGTGGACACCAGTGTGGGCTTGTTGCTGTCCATCGCGTGCGCGATCAGCGGAACCAGGTATGCGAGGGACTTTCCGGTTCCGGTGCCGGCCTGGACAAGGAGGTGCTCATTGTTCTCGATGGCGCGGGCGACATGGAGGGCCATGGTGTGCTGCCCGGTGCGGTTCTGCCCGTCCATCCCTGCGACGGCCTTGTCCAGGAGGTCCAGGGCGGTGCGTTCCGCCCTGGACCTTCCGGTGACCGGATTTTCCTGTTCAGCCATTGATGGCGAACTCGCCGAGTTCTGCTGCCAGGTTTTCGTGCACCATGGCAACCACCCGGGTGCCGCCTTCCTCATGCTCGAGGCTGAGGATTTCGGCGTCGGAATTGTGCAGCTTGTTGATCAATTCGCCGCGGTTGTACGGAATCAGCGCCTCAAGCCGGACGCCGGGCCGCGGAATCGCCGCGCTGATCGCTTCCAGCAGTTCGGCGATGCCCTGGCCGGTGCGGGTGGAGACAACGGCGTGCCGCGGTTCCTTCTGCTTCAGGCGCTCGACGACGAAAGGATCGGCCGCATCGACCTTGTTCAGCACGATGATTTCCGGAATCTTCCGGGCATCGACCTCGGCCAGCACGGTCCGCACCGCAGCGATCTGCCCTTCGGGATCGGGATGGGAGACATCAACGACGTGAAGGATCAGATCGGCGTCGGCCACTTCCTCCAGGGTGGAGCGGAAAGCCTCCACCAGCTGGGTCGGCAGGGAACGCACGAAACCGACGGTGTCAGCCAGTGTGTAGCCGATCCCGTCCGGGGTCTGCGCCCTGCGGACAGTCGGGTCGAGGGTGGCGAACAGGGCGTTTTCGACGAGGACACCGGCGTCGGTGAGGCGGTTGAGCAGTGAAGACTTTCCGGCGTTGGTGTAGCCCGCGATCGCCACCGAGGGAACGGCATTACGACGGCGGTTGGCCCGTTTGGTCTCCCGGGCCGGCTTCATGGCCGCGATCTCCCGCCGCAACTTGGCCATCCGAGTGCGGATGCGCCGGCGGTCGAGTTCGATCTTGGTTTCACCGGGACCGCGGGAACCCATGCCGGCTCCGGCGCCGCCCACCTGGCCACCGGCCTGGCGGGACATGGATTCACCCCAACCACGCAGGCGCGGCAACAGGTACTCGAGCTGGGCCAGCTCAACCTGGGCCTTGCCTTCACGGCTCTTCGCGTGCTGGGCGAAGATGTCCAGGATCAGGGTGGTGCGGTCCACCACCTTGACCTTGACGATGTCTTCCAGGCCGCGCCGCTGGGACGGTGCCAGCTCGGTGTCCACGACGACGGTGTCCGCCCCCGTTGACATCACAATGTCCCTGAGCTCCAACGCTTTGCCGGATCCGAGGTAGGTGCCGGGGTCCGGCTTGACCCGGCGCTGGACGATACCGTCCAGCACTTCCGAGCCGGCGGTCTCGGCCAGGGCCGCGAGTTCCCGGAGGGAGTTCTCGGCGTCGGCAAGGGTCCCCTCGGTCCAGAGGCCGGCGAGGACGACGCGCTCAAGGCGCAGCTGCCGGTATTCGACTTCGGTGACGTCCTCGAGTTCGGTGGACAGGCCTGCCGTGCGGCGCAGGGCGCGGCGTTCGGCCAGGTCTTCCTGCTCGCCGTCGTAAATGCTGTGTTCTTCGTCCAGGGTGGAAATCGCCTGGGCCTTGCCGAGCACGCCGCGGGAATCTTCGTCCCGCGCCGGTGCCGGCACATCCTTGGAGAGAATCCGGTCGATGACAGCCTGGATTTGTTCAGGACTCATGTCCTGGGCGTCGGAATCGGCTCCGGTGTTCTGCTGCGTGGTCATGGTCTCCTTAGAGGTTCGGCATATCCAGAATAGTGCCGTTTGATGTCTGATGGTGCGCGCTTCGCGCTGGGCTGACGCCTTTGCAGGACCAGACAGGAGATCCGGGCCGGGCACGGCTGCGGCGGGAACCGGAAACGCACGTGCGGTGGATCGATCTGTTGAGCTTCCGGCAGCCGGTGTGGTCGTCCTCGAGGGGACACCGCAGCGGTTCGGTTACCGGGATCATGCCAAGGCGGAAAGGCGCTGCCACGGTTGGTTCCACACTGGAACGGCCCGGGCCGGCCTGCATCGCAGGGGCTGAATTACTCAAAGATCAAGAACATGCATACAACCCTATCAGGCGTTGTCAAGCACTTCCCGGGCCCGCGGTTTCCCTTGGCTGGCGCGGCCAACTACTCTGGCAAGCTATGGAGTCTGCTCACTATTTCAACGCGCCCGTCGGGCCCTTCCCCCGCAAGCCCCTCACGGTGGAACTGGCCGGCACCACCCGCAGCCTCCACAGCTCCCCCGGAATCTTCAGCCCCGACGGGATCGACAAGGGAACAGTGGTCCTGCTGGACGGAGTGCCTGCACCGTCCCCGCGAGGCAATCTGCTGGACATCGGCTGCGGCTGGGGTCCGATCGCGCTGACCATGGCATTGATGGCGCCCGAAGCGCGGGTCTACGCCGTCGACGTCAATGACCGGTGCATCACCCTCACGAACGAAAACGCTGCCGCGCTGGGGCTGGACAATGTCACCGCGAGCCTGCCCGACGACGTCGACCCTTCCGTGAGCTTCGACACCATCTGGTCGAACCCGCCGATCCGCATCGGCAAGGCCGAACTGCATGAGCTGCTGCTGAAGTGGCTGCCGCGGCTGGCTCCGGGCGGGGATGCCTGGCTGGTGGTCCAGAAGAACCTCGGGTCGGATTCGCTGCAGCGCTGGCTGGCGGAGGAGCTGGACGATACCTTCACCGTGACCCGGGAAAGCACCGCCAAATCTTTCCGGCTCCTGCGGGTCAGGAAAGCGAACCAGTAGCGACGATCACCGCGGGGCCGCTGAGTTCCACGTGTTCGCGCCCGCCGGCCCCGGGGAAGAAGCGCACTTCGACGACGCCGCCGGGGACGTTGACCTTCCAGTTGTCCGGTGCGCCGGCGCCGGCCCAGTGCCGGATCGCGACGGCGGCCGCGCACGCGCCGGTGCCGCAGGACTGGGTCTCGCCCACGCCCCGTTCGTGGACGCGCATGGTGATGGTCCCGATGCCGTCGTGGACGAGCGGTTCGGCCGGGACGACGAATTCGACGTTGGTGCCGTGCGGCGGAACGGGATCCACCTGAGGTGCCTTGTAAAGTTCAGTGGCTTCCAGCTCCGACAGTTCGGCCAAGGCCACCACCGTGTGCGGGTTGCCCATGCTGACCGAGAGCGCCGGCCGGGCGACTTCGAGGCCGGCAGCGTGGACCAGGGAGTCCATGGCCTTGTCCCGGGCGTCCTCGGGGAAGATGAATTCCCACGGGCCCATGTCCACGGCATAGCCCTCGGCCGTGCGGGAGATCCGCTTGACCCCGCCCCGGGTGCCGATGGCCAGGGATTCGCCGGCGCCCAGCGTCACGAAGCCCTGGTCGATGAGGAAGTGCACGAAGACGCGGACACCGTTGCCGCACATCTCGGACAGGGAGCCGTCGCCGTTGCGGTAGTCCATGAACCATTCCGCCGCGGGCTCGTCCTCAAGGATGTCGCGGCCTTCGGGAAGGAAACGCGAAGGGACGGCACGGATGAGCCCGTCGCCGCCGATGCCGAGGTGGCGGTTGCACAGGGCCGCGACCTGTTCCGGGGAGATCCGGTGCTGGTCCTGCGGGTCGGCAATCAGGACGAAATCGTTGCCGGTGCCGTGGCCTTTGGAAAAAGGCAGTCCGTCGAGGCCAAGGGTGTTCGTGAGGCTTTCGTCCATGGATCAAGGCTACCTGCGGGCGGCCGTCCGCCTAAATCAACCGGCGTGCTGCCAGCGAGGTGTTGTCAGCACAGTTCCGCGGCCTTGGCGACGAGCCCTGGATCCTGCCAGTCGAGCCAGGTGATCCGGGGATCGGCGCGGAACCAGGTGAGTTGGCGGCGTGCGAACTGCCGGGTGGCCACGATGGTCTCCTCGGCCGCCGTCGCGATGTCCGAATCGCCGTCGAGCACCCGGAGGAACTGTGCGTAACCGAGCGCCCGTGCGGCGGTCTTGCCCCGCCGCAGGCCGACGGTGTCGAGCGCGCGGACCTCGTCCAGCAGTCCGGCGTCGACCATGCGGTGCACCCGCAAGGCGAGGCGTTCGCGCAGGAGTTCGCGGTCGACGTCGAGCCCGATCTGCACGGCGGGCCTGACGTATTCGCGAACGGGCATGAAGGAACTGAAGGGCCGGCCGGTGAGCCGGTGCACCTCGAGGGCGCGGATGATGCGCCGGGCGTCGCCGAGCCGTTCGGCCGAGACGGGATCGACGGCACGCAGGCGGTCGGCCAGCACGGACAGCCCGTGCGCCGCGGCTTCGTCTTCAAGGGCCTTGCGGAGGGCAGGATCGGTTCCCGGGAACTCAAGGACATCCAGGGCCGCCCGGACGTAGAGCCCGGAGCCGCCGACCAGGATGGCGCGTCTGCCCCGGGCGTGGATGTCGTCGATGATGGCCCGGCAGTCCTGCTGGAACGCCGAAACGCTCGCTTCCTCCGTGACGTCCATGGTGTCCAGGAGGTGGTGGGGCACGCCGTGGCGCTCGGCCAGGGTGATTTTCGCCGTTCCGATATCCATGCCGCGGTAGAACTGGAGGGCGTCGGCGTTGATGACCTCCCCGCCCAGCGCCAGCGCCAGCTGGACGCCGAGATCGGACTTTCCGGAGCCGGTGGGACCGACGACGGCGATCACCGGCGGGTTTGCTTCTTCCGGCATGTTTGGCCGCGGCATGCTCAACTTCGGCGCAGCGGCAACGACGGCATGCCGAGGGAGACTGCCGCCTTGCCGTCCTTGCCCGCAGCGCCGGGCGCGGGAACACCGCAGGAATCGGCCTGGGACCGATCCCAGGCGTCACCGGCGCGGGAGCGGCGCAGGCTGTAGTCGGCCGTGCCCGCGGGATCGGCGAGCAGGTGGAAGGCCGCGGCTTCGGTGATGGTGACAGTGACGAAGTCGCCCGGGCGGGGTGTTTCGGCGCCCTCGGGGACGGAGAAATGCACGAGGCGCTGGTCCGCGGCGCGGCCGGAAAGGCGGTGGGTCTCCCCTGCCTTGCGCCCTGCCTGGGCGGTCACCAGAAGCTCCACCTTGCGGCCGAGCTGCTTGGCGTTCTCCTCGGCGGCGATCCGGTCCTGCAGTGCGGTCAGCCGCTCGTAGCGTTCCTGGACGACGGCCTTGGGGAGCTGCTCGGGCAGCTCGGCGGCAGGGGTGCCGGGCCGCTTGGAGTACTGGAAGGTGAAGGCCGAGGAGAAACGGGACTTTTCGACGACGTCGAGCGTGGCTTGGAAGTCCTCTTCAGTTTCACCGGGGAAGCCCACGATGATGTCCGTGGTGATGGCGGCGTTCGGGATCCGTTCCCGGACCTTGTCCAGGATGCCCAGGAACTTGGAGGAACGGTACGAGCGGCGCATGTCCTTGAGGACCTTGTCGGAGCCGGACTGCAGGGGCATGTGCAGCTGGGGCATCACGTTGGGGGTTTCGGCCATGGCCTCGATGACGTCGTCGGTGAAGGCCGCCGGGTGCGGGCTGGTGAAGCGCACGCGTTCCAGGCCCTCGATCTCGCCACAGGCCCGCAGCAGCTTGGAGAACGCCAGCCGGTCGCCGAATTCCACACCGTAGGAGTTGACGTTCTGGCCGAGGAGCGTGACCTCGACGGCGCCATCGTCCACGAGGGCCTGGATCTCGGCAAGGATCTCCCCCGGCCGGCGGTCCTTCTCCTTGCCGCGCAGGGAGGGAACGATGCAGAAGGTGCAGGTGTTGTTGCAGCCCACGGAGATCGACACCCAGCCCGAGTAGACGGAGTCGCGCTTGGTGGGCAGCGTGGACGGGAAGACGTCCAGGGATTCAAGGATTTCGAGCTGCGCCTCGTTGTTGTGGCGGGCCCGGTCCAGCAATGCGGGCAGGGCACCGACGTTGTGTGTGCCGAACACGGCGTCCACCCAGGGAGCCTTCCGGACGATGGTTTCCCGGTCCTTCTGGGCAAGGCAGCCGCCGACCGCGATCTGCATGCCCGGGTGTGCGGCCTTGGCCTGCTTCAGCTCGCCGAGATTGCCATAGAGCTTGTTGTCCGCGTTCTCCCGGACGGCGCAGGTGTTGAAGACCACGACGTCGGCCAGGCCGCCCTCGGCGGGGACGTAACCGGCGTCCTCCAGCAGGCCGGCCATGCGCTCGGAATCATGGACGTTCATCTGGCAGCCGAAGGTGCGGACCTGGTAGGTACGCTGGCGGCCGGGCTCGTCGCCATCCGACTCGGCGGCACGGGGCGTGTCGGCGGGCTCGGCTGCGGAGGAAGGGGCTGCGGGAGAGGCGGTAAAACTCACTCGTTAAGGGTACCGGCTTCGTCGAGCACTTCCCCGACGATCCGGAAGGCCAGCGAGGGCTGGTAGCCCTTCCGGGCCAGCATGGCCGCAAGCCGCCGGGTGTGCTTGTCCCGTTCTTCCCTGTTGCCAAGGTCCACACCGGACCGGAGCTTGCGTGCGACCAGCTCCCGTGCGGCCTGCTGTTCGTCCTCGTCGCTGAGCTGCCCGAGGGCCTCTTCGGCGGTGTCGGAGTCGATGCCTTTGTCCGCCAGTTCACGACGGAGCGCGCCCCTGGCCAGCTTCCTGGTCTGGGAGCGGCTCCGGACCCACATCTCCGCGAACTCCGAGTCGTCGATGAGCCGGACCTCCTCAAACCGGTCCAACACGGCTTCGGCCACTGCCTCGGGTACACCGCGTTCGGCCAGCTTCCGGGCCAGCTGCTGACGGCTCTTGGGCGAGTTGGTCAGCTGCCGCAGCACTATGGCCCGGGCCACGGCTTCGGGATCAGCTTCGGCATCCTCCAGAACCGGGGAATCTGCGGAGGGTTCCCTGCCCGGACCGGCCCTGCGCTGCCGCCTAGCCGTCAACGGCCTTCAGCTTCGGGGAGTCCTCGCCTTCGGCTGGCTTGACGCCGACGCCCAGCTTCTCCTTGATGAGGCGTTCCAGCTCCTGGGCAAGCTCGGGGTTGTCGCGCAGGAAGCGGCGCGAGTTCTCCATGCCCTGGCCCAGCTGGTCACCGTCGTAGGTGAACCAGGAACCGGATTTCTTGATGATGCCGTGCTCGACACCCATGTCGATGATTCCGCCTTCGCGGGAGATGCCCTGGCCGTAGATGATGTCGAACTCTGCGACCTTGAACGGCGGGGCCATCTTGTTCTTGACGATCTTGGCCTTGGTGCGGTTGCCGACCGAATCCGAGCCCTCCTTGAGGGTCTGGATGCGGCGGACATCGATGCGCACGGAGGCGTAGAACTTCAGCGCCTTGCCACCGGTGGTGGTTTCCGGGGAGCCGAAGAACACGCCGATCTTTTCACGCAGCTGGTTGATGAAGATCGCCGTGGTCTTGGTCTGGCTCAGGCGACCGGTGATCTTACGCAGGGCCTGGCTCATGAGGCGGGCCTGCAGGCCCACGTGGGAGTCACCCATTTCGCCTTCGATTTCGGCGCGCGGAACGAGAGCCGCGACGGAGTCGATGACGATGATGTCCAGGGAGCCCGAACCCACCAGCATGTCCATGATTTCCAGGGCCTGTTCACCGGTGTCCGGCTGCGAAACGAGCAGGGCATCCGTGTCCACGCCAAGCTTGGCCGCGTAGTCCGGGTCCAGGGCGTGTTCGGCATCGATGAAGGCCGCGATGCCTCCGTTGCGCTGTGCATTGGCCACGGCGTGCAGTGCCACGGTGGTCTTACCCGAAGATTCCGGGCCGTAGATTTCCACGACACGGCCACGCGGCAGGCCGCCAATGCCCAGTGCGACGTCCAGGGCGATGGATCCGGTGGGGATCACCTCGATGGGCGCACGGGTGTCGTCACCCAAGCGCATGATGGAGCCCTTGCCGAATTGCTTGTCGATCTGGGCAAGCGCTGCTTCGAGCGCCTTCTCACGATCCGGGTTTGCCGCCATGGTTCACACCTCTGAGCTTTCTCGCTGTGGACTGGCCTGAGGGGCCGCTTTCCTGTCCCTTCCGACGCTAGTGCCGGCCGCTGACATTTTTTGCGGGCAACATGCACTATGTGGATAACCACACGGAATCGGACTGGTCACGGATACAGGCGGAGGGTCCGTCAGAATCAATTTTCCTCTGAAAGGAGCATAGTCCCATCCGAACAGATATTCGAACATCCGGGCCGCGCGTGTCACGGCTTCGAAGCTGAGTCTGCTGCTGGATCGGAGCTGCGCCTGGGTCAGGACTGCGGGGACGCCCCGTCCTTGATCTTGATGTCCCGGCCGAGCCGGCGGTCCTCGGGAACGTCCTGGACTTCGCAGACCGCGAGCCACACCTTCCGCGGGTCGACCCCGGCGGCCAGCGCCTGCACGGCCGTGCGCCCGCCCACCCCGGCAAGCACCAGGGAGCTTGCCAGGACCCGGGCATAGCCGCTTCCGAACTCGTCTTCCATGAGTCGCCAAAAGTCACTGATCCGCACCAATAGAGTCTCTCACGTGGCAGGACTCTAGAATGGTTGCCATGAGCAATACCCCCGACGATGCGCCGGAGCCGGTCGACGGAGACGGCGTCGACAACGCCCTCCAGCAAGTGGAACACCAGCTGAGCATCTTCTGGCGCCGGGCCCGTTCGCTCTCCCACCAGCTGTCCCGCCAGGTGCACCCGGACATGGAACCGGCCGCCTACGGACTGCTTTCGATCATCCGCAAGGAAGGGCCCATGCGCCTGACCGAGCTGGCCTCCTGCATCGGCGTCGGCAAGCCCTCGGTGAGCCGCCAGATCGCGTTCCTCGAAAGCATCGGCATGGTCTACAAGGAGGCCGACCCGCAGGACGGACGGGCACAGACCATCCGCCTGACACCCAAGGGCGAGGAAAAGATGCACCAGGTCCAGGACGCACGCCGGCAAGTATTCCGGGAGCGGTTGGGCGAATGGCCCCTTGAGGAGATCCGGACCCTGGCCGAGTACATGGAGCGGCTCAACACCGCGTACGGCGAAGGAATCGGCAAGGACCAGGCCTGAGCTGATGCCACGCCCAACCGGGTTAAAGGCGATCACACAAAAGGAAGAGGCTCCGGCGTTGCCGGAGCCTCTTCCTTTGTTCTTATACCGTTTGGCGTTTAGGCCAGGGTGCTCATCGCGCTGCCGAGAGCATGCCTGGAGTGAAGTCCCCGCCGAGTTCCGCGCTGAGTTCGCGGTCCAGGTCGCGTCCGTAGCGCTGGGCGAATTCCTGGGGCACGGTGTCCGGAACTGCCACGCCTTCGGCAACGGCCACGCGGTCGCTGACTTCGCGGAGCATGCTGGACAGGGGCACGTCCAAGGCTGTGCAGATCGAAGACAGCAGTTCGGAGGACGCTTCCTTCTGGCCGCGCTCCACTTCGCTCAGGTAGCCAAGGGATACGCGGGCGCTGTGCGAAACCTCGCGGAGGGTACGGCCCTGACGCTGACGGACATCGCGCAGAACATCACCGATCTCGTGACGCAGTACAACCATCTTGCGCTCCTTCTGTTCCCTCGGTGCCGATTCGGCCAAGCCCACATCCTTCCAGCGGACAACGCCGTTTACGGATACGGGCTGCTTAACCATCTGTATCGCCTTGCTCCCTCTTCGATCCGGGACACCTTTTTGACAGGTGCCCCGCTTGTCTTACATCCTAGGCGCCCCGGCTCTTCCGGAGCGACACAATGTAACAACTATTGGGCTGCCGTTTTTGTTCCCGCTTACTTTACCCGTGGTAACTCGGCGCCGCGCAGGAGTTCCAGCACCCTGTCCAGGGCGGCAGCTGCGGCTTGTTCCCGGATCTCGGCCCGGCTGCCGGAGAAGGCGTAGCCGAACGCCTCGCTGCCCTGACCCGAAGCCACAGCAATGAAAACCGTGCCCACGTCCTTGCCGTCGTGTGCCTCGGGGCCAGCCACTCCCGTGGTGGACACCCCGATGTCGGCGCCGCAGGCTTCCCGGGCACCCTCCGCCATGGCGCGGGCAACTTCGGCGTCCACCGATCCGGCCTCCGCGAGCAACGCCGGGGACACCCCGAGAACAGTGGCCTTCACCGAGTTCTGGTAAGCGACCACTCCGCCCTGCAGCATCCCGGAGGCCCCCGGGGTGTTGGCCAGGATCGCGGCGACCATGCCCGCCGTCAGGGATTCCGCCGTTGCCACGGTGATGCCCTTGGCAATGGCCACGCCGACGACCTCCGCAGCGGTTTCCTGCGCGGTCCGGCTCATGCGCGCCTTCCTGCCGCCCGCAGCCTCAGGGCTTGGAAGACATACTCGACGCCGGTCCAGACGGTGATCGCGAGGGCCGCGAGCATTACGGCGAACGCCAGCCAGTACAGCCAGGGGGCGATCGACGCCAGCGGCACGATGAACAGGAAGATGGCCACGGTCTGCACAACGGTCTTGAGCTTTCCGCCCCGTGAGGCCGGCATGACCCCGTAGCGGATCACGAAGAAGCGGAGGGCGGTGATCCCCCATTCCCGCACCAGGATGACGAGCGTGATCCACCAGGGCAGCTCGCCCAGCGCGGAGAGGAGCACCAACGCAGAGCCGGTGAGCAGCTTGTCCGCAATCGGGTCCGCGATCTTTCCGAAGTTGGTGATCAGGTTCCGGGAGCGGGCAATGTCGCCGTCGAGCTTGTCCGTGTAGATCGCGACGGCGAAAGCACCGACGGCGGCCCAGCGCCAGACGCCGTGCTCGCCGTTGTCGGCGAGCAGGAACCAGACGAAGAAGGGGACGAGCGCGATGCGCAGCATCGTCAGGATGTTGGGCAGGTTCCAGATCTCGGAGCCGGAACCGGCTTTGCTGCCTTCGGATGTAGTCACGCCTCTAGGCTACCGTCCGGAACCCGGCCGCCGGGCTCAGCGTCCGGTCCATGCTCAGCGTCCGGTCCATGCTCAGCGTCCGGTCCCTGCTTACCGTCCGGTCAGTGACCAGGCGTCCTCCCCGTCGTCGTCCTCCCCGCCGTCGGCGCCGTCGTAGTACTCCACTGACTGCTTGCGCTTCTCCAGGTCCGCGGCCACGAGGTCTTCGGCATAGCCGCCGACGGCGATGTTCGCGTTCGCGTTGTCGCTCAGGGCGGCGGTGTGCGCGTCCGGGGTGGCGGGGGCGTCGTCGCCCTTCATCGCGGCAATCACCGGCGCAAGGTCGTCCGGCTTGACGAGCACGTCGCGGGCCTTGGACCCTTCGGAAGGCCCGACGACACCGCGGGACTCGAGCAGGTCCATGAGCCGGCCGGCCTTGGCAAAGCCCACACGCAGCTTGCGCTGGAGCATGGAGGTAGATCCGAACTGAGTGGTGACCACGAGCTCCGTGGCCTGCAGCAGCACCTCGAGGTCGTCGCCGATGTCGTCGTCGATCTGCTTCTTCGGCGCCTCGGCGGCGACGTCGTCCCGGTACACGGCCTGCAGCTGGCCCTTGACGTGCTCCACCACCTTGTGGATCTCGGACTCCGAAACCCAGGCGCCTTGGACGCGCATCGCCTTGGAGGCACCCATCGGCAGGAACAGGGCGTCGCCCTGGCCGATGAGCTTCTCCGCGCCGGGCTGGTCCAGGACCACGCGGGAGTCGGTGACGGAGGACGTGGCGAAGGCCATGCGGGAGGGCACGTTGGCCTTGATGAGGCCGGTGACGACGTCGACCGACGGGCGCTGCGTGGCCAGCACCAGGTGGATGCCGGCGGCACGGGCCAGCTGGGTGATGCGCACGATCGAGTCTTCGACGTCGCGCGGGGCCACCATCATGAGGTCCGCGAGCTCGTCCACGATCACCAGCAGGTAGGGGTACGGCTTGATGATGCGCTTGGAGTCCGGCGGCGGAACCACCTTGCCGGCGCGGACGGCCTTGTTGAAGTCGTCGATGTGTTTGTACCCGTAGTTGGCCAGGTCGTCATAACGGGCGTCCATCTCGCGGACTACCCACTGCAGGGCCTCGGCCGCCTTCTTCGGGTTCGTGATGATGGGCGTGATGAGGTGCGGCACGCCTTCGTAGGCGGTGAGCTCCACGCGCTTGGGGTCCACCATGACCATGCGCACCTCGTCCGGCGTGGCCCGCATGAGGATCGAGGTGATCATCGAGTTCACGAAGGACGACTTACCGGCGCCGGTGGCACCGGCCACGAGCAGGTGGGGCATCTTGGCGAGGTTGGCCACCACGTAGCCGCCCTCGACGTCCTTGCCCACGCCCATGACCATCGGATGCTCGGTGCGGCGGGCGTTCTGGCTGCGCAGCACGTCGCCCAGCGACACGGTCTCGCGGTCCGTGTTGGGGATTTCGATACCGATGGCTGACTTGCCCGGGATGGGGCTGAGGATGCGCACATCGCTGGAGGCAACGGCGTAGGAGATGTTCTTGGAGAGCGCCGTGACACGTTCGACCTTGGTGCCCGGGGAGAGTTCGATTTCGTAGCGCGTGACGGTGGGGCCGCGGCTGAAGCCGGTCACGGTGGCGTCGACATTGAACTGCTGCATGGTGTCCGTGAGGGCGGCGACGACGGCGTCATTGGCTTCCGTGCGTTCCTTCGGGATGGAACCCGGGGTGAGGTAGTCGGAAGCCGGCAGCGTGTAGGTGACGTCCCCGGCCAGCGAGAGCTGCTCGGTGCGCTGCGGGATCGGCGTGGGCGGCGGAGGCGGGCTGACCGGCGTCGAAGGCACTGTGATGGCGGGCGCGACGACGGGAATCGCCTCGGTGGGATTCTCACCCGATCCGCTGTTCCCCAGACCTTGGGCCGCCTTGATCTTCTCGACGGCGATTTCGGCCTGGGTGGGACGGCGGACTCCCGGCGGCACCGAGGGCGCTTTCGGCGCCCGGGCGCCGTCTTCGCCGTCGACCAGTGCGTGTTCGAAGGCCTCGTCCCCGACATAGCCTTCCAGCTTTGGCTCGGCGTCCTCGTCCTTGCCGAAGAGGCGCATGCGCTTTTTCTTCTTCGGGGCGGGACGGTCGTTCTCGAAAAGGTAGCTGCGGTCGTGGGCGTCGCCGCCGGTGCCGTCCTCCATGAGGTCCACACCCATGAGGTGCTCGTACGCCCCGCGGATGCGCTGCGGAATTGCCCCGAACGGCGTCGCAGTGACAATCAGCAAGGAGGTGAAGGCGAGGGCGGAATAGACGAGGACCGGCACGGCAGTGTGGATGGCCGCCAGCGGCGCCGCGGCGAGGAAACCCAGCATGCCACCAGCCCGGCGCAGCCCGTCGAAACCGTCCGCGACGGCAGGCTGGCCGCCGATGATGTGTGCCAGGCCGCTCCCGGCGAAGGTCATGATGAGGAAGCCGATCCCCACCCGGTTGTTACCGCGGCCGTCCCAGGGTTGCCGGAACAGGCGGAAGGCGCAGACGAAAAGCATGAGCGGCAGCAGGAGGGACATCCAGCCGAACGTGCCGTTGACGACGCTGTAGACGAGGTCAGGCAGCCAGCCGCTCAGGCCCCACCAGGCGAAGGTGGCGATGAAGATGCCGAGCACGAGGTTGAACAAGGCGGCGCCGTCGCGGCGTTCCGCCGGATCGAGGTCGCTGACGTCGTGGCCGATGCGGCGTACTCCGGCGCCGACGAGGTGGCCGATTCCCTGCCAGGCTCCAGCGAGGACCCGGACGATCCAGGGCTGCTGCGGTTCCGCGCCTGCCTTGCCGCGCGTGCTGCCGCGGGATGCGGAACTGCTGGTCCTGCCGGATTTTGTGGTGGCTCCGCCCCGGCCGGATCCGCCGGATTTACTGGTGG
This sequence comes from Arthrobacter sp. R-11, assembly GCF_049913155.1. Classification (GTDB taxonomy): domain Bacteria; phylum Actinomycetota; class Actinomycetes; order Actinomycetales; family Micrococcaceae; genus Arthrobacter. The sequence continues at coordinate 1,608,858 of NZ_CP183979.1, read as the reverse complement.
AGTTGCCTTTTGGCGCGGAGGAAGTACGAGTCGCCATACTCGCCACGGTACCGCAAACGGCCCGGAATCCTGCGGATTCCGGGCCGTCCGGCTTTTCGGGCCGCTCACGCGATGCTGCCTGCGGACTACGCCTCCAGGACCACCGGGATGATCATCGGCCGGCGGCGGAGCCTGCGGTTCACCCAAGTGCCGATCACCCGGCGCACCACCTGCTGCAGCTGGTAGTTGGTGTGGTCCGGGTGGTTGACCACGGCTTCCTCGAGGGCGGCGTTGATCTTGGGCACGATCTCGTCGAACACGGCGTCGTCCTCCGCTACGCCCCGGGCATGGATCTCCGGGCCAGAGACGATCTTGCCGGTGGTGCGGTTGAGGACCGTGATGACCGAAATGAAGCCTTCGTCGCCAAGGATCCTGCGGTCCTTGAGGTCGGCGTCAGTGATCTCGCCGACGCTGGAGCCGTCCACGTAGACGAAACCGACTTCCACCTGGCCGGACACACGGGCCTTGTGGTCCTTCAGGTCGATCACGGTGCCGTTGTCCGCAAGGATGACGTTCTCCGTAGGCACACCGGAATCCTCGGCAATCCGGCCGTTGGCGATCAGGTGCCGGGTTTCGCCGTGTACGGGCATGGCGTTGAGCGGCTTGAGGATGTTGTAGCAGTAGAGCAGTTCGCCGGCGGCGGCGTGCCCGGAGACGTGCACCTTGGCGTTGCCCTTGTGGATGACCTCGGCGCCGAGCTTGAGCAGGCCGTTGATGATCCGGAAGACCGCGTTCTCGTTGCCGGGGATGAGGCTTGAGGCGAGGATCACGGTGTCGCCGGTTCCGACGACCACGCGGTGGTCCCCGTTGGCCATGCGGGACAGAGCGGCCATGGGCTCGCCCTGCGAACCGGTTGACATCAGGACCACCCGGTGGTCCGGCAACTCGTCGATGTTCTTCAGGTCGACCAGGATGCCCGGCGGGACGTCGAGGTAGCCCAGCTTGGCGGCGATGGCCATGTTGCGGACCATGGAGCGGCCCACGAAGGCCACGTTCCGGCCGTGCTTCGCTGCGGCGTCGAGGACCTGTTGCACGCGGTGCACGTGCGAGGAGAAGGAAGCCACGATGATGCGCTTCTTCGCCTGGCCGAACAATCGCTCCAGGGTGGGGCCGATTTCCTTTTCCGCGGTGGTGAAGCCGGGGACGTCCGCGTTGGTGGAGTCGGCCAGGAAGAGGTCCACGCCTTCTTCGCCCAGGCGGGCGAAGTGGCGCAGGTCGGTGATCCGGCCGTCCAGCGGCAGCTGATCCATCTTGAAGTCGCCGGTGTGCAGCACGTTGCCGCCCGCTGTCCGGATGAACACCGCGAGGGCATCCGGGATGGAGTGGTTGACCGCGACGAATTCGCATTCGAAGGGGCCGAACTGTTCGATCTGCCCTTCGGTGACGGTGAGGGTGTACGGCTTGATCCGGTGTTCCTGGAGCTTGGCTTCAACCAATGCCAGGGTCAGCTGCGAACCCACCAGCGGCAGGTCCGGCTTCAGGCGCAACAGGTACGGCACGGCACCGATGTGGTCCTCGTGCCCGTGGGTCAGCACGACGGCGACGACGTCGTCCAGGCGGTCTTCGATGTAGCTGAAGTCCGGAAGGATCAGGTCCACGCCAGGCTGGGTCTCTTCGGGGAAGAGCACGCCGCAGTCGACGATGAGGAGCTTGCCGTCGATTTCGAATACGGCCATGTTTCGGCCGACTTCACCCAGGCCGCCGAGGGGCACGATCCGGAGCGTTCCCTCCTTGAGTTTGGGTGGAGTGGCAAGTCCGGGAAGGGCGGTTTGGGTCATAGTGCGCTACTTTCCGGCGGAATCTTCCTAGACGGTGAAGTCCATTCCGGCTTCCGCCAAGTCCTCGCGGATGGTGTTGATCTCGTCGGCGTCCGGCTCCACGAGGGGCAAACGGACATACGAGTTCGGCAGGACTCCCTGCCATTTAAGAATCTGCTTGGCTGCGACGGCGCCCTGGACGCGGGTCATCGTTGCACGGATCACCGGTTCCAGTTCGAAGTTGATCTTGCGCGCGGTGCCGAGGTCGTTGGCGTTGACGGCGTCCACCAGTTCACGGAAGCGGCGGGTGGCGACGTGCGTGGTGACACCCACCAGGCCGACGGCACCCAGTGCCATCCATTCGAGGGTCAGTCCGTCGTCGCCGGAGTAGAACGCCAGATCGGTCCGGGCCATGACGCGGGTGGCCGCGGCGAAATCGGCCTTGGCGTCCTTCACGGCCACGATGTTGGGGTGTTCGGCCAGCCGGATCATGGTGTCCGGCGCGATCTGCACGGAGGAACGTCCGGGGATGTCGTAGAGCATCACCGGGACGTCGGTTGCGGACGCCACGGTCTCGAAGTGCGCACGGAGGCCCGCCTGGCTGGGCTTGTTGTAATACGGGGTGACGATCAGGAGACCATCGACGCCGAGCTTCGCGGCTTCCTGCGAGAGGTGCACCGAGTGGGCGGTGTCGTTGGTGCCGGTGCCGGCGATGATGGCGGCACGGTCCCCGACGGCGTCCTTGACGGCACGGAACATGCCGAGGTTTTCCTCGTCCGTCAGCGTGGAGGTTTCGCCCGTGGTTCCGGTGACGACGAGGCCGTCGCAGCCGTCGTCGACCAGCTTGCTCGCAAGTTCCGCCGCCTGCTTGTAATCGACTTCACCGTCTTTGGTGAAGGGGGTGACCATGGCGGTCAGCAGGGTACCGAGGGCAGGAACATTTGCGCGGGAGTCAGACATACGAAAAACGTTACCCTGTCAGCCGCGCGATACGGGAATGGGGGCAGGTGTCCGCCGTCAAAATCACAGCCGTGGTCAAATCCGCCCCGCACAATACCGTTCGACGGCGGCCTCCCGCAGCTTGTCGGCCCAGGCGCCAAGGCGCTGGGCGGCACGGACGTAGTCGAAGAGTTCCGCGGGCGTCAGTGCGTCCAGGTCGGTTTCCGACAGCCGCCTTGCAAGCTCGGCACCCGGGGGCTGCTCGACGAGGACTGTCCCCTCGCGCTGCCACTGCACATCCTCCGGCGGTTCGCCGTTGACCAGTTGCCTGAAAAGGAAGTCGACCACCCCGGGGCTCATTGCCTTCAAGGGGCCATCGGCCTTCATGGGTCCGTCCGGCATGGGATCTTTCATGCAGCAATATTATTCGAACATATATTCGAATACAAGGTTGGAAACCCCATCCACCACAGCGCACCAAAGATGCGGAATTGCATCGCAGCGTGGATGTGGTTGTGTCAACGTCAATGGAGCCCGCCAGCGGGAAGGTGCCGGAGTTTCATCTGATGCCTGGCGCATGGGCGGCCTTGCCGTCTGGGCTCTGGACTTGCCATTCGCTGGTTCATTCAGGCCGGCGCCGTGATCGGATCTGTGCGAAGGTCCGTGCTGAGGCGAGGTCCGTCTGCAGGCGCCGGATATCTGCTTCCAGCAGCAGGACCATGCGGATGCCTGCCAGGTTCAACCCCAATTCCAGGAGCTCACCTATCCGCCGCAATGTCACGAGATCGTCCTCGCTGTACTGGCGGGTCCCACCCAGGGTCCGGCCCGGCTCCAGCAAGCCTTTGCGTTCATACAGGCGCAGATTCTGCTGCGCCATGCCCACCAGCTCGGCGGCCACGGAAATGGCATACACGCCACTGCCCGGATCATCGGACTGTCCCAGCGTCCACCCTCGGGTTTCCCAAATCACGCTTGCCCAAGACCATGTGCGGTGCTATAAGAAATATATACCAGCCACTATAGATCGGCTGGGTTTACAAGGAAGGTTTACAAGGAAGTAGACAGCAATCTGCAAGGAGTGACACACCATGCTGATGCGAACGGACCCGTTCCGTGAATTCGACCGCCTGGCCCAGCAAGTACTCGGCACCACGGCAAGGCCTGCCGCGATGCTGATGGATGCCTGGCGTGATGGGGACGATTTTGTGGTCGCTTTCGATCTCCCCGGAGTCAACGTTGACTCCGTGGACATCGACGTCGAGCAAAACGTGCTGACTGTGAAGGCTGAACGCCCGGACCCCGTCGGCGAGGACACAGAACTGATTGCCTCCGAACGTCCCCGCGGCGTCTTTAGCCGCCAGCTCATCCTCGGCGATGCGCTTGATACCGACGGTGTCAAAGCAAGCTACGACGCCGGCGTCCTGACCCTGCGGATCCCTGTGGCGGAGAAGGCAAAGCCGCGCCGCATCGAAATCGAAACAGGCGGGCAACAGCGCCAGGAGATCAGCGCCTGACCGCGGCTCGCAATCTCCGGACCGGGAGCGTCGGAACCACCATCCTGGCAAGAAACCCCCGGGATGGCTCCGGCAACGATGGTCCCCGGCTGAACGGACCGGGGACCATCCCCCGTTTCCCCAACCCGAACATTCGGCAAAGCCATGAAGAAAAACGACCCAGACCCCTACGACGTCCTGCTCATCAGCCCCGCAGCCACGCAGCGCGAGGTGGGCCGTACTTACCGGGCGCTGATGCGGAGCCGGCACCCGGACCCCCTCCCGGCGGGAGAACCTAGTGCGGCCGCGGGCTCAGCGGAGCTGCACGAGGTCATGGCGGCCTACGCCGTCGTCAGAAACCCGGAAAAACGTGCAGCATACGACAGGGACCATCCCAAGCCGCCGCACCTGTGAAGCCGTGGAGGGGTCGGGCGGAACCGTCGTGCGGACGCCGCCAGGATGGCTTCCTGCCGCCTGGTTGCTGGTTGGGGCCGTGCTGCGGGAGCCGGAGGCGGCCCATGCCGGCGTGGGCAGGTTCATATCCCCCGCCCGGCTACACGTGGATTTGGCGGATTCCGCGCTGACCGCCACATGGCCCCCGGACTAAGTAATCACCAAGGAACCGTATTCACCGAGGAACCGAAATGACTGCCTGGCGTCCCTACGACAGCCACTTGATGCCCGCGTTCTATGAGCGTTTTGAGAAGCGGTGGGGAAAAGGAACGGCGCCGTTCCTGGATCCCGAGACCCACGAACAACCCATGCCGCGCGCCCAATGGATCAATATAGACACCGGGGCTGCGGTGGCCGTTGTCCCCGTGTGGACCCACGACCCGCAGCACCGCTCGTTCGGGGTCTTCTACCTGCCCCCGGCCGGCGACATCTGGGTCCTGCGGCCTGGTTACACCAACTACCTCGAAACCGATCCCAAGAACCTCGAGCAAGCCACGCTGCGCAACGACGCATTCAGAAAAGCCGTAGCGCACGCAAAGGAATTCATCTACGGAACCCAGCCCTAGAATCCGGCCCTGGACAGAGAGCCATTGCAGGCACGCTGTCCGGCCGGCGCGGTGGATGTCAGCTACACCTGCACTGAATGCGACGGCTACTCTGCGCACCAAGTCAGCGCAGGTGCCTTGGATCCCAAGGTGCTGGCTAGGCTCCTGCCCGATCCAGGAGATGAGCAACTCGGCGTTTACACTCACTGCGGCGAACCCATGGCGCTGGGCGGAACGCCCACGCGGAGCATCGCTTCGGAGACGAGCGCAAGCGACTCCAGGAACCCGAGACGGACCTGGCAACTGACGATCCGCGTCCCGCGCAAGAGCTGAGCACCGGCAAGCTTCCCGGCTTGTGGCTTCGCCGTTCCGTCCCCTTGGCCCTGGCTCTCACGGGCCTCGGGCTCGTCGTCGGAGGGATGGCATGGCCGCCGAAGTCCCGGGCATGGGGCTCCTGGGATTCATCCTCCTGGCTGGCGGAGCGTGCGGCTTCCTCGCCCGCTACATCAGTCGATGGACCGGATAGAGACTACGTCCATTCACAGGAAAGACCCACCAGCCAACCCGTGGCACCGCTGAGTCCGGAGACGGGATCACCTGGACCTGGTTGGAGGCCTGTCTCGGTGGGGCGGTGGCATCCGTAGCTCAGTGGTCAGAGCAGGGGACTTTTAATCCTCGGGTCGTGGGTTCGAACCCCACCGGATGCACCATCGCCAAAGCCAGGAACACCGCCTTCCCAGGGCTGCGCCGGCGATATCCAGGCCCGCGTCCTCGGCGAGCCGGGCTTCGAGATAGACGGAACAGCAACCCGGACTGCCCCGCGGGGGGCATTGGACATGCCCCCCCTACCCGCACTGCCCGGCCCCACGGATGAGCGGCCGCCTCACCTCACCAGCCGGGGTCCTCGACGACGTCCGGGTACTCGTCCTCGCTGCCGGTGGCCGGCGCTATGGTCTGGTCAATGAGGTCTGCTTCGGCGGCCTCCGCTTCGGTGGCAGCGATCCGCTCGTAGCCGGCGTTGCCGGGCCGCACGTCCGTGCGCTGCTCAATGGCGTCCGCTTGCGGGACGTCCCCGGGCAACGCGTTCATCGCTGTCGGCTCCCCGGTGCTTTCGGGCAGGACTGGTGTGCGCTGCTCGAGAGCGTCGGCTTCGGGTACTTCGGGGCCGATTTCCTCCGGCTTGATATTCATCGTCAACCTCCTGTGACCGGTACGGGAATGAAGTGGCCAGCGCAGCATCCGGGGTTGCGCCACCGGAGCAGGACGGAAAGGCCAGATGGCCGATGCGACGGCGGCTTCCCGCGTTGTACCGCCGGCGGCGCCGCGACGGTTCCCGGCCGCCGTCCGGTGCCCGCGCCGCTCCGGTACTTTTGTAACAAAATCCGTGCGCTGCTGCTTCCAGACAACGCTTGTGGAATCGGCGGAGGGGCACGCCTGAATCGACCGGAATCCAGCGCGCTCCCTTGGAGCGGCCGCCATCCATCCTGACTCCCATCAACGGCCTGCTCGGGACCGCCGATACAACGGTCATAGCAGCACCCGGTCGCGTTGACAACGGTCCCGCCGTCACGCCCGGAGTCGCCAGCTCAACAGATCCGCTTCCCTCGGCGGAGCCCGCTGGCTCTGCGTTTGGTGGCCTGCCAGATGGCCCCGCTCCTGGCGGAAAGTGAACAGCGCAAGAGCGAACTTCGCACGTCACCGATAGAAGCTGCCGCAAACCGCGGCCCTGTGGGACCATCAAGCCCATGGAGGCACGCGCTGGTCCTGCCCGGCGCCGGGTTCAGGCGGCGCGGCCGGCCACCACCCGGCTGGCCGGCGTGGACGCTGCACGGGGCGCAGCCCTCCTCGGCATGATGGCAACCCATTTGATGGCCATCTTCGGACCTGACCCCGCACAGACCCCCACCTGGGTGGGCCTGGTGTTTTCCGGTCGTTCGGCCGCCCTCTTCGCGGTGCTGGCCGGCGTCGGGCTCGCCCTCAGTACGGGGCGGCAGCAGCCGCTACAGGGGGCCGGACTGCGGGCGGCGCGGCGCGGAGTGGCCCTGCGGGCGGTGCCGATCGCCGTGGTCGGGCTCTTCCTGGGCGGGCTTGAGGTGAACATTGCCGTCATCCTGGTGCACTACGCCGTGTTGTTCCTCTGCGTGCTGCCCTTCCTCGGCTTCGGCGCCAAAGCCCTTGCGGCCTGGGCCGGCGGATGGGTGCTGCTTTCGCCGGTCCTCGCTTTCGCGTTGAGGCCTTGGTTCCTGTCCGCCGAGCCGCCGCTGCGACTGGGCCACAATCCGGCCATGGAGGATCTGGGAACGCCGGGCACGCTCCTTGCGGACATCCTGCTCACCGGCTATTACCCCGTGCTCCAATGGCTCTCCTACCTGCTGATCGGCCTGTTGCTCGGGCGGCTGGAGCTGGCGCGGACGGCGGTCCGGGTCATGGTGCTGTGCATCGGCGCCGCCGTGGCCGCCAGCGCGAAGCTGCTGGGCAACACTGCGATCCTGGATTGGGGCGGGCTGCAGGCCCTGGAGGACAGTGTGGGCAACCCCGCGTTCCCCTTGGAGAGCCGGCTCCAGGTCAGCCTGACGGGTGTCGAGCAGAGCGGAAGCTGGTGGTGGCTCGCCACTGCGGCACCCCATTCGGGAACCACGCTGGACCTGCTGCATACCGCGGGCGTTGCGGCCGCCGTCGTCGCCTTCTTCCTGCTGCTGGGCGGGCTCCGCCGGCCGGGCGCCCCGGAAACCGCACGCTGGTTGCTGCCGCTCAGCGGACCCGGCGCGATGACGCTGACCCTATACGCGCTGCACGTGTGGGCGGTGTCCTGGTTCCACGGAGAGGAGCTACCGGCCGGGCTGGCGCCGGAGGCCATATACCTGCTGCACGCGTTGGTGGCCGTGGCGATCGGCGTGCTGTTTGCCCTGTGGCGGCGGCGCGGACCGCTGGAGTGGCTGGCGCACCGGGCCGCCGTGCTGGGCCGCTACCGGCCGGGTGCCAGCGGCTGAAGCCCCGGTGTCCGTGAAGCCGGATGCCGGTGAATCAGGCGCCCGCGGCGGGCCGGCCGCGGAACAGCCGGACGGCGTCGCGCATCGAGGCCCGGGCACGCTTGCGGTCCCCGGCGGCGTCGTAGGCGCAGGCGAGGCGGAACCAGGAGCGCCAGTCCTCCGGCGCGGCTTCGGTTTCCACCCGGTACTTTTCGAATTCGGCGTCAGCGGCGGCACGCACGATGCGGCCGGCAAGCGTCCGGGGCAGCCGGTCCTCCGGCAGGCCGCCTTCGGCCTCCAGGATCCTGGCCATCTGCTCCGTGCGCGCCCCGAACATGAGCTCGCGGATCAGCGCCCAGGCACCGACCATCGGCAGCACCAGGTAGGCCGCGCCGATCGCCTTGGCCACGAGGTTGGCATCGCCGAGCAGCAGCAGGGAACGCTGGAAGGAAACCACCAGGTACAGCACCAGCAGCAGGGTGATGGCGCCGACCCAGATCTTGGTGCGGTTCTTCTTGACCGCGGCCCACAGGGTATCCATGGCTCAGAGGCCCAGGTCCAGGTAGCCGTCCAGGCCCACCGTGAGGCCCGGGTGCCCGGCGACGTTGCGCAGGCCGAGCAGCACGCCGGGCATGAACGAGGCCCGGTCGTAGGAGTCGTGACGGATGGTCAGCTGCTCCCCCGGGCCGCCGAACAGGACTTCCTGGTGGGCCACGAGGCCGCGGAGCCGGACGCTGTGGACGCGCACACCGTCGACGTCGCAGCCGCGGGCACCGTCGAGGGAGGTTTCGGTGGCGTCGGGGCTGGCCGGGACGCCTGCTTCCTCGCGGGCTTCGGCGATCAGCTGGGCGGTGCGCACGGCAGTGCCGGACGGCGCGTCCACCTTGTTGGGGTGGTGGAGTTCGATGATTTCAACGGACTCGAAATACTTGGCGGCCTTGGCGGCGAAAGCGGAGGCCAGGACCGAACCGAGGGCGAAGTTCGGGGCGATCAGGACGCCGGACTCCGGATTGCCGGCCAGCAGGGCGCGCAGGGCGGCCAGGCGGCCGGCGTCCCAGCCGGTGGTGCCGACGACGGCGTGCATGCCGTGTTCGACGGCGAAACGCACGTTCGCTTCGGTGCTGGCCGGAACGGTGAGGTCCACGATGTACTTGGCGCCGGCGTCGAGCAGGGCGTCGAGGGAATCGTTGCGGCCCAGCGCGGCCACGAGCTTCATGTCCGGGGCTGCTTCCACGGCCTTCACGGCTTCGGTTCCCATGCGCCCGGAGGCGCCCAGCACAGCGACGGCAAGTTGTTCGGTCATGGCATTAACCCTACCGTCGGGCGGGGCTCCGCCTTGAACCGGTTACGGGGTGCCGGCTACTCCCCGGCCCCGACCCATTCCACGGTGCCGTCGCTGAAGAACTGTTCCTTCCAGATGGGGACCTGTTCCTTGATCCGGTCCACCAGTTCCGAGCAGATCGCGAAGGCCTGGCCGCGGTGCGCGGCGGACACCGCACACACCAGTGCCGGATCGCCGATCTCCAGTTTGCCGATGCGGTGCGCAGCCCAGATCCGCACGGGCTGTTCCGCCTCCCCCGAATGCTCGGCAACCAGGGTGGCGACGACGTCGGCCAGCACCTGGTGCGCCGTTGGGTGCGCGCTGTAGCTGAGCCGGTCCACGGGCTTGCCGCCGTCGTGATTGCGGACGACGCCGCTGAAGCTCACCACGGCCCCCGCGGTGTCCGATTCGACGGCTGCGATGGCCTGGTCCACGGAGATCGGCTCGGCGCTGAGCACGGCGTGGACCACTTCGAAGCTGCTTTCAGTGACCATGGCTTCCTTCCAGTTGGTCGCATACGTGGGCGAGGACGGGGTCCAGGACAGCGAGACCGTCCATGACACCTTTGGGGGAACCCGGCAGGTTCACGATGAAGGTGCGGCCCGCGGTTCCGGCGTGGCCGCGGCTCAGCATGGCCAGCGGTGTCTTCGCGGCACCGGCCCGGCGCATGCCTTCCATGATGCCCGGAATTTCCCGGTCCAGCAGGGGCAGGGTGACGTCGGGGGTCCGGTCGTCGGGGCTGAGCCCGGTGCCGCCGCTGGTGATGATGACGGCGGGCTCCTGGCTGAGCAGGGCGCGGATCGCGGCGCCTACCGCTTCGCCGTCGGGCACGACCATGGCAGGGAAGGTCTCGAATCCGTGTTCGACCAGCCAGTCTTCGATCACGGGGCCGGTCTCGTCCCGGTAGATGCCCGCGGCGGCGCGGGTCGAGGCAATGACGACGCCGGCCTTGCGAGGGCCGTGCCCGCCCGGTTCGCAGCCGCTCACGGCGTGGTCTCCGCGCCGGGTGTCCCGCCGTCAAGGCTCCAGTCGCCGCTCTTGCCGCCGCTCTTCGCGAGCACCTGGATGCCGCTGATGACGGCGTGCTTGTCCACGGCCTTGATCATGTCGTAGACGCTTAGGGCCGCCACTGACGCCGCGGTGAGGGCTTCCATTTCGACGCCAGTGACGCCGCGGGTTTTGACGGTCGCCCGGATCTGCACCGAGTCGCTTCCGAGGTTGAAGTCCACGGTGACCTTGGAGATCGGCAGCGGATGGCACAGCGGGATGAGTTCGGGGGTCTTCTTCGCGGCCATGATCCCGGCGACCCGGGCCACGGCAAGGGCATCGCCCTTGGGCAGTTCCCCGGCGCCGAGCAGGGCCAGGACCTCGGGGGTGCTGCGGACGGTGGCGGTTGCGGTGGCTTCGCGGGTGGTCACGGCCTTGCCGGAGACGTCCACCATCTGGGCCGAACCATCGGGGCGCAAATGTGTCAGGCCGTCCTGGCGCAGGTGGGTCAGGCCGCCGGCGGTATCCGGGGTGTATTGGGAATCACTCACAACATCCATACTTCCACTTCGGCGCCTGCTTCGAGTTCCGTGACATCGGCCGGCACGTGCACCAGTGCGTTGGCGTTGGCCAGGGCATGGACCAGGTGCGAACCGGGGCCGCCCTCCAGGCGGACTCGGCCGTCCGGCAGCAGGCTGGCCCGGCGCAGCTGGTGCTTGCCCGCGGGCGAGCTGAGGCGTTCCGTCAGTCTCGCGCGGGGTGCGGCCCGGGGCGCGGGCGTGCCGAGCACGGCGGAGAGGGCCGGGCGCAGGAACATCTCGAAGGACACCAGGCAGCTCACCGGGTTGCCCGGGAAGGCAAGGAACGGCACGCCGTCGAAGGTTCCGATGCCCTGCGGGCCGCCCGGCTGCATCGCCACGGACAGGAACTCCACCGGCTGCTCCGCCATGGCCTGCCGTACCACCTCGTAGGCGCCCTTGCTGACGCCGCCGGTGGTCACGATGAGGTCCGTGCCGGCGTCCCGGCCGCGCAGCAGTCCGAGCAACACGGCGGGGTCGTCGGAGGAAATGGCGCTCCGCGTGACAATCAGGCCGGCCTGGCGCATTGCCGCTTCGAGCAGGGTTCCGTTGGCGTCGTGGATCTTGCCCGGCGGCAGCGGCCGGCCGGGTTCCACCACTTCGTCTCCGGTGGTCACCAGGAACACGTGCAGCGGCCTGCGGACCTCCACCTCGGTGAGACCGAGCGCGGCGAGCAGGCCCAGTTGCCCCGGGCCGAGGCTGCTTCCGGCGGCAAGCGCCAGCGTCCCGGCGGCGATATCGCTGCCGGCTGCACGGACGAAGCTGCGGGCCGCCGTCGCGGGAAGATCGACGACGGCGTCCGCGCCCGGTTCGGGGAAGCGGTCCGGCACCGCACGCTCGATCGGCACGACGGCGTCCGCTCCGGCGGGCATCATCGCGCCGGTCATGATCGGGGCGGCGCTGCCCGGGAGCAGTTCCTGCGGTGCCACACCGGCCGGGATGGGGGCAACGACTTTCAGCCGCACGCCGCCGGCTCCGGGGCCGCCGCCGACTCCGGGGCCGCCGTCGGAACTGCCGCCGCCGGAACTGCCGCCGTCGTGCGGAAAATCGAGGGAACGGACCGCATAGCCGTCCATTTGGGAGTTCGCGAACGGCGGCAGGTGACCGGGCGCCAGGACGTCGACGGCGAGCGCCCGCCCGAGTGCCTCCATCAGCGGAAGGTGCTCGCTGCCCTTCGCTGCGGGCAGCCCGGCGAGGAGGCCGCGGACGGCATCGGCGTGCTCGGCGACGGATCGGGCCAAAGGGTTACCTCCGGGGTTGGGCGGGTCGTGCTGCCAGCCTACGGGATCACGGCATGCTGCCCGCAGTGTCAGCCGGCTGTGACCGTCACGGTGTGGTAGCCGGTGGCGCCGTCCGGGGCAACCGGGGTTTTCTGCTCGGGCTGCGCTGTGCCGCTTGAATCGGTGGCCCGGACCTGGATTTCGTGCTGTCCGGGGCCCAGTTCGAGGCCGTGCCGCCACTGCACCCAAGTGTCCTTGGAGATTCCCGGTGCCAGGTCCGCTTCCTGCCACGGGCCGCGGTCCACGCGCAGCTCCACCCGGCTGACTCCGCGGTGCTGCGCCCAGGCGACGCCGCCGAACTGCACTGTTCCGGCCTTGACGGTGGTGCCCTGCCGCGGGACGTCGATGCGGGACTGGGTCTTGATGGGCCCCAAGGCGCTCCAGCCGCGCGGCGTCCAATATCCTTGGTCCTCGGCGAAACGGGTGACCTTCAGTTCGGTGAGCCACTTGGTGGCTGAGACGTAGCCGTAGAGGCCCGGCACGATCATCCGCACAGGGAAGCCATGTTCGAGCGGCAACGGTTCCCCGTTCATGCCGACGGCGAGCAGGGCGTCCCGCACGTCGGTGAGGGCTTCGAGGGGCGTCCCGGCGGTCCAGCCGTCACTGCTGACGGACAGCACCATGTCCGCACCGTCCTTGGGGCCGGCCAGGGCCAGGAGTTCCCGGACCGGCCAGCCGAGCCACAAGGCGTTGCCGATCAGGTCCCCGCCCACCTCGTTGGAGACGCAGGCGATGGTGATGTGGCGGGCGGTCATCGGTTTGGCCAGGAGCTCGGCGAAGGACAACTCGATTTCCCGGTCAACCATTCCGCGAACCTTGAGCGTCCAGTCCTCCGGGCTCAGCGTCGGGACGATCAGGGCGGTGTCGATCCGGTAGAAGTCAGGATTCGGGGTCACGAGGGGCGAGATCCCCGGGACGTCGAGCGCGGCACCGTCCGGGATCGCCTGGGCCGGCGTCGTGGGTGCCGGGAGTGACAGGGCGCTGCGGGCGGATGCGGCGAGGCTTCCTGCGCGGCGGATGACCGCCGTCACGATTCCGGCGAGGGCTGCACCGGCGGCCCCGAGCCCCAGGAACTGCAGGAAACTGCGGCGGGCCAGCGGCGCGGTTTCCTTGACCCTGCCGCCGGCGGGATTCCAGGCCGCCAACCGCCGGGCGAGAAGCCGCAGCAGCGCCATCGCCAGCGCCGCCGCGGCCACCGGGGCGAGCGCAGCCAGCTGGACCGACTGTGCACGGGTCATCACCGCGGCCAGTCCCGCAGCGCCCGCGACACCGGCGAGGACCACGCCGGCCCCGGGCCTGCGGTCCTCCAGGATTCCGGCGACGGCGGCGAGCGCCAGGGTGACCAGGCCGATGGAGGCGATCAGCACCGCCTTGTCCGCGGTGCCGAACCAGCTCACGGCGAGGTCCTTGACCCCCGGCGGGACGGCGTCGATCACCGCACCGCCCAAGGCGGTGACCGGCGATAGCCCGGGGCTCAGCAGGGCAGCGAGCAGCTCGCCGAGGGCGACGCCGGCGCCTACGGCAACCGTTCCGGCCGCGGCGGCCCATCGGGTCCGGGCGGCGGTGGTGCCCTTCGATAGGCGGGCTAGCTGGCTCATGGCGTGCCTTTCCCTGGTGGTGCCGATGCGGGGGCTGTGCCCGGTGCCGCGGGCAGGCGCAGTTCGAAGCGGCAGCCGTCCCCCCGGTTGGCCAACGATGCACTGCCGCCGTGGGCTTTGACGATCCCCGCAACCATGCTCAGGCCGACCCCCGCGCCGCTGAAACGGGAGCCGCCAAGCGCGGTGCCGTCGTCGTTCCTGCCGCGTGCGGGGTCTTTCTGCCAGCCGGTCTCGAAGACGTGTGCCAGGTCGTCCTCCGCGATCCCGCCGCAGCTGTCCTCGACGGTGACCACGAGTTCGGGCCCTGCGGCCCCTGCCCCGCCGGCGTCTGGGGCACCGCCGGCGTTCGCGGCACTGTCCGCGTTCGCGGCAGCGACTATCCCGGCACCTACGCGGACCGTGCTGCCCGGCCGGCTGAAGATGACCGCGTTGTGCAGGATGTTCCGCACAGCCCGGCCCAGGCTGGGCCCGTCGGCGACGGCCATGCACTGGGCCACCCCGCCGCCGTCGAGCGTGATTCCGCGCCGGGCGGCCAGCGGCGCGAGGTCGGCGATGGCGTCGCTGAGGAGGTCGTACACATCGAGTTCCTCGGCCCGTAGCCGGAGGGATCCGGCCTGGATCCGGGAGAGTTCCAGGAGGTCGTTGACCATGGCGGCCATCTGTTCGCTTTGGCTGATGATCTTGCGGTGGTAGGCGGAGGGGTCCTGGGCCATGCCGTCTTCAAGGGCTTCGGCCATGGCGCGCATGCTGGCCAGGGGCGTGCGGAGATCGTGGGAGATCCAGGAGACGAGTTCCCGGCGGGCGTTCTCGACGGCGGCCTCCCGCCGCCGGGATTCCTCCAGCCGGACCCCGCTCTGTTCGAGTTCCCGGGCGAGCCGCGCCAGTTCCGAATTCATCGCCGGCAGGCCGCGGATCGGCTGCCGCCCGCCGTCCGTTCCGTCCGTCCCGCCCCCGCCGAGTTGCCGGGCGGCGGTGACGAGGCGTGCGGCGTTGCGCGACACCCCGGCACCCAGGACCAAGGCGATGCCCAGCGCGACGGCGGAGGCCAGCGCGAGGATGTACCACATGACTTCCAGGTCGCGGGCGGAGATGAACATGGCGTTGAAGGCACTCACCATTCCCGCGACCAGGACGGCAACGGTGGCCAGGACCACGAGGCAGACCTGCACCAGGATGGAGGCGCGCCGAAGGTAGCGGAGCAGCACGATCGTCGCGGCGCCGATCGCAACAGCCCAGAGCAGCACCCAGGCCACGATGGTCAGCAGCTCAGCGCCCTCCATGGCTGTCTTCCTCCGGCAGGGTCCCGGTCTCCGGCAAATCAAGGCGGTAACCAACGCCCCACACGGTTTTCAGCAGCTGCGGCGCGGTGGGGTCGGCTTCGATCTTTTCCCGCAGGCGCCGGACGTGGACGGTAACAGTGGAGAGGTCGCCGAAGTCCCAGCCCCACACGGTCTTGATCAGCTCCTCGCGGCTGAACACCTGGTTCGGCCGGCGGAGCAGGAAGGCCAGGAGATCGAATTCGCGCAGGGTCAGGGCGAGCGGCTCGCCGTGGTGCAGCACGGTCCGGGCGGCCGGGTCCAGGAGGAAACCAGCGGTCTCCACCGGCGGTTCGGGCGCGAACTCCTTGATGCTGCGGCGCAGCACGGATTTCACCCGGAGCACGAGTTCGCGGGGCGAGAAGGGTTTGGTGACATAGTCGTCGGCGCCGGTTTCCAGGCCGAGGATCCGGTCGTCCTCCGTTCCCAGTGCGGTGACCATGATGACCGGCACGCTCATGGTCCGGCGCAGCCTGCGGCAGACTTCCACGCCGTCCAGCCCGGGCAGCATGCGGTCCAGCAGGACAAGGTCCGGCTGCCAGGAGGCCGCGAGGTCCAGTGCGCTGAAGCCGTCCGCGGCGATCCGCACCTGGAAGCCGGCCTGCACCAGGTAGTCCCGGACGACGCCGGCCAGCGTGGCCTCGTCCTCGACGACGAGGATGCGGCGGTTGCCTGAATCGGTGGGCCGATGCTCGACGGCGCCTCGATCGGCGGCGCCCGGAGGGGAAGCCTTGTTCACCCTCCCAGCATAGGTTTGTGCCCCGTCCGCGTAACGGTTCCTCGGGTCCGGAGGGCGATCCGTTGGGATTCCGTAAGAACTGGGCGTGAGAACCGGGCATTCTTTGACGACAAGGAGTGAAATGCGACGGTTCCCGGTAGGGAGCTTCCGCTCCGGGTGGCGTAGCCTGAAAACATGAGTGTTGGACTGGGAATGCCGCTGGTGCGCGCGGACGGGGACGCCGGCAATGGCGCCGTACCCCCGCCGCGCCCTGAAGGTGCCCCGGCGGGCCTGTTCGACGTCCACGGCCGCCGGGCCACCGACATGCGTCTGTCTCTGACAGACAAATGCAACCTGCGCTGCACCTACTGCATGCCCGCCGAGGGCCTGGAATGGCTGTCCAAGCAGGCTGTGATGACGGCGGAGGAAATCGTCCGGATCGTGGGCGTGGGTGTGCGTCAGCTGGGTGTGCGCGAACTCCGGCTCACCGGCGGGGAGCCGCTGGTCCGGGCCGACCTCGTGGACATCATCGCCGCCCTGCGCGCCGAACACCCCGAGCTGCCCATCTCGATGACAACCAACGGTGTCGGCCTGGACAAGAAGGCCGCCGCGCTCAAGGCCGCCGGCCTGAGCCGGATCAACGTATCCCTCGATTCGCTGCACGAGGAAACCTTCGCCCAGCTGACCCGCCGGCCCTTCCTGGACAAGGTGCTGGCCGGCGTCGAGGCCGCCTGGGACGCCGGGCTTGGACCGGTCAAGCTCAACGCCGTGCTGATGCGCGGAATCAATGACGCGGAAGCCCCCGGCCTCCTGGCCTGGGCCCTGGACCGCGGCTATGAGTTGCGTTTCATCGAACAGATGCCGCTGGACGCCGACCACGGCTGGACGCGGAGGAACATGATCACCGCAGCCGAAATCCGCGAACTCCTCTCCCGCGACTTCGTGCTCGGCCCCGATCCCCGCGAACGCGACGGTGCGCCGGCCGAACGTTTTGAAGTACGACGCCGGGAGCCCGGTTCCGCCGAAGCCGCCGGTCCCGTGCTGGGCACCGTGGGGATCATCGCCTCGGTGACTGAGCCGTTCTGTGCCGACTGCAAGCGAACCAGGATCACCGCGGAAGGCAAGATCATGAGCTGCCTGTTCTCGCGCGAGGAATTCGACCTCCTCGGACTGCTCCGCCAGGGCGCCGGGGACGAGGAACTGGCCGCCCGCTGGCAGGACGCCATGTGGGTCAAGCCCAAGGCACACGGCATGGACCACACCGGACTCGGCGCAGCGGACTTCGTCCAGCCCGACCGCAGCATGAGCGCAATCGGAGGCTGAACAACCTTGCTCGTACGCTACTTCGCTGCCGCACGTTCCGCGGCAGGCGTCGAAGAAGAACACCACCACCTGCCCGCAGGCAGCAGCCTGGAGGAATTGCTTACGGCGCTGCTCGCCGTCGAACGCGCAACTCCCCCGACCGGCACCCCACCGCTGGCACGCATCATCGCCCGGAGCAGCTTCCTGCGCAACGAAGTCGCCGTACGCGACCGCACGGTGGCGCTTGGCGAGGACGACGTCGTCGACGTCCTGCCGCCCTTCGCCGGCGGATAGGCTGCCTCAGGCTTTCCGGAAGCGGGCGCTGAGGAAAACCGTGAACTCCGGTGCCTTGCCCATGCGGAGGCTGCCGCTGTGGACCAGTTCCCCGCCGTCGATCCTGAAGCTGTGGCGTGAGGTGCCCCGCTGGCTGTGCCGTTCGAGGGTGAGGGTGCCGCCTTGCCAATGGCCGCGGGCGGGGGCTTCCGGCGGTTTGCCGATGCTGTCCACGTAGTACCAGAGGGTGTCGCCATGGTCCGGGTCCACGGTGAACACCCCGTGGCCTTCGAAATGGGAACCGTCGGCTTCCAGGTGCCTGTAGCTTTGCACCACCGCATGCCCACCCGCGGTCTTCGTGAAGACGACCTCCGCCTCGACCGTGCGGGCAGGACCCGACGGCGACGCGGCCAGTTCGGCACTCCCCCGCCACCGGCCGAGGAACGCTTCCAGGGATTCAGCTGCGGACGGGTGCCGCTGATCGCGCATGATGCCTCCGGCCCCATCTTCTGCCCGCCCGCCGGACATGTCCACCGTTCCGGCACGGACATGTCCATCCGGAAATGCGAAGAGTGGACATTTTCGGAATATGTCCACTCTTCAACGCCGGCAGCGGACATGTCCGCTGGGGATCCTGGGCTCAGAGGCCGAAGGTCTCCGTCTCCTCGAAGGGCCCCACCACGGTGACGGTGCGCGGCGAGGCGGCCAGTTCACGGGCCAGTTCCTGGACCTCGACGGCGGTGACGGCCTTGATCCGGCGCAGCGTCTCGTCGATGTCCTGGAACTCGCCGGACACCAGTTCGGCACGGCCCAGGCGTGACATCCGCGAGCCGGTGTCTTCCAAGGCGAGGACGATCCCGCCGCTCAGCTGGCCCACGGCCTTGCTCAGCTCCTCCTCGGTGATGCCGTCGGCGGCAAGCTTGTCCAGCTCGGCACCAAGCAGTTCCAGGACCTGCTTGACCTTCGACGGCGTGCAACCGGCGTACATGCCGAAGTAGCCGGCGTCGGCGTAGGAGGAGGCAAAGGAGTAGGTGGAGTAGACGAGGCCGCGCTTCTCCCGGATTTCCTGGAACAGCCGCGAGGACATGCCGCCGCCCAGCACGGCGTTCAGCACGCTCATCACGAAGCGGCGCTCGTCCGTGGCCACCAGCGAGGGGCAGCCCATGATGATGTTGGCCTGCTCCACCGGGCGCTTGACCACCTGCAGCCCGGCGGTTCCGGTGATCGACGCCCGCTCGGTGGACCGCCTCTCCACCGGTGCGGCACCCTCGCGCAGCTCCCACCCGGCATCCCGCAGCGCCTCGGTCACGAGGCGGCAGACGACGTCGTGGTCCAGGCCGCCGGCCGCGGTGATGACGAGTTCGTCAGGCCGGTAGTAGCGCCGGTAGTGTTCCCAGACCGAGTCCCGGGAGACGCCTTTGATGGCGGCGGGCGTTCCGCCGATCGGCCGGCCCAGTGGGTGCACGCCGAGCACGGCGGCAACGAACTTCTCGTGGGCCACATCGGTGGGGTCGTCGCTGTCCATGGCGATTTCCTCGAGGATGACGTCGCGTTCCTGCTCCAGCTCGGCCGGGTCCAGGACGGCGCCGGTGATCATGTCCGCGATGACGTCGATCGCCATCGGGAGGTCCGAGTCGAGGACGCGGGCGAAGTAGCAGGTGCTTTCCTTGGCGGTGGCCGCGTTGGATTCGCCGCCCACTTCGTCAAAGGCGGAAGCGATCTCAAGGGCGGTGCGCCGCTTGGTGCCCTTGAACAGCAGGTGTTCCAGGAAGTGGGTGGAGCCGTGTTGCCCTTCGGCCTCGTCGCGGGAGCCGACCCCCACCCAGAAGCCGATGGTGGCCGAACGCTGCCCGGGCATGGCCTCGGTCAGTACCCGCACCCCGCCGGGGAGCACCGAGCGCCGGACGACGGAGCCGCCCTCGGCACCGTGGATCAGTTCGCCTCCGGGCAGGGTTTGCTCAAGCGGGAGAGGTACGACAGTCATCAAAGCCTTTCGGTTTGCGGCGGGCCGCGATCTGGCTGCCATGGTAGCAGCGGCCGCTTCCGCGTGGGTCCGGGGTTTTGCTTCCGGGTTAAAAGCGGCGCGGGGCCGGTGGAGGTACCACCGGCCCCGCGACCTGTGCTGGGATGCTACTCCGCGGATTCCTCGGCAGGAGCTTCCTCGGCAGCTGCGCCTTCTTCCTCGGCCACAACCGGGGAGAGGGAAAGCTTGCCGCGGTCATCGATCTTGGTGATTTCCACCTGGACCTTCTGGCCGACGGAGACGACGTCTTCGACGTTGTCCACGCGCTTGCCGTTGGCCAGCTTGCGCAGCTCGGAGATGTGCAGCAGGCCGTCCTTGCCCGGGGTCAGGGAAACGAAAGCACCGAAGGTGGTGGTCTTGACGACCGTGCCCAGGTAGCGCTCACCGATTTCCGGAACCTGCGGGTTGGCGATGGCGTTGATCGCGGAACGTGCTGCTTCGGCAGACGGACCGTTGGTGGCGCCGATGTAGACGGTGCCGTCGTCCTCGATGGAGATGTCGGCGCCGGTGTCTTCCTGGATCTGGTTGATCATCTTGCCCTTGGGGCCGATGACCTCGCCGATCTTGTCCACCGGGATCTTGACGGCGATGACGCGAGGCGCGAACTCGGAGAGCTCGTCCGGGGTGTCGATCGCAGCGTTCAGGACGTCCAGGATGTGCAGGCGGGCCTCACGTGCCTGCTTCAGGGCGGCGGCCAGGACCGAGGCCGGGATGCCGTCGAGCTTGGTGTCCAGCTGGATGGCCGTGACGAACTCGGAGGTACCGGCGACCTTGAAGTCCATGTCACCGAAGGCATCTTCGGCACCCAGGATGTCGGTCAGGGCGGCGTAGCGGGTCTGGCCGTCAACCTCGTCGGAAACGAGGCCCATGGCGATGCCGGCAACCGGAGCCTTCAGCGGCACACCGGCGTTGAGCAGCGACAGGGTGGAGGCGCAGACGGAACCCATCGACGTCGAACCGTTGGAACCGAGTGCCTCGGATACCTGGCGGATGGCGTAGGGGAATTCCTCGCGGCTGGGCAGCACGGGAACCAGGGCGCGCTCGGCGAGTGCACCGTGGCCGATTTCGCGGCGCTTCGGGGAACCGACGCGGCCGGTCTCGCCGGTGGAGTACGGCGGGAAGTTGTAGTTGTGCATGTAGCGCTTGGTCTTCTCCGGCGACAGGGAGTCGATCTGCTGCTCCATCTTGAGCATGTTCAGCGTGGTGACGCCCATGATCTGGGTTTCGCCGCGCTCGAAGATGGCGGAGCCGTGCACGCGGGGCAGGACCTCGACCTCGGCAGTGAGCTGGCGGATGTCCGTCAGGCCACGGCCGTCGATGCGGATCTGGTCCTTGAGGATGCGCTGGCGCACAACCTGCTTGGTGACCGAACGGAACGCTGCGGAGAGTTCCTTCTCGCGGCCTTCGAACTCGCCGGCGAGGGCCGAGAGGACCTCATCCTTGAGCTCGTCGGAAGCGTTGTCGCGCTCCTGCTTGTCGGCGATCTGGAAGACAGCGGCGAGCTTGTCCTCGGCGGCGGCGCTGACGGCGGCGTAGACGTCGTCCTGGTAGTCCAGGAAGATCGGGAACTCGACCGTGGGCTTGGCGGCGCGGGCAGCCAGGTCCGCCTGTGCCTCGCACAGGGCCTTGATGAACGGCTTGGCGGCCTCGAGGCCTTCAGAGACAACCTCTTCGGTGGGGGCGGTGGCGCCCTGTTCCTTGATGAGGTTCCAGGAGTTGTCCGTGGCCTCGGCTTCGACCATCATGATCGCAACGTCGTCACCCGCGATGCGGCCGGCAACCACCATGTCGAACACGGCGTTCTCGAGCTGGGAGTGCTTCGGGAAGGCAACCCACTGGGTGCCCTGCTCGTCGGCGATGAGGGCGACGCGGACGCCGCCGATCGGGCCGGAGAACGGCAGGCCGGAAAGCTGGGTGGAGATCGAGGAGGCGTTGATGGCCACGACGTCGTAGAGCTCGTCCGGGTTGATCGCCAGGACGGTCACGACGATCTGTACCTCGTTGCGCAGGCCCTTGACGAAGGCCGGGCGCAGCGGGCGGTCCATCAGGCGGCAGGCCAGGATGGCCTCGGTGGACGGGCGGCCTTCACGGCGGAAGAACGAGCCCGGGATGCGGCCCGCAGCGTACATGCGCTCTTCGACGTCAACCGTCAGCGGGAAGAAGTCGAAGCCTTCGCGCGGGGACTTGCCGGCGGTGGTGGCGGACAGCAAGGCGGTGTCGTCGTCGATGTAGACCATCGCGGCGCCGGCAGCCTGCTTGGCAAGGCGGCCGGTTTCGAAGCGGATGACCCGCTTGCCGAAACGGCCGTTGTCGATGATGGCTTCGGAGAACTGGATTTCGGGACCCTCCATTGAGAGTCACCTCCGTTTCTTGATAGCGGAAGTCCGCCGCATCAACCCAGGCCGGGTCTGTTCCGAGCCTGTACGACACCCGGTCATCGATCGAGACCCTCGGGCTCCGCCGTCGGAATGGACGGACGTTCCCGGGGATCACTACCGAGGACCGCGAATGCGCGATGCGGTTGATTTCCTTGGATGTAGTTGTGCGTGAAGCGGGCGGCCCGTTCCCTGGGGATCGGGCCGCCCGAAGTCAAACTAGCGGCGCAGGCCGAGACGCTCGATGAGCGAACGGTAGCGGGCAATGTCAACGTTCTTCAGGTAGGTCAGCATGCGCTTGCGACGACCGACCAGGGCGAGCAGGCCGCGCTGGGTGTGGAAGTCGTGCTTGTGCTCCTTCATGTGCTCAGTCAGATCCTTGATCCGCTGAGTCAGGACAGCAATCTGGACCTCAGGCGAACCGGTGTCGCCTTCGGAGGTTGCGTATTCCTTGATGATGGACTGCTTTACAGCGGCGTCGAGTGCCACATGAACTCCTAGAGTTGTGCCGTGCGTCCCGAGTCAGCGCTTCACTGCCGGGTTGCTGGGTGGCGGTAGCCGCGCACGCAACAGGTCCAGCCGCCACGGACTGCAGCCGAACCATCGACCAGTTTACCGGCAGGGCGCCGGAGTTGTCGAAACGCGGGAGGCGCCGGAACCGGGCAGGCTACCGGCCGATTTCGGTGCGCACGGCGAAGAGCTCCGGGAAGAACGTCAGTTCGAGGGCCTTCTGCAGGAAGGATACGCCGCTGGAACCGCCGGTTCCGGTCTTCATGCCGATGGTCCGCTGGACCGTGCGCAGGTGCCGGAAGCGCCAGAGCTGGAAGTTGTCTTCGAGGTCCACCAGTTCTTCGCAGGCTTCGTAGGCTCCCCAGTTGTCCTGGGCGTTTTCGTAGATGTGCTTGAAGAGCGGCACCAGTTCCGGGGCGAACTCATGCGCCTGCGTGACATCGCGTTCCAGGACTGAGGCGGGCACCTCAAAGCCCTGCCGGTGCAGGTAGGACAGGAATTCGTCGTAGATGCTTGGCGCGTGCAGGAGTTCCTCCAGCATGGCCTTTGCCTCCGGATCGGACTCGAACACGGGGATCATCTTGGCGTTCTTGTTGCCGAGTGCGAACTCCACGGCACGGTACTGGGCGGACTGGAACCCGGAGGAGTTGCCCAGGAAGCCGCGGAACTCGGAGTACTCGGTGGGCGTCAGGGTGGCCAGGACGGACCACTGCTCGGTGAGGGTCTTCTGGATGTGCTTGACCCGGGCGATGGCCTTGAGCGCTGCGCCGAGCTCGTCGGAGCGAAGCCACGCGGCGGCGCTGCGGAGCTCGTGGAGCACGAGCTTCAGCCACAGTTCGGTGGTTTGGTGCTGGATGATGAACAACAGTTCGTCGTGGTGCTCGGGCTTGCTGACCGGTTGCTGTGCGCTGAGCAGCACCGGCAGCTGCAGGTACGAGCCGTAGCTCATCCGGGTGCTGAAGTCCCGGACGATTCCGTCCTCAAGCGGGCGGGTGTTCTTCTCGACGCTCATTGTGCGGCCGTATCCTCCGTGTTGCGGGTCAGCAGGATGTTCCGGGCCTGGATGACGTCCAGGCGCATCTGCTCCACAAGGGCTTCCGGCCCACGGTACGCGACCATGCCGCGCAGCCGCGCGGTGAATTCGACAATCACTGTCTGGCCGTAGAGATCAAAGGCCTCCACGGCTTCCTCCGGACGGTCGATGACGTGCGCCTCAACCTGCCGGCTGACGCCGTCGAAGGTCGGGTTGGAACCGACGGAAATGGCGGCCGGCCAGCGGGTGCCGGCGGGGTCGACGAGCCAGCCGGCGTAGATGCCGTCGGCCGGGACATAGCCGCTGGCGTCGTGCGCCAGGTTGGCGGTGGGGAATCCCAGGGCGCGGCCGCGGGCGGCGCCGTGCACCACTTCGCCGCGCATCCGGTGCGGCCGGCCGAGCACCGCGGTGGCGGTGGCGACGTCGCCCTCGGCAAGGGCCTCGCGCACCCAGGTGGAGGAACACCGGCGGCCGGAGTCGCCGTCGTGCCAGCGGCCGTCCTCGCCCTCAAGCGGTGCCCCGCCGGCCCCGTACTCGTCGACCACCGTGACGTCGAAGCCCAACACCTTGCCCAGTTCCTGCATGGTGACCACGTCGCCGGAGTTACCGGCACCAAAGCGGAGGTCGTGTCCCACCACAACGTGGGCGGCGTGCAGGCCGTCCACCAGCACGCCCCGGGCGAATTCCTCGGGGCTCATCCCGGCCAGGTCCAGGTTGTACTTCATCACCAGAACGGCCTCGACGCCGGTCTGCGCCAAGGCGTCCAGCTTGTCCTGCAAACCCATCAGCAGTTCCGGCGCCGATTCCGGGCGGTGGACCTGGGCCGGGTGGGGGTCGAAGGTGACGACGACGGAGCGGCTGCCGCGCTGGGCGGCAGTGCTCAGGAGGTGCGCGAGGACCTCCTGGTGCCCGCGGTGGACGCCGTCAAAATTTCCGATGGTAACGACACTGGGGCCGAAGTCTTCGGGGACTTCGCTGGGATCGTTCCAGATGTGGACCATCAACCTCGCCTTTTGCTGCTGTTCAGCCAATCACTGGCTGTTCACTACCACCGGCGGCCTGGTCCGGCGCCGGAACTCTCTAAGGGTACCCGTTCAGTTACTGCGCGTTCGCCGAAGGTACGTCCGCCTTGCCGGGCCGGCGCTTGTTCAGCCACAGCAGCCCAAGGATCGGCAGGACCAGGGGCACGAAGCCATAGCCGCGACCGAAGAGGGACCAGACGGTGTCGTGCGGGAAGGCCACGGGGTCGAACAGGCTGAACGCGCCGACCACGATCACGCCCACGAGTTCCACCAGCACCGCGGCCAGGGACACCTTGAACCAGGTGCGGCCGGGCTTGGCGAGGGACACGGTGGCCACCAGGTACACGATGGCGGCGAAAGCCGAGAGGATGTGCGCCAGCGGCGCTTCGGCGAATTTGGTGGCGATCTGGTAGCCGGCGCGGGCCGTCGCGGAGATCGCGAACACCGCATAGACGGCGATCAGCAGCCGCCCGGGGCCGGTGTTGCGGGTATCCCGGCTTGTCGCTGCCCGCTTCTTCTTGGACGTGGTCTCTGTGGACACCTTCGGTGCTTCTTTCATGTCAGTACCAGATCTGGTTCATGCGGGCGGCCATTACCAGCGCGGTGACGCCGACGGCGGCCAGGACGAAGTTGCTCCAGCGGGTCCGTTCCAGGATGGACCAGTACACGGCGCCCAGCGGGAGCATGAGGGCGGTGGCGAGGTAGCCCCAGAACTCCCAGGCCTCCCCCGCTATCCGCTCCCCCGCGATCACCCGGATGATGGAGCCCACCAGGTAGACCAGCAGGACGAGTTCGACGGCGGCCACCGAGAGGATGGTGATGTCGTTCGGGGCCTTCTTCATCAGGCCCGCCACGAGGCAGGTAATGGTGGAGATGAGGCCGACGGCCAGCACCGCGTAAAAGTAGCCGTCCACGCTCAGCCAGCCGCCTTTTCGTTTCCCGGTTTTTCATTGCCCGGCTTCTCGTTGCCCAGCGCGAAGACCAGGACGGGTTTGGCGTGGCTGCCGGCGTCGGCCAGCAGCGCCACCAGCTCGCCGGACGGGGCGAAGGCGGCTACCGGGTTGTCGGCGGTGGCCGCGTCCGGGGTTCCCGCGGCAGCTCCGGCGGCGATGCGGCGGCCGTAGGAGATCTCGATGCTTTCGGCTTCGCTCAACTCGCGGCTGGGCATAAGGGCGCGGGCGGCCTCGGACATCTCCAGGACATCCAGTTCCTCAGCCAGTTCCTCCAGGGTGCGGGCCTGCTCCAGGGTGTAGGGGCCCACCTTGGTGCGGCGCAGTGCGGTCAGGTGGCCGCCGACGCCGAGCGCCTCGCCGAGGTCGCGGGCCAGGGCCCGGATGTACGTCCCGGAGGAACAGTCGACCTCGACGTCGACGTCGACGACGCGGCCGCCGTCGACCCTGCGGATGTCCAGCACGTCGAAGCGGTGGATGGTGACCGGCCGGGCGGCGAGCTTCACTTCCTCGCCGGAACGGACGCGGGCGTAGGAGCGTTCGCCGTTGACCTTGATGGCGCTGACACTGCTGGGGACCTGCTGGATGGCGCCGCGCAGGGCCTCGATTCCCCCATTGATGCCCGCCTCGTCCACAGCCTCGGCGCTGTGGGCGGCGGTGACTTCGCCTTCGGCGTCGTCGGTGATGGTGGCTTCACCCAGGCGTATGGTGGCGGAATAGCTCTTGGTGGTTCCGACGATGAAGCTCAGCAGCCGGGTGGCCTTGTTGATGCCGAGGACGAGGACGCCGGTGGCCATGGGATCCAGGGTCCCGGCATGGCCGACTTTCCGGGTACCGGCCAGCCTCCGCATCCGTCCAACCACGTCGTGGCTGGTCCATCCCTGCGGTTTGTCGACAATCACCAGTCCAGAAAGCACGCCTCCCAGTATATCTAGTACTCGGTGCGCTGCTCGTTGTGCCGCCATGCGTCGAAAGGCGCCTCGGCGCCGTCGACCTCTGTGTGCTGGACGGGCAGCAGTTCCGGGCGGCCGCCGTCGAAGTACTCGTAGAACACGGCGTCGTCGAAGCCGGCGCGGGCGGCACCGTGCCGGTCGGCGGCGAAGTAGACACGATCTATCCTGCCCCACAGGGCTGCGGACAGGCACAAGGGGCAGGGTTCGCAGCTGGCGTAGAGGACGGCGCCGCTGAGGTCGAAGGTGCCGCTGGCCGCGGCTGCGCGGCGGATGGCCACCACCTCGGCGTGCGCGGTGGGGTCGTTGTCGCGGGTGACCCGGTTGCTGCCTTCGTGGACGGTTCCGTCGGCCGTGACCACGACGGCGCCGAACGGCCCGCCGCCGTCGTCGACGTTCTGCACGGCGAGCCGGATGGCGTGTTCCAGATAGCGTCCGGGGTCAGGATCCGCAGTCATGCTCCGATCTTAGCCAGCGCCGGCCCTTTTGGATGCAGAAAAGCCGGACCCCACCGGGTCCGGCTTTCCGTGACATTGAGGGCCGTTAGCGGCCGTTGTCCTCGTCGATGTCCTCATCGTCCCGGAGGTCGATGTCCTCTTCGTCGAAGTCGTCCTCGTCGATGTCTTCATCGCGGGGCGCGTCGCTCTTATAGGGGTCGGCGTCGCCGGCGTGCTTGGCACCGGCCCTGAGGGCGGCCACCTCGGCATCGCGCTGCTTGGCGGTGCGCAGCAGTTCCTCCAGGTTGGAGGCGTTGACGGGCACCATGTCCGGGACGAACTCGAGGGTGGGGGTCAGGCGCACGGTGATGTTCCGGCCCACCTCCTGCCGGAGGACGCCCTTGGCCTTTTCCAGTGCCCGGGCAGCGTCGGCGTGGGCGACTTCGTCGCCGAAGACGGTGTAATACACGGTGGCATGCTGGAGATCGTTGGTGACCCGGGCATCCGTAATCGTGATGGCGCCCACCCGCGGATCCTTGACCCGCCGGCCCAACGCCTCGGCAACAACAACCTTAATCCGCTGCGCCAACTTGGCAGCCCGTGCGGGATCAGCCATTTCCACTCCTAAAAAATCTGGGGTACGACGGCGACAGCGGCTGACGTACCCGGGTTCTGTAAGGTGCCACCCGCCTCAGGCGAGTCTAGACGGACTGCCGGACGCCCAAGCCGCGAAGGCGGCATGGGGGGGCCCGGGAGTGGCATCGGGCCTTTCTGAACCGGAAGGCTCACGATCGCAGATCGTGAGCCTTCCGGCGAAGGGGCGGGGCCCCCATACCGCCGTAGCGGCAGGTGAGGCGCCCCGGCCGATAGTTACCTTAGACGCGCGGCTTCTCGCGCATCTCGAAGGTCTCAATGATGTCGCCTTCGGCGATGTCGTTGAAGGACCCCAGGCCGATACCACACTCGAAGTCCGTGCGGACCTCGGTGGCGTCGTCCTTGAAGCGCTTGAGCGTCTCAACCGTGAGGTTCTCGCCGATGACCTTGCCGTCGCGGGATACGCGCGCCTTGGTGTTACGGCGGATGATGCCCGAGCGGACGATCGAGCCGGCGATGTTTCCGAACTTGGAGGAACGGAAGACTTCGCGGACCTCGGCGGTACCCAGCTGGAATTCTTCGTACTCCGGCTTGAGCATGCCCTTGAGTGCGAGCTCGATGTCGTCGATCGCCGAGTAGATGACCGAGTAGAAGCGCATGTCCACGCCTTCGCGGTCGGCCAGTTCAGCAACGCGCTCAGCCGGCTTGACGTTGAAGCCAATGATGATCGCGTTGTCCACGGTGGCGAGGTTGACGTCGTTCTGCGTGATGGCACCCACACCGCGGTGGATGACGCGCAGCTGCACGTCCTCGTCGCCCACATCGATCTTGAGCAGGGCGTCTTCGAGGGCTTCCACGGCACCGGATACGTCACCCTTGAGGATGAGGTTGAGGGTGTCGATCTTGCCTTCGGCAACGGCCTTGTCGAAGTCTTCCAGGCTGATCCGCTTGCGGCGCTTGGCCAGTGCCGCGTTGCGGTCGGCTGCCTCGCGCTTTTCGGCGATCTGGCGGGCCGTACGCTCGTCCGGGGTCACCAGGAAGGTGTCACCGGCGCGCGGCACGTTGGACAGGCCGAGGACCTGGACCGGGCGGGACGGCAGCGCGACGTCGAGGGCGTTGCCGTCCTCGTCGAACATTGCACGGACACGGCCGTGGGCGGTGCCGGCAACGATGGTGTCGCCGACGGCCAGGGTACCGGACTGCACCAGGACGGTGGCCACGGAACCGCGGCCCTTGTCCAGGTTGGCTTCGATCGCGATACCGCGAGCGTCCTTGTCCGGGTTGGCGCGCAGGTCGAGCGCGGCATCCGCGGTGAGCAGCACGGCGTCGATCAGTTCGTCGATGTTGAGGTTCTGGCGGGCAGAGACCTCAACGAACATGGTGTCGCCACCATATTCTTCGGGAACCAGGCCGTACTCGGTGAGCTGGCCCTTGACCTTGTCCGGGTTGGCGCCGTCCTTGTCGATCTTGTTGACCGCGACGACGATCGGCACGTTGGCAGCCTGGGCGTGGTTGAGCGCTTCGACCGTCTGCGGCATGACGCCGTCGTCGGCCGCGACCACCAGGATGGCGATGTCGGTGACCTTCGCACCACGGGCACGCATGGCGGTGAACGCCTCGTGACCGGGGGTGTCAATGAAGGTGATGTCGCGCATGGCACCTTCGTGCTCATGGCTGATCTGGTAGGCACCGATGTGCTGGGTGATGCCACCGTGCTCGCCGGCCACCACGTTGGTCTTGCGGATGGCATCCAGCAGTCGGGTCTTACCGTGGTCGACGTGGCCCATGACCGTGACTACCGGCGGGCGCGGTTCGAGGACGTCGTCGCCTTCGGCTTCCAGTTCGGCGTCGAGGTCGATGTCGAAGGAATCCAGCAGCTCGCGCTCTTCGTCTTCCGGAGACACGACCTGGACCTTGTAGCCCAGTTCCTCGCCCAGCAGGGCGAAGGTGTCCTCGTCGAGGGACTGCGTGGCGGTGGCCATCTCACCCAGGTGGAACAGCACGGTCACCAGTGCAGCGGGGTTTGCCTCGATCTTGTCGGCGAAGTCCGTGATGGAGGAGCCACGGCGGAGGCGGACAACAGTGTTGCCGTCGCCGCGGGGCACCGAAACGCCGCCCAGGGACGGAGCACTCATCTGCTCCAGTTCCTGACGCTTTGCACGCTTCGACTTACGCTGCTTGCCACGGCCTGCGCCGCCCTTGCCGAAGGCACCCTGGGTACCGCCGCGGCCGCGGCCGCCCTTGCCGAAGCCGCCGCCTGCGGGAGCTCCGCCGCCGCCGGTGCCGGGAGCACCGCCCGGACGGCCGGGGCCGCCGGGACGACCGGCACCGCCCGGACGGCCTGCGCCAGGCGCCGGACGTTCGGTGCGGTTGGGCATCATGCCCGGAGTCGGGCGGGGGCCGCCGGGACGCGGTGCGCCGGGGCGCGGGGCGCCCGGACGCGGTGCGCCGGGGCGGGGTCCGCCTGCACCGGCTGCCGGACGGGGACCGCCGGCGCCAGCTGCTGCAGGACGCGGACCGCCGGGACGTTCGCCTTCCGTGCGGGCGCCGCCGGGACGCGGCATGCCCTGGGAGGTTGCGAAGGGGTTGTTGCCCGGGCGCGGAGCACGGTCGCCTTCACCGCGGCCGCGGGGCATGCCCTGGGACGTTGCGAAGGGGTTGTTGCCCGGACGGGGGCCGCCGGGGCGCGGAGCCTGGCCCGGACGTGACGGAGCCGGAGCTTCGGTGCGCGGAGCCGGACGAGCGCCGGGCTTGGCGGAAACGGGGTTTGCCGGGGCTGCAGCGCTGGGCGCAGCCGGAGCAGCAGGTGCTGCCGGCGCGGGAGCCTTGGGCGCGGCCGGACCGGGAACCGGACCCGGGCGCGAGGCAACCGGAGCTGCCTGTGCGTTCGAGGCTACCGGAGCCTTCGGGGCGGCGGGGGCCTTGGGCGCCACGGGGGCGTCTGCCTTGGCGGCGCCGGCACCCGGGTAGGCGTTGCGAAGCTTCCGCACAACGGGAGCTTCGATGGTGGAGGAAGCGGAACGGACGAATTCGCCCAGTTCCTGCAGTTTGGTCACTGCTTCCTTGGAGGTGATTCCGAGCTCTTTCGCGAGCTCGTGGACGCGGTACTTGGCCACTTTTCTCCTGTCTCGGTCCGCACCGAGCCAGGTACGAACCGTCTACTTCTTACTGCGGGCCTCCGCCGCGCATGCAGCTGCAAGGCCCTGTGCAGAGCGCAACAAAGTTGTCATCGTTGCGTACTCATCGCTGGGAACTCATCGGGTTTCCATCAGTTTTCTGACCCGCTTTCAGGTTTGGACGGTTGTTCCGCGGCGGCCGGAGCCTCCGCGGGTGGCATGCCTGCGAGGTAGCGTTCGACGGCGGCTGTGTCGCTCGCGCCCGCGAGGGCCCGGGCGAAGGCGCGCCGTTTGGTTGCCAGCATCAGGCAGTTGCCGCTGGGGTGCAGCCACGCACCCCGGCCAGCCATCCGGCGTCGTACATCCACCAGGACGACGGGTGACCCGCCGCCTTCGGCGACAAGCCGGATCAGCTCATTCCGTGCTCCGTGTTTCCGGCATCCGATGCAGGTCCGCACGGGCTGGTGCCCGCTTGAAAGGGGTGCGGCCACTGGGTGTTCAACCATCCTCAGTGTCCTATACCCGTCCTTCTTCGTTCCTGTTTCCCGGCACCGCCCGGAAGGGCAGGCCGCCCCGAGGGGCGGCGCCACTTAATTCAAAGCAACGCAAATCAACGCAGCGCCAAGGAAAACGGATACCGGACGCAAGCCCGGCTCCAACCAGTCTAGTCCCCCGGGTGCCCGGCCACCGAATCCGGGGACGGCGCGGCCGGGCTTCCGAAGGGACCTGCCGGCCGGCTAGTTGCCGTGGCCCTGCGCGGCGTCGGAGACGATGTCGATGCGCCAGCCGGTCAACTTGGCCGCGAGGCGGGCATTCTGCCCTTCCTTGCCGATCGCGAGCGACAGCTGGTAGTCCGGGACCACTACGCGGGCGGAGCGGGTGGACTCGTCGATGATGGTGACAGAATTCACACGCGATGGCGACAGCGAGTTGGCGATGAAGGTCGCAGGATCGTCGCTGAAGTCGACGATGTCGATCTTTTCGTCATTCAGTTCGGTCATGACGGCGCGCACGCGGGAACCCATTTCGCCGATGCACGCGCCCTTGGCGTTGATGCCCGCGACGTTGGCCTTGACGGCCATCTTGGTCCGGTGGCCGGCTTCACGGGCCAGGGCAACGATCTCGACCGAACGGTCCGCGATCTCCGGAACTTCCAGTTCGAACAGCTTCCGGACCAGGCCGGGGTGCGAACGGGACAGTGTGATCGAGGGGCCCTTGGCACCGCGGTGTACGTCCACCACGTAGGCGCGCAGGCGGCTGCCGTGGGTGTACTTCTCGCCGGGAACCTGTTCGGGCGGCGGCAGGAGGGCCTCGACGGTGCCGAGGTTGACCTGGATCATGTGCGGGTTGTTGCCCTGCTGGATCAGGCCTGCCACCAGTTCGCCTTCGCGGCCCTTGAATTCGCCCAGGACGTTGTCGTCCTCGACGTCGCGCAGGCGTTGCAGGATGATCTGGCGAGCGGTGCTGGCCGCGATCCGGCCGAAACCGTCCGGGGTGTCCTCGAACTCGCCGACAGCTTCGCCGTCGTCGTTGAACTCGGTGGCCCAGATGGTCACGTGGCCGCTCTTGCGGTCCAGCTCGGCACGGGCCTTTTCGTAGGCGCCGGGCGTCTTGTGGTAGGCCACCAGGAGGGCTTGTTCGATGGTGGGGATCAGGAGGTCCAGCGGGATTTCGCGCTCACGCTCCAGTAGTCTCAGCGCGCTCATGTCAATATCCATCAGGCCTCCTCGGAAGGTCCATCGTGTTCGTCTACCAGCCCGGCCTCGTCGAGGTGGCTGAATTCAATTTCGACTTTTCCTTGCCGGATCCTGTCGAAAGGAAGCTTCACGGGGTCGCCATGCTTGGGCTTCATCCCCTTCTTGACCTCGAGTTCCGGAATCAGGGTCACGCCGTCGTCGTCGACGGACTGGATCCTTCCGGTGAGGTTTTCGCCCTGGATGACGTTGACCTTGACCATGCGGCCGCGTGCGCGGTGCCAGTGGCGGGGCTCGGTCAGCGGACGGGAAACGCCGGGCGAGGAGACTTCGAGGTCGTACGGCCGGCCGTCGTCGTGGGGATCGTTGTCCAACACATCGGACAGGGCCCGGGAGATCTCGGCGATGACGTCAAGGCTCACGCCGCCGGTTTCCTCCTGCGGGAGGTCGATGACCACCTGGACCGTGCGGTGCGAACCTGCGACCTGGACGGTGACGTCTTCAAGGTATAGCCGGCTGGCCTGGACCACTGGTTCCAGCAGTGCCTTGAGCCTGCTTTCTTCGGGGTTGCCGGCGGCTGCCGCCTGTGCTCCAGCCTGGTCTGTTGAAGTCCTGGCTTCCGAATCACTCACTGGCCAGCCGCCTCCCGTTCGATGTTGTTGTGAGTACTAGGGTATCGAGTTTCACGGCGAGGTGGTGCACCGCGGTTCCGCCGGCGGCCCCTGCACATGACACCATGGACTGTTGTGAATGACGAGACTGCGGAAAATCCGGAGCGCCCTGCGGAAAACCATGGGCCCCACGGCTGGGTGAAGGCCGTGCTTGTGTCTTTGCTCGCAGTCCTCGTCCTGGGCACCGGGGCGGTGCTGCTGCCGGCCAACGACGGGCCTGCCCCGGAGCCGCCGTTTTCCGAAGCCGCGAAGGCCGCCGCCTACGCCGAAACCCGCGCGCTGCTGGTGGACGCCTCGGCCGCCGGCAGC
The DNA here is from genome assembly GCF_049913155.1 of Arthrobacter sp. R-11. Lineage (GTDB taxonomy): Bacteria > Actinomycetota > Actinomycetes > Actinomycetales > Micrococcaceae > Arthrobacter. The sequence goes on along the minus strand of NZ_CP183979.1, from coordinate 1,575,606 downwards.
GCGCCTGCCACGGCGGCGCTGCTGGAAACCCAGGCGCGGGCGCTGCTCGCCCCTGCCCCGGCGTCGCCCACTGCTGCTTGGTCCGCTGCGGTCTCCTCGGCTCCCGCGGGGCCTTCTTCGAAAGCCGCGTTCCTCGCCGGGCTCTCCCGCAGTGCGGCGCAACGCCTGGCCGACGCCGGAAAGAGCGACGGCGGGACGGCCCGCCTGCTTGCCGCCGTCGGCACAGCGCAGCTGCTGGAGTCGGTACGGCTGGCAGGGGCGTGGGGACTGCCCGCGCCGGCCGGACCTTCCCTGGCTCTTCCGACGGCGGCGCCCTCCCCCGCAGCGCCGCCCACCTGCACTTCCGGCGCGGGCACGACGACGGCAGCGCCTCCGGCCGGCGAGGCTGACCCGGCGGGCGCCGGAGACGCACTGGCCGCCGTCGTGGGCGCCGAACAGAAGGCTGTCTACGTCTACCAGGTCGCCCTCACCCGGCTTGACGGACCCGATGCCGGAACGGCCGCCGGGGATCTCGCCCGCCACCAGGAGCTGTTGCGCGAGGCCGAGGCCCTGGCCCGCGTGCACTGCACCGAACCGCCGCCGCGCGAAGCCGGGTACCGGCTGCCGGCGGACTTCGGGACCCAGGCAGCCGCGGCGCTCGGGGAACAGGAGTCGGCCACGCTCGCTGCCTACGGCGAACTGGTGGCACTTTCGGACGGCGAAACCCGCCGATGGGCCATGGCCGGATTGCTGGACGGTGCCCGTCGGCTGGAATCCTGGGGCACGCTGCCGGGAGCACTGCCTGGCCTGCCCGTCGACCCTGCGGCCTTGCCGGGACTTCCGGAAAGCACCTCCGCTCCCCAGCGGTAGGCCAGCCTTACTTCGCTGGCGCCCGCCGCCCTGGGGTGCTTGGCTGGAGCCATGGCATCCACGGAAAAGGCCTCGCATCACGACAACGAACCGCACGAGAATGACATCGCCCGGCGCCTGAACTGGTTGCGGGCCGGCGTCCTCGGGGCCAACGACGGGATTGTTTCGGTTGCGGCGATCGTGGTCGGCGTGGCCGGTGCCACCACCAACACGGGTGCGATCCTCGCAGCCGGCGCGGCGGGCGCACTGGGCGGTGCGGTGTCGATGGCTCTGGGCGAGTATGTGTCCGTCAGCAGCCAAAGCGACAGCCAAAAGGCCCTGATCGAGAAGGAACGCCGGGAACTCGAGGAACAGCCCGAAGAGGAACTGGCCGAACTGGCCGCCATCTATGAGGCCAAGGGGCTCACCTCCGGGACAGCCTGGACCGTGGCGAAGGAACTGACCGCCCACGACGCCCTCGCGGCCCATCTGTCCGCCGAGCTGAACATCGACGAGGACGGCATCGTGAGCCCATGGCACGCCGCGTTCGCGTCCGCGGTCGCCTTCACCCTGGGTGCCCTGCTCCCCTTGCTTTCAATCCTCCTTCCCCCGCCGGCTTTGCGGGTACCATTGACGTTCGCTTCGGTGCTACTGGCGCTGGCGCTGACCGGTGCGGTGGGTGCCTGGATCGGCGGCAGCTCCAGGACGCGGGCCGCCGTCCGCGTGGTAGTTGGCGGCGCCCTTGCCCTGGCAGCGACATTCAGCCTCGGCAGCCTGCTGGGGTCCAGCGGGATCATCTGAGGCTTAGACACCTCCCGCCGCTCCATGGGGCCGCGACGGGGTTCCCGGGCCCGAGAAAGGGGTGGCGATAGGCTGACGGGTATGAGCAGCCATATTCCGGTCCCGGCCGATCTGCGGGCCCGCTATTCGCGTACCGCGGAGGGCAGGGCGTGGCTGGCTGCGCTTCCCGGCTACCTCGAGGCGGGCATGGAGCGCTGGGAGCTGACCCTCGATCTTCCCGCCGGGGCGGAGCCGTGGAACGGCCACGGCGGAATCGTGGTGCCGGTATTGCGGGACGGCGTGGCCGTTGTGCTTAAGGTCGCGTTTCCGCACCCCGAGGCCTTGACTGAAAGCCACGCCCTGGCGTTGTGGAACGGCCATGGCGCGGTGCGCCTGCTCGAAGCGGAGCAGGAAACATGTGCCATGCTCCTGGAGCGTCTCGACGCCGGCCGCTGGCTGCAGGATGTTCCGCTGGACCACGCGCGCGACGCCTGGGGGACGGTGATGCGGGAACTCAGCATTGATTCCGGCGACGGCCCGGTCTGGGAAGAGTTCGAGCACGCGGCGGCGAAGGCCGAGCGCTGGAGCGACGAGCTTCCCGCCGACTGGGAACAACTTGGCCGGCCGTTCCCCCGCTGGCTCCTGGAAGCTGCCCTGGAGGTGTGCCAGACCCGCGGCGCCGTGGGCCGGCGGGCGGGCAAGGACGTCCTGGTCCACGCCGACCTCCATTTCATGAACATCCTTCCCCTTCCCGGAACCGGTGATGCTCCCGACGCCGGCAGCTACCGCGCCATCGATCCGCAGCCGGTGATCGGTGAGGCCGAGTTCGGGGTTGCCCCCGTGCTGTGGAACCGGATTGGCGAGCTGCCGCAGTCCTCCCCCGAGCTGGCGCTTCTCGAGCGCTGCCACGACTTCAGCAACGCCGCGGGGTTGGACCCGGAAACGGCCCGGCAATGGAGCCTCACCCGGGAGGTGGAGAACGCGCTGTGGTACGCCGCGAAGCCCGGGCACGACGGCGACCTCGCCCGCTCCTTGTGGGTTGCCAGCACCCTGGCCGGGCGGACCTTGGAGGGCCTGCCCGCCGCCCACGAATTGCCGGCCCCTGGTGGCGCCGCCCTGAGCTAGGCGTCGCCCTTAGCTAGGCGGCCGCGAACTAGGCCGTCGCGGCAAGGGCGTCCCTGATGGTCTGCACGGCCGTATCCAGGTCATCGCTGTCAGTGGACCAGTTGCTGACCGAGACTCTGAGGATGTCCCTGCCGTGCCAGCGGGAGCCGGACATCCACACCCTGCCGTCGGCCATGATGTAGTCGGTCACGGCCCTCGTGCGGGCGTCGTTGCCGAAGGCCAGGGACAGCTGCGTGTAGACGACGTCGTTGAGCACCTCGACGCCGGGCACGGCGGTGAGGCGGGCTGCCAGTTCCGCCGCGCAGGCCGCACGTCCGGCAACCAGGGCGCGGACGCCGTCGGCCCCCAGGGCGCGCAACGCGGCCCAGACTGGAACCCCGCGGGCACGGCGGGACAGTTCCGGCGACTTTTCCATCGGGTCCCCCGGCCCGTGGCTGTCCTGCGGCAGGTACTCGGCGTGCATGCCGATGGCGGGGCGCAGTGCGGCGACGTCGCGCACCACCACGATCCCGGCGTCGTACGGGGCGTTCAGGGTCTTGTGGGCGTCGGTCCCCCAGGAATCGGCCAGGGCCACCCCGTCCCACAGCGGCCGCAGCTCCGGCACCGCGGCCGCCCAGAGCCCGAAGGCACCGTCAACGTGGACCCACGCGCCGTGCTCCTTCGCGGCGGCGATGGCTTCGGCGAACGGATCGAAGGCGCCTGAATGGAGATTCCCGGCCTGCAGGCAGACGATCGCGGGCCCGCTGCCGGACTCGAGGGCGCGGCGCAGCGCCGGCCCCTCGATCCTGCCCTGGGCGTCCGCCGAAACCACCTCCGGTGCGCCGAGTCCGAGGAAGCGCAGCGCCATGTCCAGGCTCTCGTGGCGCTCGGCCCCGACCAGGACCCGCAGCGCCGGGGCGCCGTTGAGGCCATTGGCGTTCACATCCCAGCCGGCGGCCTCCAGCTGGCGCCAGCGCGCCGCCGCCAAGGCGGTGAAATTGGCCATGCTCGCCCCGGTGGTGAATCCGACGTCGGAGCCTTCCGGTAGTCCCAGGAGCTCCAGCAGCCATTGGCCAGCGGCCTGTTCGATCCCCGCCGTGGCCGGCGTGGCAAAGCGCAGCCCGGTGTTCTGGTCCCATGCCGAGACGAGCCAGTCCGCCGCCATGGCCGACGGCAAGGTACCGCCGATCACCCAGCCGAAAAAACGGCCGGACTGCATGGCCATGAGGCCGGGCTCGGCGTTCCGGGCCAGGAAGTCGATGAGCTTCTCCGGATCCATGCCCTCCGCCGGCAGGGGCCCGCCGAACATTTCCGCGATCTGGTCTGCTGTGAGGGTCGGCCGCACGGTCCGCCCCGGCAACGCCTGCAACCATTCTTTGGCGTGCTCCGCTGCCCGCCCGAGAACCCGCTCGTACTCACCGGAATCGGCCCACATGCGAGCATGCTACGCCTGTGTGCTGCGCGAAGACATGGCTTCTTGTCAGTGGCCCGTCGTAGGGTACGGACCATGGAAATCATCCTTGTTCCCGGGTTCTGGTTGGATGCCTCGTCCTGGTCGGAGGTGACCCCGCCGCTCGTCGACGCCGGCCACCGGGTCACGCCTTTGACCTTGCCGGGCCTTGAGTCTGTTAATGCCCCGCGCGCCGGAATCGGCCTGCGGGACCACATCGATGCAGTGACCGCTGCGGTGGACAACGCCGAAGGTCCGGTGGTGCTCGTAGGCCACTCCGGCGGCGGTGCCATCATCCACGGCGTGCTGGATGCCCGCCCGGAGCGCGTGGCGCGTGCCATCTATGTGGACAGCGGTCCGCTCGGCGAGGGCGGGGTGATCAACGACGAACTGCCGGTTGTGGGCGACGACATCCCCTTGCCCGCATGGGACGTCTTCGAGGACGCCGACCTCGTGGACCTGGACGCAGAGCTCCGCGAGATGTTCCGCAACCGCGCCATCCCCCAGCCCAAGGGCGTGGCTTTCGACAAGCAGCGACTGCAGGACGAGCGGCGGTATGACGTCCCGGCCACGATCATCGCCTGCGAGTTCCCGTCCAGCATGCTCCATGAGTGGATGGCGGCCGGTTCGCCGTTCACCGCCGAGCTCGCCCGCATGAAGGACGTGGAGTACGTGGACCTGCCCACCGGACACTGGCCGCAGTTCACCCGCCCGGAAGAGCTCGGCGCGGCCATCCTTGCCGCCGTCGAACGTACGGCCGACGCCGGCAAGGCACCGTAGCGCCGTTTAGGCCAGGTCCTGCCAGACGTCGATGCTGAGCTTGATGATCAGGGCGGCCACCACCAGCAGGAACACCACGCGGACGAACTTGCTGCCCTTCTTCACGGCGGTCCGGGCGCCAAGGTAGCCACCGGCCATGTTGGCCGCGCCCAGGAGCAGGCCGACGCCCCACAGGAGGGAGCCGTGCGGCAGGAAAAACAGGAGCGCCCCGGCGTTGGTGGCCATGTTGACGATCTTGGCCTTGGCACTGGCTTCGAGGAAGGCGTAACCCATCGCGGAGACGAGGGCGATCACCAGGAAGGAGCCGGTGCCGGGGCCGATCAGCCCGTCATAGAAGCCGATCACCGCACCGATCAGGCATGCCACCACATAGTGCCGGTGGCCGTAGTGCCGGAGGGCGGTGAGCTCGCCGGCGTTGGGCCGCAGGGCGGTGAACAGCGCGACGACGACCAGCGCCACCACGATGATCGGCTTGAACACCGAGGCGGGCAGGTTAGCCGCGAGCAGCGCCCCGCCGAAGCTTCCGGCGAGGGCGATCACCGCCATCGGCACAGCAGTCTTCAGGTCCGGGCCGACCCTGCGGTAGTAGGTGGTGGCGCTGGTGGCGGTCCCGAAGATGGAGCCCATCTTGTTGGTGGCCAGCGCCTGGACCGGGGTGATGCCCGGGACCAGCAGGAGGGCGGGGAGCTGGATCAGTCCCCCGCCACCCACCACGGCGTCCACCCAGCCGGCGGCGAAGCCGGCCACCACGATCATGATGAGCGTGGCGGCCTCGATCGATTCGAAGCCGGAAATCACTTCTGGCGGACGGCGTTGACCACGTAGTCCACGGCCTTTTCGACGGCGACGTCCTCAGCCTCGCCGCTGCGGCGGTCCTTGATCTCCACGACGCCGCTCGCCAGGCCCTTGCCGACGGCCAGGATGGTGGGAACACCCACCAGTTCGGCGTCGCCGAACTTCACGCCGGGGGAAACCTTGGGACGGTCGTCGTAAATGACATCCAGGCCGGCGGCTTCCAGTTCTGCCGACAGCTTCTCCGCGGCGGCGAAGATTTCCTCGCCTCGGCCGACGGCGACGACGTGGACGTCAGCGGGCGCCACGGAACGCGGCCAGACGAGGCCGCGTTCGTCGTTGTTGGATTCGGCCAGCGCAGCCACCGCGCGGGTGACGCCGACGCCGTAGGAACCCATGGTCACCACGACCTGCTTGCCGTTCTGGTCCAGGACCTTCAGGTCCAGGGCTTCGGCGTACTTGCGGCCGAGCTGGAAGATGTGGCCCATCTCGATGCCGCGGGCCAGTTCCAGCGGACCGCTGCCGTCCGGGGCGAGGTCGCCTTCGCGCACTTCGGTGCACTCGATGACGCCGTCCCAGCCGAAGTCGCGGCCGGCGACGAGGCCGAAGACGTGCTTGCCGTCCAGGTTGGCGCCGGTCACCCAGCTGCTGCCGGACACGATCCGCGGGTCCACCAGGAACAGCAGCTTGGAGCTGCCTTCGAGGCCCAGCAGCGGCTCGTCCAGGGAGAGGCCCGGGCCGATGTAACCCTTGACGAGGGCAGGGTTCTTCTTGAGGTCCTCTTCGTTGGCCGCTTCCAGGCCGATCTCGCCGGCAATCGGGAGGAAGGCACCGATGTTGGCTTCGACCCGCTTGAGGTCCACGGCGCGGTCGCCGGGGACCCCGATGACGACGAGCTGGCGCTCACCGGTGGGCAGGGTTACGGCGAGGACGACGTTCTTGAGCGTGTCGGCGGCAGTCCATTCGCCGCCGTCGGCTTCGCTGCGCGGGGCGAGCTCGTTGGATGCGGCGACGAGGGTTTCGATGGTGGGAGTGTCCGGGGTGTCCAGGACGCGGGCCGCAGGGGCGTTGCTGAAGTCGATGGGCTCGGGTGCCACAGTGGTGACGGCTTCGACGTTGGCTGCGTAGCCGCCGGCGGAGCGGACGAAGGTGTCTTCGCCGATCTCGGTGGGGTGCAGGAATTCCTCGCTCTTGGACCCGCCCATGGCACCGGCCGTGGCGGTAACGGGGACCACCTCGAGGCCCAGGCGTTCGAAGATCTTCAGGTAGGCGGCGCGGTGCTTGGCGTAGCTGGCGTCCAGGCCGGCGTCATCCACGTCGAAGGAGTAGGAGTCCTTCATGATGAACTCGCGGCCGCGGAGGAGGCCGGCGCGGGGACGGGCCTCGTCACGGTACTTGTTCTGGATCTGGTACAGGCTCAGGGGCAGGTCCTTGTACGAGGAGTACAGGTCCTTGACCAGGAGGGTGAAAACTTCCTCGTGCGTGGGGGCGAGCAGGTAGTCGGCCTGCTTGCGGTCCTTGAGCCGGAAGATGCCCTCGCCGTATTCGGTCCAGCGGTTGGTGGCCTCGTACGGCTCCTTGGGCAGCAGGGCCGGGAAGTGCACTTCCTGGGCGCCGATCGCGGTCATTTCCTCGCGGATGATCTGTTCGACCTTGCGAAGCACGCTCAGCCCCAGAGGCAGCCAGGTGTAGATGCCAGGAGCCGCGCGGCGGATGTAGCCCGCACGTACCAGCAGCTTGTGGCTGGCGACTTCGGCGTCGACGGGATCTTCACGCAAGGTGCGCAGGAACAGCTGGGAGAGGCGAACGACCACGGGCAAAATCCGTTTCTGTGGCAAGGGATGGCAAAAAACTACTGACTACTAATCTACCGGCTGGCCGCCTGCCCCTTTGCCGCCCGCCGCCGCGCGGGCCCCGTGCAGGCGCCGCGCAGGATCCATTGACGGTGACCGGCGGCCGGTCTACCTTGAATTCATCAGGTGATGAATTCATTCCTGGAGGACGCCATGAACCGGCACGCAGCAGAACCACCCACCGTTCCGCCGGCCGTCCAGGCCAGCGGACTGCACGTCCACCGCGGCCGGACCAAGATCCTGCGGGGCCTGGACTTCACCATCGACGCCGGCCGGATCACCGGCCTGCTCGGCCCCTCCGGCAGCGGGAAGACGACGCTCATGCGGGCCATTGTCGGGGCGCAGCGGCTTTCTTCCGGAACCGTCACGGTCCTGGGCAAGCCCGCCGGCTCCGCCGCCCTGCGGCATGAGGTCGGCTATGTCACCCAGTCCCCCAGCGTCTATCCGGACCTCAGCGTCGAAGCGAACGTCCGGTACTTCGGGGCGATGCACGGCGCGACGGCGGCGGACACCGCCGAGGCGATCGCCGCCGTCGGGCTCGAGGACCTCGCCCGGCAGCGGACCGCGGACCTGTCGGGAGGCGAGTCCAGCCGGGTGTCGCTGGCCTGTGCCTTGGTTTCCCGCCCGAGCTTGCTGGTCTTGGACGAACCAACCGTGGGCTTGGACCCGGTGCTGCGCGCGGAGCTGTGGGAGCGCTTCGCCTCGATGGCGGCTGCCGGAACCACGCTGCTGGTCTCCAGCCACGTGATGGAGGAGGCTTCCCACTGCTCCTCGCTGCTGCTGTTGCGTGAGGGCCTGCTGATGGCCAGCCTCACCCCGGCCGAACTTGGTGAACGCGGCCGCAGCGCCGACCTCGAACAGGCTTTCCTGCACCTGATCCGCGAGGCAGAAAACAAGCCCAGCCGACAGAACCGCAATGAAAGCCAGGTGGCGTGATGAATCCCCGCATGATGCTGGCGACCAGCCGGCGGGTCCTGGAGCAGCTGCGGCACGACCGCCGCAGCATTGCATTGATCCTGGTGGTCCCGGCCCTGCTGCTGACCGCCGTGTACTACCTCTACGAGAACGAAACCCTGCCTCCCGGGATGCCACGGACCTTCGACCGTGTGGGCCTGATGATGCTGGCGATCTTCCCGTTCGTGGTGATGTTCCTGGTCACCTCGATCACCATGCTGCGCGAACGGACGTCCGGGACGCTCGAGCGCCTGCTGACGACGCCGATCCACAAGGCGGACCTGCTGTTCGGCTATGCGATCGCGTTCTCGATCATGGCGGCGCTGCAATCGCTCGTGGCGACCGCGGTGGCGTACTGGGTGTTCGGCTTGGACATCAAGGGCAGCCCGGGTTACGTGGTGATTATTGCCGTGATCAACGCGGTGCTCGGGGTCGCCCTGGGCCTTTTGTGCTCGGCCTTCGCGCGCACGGAGTTCCAGGCAGTGCAGTTCATGCCCGTGGTGGTGGTTCCGCAGATCCTGCTCTGCGGCCTGTTCGTGGCGCGGGAGCGCATGAACGACGTGCTGGAGAACATTTCCAATGTCATGCCGCTGACGTTCTCGGTGGACGCTCTCAAGGAAATCGCGGGCAACAGCGAGGCCACGCGCGTCATGTGGGACGACGCGACGACCATCGGGATCATCGTGCTGGTGGTCCTGGTGCTGGCCTCGCTGACCCTCAGGCGGCAGACCCGATGAGTGGGCTTCCCTCGCTGCACAGTTCCGCGCCGGGGTCCCGCCGGGGCCGCCGCGGCGGCTCGAACGATTCGCGGGAACTCATCCTGGGGACGGCCCGCAGGCTCTTCGCGGAGCACGGCTTCGACGGCACGAGCCTGCGCCAGGTGGCCCGCGAGGCCGGGGTGGATCCGGCCCTGGTCCATCACTTCTTCAAGGGCAAGGATGAGCTCTTCGCGCTCAGCGTGGACCTTCCGGCCGATCCGGCACAGGTCCTGGCCGGCGTCGAATCCCTTGACCCCGGGCAGCGCGCGGAGGAAATCGTGCGGGCCGTGCTGCGGCTCTGGGAGAGTCCGGCCCAGCACAGCCTGGTGGCGTTCCTGCGTGGGACCATCGGGTCCAAGGCCAAGACGGCGATGCTCCGCGAGCTGGTCTCCCGTACCGTCCTGCAGCGCATCATGACCGGGCTTCCAGGCACCCCGGAGGAAAGGGCATTGCGCGGAAACCTCGTGGCCACACAGGTAGTGGGCCTGATGCTGGTGCGGTACGTGGTGCGGCTGGAGCCGCTGGCCTCGGCGGAGCCGGAGGACGTGGTCAGGCTGGTCGCCCCGAACATCCGGCGCTACCTCGCGGAGCCTTTGGAAGGCCCGTGAGAGCGCGGGATGTCCGGGGCGTCGCCTGCGGCAAAGCGCTTACTTGATGAGCGCTGCGACGTCGTCGAGAGTGTCGGCGGCCTGTTTTGTCTCCAGGGCGACGTTGCCGGTACTGACGTACATGCTGTTGATCACGACGCCGCCCTTGATGGCAGTCACCGTGATTTGGGTGATCACTCCCGCGCTGCTGGTGGTGGTCGACTTCACGGCGAAAGAGCCAGGAGTCGCCGTGGCAACAGGGACCTCCACGACGGAGGATTCCGCCTTCCGGCCCGCCATTTCAACAATGACGCGCCCGCATTTCTTGCTCTGTTCCTTTCCCTTGGCGAAAAGAGCCGAGAGCTTCGCCTGATCCACGCCGGAAACGAGGCTCACCGTCTGGACCGGTGACGCGCTGCCCGACGGTCTCGAGGTAGCAACCGCCATGCTCGCCCCCTGAGTTGCCTCGAAGCCACCTGTGAGGGCGGCACCGCCGCACACGGCCGGGGTGACCTTCACCGACGTGAGCAACTTCTTGGCCGCGTCAACTCCCTTCAGCAGCTGGTCTTCCGGCATCGCGACGAACGGTGACCCTTCGGCGTTGTCGACGCTTTCGAACAGTTCCGCCAGTTCGGCGTTCGTGTATTTCTTGAAGGCCATGGTCGGGGTGGGCGTCGGTGTGGGGGTCTTGCTTTGGACCGGCGCGGAGGACGGCGCCGAGGCCGGGGCCGCGCAGGCCGAGACGGACAGGACGGCGGCGGCCGCGAGGGCCAGGATAATGCGGTGTGGCGTGGTCATGCTTCCCCCAGAGGATGCGAACGGGCCGGTTGGCCTGCAGTTTGGCTGCAGGTCATTCCGAGTGCCCCCTGCATTAATAGAGCACAGTAGCGAAGGTTCCCAGCTGCTGGAATCCCACCCGTTCATAACTAGCCCGCGCACGCAGGTTGTAGTGGTTCACGTAGAGGCTGGTGACGGGGGCGAATGTCCGCGCGAGCTGCACGACGGCGGCCATATAGCCGGCGCTCAGGCCCTGTCCGCGGATCTCGGGATTGAGCCACACTCCCTGTACCTGGCTCACCTCCGGAGTCACGGCTCCGAGCTCGGCCTTGAAGAGCACCCGGCCGCCGTCGATGTGCACCAGCGAATGTCCCTGCCGGATCAGGCCGGCCACCCGCCTGCTATAGAAGTCCTCGCCGCCAAGGAACGGCGAGTAGCCCACTTCCTCTTCGAACATCGCGGCGCAGGCGGGCAGGATCAGCTCGAAGTCGGCCATGTCGCCGAAGCCGAGCTGCGGGTTGGCCGGGACGGCCGGTTCGCCGCTGATGGCCATCAAAGGCTGTTCGGCGCGCACCTCGTGGGGCAGGTGTCCGTGCGGCACCAAGGCCGCATGGAGCGCGAGCACCGTTTCGGCGGGACCGAAGATCGACGCGTAGCGGCGGCCTGCCCGGTGCACCGCCTCGGCGATGTACGGGGCCAGCCCGGGATCCAGCTGGACCGGCACCAGGTTCGCCCCGGCCCAACAGGCACCCAGGAGCGTGCCGCCGTCGAACGCTCCGAAAATCCGGGCACCCGCCGCCGTCGGCGAGGCACTCCCGTGCGAACCCAGCTGGGACAGAATGAACACATTCGCCACCGGGTCTTCCAGTGCAAGCGCGCGCAATTGCGCCGTATCGGCGCCCTCCAGGATCCGGACGGTTACTCCGCCCGGCGCAGTCTCGTTACGAGACGCTAACCACGGGGCTACCCTTGACAGCATCTTCGCCATCGGCCTCCCCCATCTCTTCAGCTATGCGCATAGCCTCTTCGATCAGTGTCTCAACAATTTCGCTCTCAGGGACAGTCTTGATGACCTCACCCTTCACGAAGATCTGGCCCTTGCCATTGCCGGACGCAACGCCGAGGTCTGCCTCACGGGCCTCGCCCGGCCCGTTCACGACGCAGCCCATCACGGCCACTCGCAGCGGAACCTCCATGCCTTCCAGGCCCGCGGTGACCTGCTCGGCGAGGGTGTAGACGTCCACCTGGGCGCGGCCACAGGACGGGCAGGAGACGATTTCCAGCTTGCGCGGGCGCAGGTTCAGGGACTGCAGGATCTGGTTGCCGACCTTGATTTCCTCCACGGGCGGGGCGGAAAGCGACACCCGGATGGTGTCTCCGATGCCCTTGGACAGGAGCGCACCGAAGGCCGTGGCCGACTTGATGGTGCCCTGGAAGGCCGGGCCCGCCTCGGTGACGCCGAGGTGCAGCGGCCAGTCGCCCTTTTCGGCGAGCATTTCGTAGGCGGCCACCATGACCACGGGGTCGTTGTGCTTGACGGAGATCTTGAAGTCGTGGAAGCCGTGCTCCTCGAACAGGGAAGCTTCCCAGACCGCGGATTCGACCAGCGCCTCGGGGGTGGCCTTACCGTACTTCTTCAGGATGCCCGGCTCCAGGGACCCGGCGTTGACGCCGATCCGGATGGAGGTGCCGTGGTCCTTGGCTGCCCGGGCGATCTCCTTGACCTGGTCATCGAACTTGCGGATGTTGCCGGGGTTCACGCGCACCGCGGCACAGCCGGCCTCGATGGCCGCAAAGACGTACTTCGGCTGGAAGTGGATGTCCGCGATCACCGGGATCTGGGACTTGCGGGCGATGATCGGCAGCGCCTCGGCATCATCGGCCGAGGGGCAGGCCACGCGCACGATGTCACAACCGGCCGCCGTGAGTTCGGCGATCTGCTGCAGGGTGGCGTTGATGTCCGGGGTGGGCGTGGTGGTCATCGACTGCACGCTGATGGGCGAATCGGATCCAACGCCCACGGAGCCCACCTTGATCTGGCGCGTCTTGCGGCGCGGCGCAAGGACGGGTGGCGGGGCTGACGGCATTCCCAGGCTGACCGAGGTCACGTGGACTCCTTGGGTTTTGAGGTGGATCGGGAGAGGTTCGTTAGGAAGCGTGCGCGGCGAGCAAGCCGATCACGGGGTTCCAGGCGCTGGTGCGGATGCTGGCCAGGCCCTGGGCAACGGCGAAGGGATCCTGCTTGAGGATGGCGTTCAGTTCGCTTTCGTCGGCGGCACGGACCAGCAGCAGGGCGCCGGAACCGTCGGCGTAAGGGCCGGAAGCCAGCAACGTCCCCTGCTCGGCGAGCTCTGCGGTCCAGGCGCGGTGTGCCGGGCGGTGCTCGTCGCGCACTGCGGCGGACTCGGCGTCGTAAACGTACTCAACAGCGAAAACAGTCATACCGATACCCTATCGCCAAGGCCGGACGGGAGCGGACTTCGCACGGGTGGCATTCCGCACGCGCAGCCTCCGCGCTCAGGGCTCAGCGCGCAGGGCTCAGCCAAAGAGATTCACCGGTTTGACGATGTCCGCATAGATCAGCAAGGCACCCATCGCCATGAGCAGACCGGCCACCACATACGTCAGGGGCAGCAGCTTGGCGATGTCGAAAGCGCCTGGGTCCGGTTTGCCGGACAGCTTCGCGATGCGGCGCCGCACGCCTTCGTAGAGGGCGCCGGCGATATGGCCGCCGTCGAGCGGCAGCAGCGGAATCAGGTTGAACACCGCCAGGGCGAAGTTCAACCCGCCGAGCAGGCCCACCAGGGTGGCCAGCCGGGCCTGCACCGGGACCTCTTCCATGGCCGCGACTTCGCCCGCCACTCGTCCGACGCCCACCACGCTGATGGGTCCGTTGGGGTCACGCGGTTCGGAGCTGAAGGCGGCCTGGGCAACGCCGGCCACACGGGCCGGGAGGTTGAGGATGACGCCGGAGATCTGCTTGATGTTCTCCCCCGCCATGGGCAGGACGCTCGACGCCGGCTGGGGCACCAGCGCGGTCCGCGAACCGATGCCGAGGAAGCCGACCTCCTGGTACAGCGGCTTGCCGTCCGCCCCCTTCGCCTGCCGGCCGTCGTCGCCGATGACCGGGCGGGAGGACAGCACAGGGGTGACCTGCGACGTGATGGTCCGGCCGTCCCGCTGGACCGTGATCTCCACGGTGCGGCCCGCGGAGGCCCGGATCCGGGTGGACAGCTCCGGCCAGGTTCCGGCGGCCTGGCCATCGAAGGTGAGGATCGTGTCGCCCGGCTTGAGGCCTGCGAGCGCGGCGGGAGTGGGCGTACAGGCCGCCGAATCCGGGTCGACCGTCTCGCCCTCCTTGACCTGGCATTTGGAGACGTCCGCCAGGGTGGTGGTGGGCGTGGAAATCCCGAAGCCCATGAGCAGTACGGCGGTGAGGGCCAGGCCGATCAGCATGTTCATGGCCGGGCCGCCCAGCATGATGATGATCTTCTTCCACACGGGCAGCTTGTAGAACACCCGGTTCTCATCGCCCGGGCCGACTTCCTCATGGGCCGCCGAGCGGGCTTCGCTGGCCAGCGTCTGGAACATGCCCGTGCTGGAGGGCCGGACACTGCCGTCCTCCTTGTTCGGCGGGTACATGCCGATCATCGCCACGTAGCCGCCCAGGGGCAGGGCCTTGAAACCGTACTCGGTCTCGCCCTTGCGCCGGGACCAGATGGTGGGCCCGAAACCGATCATGTACTTGGTGACACGGACCTTGAACAGCTTCGCCGGAAGCAGGTGCCCCACCTCGTGGAGCGCGATCGAGACAGCAACGCCGAGGGCGACGAAGACGACTCCGAGGATGAAGAGAATGACGGGACTCATGCCTGGTGGTGCTGCTTCCTACGTGGCTCGTGCGTGTTAGACCGTGCTGCTGGCTAAACGATCGTGGGTGCGTGTGCGTGCCCACAGTTCAGCTTGCAGCACGGAGTCCAGCGTCAGCTCCGAGGAACCTGAATGCTCGCTGAGGACGGCCTCCACCGTGTCCACGATGTCCGTGAAGCGGATCCGGCCTGCGTGGAAGGCCTGTACGGCTTCCTCGTTGGCCGCGTTGAAGACCGCCGGGAAGGTGCTCCCCTGCTTCGCGGCGTCCTTGGCAAGGTCCACGGCGGGGAACGCCACCGGGTCGAGGGGTTCAAAGGTCCAGCTGGTGGCCTGGCTCCAGTCGCAGGCCTTCGCGGCGTTGGGAACCCGGTCCGGCCAGCCCAGACCCAGGGCGATCGGCAGGCGCATGTCCGGCGGCGAAGCCTGGGCGATGATGGAGCCGTCCACGAACTGCACCATGGAGTGCACCACGGACTGCGGGTGGACCACCACCTCGATCCGGTCCAGCGGGACGTCGAAGAGCAAGTGCGCCTCGATCACCTCGAGGCCCTTGTTGACCAAGGTGGCCGAGTTGGTGGTGACCATGAGGCCCATGTCCCAGGTGGGGTGGGCCAGGGCTTCGGCCGGGCTGACGTCCCGGAGGTGTTCCCGGCTGAGTCCGCGGAAGGGTCCGCCGGAGGCTGTGAGGATGAGCTTCTCCACCTCGCCCGCTGTCCCGGAGCGCAGGCACTGGGCCAGGGCGGAGTGTTCGGAGTCGACAGGGACGATCTGCCCTTCCGCGGCGGCGGCCTTCACGAGGGCGCCGCCGACGATGAGGGATTCCTTGTTGGCCAGCGCCAGCGTCGCGCCGGAACCCAGCGCAGCCAGGGTCGGGGCCAGGCCGATGGAGCCGGTGATGCCGTTGAGGACGACGTCGGCCTCGATGGCCGCGATCTTGCTGGACGCGTCGGGGCCGGTGATGATGGCGGGGCGGAAGTTCCGGAGCCCGGTTGCGGACGCGGCGCCGTCGATCAATCCCTGCAGGGCGCGCGGATCGCCCTCGGCGATTCCCACCGCCTTGGCTCGGGTATGGACCGCCTGCTGCGCAAGCAGCGGCAGGTTTCCTCCCCCTGCGCTCAGTGCCACGACCTCGAAAAGGTGCGGGGCGGCGTCGACGACGTCAATCGCCTGGGTGCCGATGGAACCGGTGGAGCCGAGGAGGACGATCTTGCGGGGCTGCATGGATCAAGTATCCCGCACCCGGTTGACCCCCTGTGCCCGATTGAACTCGGCCCGATTGAACTCTGCCCGATTGAACTCGGCCCGATTGAACTCTGACGGAGCGGGCGTAGCGTTGAGTCGTGGACTGGGTGTGGTTCCTGGAGGCGCCGGACTATGGATTTGCCCGGCAGGTCCTGCAGCGCGGCACGGCGGCGCTGTTCTTCATCGCCTTCCTTTCCTCGTTCAACCAGTTCCCCGCGCTGCTGGGCGAGCACGGCTTGCTTCCCGTTCCCCGGTATGTGGAACGTTCAGGGAACTACGGCCGGCCCAGCCTTTTCCGTTGGCGCTATTCGGACCGGCTGCTGCGCCTCGTCTGCCTGGCAGGGATGGTGCTGGCGCTCCTGCTGGTGGCGGGGCTGCCGCAACTGGGGCCGCCATGGGTTCCCCTGCTGGTGTTCCTGGCGCTGTGGGGGCTGTACATGTCGGTGGTCAACGTGGGCCAGACCTTCTACGGCTTCGGCTGGGAAATGCTGCTGCTGGAGCTCGGCTTCACCGTGGCATTCCTGGGGTCCGAGCAGGTCCCGCCGCCACGGACCATCCTGCTCCTGCTGCTTTGGCTGCTGTTCCGGCTGGAGTTCGGCGCGGGCATGATCAAGATCCGCGGCGGCAGCGAATGGCGGGACCTGACCGCCCTGTACTACCACCACGAAACCCAGCCGATGCCCGGACCCTTGAGCCGCCAGGCCCACCTGCTGCCGAAGCCCGTGCACCGCATGGAGGTGTTGGGAAACCATTTCGCCCAATTGGTGGTGCCGTTCTTCCTCTTCGCCCCGCAGCCGCTGGCGTCCATCGCGGCCGGGATTGTCATCGTCACCCAGCTCTGGCTGGTGGCCAGCGGGAACTTCGCCTGGCTCAACTGGTCCGCGATCGTCCTCGCGTTCGCTGCCGTCAGTGACCCGGTGCTGCGGGCCATCTTCGGGCTCCCGGCCGCCGCAACGGCCGGCTCCCCAGCGGGCGGCCCGCAGTCCCCGGTGTGGTGGACCGCCGTCGTGCTCGCCGTGACCCTACTGCTGCTCGTGCTCAGCTACCAGCCCCTGCGCAACCTGCTTTCCCGCGGGCAGCTGATGAACGCCAGCTTCAACCGCTGGCAGCTGGTCAACACCTACGGGGCGTTCGGCACCGTCACGAAGCACCGGGTGGAGGTAGTGGTGGAGGGAACGCTCGACGCCGATCCCGACGGCGACGGCTGGCGCGAGTACGGTTTCAAGGGCAAGCCCGGCGATCTCCGCCGCCTGCCGCGCCAGTGGGCGCCGTACCATCTGCGCCTTGACTGGCTGATGTGGTTCCTGCCGCTGCGCACCATCCACGAGCCGTGGTTCTATGCCTTCCTGCACAAACTGCTCGACGCCGACCACGCCACGCTGCGCCTGCTGCGCCTGGACCCGTTCGACGGCGGACGTCCCCGCTGGGTGCGCGTCCGCACCTTCCTCTACCGATTCGCGAGCCGGGCGGAGTTCCGGGAAAACGGTGAGCGCTGGGTCCGGCTGGAACTCTACGAGGCGATCCCGCCGCTGTCCCTGCCGCGCTCCCCCAGGTAGGACTGCGCGAACGTACACTTGGCGCCCCAAAAACGCTGAAAACAGGGCCCCAACTGTACGTTCGCGCAGGGGTTAGTTTCGCGGAGGGGTTAGTGGTGTTGCCCTGCGCGGCGGAGCGTGGTTTCGGCGTGGCGGAGGACGGGGCCGTCCACCATCTTGCCTTTGTGCTGGAACACGCCCGTCCCGGCGGCGGCCGCGGCATCCAGCAGTTCGCGGGCGTCGGCGAGCGCTTCGTCCGACGGTGCGTAGGCGCCGCGGACAGCGGCCACCTGGTTCGGGTGGATGCAGGCCTTCGCGCCGAAGCCGCTGGCCACGGCATCCCCGGCTTCCACGGCAAGGCCTTCCAGATCCGGGATGTCCACATACACGGCGTCGATGGCCTCCTTGCCGTGCGCCTTGGCGGCCAGCAGCACCGTGGAGCGGGAGTGCACCGCCACGGCCCGGTAGCCGCCGTCGTGGTTCCGGCTGGAGGTGCCGCCCATGGAGGCGATCAGGTCCTCGGCCCCCCACATCAGGGCCACGACGTTCGGCTCGGCAGCGATCGCGGCGGCGTTCAGGATGCCCTTGGCCGTCTCGCACAGGGCGATGACCCGGTAGTCCGCCAGGGCCCGGAGCTGCTCCGCGGACTCGGCCTTGGCAAGCATCACCGTGCGGTACGGGGTGTGCGCCAGGCAGTGCAGGTCCTTGGCGAAGTCCCCGCTGCCCACGGGGTTGACGCGCACGATGGTGCGGCTGGGATCCAGCTCGGCCGCCTGCCCTTCGGCTGCCACGAGCGCCAGGATGGCCCCGCGGGCCCGCTGCTTCGCGTCCGGCGCCACGGCGTCTTCGAGGTCGAGGATGACGGCGTCGCTGCGTTCGGCCGCCTTTCCGAAGCGTTCGGGACGGTCCGCGGGGCAGAACAGCAGCGCCGGCCCCATGGTGAAGGGATCGCCTGCGGTGTGCGCCGGATCAGCTGCTGGCATGGGTTTCGTGAGCCTCCTTGGTCCACATCAGGCAGGAACGGGTGGCCAGTGCCACCACCACGCCGTCCTGGTTCCGGCCGGTATGCCGCATGGTCACCACGCCCTGGCCCGGCCGTGAGCTGGAAAGTCGTTTTTCGGTGACCACCGTTTCGGTGTACAGGGTATCTCCGTGGAAGAGCGGATGCGGAAAGGAGACATCGCTCAGGCCCAGCTGAGCCACGATGGTGCCCTGCGTCAGCTGCGGCACGGACTGCCCCACCACGGTGGCAAGGGTGAACATCGAGTTCACCAGGCGCTGCCCGAATGGCTGGCCGGCGCTCCACGCGGCGTCCAGGTGCAGGGCCTGGGTGTTCATGGTCAGCGTGGTGAACAGGACGTTGTCCGTTTCCGTGACGGTGCGGCCCGGGCGGTGAGCGTACACCACGCCTTCCTGGAGCTCTTCGAAGTACAGGCCGCGCTGCAGGATCACGCGCTGTTCGTGAACGGTGGGCTCGTCCGTCAAACCGTCAGCTCCTGGTCCTCTTCGAAGACCTGCGCACCGGTGGCCGCGGCCACGTCCTCGACCGTGACGTTGGGGGCCAGTTCGCGCAGCACCAGCCGGGAAGCGCCTCCTTCGTGCACGACGTCGATCACGGCCAGGTCGGTGATGATCCGGTTGACGCAGCCCTTGCCGGTGAGCGGCAGCGAGCAGTTCTCCACGATCTTCGGATTGCCGTTGCGGTCCACGTGTTCCATCATCACGATGACCTTCTTGGCGCCGAACACCAGGTCCATGGCCCCGCCCATGCCTTTGACCATCTTGCCCGGGATCATCCAGTTGGCGAGGTCTCCGTTCTGGGCCACTTCCATGGCGCCGAGGACGGCGACGTCCACGTGCCCGCCGCGGATCATGCCGAAGGACTGGGCGGAGTCGAAGAACGCGGCGCCCTTGTTGACGGTGACCGTTTCCTTGCCGGCGTTGATGAGGTCCGGGTCCACGGCGTCCTCGGCCGGGTATGGGCCCACGCCCAGGATCCCGTTCTCCGAGTGCAGCACCACCTCGACGCCGGCGGGGATGTAGTTGGGAATCAGCGTGGGCATGCCGATGCCGAGGTTGACGTACTGGCCGTTGCTCAGTTCCTGGGCCACCCGGGCAGCCAGTTCGTTGCGGGTCCAGCCCTTGGTTCCGGCGTCCTCAGGGGAATGCCCGACGGCGGCTTCCCGGTAGCCGTGGCGGACCGCTTCGGGACGCGGCGGTGCTTCCGGTGAAGTGCTTTCCATGCTCATGCTCCTGCCTCCGTTTTGCTTGTGGACGCGGCGAGCGACACGGTGCGTTTTTCGATCCGTTTCTCCCCGTCCGGGGCCAGGACCACCCGTTGCACGAAGATGCCCGGGACGTGGATGTGTTCCGGGTCCAGTTCGCCGGGTTCCACCAGTTCCTCGACCTCCGCGATGGTGACCTTGCCGGCCATCGCGCAGAGCGGGTTGAAGTTCATGGCCGTGGCGTGGAAGACGAGGTTGCCATGCCTGTCGCCCTTCCAGGCGTGGACCAGGCCGAAGTCCGGGGTCAACGACTCTTCGAGCACGTAGTCGGCCCCGTTGAAGCTGCGGACCTCCTTCGGCGAGGAGGCCAGCGCGACGTTGCCGCCGGCGTCGTACTTCTGCGGCAATCCGCCTTCGGACACCTGGGTGCCGACGCCAGCCGCCGTGTAGAAGGCCGGGATGCCGGCGCCGCCGGCGCGCAGCTTCTCGGCGAGCGTTCCCTGCGGGGTGAGGACCACTTCCAGTTCCCCGGCGAGGTACTGGCGCGCGAATTCCTTATTCTCCCCCACATAGGAGCTGACGGTGCGGCGGATGCGGCCGTCCTTGAGGAGGATTCCCAGGCCCCAGTCGTCCACGCCACAGTTGTTGCTGACGGTTTCCAGGTCCTTGGTGCCCTGCTGATGGAGCGCGTCGATCAGCGCCACCGGGATACCGCAGAGGCCGAAGCCGCCGACGGCGAGCGAGGCGCCGTCCGGGATGTCCTTCACCGCTTCCGCGGCGCTGGCAACAACTTTGTCGATCATCGGTGATCCTTCCCTTGCGGTTGGAAACCCATCGGTCAGAGACCCAGCTCGCGGGCGATGAGCATCAATTGGACTTCCGTGGTGCCCTCCCCGACTTCCAGGATCTTGGAGTCGCGGTAGTGCCGCGCCACCGTGAATTCGTTGATGAAGCCATAGCCGCCGAACACCTGGGTGGCGTCCCGCGCGTTGTCCATGGCTGCCTCGCCTGCGACCATCTTAGCGATGGCCGCTTCGGTCTTGAACGGCTTGCCGGCGAGCATCCGGGCCGCGGCGTCGTAGTACGCCAGGCGGGCGGTGTGGGCCCTGGCCTGCATGCGGGCGATCTTGAACTGGATGGCCTGGTACTTGCCGATGTGGTGGCCGAAGGCGCTGCGTTCCTTGGCGTATTTCACGGACAGGTCTACGCAGCCCTGGGCCGCACCGGTGGCGAGGGCCGAAATGGCGATGCGCCCTTCGTCCAGGATGGAGAGGAAGTTCGCGTAGCCCCGGCCGCGTTCGCCCAGCAGGTTTTCCTCGGGCACCCGGACATCGGCCAGGGTGAGCGGATGGGTGTCCGAGGCGTTCCAGCCCACCTTGTTGTAGGCCTTCTCCGCCCTGAAGCCGGGGGTGGAGGTGGGCACGAGGATGGTGGAGATTTCCTTCTTGGTGACGCCGTCCTTGCGCCGTTGTTCCCCCGTGACGGCGGTGACGGTGACGAGCCGGCTGATGTCGGTGCCGGAGTTGGTGATGAACTCCTTGTTGCCGTTGACCACCCAGTATTTACCGGCTGCGCCGTCCTCGAGCCGGGCGTGCGTCTTGGTGCCGCCGGCGTCGGAGCCGGCTTCCGGTTCGGTGAGCCCGAAGCCGGCGAGCGCCTGGCCGGAGGCGAGCTGTGGCAGCCATTCCTCCTTCTGGGCCTGGGTGCCGAAGCGGTAGACGGGCATGGCGCCGAGGGACACCCCGGCCTCCAGGGTGATGGCCACGGACTGGTCTACGCGGCCCAGCTGTTCCAGGGCGAGCGAGAGCGCAAAGTAGTCCCCGCCCATGCCGCCGAATTCCTCGGGGAAGGGTAGCCCGAAGAGGCCCATCTCCCCCATCTGCTTGACCACCTCGTAGGGGAAGCTGTGCTCTTCGTCGTGTTTCGTGGAGACCGGGGCCACCA
Source organism: Arthrobacter sp. R-11 (assembly GCF_049913155.1). GTDB lineage: Bacteria > Actinomycetota > Actinomycetes > Actinomycetales > Micrococcaceae > Arthrobacter. The sequence goes on along the minus strand of NZ_CP183979.1, from coordinate 1,554,127 downwards.
CTTCGTCGGCGAATTCCCTGACGGAATCGCTGAGGTCCTGGTATTCCTCGCTGAGATCAAAGCCGGCCATGGCGGGGTTCCTCGCCTTTCACAGTGGTTTCGGGTTCTTTGTTCGGGTGGATGGTGGCCAGGAGCTGTTCGGCCTTGACCAGGTCACCGACGCGGGCGGCCACGTGGACGGTGCCGGCCAGTGCGGCCGTGAGCTGGTGCTCCATCTTCATCGCTTCAACGGAAAGCAGCAGTTGCCCCGCTTCGACAGTGTCGCCGTCGCGCACGGACACGGAGACCACGGTGCCGGGCATCGGCGAGCGCACCTCCGGATCCGCGGCGCCTTCCTCGCGCTGGATCCCGGCCAGGATCCGCTGGAGCCTGGTCTCCCGGTCGAGGATTTCCAGCCGGCAGGACCAGCCGCCGTCGCCGAGCCACAGCCCGCGCGGCCCGCCGCCGGGAGGCGCGGATTCCAGCGCGGTCGCGTAATGGTGCGCGACGCCGTCGAGCACCAGTTCCGGGCCCTTGCCGACCTTGTGCGGCGCGCCGCCGTCGAGCTGGGCCTGGTCGCCGTCGCCTTGTTGGACCAGCGAGACGGTGGCCAGGCCGCTTTCGGAGGACGCCGCGGGCAGGCCGAGGTGGACCCGGCGCGGGGCCGGGGTGCCGAGCCGCCAGCCGTCGCCGGCCTGCCACGGTGAACCGCCCGACGCCGGCCGCTCGCCCCCGGCTGCCTGCAGCCCGGCGGCGAGAAGCTCCGTTTCCCCTGCCTGCCGGAACTGCATGCCTGGGAGTTTGCGTTCGATAAGCCCGGTGTCGAGCCTGCCGGCGCGGACGTCGGCGTCGTTGACCAGCAGGCGGAGGTATTCGACGTTCGTGTGCAGGCCCAGGAGGGTGTAGTTCCCCAGGGCGCGGTCGAGGGCATCCAGCGCCGCGCCCCGCACCGGCGCCCAGGCGATGACCTTGGAGAGCATGGGGTCGTAGTCCCCCGTAACCGCCAGGCCGGGGAGCATGGCCGAATCGATCCGAACCCGGGTTCCGGCGCCGTCCGGCCGCTCGCCGCTTTCGTGGCCGCCGTCTTCGTCAAGCACCAGCACCTCGCCGACGGACGGCAGGAAGTTCCGGGCAGGGTCTTCGGCATAGACGCGCGCCTCCACGGCGTGCCCGTCCAGCACGACGTCGGACTGCGCCACGGTGAGTTCCTCGCCGCCGGCGATGCGCAGCTGCCATTCGACCAGGTCGATTCCCGTGACCATTTCCGTCACCGGGTGTTCCACCTGGAGCCGGGTATTCATTTCCATGAAGTAGAACTGTCCGGGATCTTCGTCGGACACCAGGAACTCGACGGTTCCGGCACCGCTGTACCGGACAGAGCGGGCAGCCTGGCAGGCGGCCTCGCCGATCCGGGCGCGGATCGCGGCGCCGTCGGGCACGGATTCCAGCAGCGGCGACGGTGCTTCTTCGATGACCTTCTGGTGGCGCCGTTGCAGGGAGCATTCGCGCTCGCCCAGGTGGATGACATTGCCGGCCTTGTCCGCGAGGACCTGGACCTCGATGTGCCGCGGCGCCCGGACCAACCGCTCCAGGAAGAGCGTGTCATCGCCAAAGGCGGCGGCCGCGACCCGGCGGGCGGTGGCGAGGGCGGCCGGCATGTCCTCCGCGCTTTCCACCACGTGCATGCCTTTGCCGCCGCCACCGGCCGACGGTTTGATGAGCAGCGGGAACCCCACGGACGGGGCCGCGGCGATCAGTTCGGCGTCGCCCATTCCGGGTTCGGCGATCCCGGGAACACAGGGCACGCCGTAGCCCGCCACCTGGTTCTTGGCCCGGATCTTGTCCCCCATGAGCTCGATCGCGTCCGCGGGCGGGCCGATGAAGGCAATTCCCCGGGAGGCCAGGGCCCTGGCGAATTCCGCGTTCTCGGCTAGGAAGCCGTAGCCGGGGTGGACGGCCTGGGCGCCGCTCTGCACGCAGGCGTCGATGATGGCGTCGATGTTCAGGTAGCTGTCCGCCGCGCTCGCCGTCCCGATCCGGACGGCGGCGTCCGCCTCCCGCACGTGGCGGGCTCCGGCGTCGGCGTCCGAGTAGACGGCCACGGAACGGATCCCCATGGCCCTGAGCGTGCGGATGACGCGGCAGGCGATTTCGCCGCGGTTGGCGACCAGGACGGTGTCAAAGGGCTTGGCGACTGTTTGGCGATCCATGAGGGTCACATCCTGAACAGGCCGAAGGAGGTTTCCGGCAGGGTCTGGCGGGAGACGACGTCCAGCGCGAGGCTCAGGACGCGGCGTGTATCCGCGGGGTCGATGATGCCGTCGTCCCACAGCCTGGCGGTGGAATAGTAGGGGCTGCCCTGTTCCTCGTACTGCTGCCGGATGGGCGCTTTGAAAGCCTCTTCGTCCGCGGCGGACCATTCCTCGCCTGCCGCCTCGAACTGTTCCCGCTTGACGGTGGCGAGCACCGAGGACGCCTGGTTGCCGCCCATCACCGAGATCCGGGCGGCCGGCCACATCCACAGGAAACGCGGTGCGTACGCGCGGCCGCACATCGAGTAATTGCCGGCACCGAAGGATCCGCCGATCACTACCGTCAGCTTGGGCACGCGCGCCGTGGCGACGGCGGTGACCATCTTGGCCCCGTTTTTGGCGATGCCGCCTTGTTCGTAGTCCTTGCCCACCATGAAGCCGGAGAGGTTCTGCAGGAACACCAGGGGAATGCCGCGCTGATCGCACAGTTCGATGAAATGCGCACCCTTGAGGGCCGATTCACTGAACAGGACGCCGTTGTTGGCCACGATTCCCACGGGGTGGCCGTGCAGGCGGGCGAATCCCGTGACCAGGGTGGTTCCGTATTCCTTTTTGAATTCATGGAAGCGCGAACCGTCGACCAGCCGTGCGATGACCTCGCGGACGTCATAGGACTCGTTGACGTCCACCGGCACCACACCGTAGAGGCTTTCGGGCCCGACGGCGGGTTCCACTGTTGCTGCGACATCCCACACTGGGTCCTGCGGCCTGGGCAGGGTGGCAACGATGTCCCGCACGATCTGCAGCGCGTGCTCGTCGTTTTCGGCCAGGTGGTCGCTGACGCCGGAGATCTTCGCGTGCACCTCGCCGCCACCAAGTTCTTCGGCCGTGACGATTTCCCCGATGGCGGCCTTCACCAGGGGCGGACCGCCCAGGAAGATGGTGCCCTGGCTCCGAACGATCACCGTTTCATCGCTCATGGCCGGCACGTAAGCGCCCCCGGCGGTGCAGGAGCCCATGACGGCGGCGATCTGCGGGATTTTCGCCGCGGACATCCGGGCCTGGTTGAAGAAGATCCGGCCGAAGTGTTCCTTGTCCGGGAACACCTCGTCCTGGCGCGGAAGGAACGCCCCGCCGGAGTCCACCAGGTAGATGCAGGGAAGCCGGTTCTCGAGCGCGATTTCCTGGGCCCGGAGGTGCTTCTTGACCGTCATCGGGTAATACGTGCCGCCCTTGACCGTGGCGTCGTTGGAGATGACCAGCACCTGGCGGCCGTGGACCAGGCCGATGCCGGCAATCACGCCGGCTCCCGGGGAGTCGTCGTTGTACATGCCGTTCGCCGCCAACGGCGCGATTTCCAGGAACGGACTCCCGTCGTCGAGCAATTGCTCGATGCGTTCGCGGGGCAGCAGCTTGCCGCGGGCAACGTGGCGCTGGCGCGATTTCTCGGGCCCGCCGAGGGCCGCCGTCGCGAGCCGCTCCCGCAGTTCCTCCACCAGCGCCTGCTGGGCCCTGGCATTGGCTTCGAACGCCGTGCCCCTGGCGTCAGCCTGGCTGACGAGTGTCTCCATCGACATGCTTCCCATCCCGGCCGGACGTCCGGCCAAGCAGCTTCAGTTAATGCGGCTTCAGTTAATGACAAATAACTGAAATTTAGCTTAGTCTCTATTAACTGTGATGTCCACCACTCCAGGGTGGAGCACGCCGCATGAGGAGGATCCGTGGCCGCACACCAGGAAGAGGCAAGCCCGTCAGGGGAAGCCGCCGCCCCTCCCGTGGTGGCCGCGTCGCCCACCCTGCGCAGCCAGGCAAAGGAAACGCGGCGGAAGGCACTGCTCTCTGCCGCCGCGGCCCTTTTCGCCGAGAACGGTTTCAGCCGCGTCTCCCTCGAGGACCTCGGTGCGGCGGCGGGCGTGAGCGGACCGGCCGTTTACCGGCATTTCCCCGGGAAACAGGCTGTGCTCGCAGAACTGCTGCTGAGCGTGAGCCGCGGGCTGCTCGACGGCGGCCGGGTGGTCGCAGCCGCGGCCTCCGACCCCGCGGCGGCCCTGCGCGGGCTGGTGGAGTTCCACGTGGACTTCGCGCTGAGCAACCCCGACGTCATCAGGGTTCAGGACCGGGACCTGGACAGCCTGTCCGATTCCGACCGGGCTGAAGTGCGCGCCCTCCAGCGCGCCTACGTGGAACTTTGGGTGGGAGTCCTTGCCGAGCTCCACGAAGGCACAGGAGCAAGCGGCACTGAGCAGTCGGAACTGCGCGTCCGAGCGCACGCCGTCTTCGGCCTGATCAACTCCACGCCGCACTCGGTCCGCAGCCACGGACGCCGGATCGCAACGAAGACTGCGCGGCCATTGCTGGAGCAGATGGCATTGGCGGCGTTGACGGTCCGCTGACCCGCCCGCTTGGCCGCGCAGTCCGTCACACCATGGTCAGGACCATTCCCGGATCCGAGAGGATGGCGCCCACATCGGCCAGGAAGCGCGAGCCTTGTTCACCGTCCACCAGCCGGTGGTCGAAGGACAGGCTCAGCGACATGATCTGTCGGACGGCGAGCTCATCGTTGTGAACCCACGGCGCCTTCCGCACCGCTCCCAGGGCCAGGATCGCGGCCTCCCCCGGGTTGAGGATCGGCGTACCGGCGTCGATGCCGAACACCCCGATGTTGGTGATCGAGATGGTGCCGCCGGAAAGCTCCGCGGGAGTGCTCTTCCCGGCGCGTGCGGTCTCCGTGAGCTCCGACAGCGCCGCCGACAGTTCCTGGAGGCCCATCGTGTCGGCGTCCTTGATATTCGGGACCGTCAACCCTCGCGGCGTCGCGGCGGCGATGCCCAGGTTCACGTAGTTGAACTGGACGATCTCCTGAGCCGCTTCATCCCAGCGGGAGTTGAGCGTCGGGTTCCGTTTCAGGGCGATCAGCACCGCCTTCGCCGCGAGCGTGAGCGGGGTCAGCTTATAGCCGGCGAACGTCCGGCTTGCCTTGAGCCGTTCCAGCAGTTCCATGGCAGCCGTGACGTCCACCGTGAGGAACTCGGTGACATGGGGCGCGGTGAAGGCGCTCTGCACCATGGCCGCCGCGGTGAACTTCCGGACCCCCTTGATCGGAGTGCGGGTTTCACGTCCGGCGGCGGGAGCCACCGATGCGCCGCCGGCGGCGGGGGCAGCGGCTTCGGCGAAGTGCTGCACATCCTCGCGCGTGATCAACCCGCCCTCTCCCGTTCCGTTCACCTGCGTCAGGTCGACTCCGAGGTCCCGTGCCAGTTTCCGCACCGGCGGCGTCGAACGCGGCCGTTCGGCCTGCACGACGGCGGAACGCGCGGCAGGAACCGCCGGCGCTTCGGCCGGCTGGACTGCCCCGGGCCGGTCGGCTTGCGCGGGCACTGGCTCAGCAGCGGGGGCGGCCGCGAAGGTGCGCTGGCGGCGGACGGGGTGCCCGCCCTCTTCGACGGCGGCACCATACCCCACCAGGGTCGCCTCCCGTTTCGGTGCGGGGGGCTCAGCCGCTGCGTCCCCGGCGGTCCCGCCGTTCCCGGAAGGCGCGGCCCCGGCGTCGTCCACTTCGAAGGAAACGATCGGCTTGCCGACCTCGACGACGCTGCCCGGCTGTTCATGCAGGGCGGCCACGGTCCCGGCAAACGGCGAGGGCAGTTCCACCACGGCCTTGGCGGTCTCGACTTCGGCGATCACCTGGTTCAGTTCCACCGTGTCCCCTACCGCAACCTTCCAGCTGAGGATTTCGGACTCCGTGAGGCCCTCGCCGAGATCCGGCAGTCGGAATTCCTTGATCATGGCGGGGCTCATCCTTCCAGTCCGCTCAGGGAGTTCGGCCGGCCGAGGGCACGGTCCACGCCGTCCAGGATCCGGTCCAGGTCCGGCAGGTGGTGCATTTCGAGCTTGGAGTACGGGTACGGAACGTCGAATCCGGTGACCCGGACCGGCGCGGCTTCGAGGTAGTGGAAGCAGCGCTCGGTGATGCTGGCTGCGATCTCCGCGCCGAGCCCGCCGGACTGCGCGGCCTCGTGGGTGATGACGAGCCGGCCGGTCTTGCGGACGGACGCCTCAACGGTGCCGTAGTCGACGGGCGCCAGCGAGCGGAGGTCAATGACCTCGATGGAAACGCCTTCATCGGCGGCGGCCAGGGCGGCGTCGAGCGCTGTTTTCACGAGGGGGCCGTAGGCCACCAGGGTGACGTCGCTGCCGCCGGCGGCGACCCGTGCGCTGCCCATCGGCAGGGCCCGGTCGAGCGCGGCGGCCTCGTCCACCTCGCCCTTGTCGTGGTAGCGGCGCTTGGGCTCGAAGTAGAGCACCGGGTCGTCCGAAGCGATGGCCTGCTGGATCATCGTGTAGGCGTCCTGCGGGTTGGACACGCTGACGACGCGCAACCCCGAGGTGTGGGTGAAGTAGGCCTCCGGGGATTCGGAGTGATGTTCGGGCGAACCGATGCCGCCGCCGAACGGCACCCGGATGGTGATCGGCATCTTCACGGTGCCCTGGGTGCGGTAGTGCATCTTGGCCACCTGGCTGACGATCTGGTCGAAGGCCGGGTAAATGAAACCGTCGAACTGGATTTCGCACACGGGCCGGTACCCGCGGTAGGCCAGGCCGACGGCGGTGCCGATGATTCCGGATTCGGCCAGCGGGGTGTCCACCACCCGGTGCGTGCCGAAATCCTTCTGCAGCCCGTCCGTGACGCGGAAGACGCCGCCCAGTTTGCCGATGTCCTCCCCCATCAGGACCACCTTGGGGTCGTTGTCGAGGGCTTTGCGGAGCCCGGCGTTGATGGCGCGGGCAAATGTCAGCTGGCTCATCAGAGGGCACCTTCCTGCACGGATCCGCTGAAGCTTTCCAGGTAGCGGGTGTAGTGGTCCTTCTGGCGTTCGAGCCAGGAATTCTCCTCGCTGTAGACGTGCTTGAAGACGTCCAGCGGCGCGGGCTCGGGCATGTTGATGCAGCCGTTCCTCAGCTCCGCGGCGACGTCGTCGGCCCTGGCCTTGACCCGGGCCTCGAACTCTTCGTCCAGCAGTCCCTTGCGGTCCAACAGGGCCTTGAGCCGGGCGATCGGGTCCTTCGCGGCCCAGTCTTCGAGTTCGTTGGGGTCCCGGTAGCGGGTGGGGTCATCCGCCGTCGTGTGCGGCCCCATGCGGTAGGTGAGCGCTTCGATAAAGGTGGGTCCGCCGCCCTTCCTTGCCCGGTCAAGCGCGATCCGGGTGGCGGCCAGCACGGCCAGCACATCATTGCCGTCCACGCGCATGGAAGGAATACCGAAACCGGAAGCCCTGTCCGCGAGCTGCACATGGGACTGCACCAACACCGGTTCGGAAATTGCCCAGTGGTTGTTCTGGCAGATGAACACCACAGGCGCCTGGAAACTGGCGGCGAAGACCATGGCCTCGCTTACGTCACCCTCACTGGTGGCGCCGTCGCCGAAATAGGCCACCGCCACGGAATCGGCGCCGTCATCCTTGATGCCCATGGCGTAGCCGGTGGCGTGCAGCGACTGCGAACCGATCATGATCTGCTGGGTGGCGATGTTGTAGCGGTACGGGTCCCAGCCGAACAAGGCATTGCCGCGCCAGGCGCGCACCAGATCCGGCACGGCCACCCCGCGGCAGTAGGCCACACCGTTGTCGCGGTAGGTGGGGAAGACAAAGTCATCGCTGCGGAGGGCACGGCCCGAGCCGATCTGGGTTGCTTCCTGGCCGAGCATCGGCGGCCAAAGCGCCAGTTCGCCCTGGCGCTGCAAAGCCGTGGCTTCGGCGTCGATCCGGCGGATAACCACCATGTCCTCGTAAAAGGAACAGAGCTGCTCATCGCCGACATCGCTGATCCACAAATCGAATTCCGGATGGCTGATGCGCTCCCCGGTGGGGGAAAGCAACTGAACCAGGTCTCCCCCGGTCCGGCGTGGATTCTGCACACTGTTCGCGGGTTCCGGTGCCTGTTTGGCTCCCCGGCCGGCTTCGTCGGTCAACACGGTTGCTCGCACCTTTCGGCTCGTTCTTTGCCGTTGCCGCAAGGACTTTTGGCCCCGCAAGCCACAGCGACCCGGGCCTCATCGCCCGGATAACTGTGACCCTACTCACAATGCTCATTGGGTACAACCACCGCCACGGATTCTGAGCATTATGCCCTGTCGTACGCCCGGTCACCGTGCTAATGTTGCGCACTATGCAAGCTTTGGATGGCACGGACACCCGGCTGCTTTCGGCCATGGCAAAGGATCCGCGGGGCACCGTGGTGGCCTTGGCGCAGAAGCTCGGCCTGTCCAGGAACACGGTCCAGGCACGGATGGCGCAACTCGAAAAAAAGCACGCCTTCCTGTCCTTCGAACGCCGGATCAACCCGGCTGCCCTGGGCTACCCGCTGCTGGCCTTCATTTCCGTGCACGTGCAGCAGCAGAAACTCGGACAGCTGGCCGTGGACCTCGCCGAGATCCCGGAGATCCTCGAGGGCTACGGGCTGACCGGCTCAGCGGACCTGCTCCTGCGGGTGGTGGCCCTCGACGCCGAAGATCTCTTCCGCATCAACGGCAAGATCCTGGGCTGCGACGGCGTGGAGCGGACGGACACCGCATTGGCGATGCAGGAGATGATCCCCTACCGGATGCAGCCCCTGCTGAAGAAAAGCGCCGGCTGACCGGGCCCCTTCTACTTGCCCCGCCGCAGGAACATGCGATTTGATGCAAGCGGACGTCTTGGGGCCGGCCCGCGGTTCCAAGCACGAGTCCAAGCATTGGCAGCGCAGGCAGCCGGAAAGGCGAACCATCGTGAGCACTCCCCCGGATCCCCATAACCAGGATCCCCAAAAGCCCGACTGGACCTCCCGGCCCGTTCCCCCGCCGCCACCCGTGCCCCCGCACGCCGGGCAGGAGGGGCCGGTGCCGCCGGTACCGGAACCGCAGCATGGGGAACCCCCGCATGGGGCACCGCAGTATGGGGCACCGCAGTACGGGGCAACCGGTGCGCCCCAGTATGGGACGCAGCCCCCATACGGCCCGCCGTCTGGCCAACCCCAGTATGGGACGCCTCCCCCGTACGGCCCGCCGTCTGGCCAACCCCAGTACGACCAACCCCAGTACGGGGCACAGCCCCCATACGGCCAACCCCCGTACGCACAGCCCCCATACGACGGCGGCCAGTACGGGCAGCCGTTCGGCCAGCCCGCCGCCCGGCCCCCGAAGAACCGCAAGGTCCTGTGGATCGTACTCGGCGCGCTTGGCGCGGTGATCCTCCTGGCGGTGGTCGGCGTCGTGCTGCTGGTCAACCTGGTGGGCAATGCCACCGGCAAAGCCAAGGGCCAGGCCGAAGAATTCACCAATCTGCTGCTCGACGGCCGGAACGGGGAAGCCTACGACCGCTTCCTGACCGACTCCCTGAAGGATGAGCTGCCCAAGGCCACCTTCGTCCAGGGCATCGACCGCCTGGAACTCAGCGATTCCTGCAACGCCAACTACAACTCGGTCAGCGCGGAGTCGAAGAACGGCGTCCACCGCGCCGAGGTGTCCGGCACCCTGAACTGCAACGGCCGGACGATCGACCTCAAGTACGGATTCGTCGGTAACGACGGGAAGATGGATGCCATCCGGATCAAGCCCCGGAATTAGGCCCTGGAATTAGGCCCTGGAATTAGGCACCGGAACCGCGCACCATAACGCCGAAGCCCTCCTGCTGCGGACTGCAGGAGGGCTTCGCCGTTACGAGAGGCGCGTCAGGCAGTGGGGATCAGTGCTCCACGGCTTTCTCGGCCCCGACGCCGGTGAGCGAGCGGACTTCCATCTCCGCCTGCTTGGCCGGATCCTCGCGGCGCCTGTCCAGCACGGTGCCCAGCCAGCCCAGGAAGAAGGCGAGCGGGATGGACACGATGCCCGGATTGCTCAGCGGGAAAATGGCAAAGTTGGCGCCTTGGATCATGGAGGTCTTGGCCCCGGAGACCACGGGCGATAGGGCGATCAGGATGATCGCCGAGGCAAGGCCGCCGTACATGCTCCAGACCGCGCCCTGGGTGGTGAACTTCCGCCAGAACAGCGAGTAGACGATCGTGGGGAGGTTGGCCGAGGCGGCCACCGCGAAGGCGAGCGCCACGAGGAAGGCGACGTTCTGGCCGTTCGCGAAGATGCCGCCCAGGATGGCCAGGATGCCGATGACCACCACGGTCCGCCGGGCCACCTTGACCTCGGTGCCGGCGTCGGCCTTGCCCTTGGCAATGACGTTCGCGTAGATGTCGTGGGCGAACGAGGCCGCCGCGGTGATCGTCAGGCCGGCGACCACGGCGAGGATCGTGGCGAAGGCGACGGCGGAAATGAAGCCCAGCAGCAGCGGCCCGCCGAGGTGGAAGGCCAGCAGTGGTGCGGCCGAGTTGACGCCGCCGGGAGCCGCCTTGATGGTGTCGGCTCCGACGAGCGCGGCGGCGCCGTAGCCCAGCACCAGGGTGAAGAGGTAGAACAGGCCGATCAGCCAGATGGACCAGACCACGGACTTGCGGGCTTCCTTGGCGGTGGGCACGGTGTAGAAGCGCATGAGCACGTGCGGCAGTGCCGCGGTGCCGAGGACCAGGGCCAGGCCCAGGGACATGAAGTCCAGCTTGCTGGTTTCGCTCTTGCCGTACTGCAGGCCGGGGTTCAGGACGTTCGGGTTGTTCGCCGCCTCGGCGGCCGAGCCGAGCAGGTTGGACAGGTTGAAGCCGTAGATGGACAGCACCCACAGGGTCATGACGGCGGCACCGCAGATCAGCAGCACGGCCTTGATGATCTGCACCCAGGTGGTGCCCTTCATGCCGCCGATCAGCACGTACATGATCATGAGGGCGCCGACGACGACGATCACCAGCGCCTGACCGCCCCAGTCGCTGATGCCCAGCAGCAGGGAGATCAGGCTGCCGGCGCCGGCCATCTGGGCGAGCAGGTAGAAAAAGCAGACGGCGAGGGTGGACAGGGCCGCGGCGATGCGGACCGGGCGCTGGCGCAGCCGGAAGGAAAGCACGTCGGCCATGGTGAACTTGCCGGTGTTGCGGAGCAGTTCGGCCACCAGGAGCAGCGCCACCAGCCAGGCCACCAGGAAGCCGATGGAGTACAGGAAGCCGTCGTAGCCGTTGATCGCTATCGCGCCCGTGATTCCGAGGAAGGACGCGGCCGAAAGGTAGTCGCCGGCGATCGCCGTGCCGTTCTGCGAGCCTGTGAAGGAGCGGCCGGCCGCGTAGTAGTCCGCCGCTGTCTTGTTGTTCCGGCTGGCGCGGAACACGATCACCATGGTGACGAGGACGAACAGGGCGAAGATGCCCATGTTCAGGAGGGTCGTATCCTTGAGTGCGCCGACGTTCACCATGGGAGCCGGGCCGTGCAACACCATGCCGCTCACCGCTGCGCCCCCTTGGCTGCCCGGCCGGAGTTGGCTGCCCGGCCGGAATTGACTGCCCGGCCGCGGCTGTCGAATTCATGCCCTTCGATTTCGCCGCGGATCTCCGCGGCGATGGGGTCGAGTTTGCGGTTGGAATAGCTCACATACCAGGCGGTGATGCCGAAGGTGGTGGCGAACTGGAGCAGCCCGAGCACCAGGCCCACATTGATGTTTCCCCACAGCTTGGTGGACATGAACCCCACGGCGTAGTCGGCCAGGAGCACGTAGCCGAAGTACCAGAGCAGGAAGGCCACGGCCATCGGGAAGACGAAACTGCGGTGCCGCCTGCGCAGTTCGCGGAACTGTTCTGTTTGCTGCACTTGCTGGAAATCCACGGACTGGGTTGCGTCCGCCGGCTGGGCCTCATTACCCATGCTTTCCTCCTGGTTTGAAGTGTCCACAGCGGCATCCACCGTTGGGTGCCATGTGATTGGAATCACTATTCAACGGAGGCCGTCCGGCTTCCAGACGTACGAGCCCCGGCATCGCCCAGCGGGCATGTCGGTGCGGTAAACGGCAGCTGCAGCGGTCATAGGGAACCCGCACCGCACGGTTCGCTACCCTTGCTCCATGCCCGATTCCCCGCTCTTCACCGCCGCAGCGATCGCCGTCGTCGTCCTGGCGGTGGCGGCCGCCGTCGGGGTCGGACTGATGGTGATCCGTTCCTTCCGGGACCTCGGCACGGACGCCGAGCGGGCCACCTACAAGACCCTGCACGCGGCGTCCCGTGCGGGCGCCCACCTGCGCACCGGCTTGCAGCCGGCAGGCGCGGCCAAGGCCAGCAAACAGCTGCGCCTGCTGCTGGGCTGCGACGCCCTCGCCATCACGGACCTGGACACGGTGCTGGCCTGGGACGGCGTGGGCGAAGAACTGAAGCCACGGCTGATGGCGCTGGCGGCCCCGGTGCTCGCCGACGGGCGCACCGCCCTAATCGAGGCGTCGCCCTCCCTGAAGGCCGTCATCGCACCGATCAGGGCGGACAACCGGGTGGCCGGCTGTGTCGCTGCCTTCGCACCGCACGCCGGCGCAGGCCTGGTCCGGGCCACCGGCGAACTGGCCGGCTGGGTTGCCACCCAGGTGGAACTGGCCGAACTGGACGCCTCCCGCACCCTCCTGATGGAGGCCGAGGTCCGGGCGCTGCGGGCGCAGATCAGCCCGCATTTCATCTACAACTCGCTCAACGCCATCGCCTCGTTCATCAACACGGACCCCGCCAGGGCGCGAGAACTGGTGGTGGAGTTCGCCGACTTCACCCGGTATTCCTTCCGGCGCCACGGGGACTTCACCACCCTGGCCGAGGAACTGCGCAGCATCGACCGCTACCTGCTGCTCGAACGGGCCCGCTTCGGCGAACGCGTGCAGGTCAGCCTGCAGATCGCCCCGGAAGTCCTGAGCACAGTGATTCCCTTCCTGAGCCTGCAGCCGCTCGTGGAGAACGCGGTGCGGCATGGGCTGGAGGCGAAGGAGGGCCCGGGGCACATCACCATCCGTGCCTACGATTCGGGCGCGGACGCCGAGGTCACGGTGGAGGACGACGGCGTCGGGATGGACCCGGAGCACCTCCGCGCCGTGCTGGCCGGCCATGCCGACGGCGAACACGTCGGATTGCGCAACGTCGATGCCCGGCTGCGGCAGGTGTACGGGGACGAATACGGACTGGTCATCGAAACCGCGCCCGGCGAAGGCACCCTGGTCACCCTGCGGGTGCCCAAGTCCCAGCCGAAGCACGATGCCTGAGGACCGACGGCGGAGGTTAAGCTGCTGTCATGATCAACGTCCTCGTCGCCGACGACGAGCTGCCCGCCGTCGAAGAACTCGCCTTCCTGCTGGGCCGGGATGAGCGGGTGGGCACCATCCACCGTGCATCGTCCGGCTCGGAAGCCTTACGTGTCCTGGAGAACGAGTCCGTGGACATCGCGTTCCTGGACATCCACATGCCGGCCCTCTCGGGGCTGGACATCGCCCGGGCGATCTCGCGGATTCCCCTACCTCCCGCCGTCGTGTTCGTCACCGCTGACGAAGACTGCGCGCTGGAGGCATTCGAACTTGCCGCCGTCGACTACCTGCTCAAGCCGGTACGCGCCGAAAGGCTCGCCCGCTCCCTGGGCCGGGTCAGCGAACTCATCCGGGACGGCAGCCCCGCCCCGGAGATGATCACCGTGGACCAGGGCGGCACCACCCGGATGATCCGCCGGGACGACGTCCGCTACGTCCAGGCACAGGGCGACTACGCCCGCCTCCACACGGCAGAGGCCAGCTACCTGATCCGGGTCCCGCTCAGCGACCTCGAACAGCAGTGGGCCGAGGCCGGATTCCTCCGCATCCACCGCTCGTACCTGATCTCCCTCAACCACGTGGAGCACCTGAAACTCGGTGCCGTACACCCCTCTGTAACGGTGGCGCGCGCCGAACTGCCGATCAGCCGCCGGCATCTGCCGTCCGTGCGGGACAAGCTCGGAACCACCCGGATACGGCCGCAGGGATGACCAGGGTCCGGGTCACCGCACCGCAATCGGCCGGACGGCGCCCCGCCGGCCTGCTGCCCGGCCGGGATGCCGCCGTGGATTCCGACGTCGGGCGCCTGTACGTCCGATCGCTGATCCGCTCCCAACTACGCCTGGCGATCGTCGTGGCGGCCGGCTTCCTGCTGGTGCTCGCCGCATGCGGGCTGATGGTGGCCTTGGTTCCGGACCTGGCCGTCCTGCGCCTGCTGGGCATTCCGCTCAACTGGTTGCTGCTGGGCGCAGGGCTGTATCCGGTGATCGGCCTGGCCGCATGGCTCTACAACCGCTCCGCTGCCCGGAACGAGGCCCGCTACCGCGAACTGGTGGACGAACGGTGAATCCCCCGGTCGGCCTGGCCGCGTTCCTGGCGGTGGTGCTCGCGACGGCGGTAATCGGCTTCTACGGGCTGCGCATTTCGCGTACCACCGGGGATTTCTACGTCGCCTCCCGGACGGTTCCGCCCTGGTGGAACGCCTCGGCGATCGGCGGCGAGTATCTGTCCGCGGCAAGCTTCCTCGGCGTCGCCGGGTTGATCCTGCTCTCCGGGACGGACGCCCTGTGGTTCCCGGTGGGCTACACCGCCGGCTACCTGATGCTGCTGCTCTTCGTGGCCGCACCCCTGCGCCGCTCCGGGGCCTACACGATCCCCGACTTCACCGAAGCCCGGCTGGAATCCACCGCGGTGCGGCGGGTGACCAGCCTGGTGGTGGTCGCCGTCGGCTGGCTGTACATCGTGCCGCAGCTGCACGGCGCAGGCCTCACCATCCGGATCAGCACCGGGCTGCCGTCCTGGGTGGGCGCGCTGGCCGTGGTCCTGGTGGTGTACCTGACGGTGGCGGCCGGCGGAATGCGGTCCATCACCTTCGTCCAGGCGTTCCAGTATTGGCTCAAGCTCACCGCCCTCGCGGTTCCGGTGGTCTTCGTATTGCTGCACCAGGGCGGCGGGGCGGCCGTGCCGGCGCCGGAGTCCGTCAATCCCACGGGGCTGCCCGCCGCCGGGCCGTACCAGACGGTATCCCTCCTGCTCGCCCTGCTCTTCGGAACCTTGGGGCTGCCCCACGTCCTGGTGCGCTTCTACACGAATCCGGACGGCCGCTCCGCGCGCCGGACCACCCTGATCGTGCTGGGCTTGCTGTCCGTCTTCTACCTCTTTCCGACCGCCGCCGGGCTGCTGGGCCGGATGTACGCGCCCGGGCTGGCCCGCGACGGCCGCTCGGACGCCCTCGTGCTGCTGCTGCCGGGCGAGCTGGTGGGCGGGCCTGCCGGGGACGCGCTCTCCGCGCTGGTGGTGGCGGGCGCCTTCGCGGCGTTCCTCTCGACGACGTCCGGGCTGGTGGTTTCGCTGGCCGGGGTCATCAGCCAGGACCTGCTGGGCGGCAGTGTCCGCGGATTCCGGATCGGAGCGCTGCTGGCCGCCGTCGTCCCTTTGGCCTTTGCACTGGCGACCGACTCACTGGGCCTGGCCGGAAGCGTGGGGCTGGTTTTCGCGTTCACGGCATCCACGATCTGCCCGGTGCTGCTCCTGGGCATCTGGTGGCGGGGCCTGAGCGACGCCGGGGCGATCGCCGGAATGCTGACCGGTGCGGTGCTGTGCGGAGGCGCAATGGTGGCGGGCACCCTGCTTGGCGGAGCGTCCGCACCGGCCTGGCTGGCGCAGCCGGCAGCCTGGACGGTTCCCGCCGCTTTCACCGTGATGGTCCTGGTTTCGCGGGCCACCAAGCAGCGCATTCCAGGAACAGTGACACGGGTGATGACCCGCCTGCACGTGCCGGAACGGCCGCTCGCGAGCGGGCGCTGAAGTCTCGCCTGCGGCCGCCGGAAGGTGGACAATAGCCGCATGTCCGGCATGGACAACACACTTCCAGACGGCGGACCGGACGTTCCGGCGCCCGCGGCCTCGGCTGCTGTGCGGGCCCAGCTTCTCGCCACCGAGCACTGGAGCCTCCTTGCCTCCCGGAGCACCACCCAGGGCGAGGTCCTGACCCGGATCAGCATGTTCCTCACCTTCACGTCGGCAAGCCTGCTCAGCGCGGCCCTCGTGGGCCAGGCGACAAAGTTCTCCGACACGTTCGTGATGTTCGGGATTGTCGTGCTCTTCATCGACCTGGGGATCGGCCTGCTGACCCAGGTCCGCGTGATGTACGTGGGCATGGAGGACCTGATGTACGTGATCGCGATGAACCGGCTCCGGGCCGCGTATGTCGAGTTGGATCCGGGCCTCGCCCGGTATCTCATGGCCGGCAGCCATGACGACCAGCCAGGCTCGCGGAAGACCTACTACTTCTTCGGCCCGCGGAGCCAGGGCGGCCACGTTGCGGGGAGCAGCATGACCTTCATCATCTCGGTGAACGCGGCCCTTATCGCACTGTTGTCGGGCACCCTGCTGGTCCTGCCCGGCACTCCCTTGGGGCTGGCGGTGACGCTGGCGGCGCTGTGCGGGCTCGCCTTCCTGTTCGTCTCCCTGGCGCGGAGCTACCGGCGGTACACTGCGGTCTGGCAGGCTTTTACACCGCTCTCGCCCACGCCGCCTGAAGAGCAGGCAGAGGGCTAGGCAGCCGGGAATCAGTCGATCGCGGCCATCAGTTCGACGACGCGGTCCAGGAACGCATCGACCTGTGCTTCGTCGTAGCCGTCCGCGCCCTTGGCCGCACCGAAGGCGGCCCGGCGGACGCTGTCCACGCTCAGCGGCTGGTCCTGCTCGAGGTAGCCGATCAGCTGATCGCACAAGGCGTCGACGTCGGCAACATCGTAGCTGCGGACTCGTTTCTTCTCCGGGCGGCGGAAACGCTGCCCGGCCGGGCGGTGCAGCCGGGCCCGCAGTACGCCGGAGAGCTTGCCGATCTGGCGCAGCCAGACTTCCTCGCCTTCGGCCTCGATGAGTTCGTCGCGTTCACGGCGGGCGAAGGCGTCCTCCAGGCGGTCCAGGGCGGCGTCCACCACGGCGGCATCGTAGCCGCCCTTCACCGGGTCGAAGGACACCGAGCGGACGTCGCTGCTACCCGTCCTCACCTCGGCGTCGTCAGGGCTCTCGAAGGAGACCCGTGCCCGCTGGAAGAACTGGTCCACCTGCTTGGCGTTGTAGCCGTACTTGTTGCGTTCCACACGCTCAAAAGCCGCGGGAATCTGCCGACGAACATCCACTGCCACTGTTATCCCTCCGGATTGTTGTCAGGCGCCGCTCAGCAACGCGAAAAGAATGAATGCCACAGGCGCGGCAAAAACGATCGAATCCAGCCGGTCCATCACTCCGCCATGCCCGGGCAGGATGCTGCTCATGTCCTTGACGCCGAGTTCGCGCTTGACCATCGACTCGGCGAGGTCTCCGGCGGTGGCCGCGGCGACCATACCGACGGCGAGCACGACGCCCACCCACCAGGGCCGGTCCAGGAGGAAGATGCTGGCCAGGACGCCGATCAGCATGGCGCCGGCCACCGATCCCGCGAAGCCTTCCCAGCTCTTCTTCGGGCTGATCTTCGGTGCCATCGGATGCTTGCCGAACAGGGCACCCACCAGGTAGCCGAAGGTGTCGTTGGAGACCACCAGGAGCAGCATGACGGCGATCTGCCACGCGCCCGCCGGGATCTGGCCGCCCGGCCAGGGGCCCGCGGTCGTCGCTCCCCCGGTGGCATGCAGCGGAAGGACCGCGAAGCTGATCAGGAAGGGCACCCAGGCGAGGGTGAAGACGCCGGCGAAAATGCTGCGGGGCGCCCCGGCGGCGCTCTCCAGGGAACGCCACAGCAGCACGGCTCCGCAGCTGAGCAGGAAGGCGAAAAGCAGGCTCTCCAGGCCGCCGAAGTAGGCGGCCAGGGGCATCGCCACGGTGCCGGTCAGGACCGGCACGATCGGCAGCCGGGTCCTCCCGTTGGCGTCCAGCGCCCGGAAGATTTCCCAGACGCCCAGCACCGCGAACGCGGTGGTGACCAGCACGAAGCCGAGCGGCAGGAAAAGGAGACCCCCAAGGACCACCACCAACAGGAAAAGCCCGACGCCGATGGCCGCCGGGAGGTTCCGGCCCGCCTTCGGCGTCGGGTTGCCGCTTTTCCGCCGGGCCCGGGAGGTTCCGTGCGCGGGCGCTGGCTCAGCCTGGCTCATCAGACCTCGAGGAGCTCGGCTTCCTTGCGCTTGAGCAGCTCATCGATGCTCTCCACGTGGGCCTTTGTGAGGGCGTCGAGCTCCTTTTCACCGCGGGCGCCCTCGTCTTCGCCGGCTTCGCCGTCCTTGACGAGCTTGTCCAGGGAGTCCTTGGCCTTGCGGCGGATGCTGCGGATGGAGACCTTGGCGTCCTCACCCTTGCCCTTGACGATCTTGACGTATTCCTTGCGGCGTTCCTGGGTCAGCTCGGGGATGACCACGCGGATCACGTTGCCGTCGTTGGACGGGTTGGCGCCCACCTCGGAGTCGCTCAGGGCCCGTTCGATGTCACGCAGGGCGGTCTTGTCGTACGGGGTGATCAGGATGGTACGGGCGTCCGGCACGGCGAAGGAAGCCAGCTGCTGCAGCGGCGTCGGCGTACCGTAGTACTCCACGATCACCTTGCTGTAGAGGGCCGGGTTGGCGCGTCCGGTCCGGATCGACGCGAAGTCCTCCTTGGCTACCTCGACCGCCTTGTCCATCTTCTCCCCGGCTTCGAGCAAGGTTTCTTCGATCACGGTTTCTCCTCAGATGTAGTCGCGCCCGTTTCACCGGGGCGGTGCACACGGTTGGTACACACAGTAAAAGTCCGCCTCAAGGGGCGGAAGGTCCTAGAAGTATCCTAGCCGCTGCTAGGGAGTGACGAGGGTTCCGAGCTTCTCGCCCAGGATCGCGCGGGTGACGTTGCCTTCGCCTTCCATGCCGAAGACCACCATAGAGAGCTTGTTGTCCTTGCACATGGTCATGGCGGTCTGGTCCATGACGCGGATGTCGCGGCGCAGTGCGTCGTCGTAGCTGAGGGTCTCCAGCTTTTCAGCGGCGGGGTCCTTCTTGGGGTCGGCGGTGTAGACGCCGTCCACTCCGCTCTTGGCCATCAGCACGACGTCGGCGTGGACCTCGAGGGCACGCTGGGCGGCAACGGTGTCGGTGGAGAAGTACGGCAGGCCGGCACCGGCACCGAAGATCACCACGCGGCCCTTCTCCATGTGGCGGATGGCGCGGCGCGGAATGTAGGCCTCGGCCACCTGGCCCATGGTGATGGCGCTCTGGACACGGGTCTCGACGCCGGCCTGTTCCAGGAAGTCCTGCAGTGCCAGGCAGTTCATGACCGTGCCGAGCATGCCCATGTAGTCGGCGCGGGAGCGGTCCATGCCACTCTGGGAGAGCTCGGCCCCACGGAAGAAGTTGCCGCCGCCGACGACGATCGCGACCTCCACCTCGGAGACGGCCGCAGCGATCTGCTTGGCGACAGCGCGGACGGTTTCCGGGTCCACACCGAGCTTGCCGCCGCCGAAGACCTCGCCGGAAAGCTTCAGGAGCACGCGGCGCTTGGTCTTCTCGGGCTGGATTGCTGTGTTCTCGGATTCCATGATGCCTTCCCGTTGGTGGACTCTGGCTAGATTATCTTGCTGGATGCCGGGGCAGAAAGCCGCCCGGCAGGTGGATGCGGCAGGCGCGCGGCCGCATGCAAAAGGGGCGGCCACCGAAGTGACCACCCCTTTGCTGCGTGCGACTAGTTGCCGACGCGGAAACGTGCGACGGCGGTTGCCTTGACGCCGGCCTCTTCGAGGACCTGGGCAACGGTCTTCTTGGAATCCTTGGCGAATGCCTGGTCCAGGAGGACTTCACCCTTGTAGAAGCCGGTCACGCGGCCTTCCACGATCTTCGGCAGGGCAGCTTCGGGCTTGCCTTCGGCCTTGGCGGTCTCTTCGGCGATGCGGCGCTCGGACTCGACCAGCTCAGCCGGAACATCTTCGCGGGTGAGGTAGTTCGGTGCCATGGCAGCAACGTGGACGGCCACGTCGTGGGCGGCGGTAGCAGCGGCTTCGCCTTCGCCCTCAACAGCGAACAGCACGCCGACCTGGGCCGGGAGGTCCTTGGAGGTCTTGTGCAGGTAAGCGTCAACCGTGGCGCCTTCGATGCGGGCGATGCGGCGGACGGCGACCTTCTCGCCGAGAACGGCGCCTTCTTCGACGACGACCTCGGACAGCGGCTTGCCGTCGACGTCGACTGCCAGGAGGGTCTCGAGGTCGGCAGCGCCGGATTCGACAGCCACGGCCAGGACCTTGTCGGCCAGCTGGATGAACTTGTCAGCCTTGGCCACGAAGTCGGTCTCGCAGTTGACTTCGACCATCACGCCGACGTTGCCGGTGACCTTGGCAGCAACCAGGCCTTCAGCGGTGGCGCGGCCTTCACGCTTGGTAGCGCCCTTGAGACCCTTGATGCGGATGATCTCAATGGCCTTCTCGGCGTCGCCGTTGGCCTCGTCAAGAGCCTTCTTGACATCCATCATGCCGGCGCCGGTGCGCTCGCGCAGGGCCTTGATGTCTGCAGCAGTGTAGTTCGCCATGTGAACCCCTCTGTCTAGAAATTTATGTGTTTACGGACTGACAGGACGGCTGCCCGCCTGGCGGGCCGCCATCCTGTCAGTTACTCCCGCTGCCATTTGGGGGCTACGGGAAAGTCCGGATTTACTTTGCTTCTTCGCCTGCAGCAGCGTCAGCAGCCGGTGCCTCTTCGGCAGCTGCAGCTTCAGCCTTGCTGCCTTCGAGGAGCTCGCGCTCCCACTCGGCCAGCGGCTCTTCCGGAGCTTCGGCAGCACCGGTTGCACGCTGGTTGCGGGCGATGAGGCCTTCTGCCACAGCGTCGGCAACGACGCGGGTCAGCAGGTTCACGGAGCGGATGGCGTCGTCGTTGCCCGGGATCGGGAAGTCGACTTCGTCGGGGTCGCAGTTGGTGTCCAGGATGGCAACAACCGGGATGTTCAGCTTCTTGGCTTCGTCAACCGCGAGGTGTTCCTTCTTGGTGTCGACAACCCACAGGACCGAGGGAGCCTTGGTCAGGTTGCGGATACCGCCGAGGTTGGCCTCGAGCTTGGTCAGTTCACGACGGAGGAGCAGGAGCTCCTTCTTGGTGTAACCGGAACCGGCGACGTCCTCGAAGTTGATCTCTTCGAGTTCCTTCATGCGCTGGATACGCTTGGCAACCGTGGAGAAGTTGGTGAGCATACCGCCCAGCCAACGCTGGTTGACGTAGGGCTGGCCGACGCGGGTAGCCTGCTCGGCGATAGCTTCCTGGGCCTGCTTCTTGGTGCCGACGAACAGCACGGTGCCGCCGTGGGCCACAGTGGCCTTGACGAACTCGAAGGCGCGGTCGATGTAGGACAGCGACTGCTGCAGGTCGATGATGTAGATGCCGTTGCGCTCGGTGAAGATGAAGCGCTTCATCTTCGGGTTCCAACGACGGGTCTGGTGTCCAAAGTGGACGCCGCTGTCAAGCAGCTGGCGCATGGTTACGACGGGCATGCCGACGCTCCTTCCGGCAGGTCATTCATGAGAGAGCCTCGCGGGCTGCTCTTACCCTGCCAATAGTTGACGGTTGTTTAGTGGACCCGGACGGGCCCTGCTCCTGGCATCCCTTGCACCCCTCATCCGGTCGTGGGACCGGACCGCAAGAGGCACAATCCTCCACAGCATGGATCCACCAGGGATCTGGATGTGGAGGGCTGGATACGCGTAGTCAATTTGAGGCCCCCGCGCGGCTGAATGAGCCACGCTTCCGGAACAGCTTGAGGGCACGGCAAACTGCACTCCCAAGTGTACTACAGCAGCCGCCATGCCCGGTGCGCCACGGATGCACACCGGGGTGGCCCCGGTTTTCCACATAGCGGCGTGCGGGGCTTTCCGGGAACCACCCGGAACCCGAAGCTGGATTGCATGAAATCCGGCCCTTTCCTGACCGCACTGCTGCTCGCCACGGCCCTCGTCGGGCCGGCCGGCGCTGCCCCCGCACTTCAGTCCTCGGCAAGTACTGCCAGCCCGTCCTGGAGCTGGCCGCTCTCCCCCAGGCCCACCGTCGTCCGCCCTTTTGATCCGCCGCCGGAACCGTGGCTGAGCGGGCACCGCGGCGTGGACCTGCAGGCACCCGCCGACGGCGTTCCCGTCGCCTCGCCTGCCGACGGCGTGGTGGCCTTTGTGGGCGTTGTGGTGGACCGCCCGGTGATCACGATCGACCACGGCGGCGGGCTGCGCAGCAGCTTCGAACCGGTGCGCAGCAGCCTCCACCAGGGCGATCCGGTAGCGAAAGGCCAGGAGATCGGCGTCCTCGAGCCCGGCCACTGCGGGCAGTTGCCGTGCGTGCACTGGGGCGTACGGCGCGGCGAGGAATATCTTGATCCCCTGGCCTTCGTCATGGACCTGCGGCCGTCGGTTCTGCTGCCGCTGGGATGAACGTCCTAGACGATCGCGGAGATTCCCGTGATCGCACGCCCGGTCACAAGGGTGTTGATCTCGTAGGTGCCCTCGTAGGAGTAGATGGCCTCGGCGTCGGCGAAGATCTTGGCCATCTCGTAGTCGGTGACGATGCCGTTGCCGCCCAGGATGCTGCGGCCCAGGGCCACGCTTTCGCGCATGCGCTCCGTGGTGAAGGCCTTGGCGAGGGCGGACTGCTCGTCCTTGGCCAGCCCGGCGTCTTCGAGCTGGGCCAGGCGCACCATCATCCCCATGGAGCTGACGGCGTTGCCGAGGATCTGCACCAGCTGCTGCTGGACCAGCTGGAAGGACGCGAGGGGGCGGCCGAACTGGATCCGCTCGACGGCGTAGCGGCGGGCAACGTCGAAGGCCGCGAGCTGCTGGCCCACGGCCTGCCAGGCGACGGCGAGGCGGGTCACCTTGAGGACCTTGTTGGTGTCGCGGAAGCTGTTGCCGTTGGCGAGCTTGAAGAAGTCCGGCACCACCACGTTGTCGAGGACGATGTCGGCGTTCTGGACCGTGCGCAGGGAGATCTTGTTCTCGATCTTGGTAGCCGAGTAGCCCGGCAGCGTCGTGTCCACCAGGAACGCCTTCACCTGGTTGTCCGCAACATCGCGCGCGTAGATGACCACCCAGTCGGAGAAGGTGGCGTTGCCGATCCAGCGCTTGGCGCCGTTGAGGATCCAGCTGTCGCCGTCACGCCGCGCGGTGGTGCGGGTGCCGCCGGCCACATCGGAGCCGCCCAGCGGTTCGGTCAGTCCGAAGGCGCCGATCTTCTTCATCGAGTAGATGTCCGGGAGCCAGGCGTCCTGCTGTTCCTCGGAGGCCAGCGCTTCGATCGATCCGGTGAACAGGCCGTCATGGACGCCCATGAAAGTGGCGATGGAGGTGTCGGCGCGGGTGACTTCGGCGTGCACCAGCCCGGCGAAGAGGTTCGAGTAGCCTTGCCGGCGCACCGGACTGACCAAGTCGATCTCGGCCAGCTTGGGGATCAGCTCCATCGGGAACTCGCCGCGGTTCCAGCAGTCCACGGCGATGGGTTTGACCTCGCGGGCCAGGAACTCCCGGATCTCGGCAAGGCGGTCCCGTTCCTTGTCGGTGAGCAGCTGCTCGAAGCCGTAGAAGTCGCCGTCGGCGTACGGAAGGTTCTCGGGATCGATGGCAGCGGTCATGGACATGCGGGCTCCTCCATTGCGGCACAAGTTCGCACAATGCCATCGGACGGCGGCGTGCTACTTGAAGGTAAGTTACTGATGAGTAACATACCGCATCATGCAGGCTGCATCAATGGCGGGCCTGCGGAACCGAAGCCTTTAACACGAAACCCCCGGAAATCCGCTGGGATTTCCGGGGGTCCTCGGTGGGCTGGCGCTTCCGCCAGCCTATTTTGCTGAGACCGTTTCGAGCGCGGGGAGCGGCGCTTGGACAACGGCAAGGGTCGGCTTGCGGTCGAGCCGTTTCTGCAGCCGTGTCGCGAGTGCGGTCAGGCTTGCGCTGACGGTGAGGTAGACGAGGGTGATGACGATGTAGGTCGGGATGAGTTCGTGCAGGTAGGACGTGAGCAGTTGCCCGCGGTACAGCAGGTCGGTGTAGGCAACGATGTAGCCCAGGGTCGTGTCCTTGAGCAGGCTCACGAACTGGCTGAGCAGCGATGGAGAAACGTTGCGTGCCGCTTGGGGCAGGATCACATGACGCAACGCCTGGGCATTGCTGAGGCCGAGGCCCATGGCTGCCTCGGCCTGGCCGGACGGGAGGCTGGTGATTCCGGCGCGCAGGATCTCGGCGAACACGGCCGAGGTGCAGAAAGTCAGCGGGATGACCATCTTCCACACAGTGGGTGCGTTGATGCCCAGCTGCGGGAGGCCGAAGAGCATGAGGTAGATGAGCAGCAGGACAGGCACCGTGCGGGCGATTTCGATGTATGTCGAGCAGAGCCAGCGGATCGGGCGCGAGCGGCTGATCCGGCCCAGAGCGAGCAGCAGGCCTAGGAAACCGCCAAGGACGGCAACGATGGCGGCAGCCTGCAGGGTTCCTGCCAGGCCCGCCCCCAGGTAGAGCCAGACCGTCGGAGTGAGGAAAGGTGCCCATTTTGCAGGTTCGAGCTGTCCGTGTGCTGCGAACTGCCCGGTAGCGAAGGCAAGCAGGGCCGCGATCGCGACGAAACTCACGGCGGAGCCGATGCGCATGTTCCTGCGTGTCCGGGGTCCGGGTTCATCGTAGATACGGTTCATCGGATTACCACGAGCTTTCGTTCGAGGCGGCCGGTGAGCAGGCCAATGGCGAGGGCGATGGCCATGTAGACGAGGCCTCCTGTGGTGTAGAAGAGGACGGGCTGCGCATAGACGAGGTTGACCTTGTTCACGTGCGCCGTAAGTTCGACGACGCCGACGACGGCGGCAAGCGAAGTGTTCAGCGCCAGGGCGATCATGATGTTGCCCAGCGGCTGGACGACGGCGCGGAAGGCCTGCGGGACGATGACGAGCCGGAGTGACTGCCCGAAGGTCAGCCCAAGGGCGCGGGCTGCTTCAATTTGTCCCTGCGGGACGGTGTTGACACCGCTGCGCAGCGCTTCTGCGACGTAGGCGGATTCATAGGCAGCCAGGACGATCACGACTGTGGGAACCACCGGGAGGATGAAGCCTGCAGCGGGAAGGGCAAAGACGGCGAGGATCAGCAGTGCGAGCAGGGGGACGTTGATGAAGAACTGGGCGTAGGCGAACGCCGCACCGCGCAGGATGCGCAGCGGGCTGATCCTGGCAACGGCCACGAAGGCGCCCAGGACGATTGAGCCGATCCCGGCCGTGGCGAGGATGAGCAGGGTCATGCCGAGTCCCTCGGCCAAGGACCCGAAGTCTTCGAATAGTGCGTTCATCTTGGGACTCCGCGGGGATCAGGAGCCGGGGACCGAACCGATGGCCGGCGGGGTCGGCGTGGGGGTGTCGCCGACCGAACCGAGGGTGGCCTTCCAGACCTGGGTCCAGAGGCCCTGCTTCTGGATGGCCGCGAGCCAGGTGTTCACGAAGGCCTTGAAGTCCGCGTCCCCGTGCTTGAGGCCGACGCCGTACGGTTCTTCGGTGAAGGGCGCGCCGACGATCTTGATGTCCTTGTTCTTCGATGACTGGCTCGCGAGGAGCACATAGTCCTGGACGAAGGCGTCGCCTCTGCCCTGGATGAGGGCCTGGACGCCCTGCGGGGTCGACGCGAACGGGGTGACATTTGCCGTCGGCTGCTCTGCCGGAACTGCCGCAACGGACGGCGCTCCGGTCTGGACGATGACTGTCTTGCCACCCAGGTCCTCGATGCCCTTGATCGTGGTGTTGTCGGCCTTCACGGCCACCGCGAGGCCAGACATGAAGTACGGCCCGGCGAAGGCGACCTGCGCGGCGCGCTTGGTGGTGATCGTGTACGTTCCAAAGACAGCGTCCACGGTGCCGTTGGACAGCAACGCCTCGCGGGTCTCTGCCGCCGAGGGGACCCACTCGACGGCGGGCTTGCCGAGGATGTAGATGGCCAGGAGCTTGGCAAGATCGGCGTCGAAGCCCTCGACGTCCTGCGGGTTCGCGGGGTCCTGCTGCGACACCAGGGGCGCGTCGAGGGCCGTAGCGACGATGAGCTTGCCGCGCTTCTTGATGGCCTCCATGGTCGAGCCGGACAGGATCAGGCCCGCGTCGGCGACCGGCGCGTTCTTGTACAGCGCGTCCGTTGCGGTGCCCGAGGCCGGGGACGCACCGGGAAGAGACACCGAGTCGAGGGAACAGGCGCTCAGGGCGAAGGACAGGCCGGTGACGACGGCCCCGGCGAGAACGGTGCGGCGCGGGATGGGTGTGGAGGGCATGGGGAAGCCTTTCGGGTTGATGAGCGTGGTTGGGGGCAGTGGGGGAAACGTTCAGTGGGTGAGGACGGACGCGAGGAACGATTGCGCGCGTGCCGTCCGGGGAGCGTCGAAGAAGGCCCCCGGGGCGTCCTGTTCGATGATTTGGCCGCGGTCCATGAAAATCACGCGGTCGGCGGCGCGGCGCGCGAAGCCCATCTCGTGCGTGACGACGACCATGGTCATGCCTTCGGCAGCCAGCGAGGTCATGACGCCGAGGACCTCGTTCACCATCTCGGGATCAAGAGCGGAGGTGGGTTCATCGAAGAGCATGACTTTGGGGTGCATGGCGAGTGCCCGTGCGATTGCGGCCCGCTGCTGCTGGCCGCCTGAGAGTTCGGCCGGGCGGGCGTGCGCCTTGCCGGCGATGCCGACCCGCTCGAGCAGTCCCATGGCCTCGGCTTCCGCCCGCTTCCGGTCCGCCCCGCGGACCTTGATGGGGGCGAGCGTGACGTTCTCCAGTATGGTCCGGTGGGCGAAGAGGTTGAAGGACTGGAAGACCATGCCTACATCGGCCCGCAGCCTGGCCAAAGCCGGGCCTTCCGCGGGAACGGGCTGGCCGTCGATCCGGATATCGCCGGCATCGATGGGTTCGAGCCTGTTGATGGTCCGGCAAAGGGTCGACTTGCCCGAACCGGAGGGTCCGACGATGACGATCACTTCGCCCGGCATGACCGTCAGATCGACGTCCTGGAGCACGTGGAGCGGGCCGTAGTGCTTGTTGACGCCGCGCAGGGAGATGCGGGGGGTGGTCATGATGATTCCTCCGTTGTGTCTGGGGCCTGTGCCCCGGGATGGGATGAGCGTTCGAGGGAGGATCGCTCCTCCCAAAACTTCATGCGGTCGATCCCCTTCTGGCCCGCAGCCCTGAAGACGGCCTCGACGAGGACCTCGGTCAAGGCCATGAGCGCGGCGAACGAATCGAACGGGATGCCCCCCACAGGGGCGGTCAGGACGACGTCGGCCCTGTCGCTGATCGGGGACAGTCCCTCGTCCGTGACGACGATCAGCGAGGCGCCCTCATTTTTCGCGAGGGCCGCGACCTGCGCTGCCTGCTGCTCGTAGCGGCGCAGGTCGAAGAGGACGACGACGGTGTTCCCCTTCGCGCCATGGAACTTGCCGACGTCGTAACCGAGGGGGTCGCCCAGGAAATCGACCCCGGGAATGATCTGGTCGAGTTGGTGGACAAGGATTTCGGCGATGGAACGGGAGTAGTAGCCTCCGGCGATGAGTACGGAGCGCGGCCCGCCGGCGAGCAGCCGCGCAGCCTTCTCGATGGATGCGCCCGAGAGCGTGGTGCCGAGGCGGCCCACCAGGTCACGCCGCTCGGCTACGGAGCGTTCGACGGCGGACGCGACCGGTTCGCTCTCGCTCCGCAGCCCGGTCTCGGCGCGCCGGACGGGAGCGTTGAGATCGTGCATGATCTCCTCGCGCAGGTGCTTCTGGAACTCGGCGTAGTTATCGATGCCAAGGCGGGTGACAAGGCGGAGCACCGTTGGCGCGCTCGTCCCTGCCGTCCGTGCGAGGGCACCGGTGCTGCCAAGCCCGCTGCTGGGGTAGTCGGCGAGCAGCGCGCGGGCCACCTTGCGTTCGGAGGGCGATAGCTCCTCCATGCGGTCGAGGATTTCCTTCTTGATCCGGATCATGAGTGGCCCTTATGTCAGTGTGAGGACGACGCCGTCGGCCTCGTAAGCGGCGAACATTGATTTTGAGTTGTGGGCGACGACGACCCGGCCGTCAGCCCCGACGGCGATCACGCCGCCGTCAGCCCCGCGCGGCTCCAGCTCCTCGGCGATCGTGCGGCTGACCGCCTCGGCCAGGGATGCGCCGCCGTAGCGCATGCGCGCGTAGACCTCATGTGCCACCACCCCTTCCATGAAGGCTTCACCCGTGCCGGTGCAGGAGACTGCGGCGACACCGTCACGGGCGTACGTCCCGGCCCCGATGATCGGCGTATCGCCGATCCGGCCCTCATGCTGCCCGGCAATCCCGCCCGTGGACGTCGCGGCAGCGACGCGCCCCGCGGCATCGACCGCCACAGCCCCGACTGTCCCGTGACGGCTTGGCACGAGCCGGCCCTGCATGACCTTCTCGAGCTGCGCGCGCCGCGCCTCGGTAACGAAGTAGCCGGGCTCGGCGGTCTCGAGGCCCCAGCTCGCGATCGCTTCGGCCGAGGGCGAAGCCAGCAGGACGTGGGGGGAGTCCTCGAGCACCCGCCGTGCCGCGGACACAGGGTTCTTCGCGCGCCGGACGGCTGCCACGGCACCGGCGCGGCCGCCGCCCGTCATGACCGAAGCATCAAGTTCCGCCTCGCCCCTGGCGTTGAGCGCAGCGCCTCGTCCGGCGTTGAACAAAGGGCAGTCCTCAAGCTCGCGGACCGTTGCGCACACGGCGTCCAAGGCGGATCCTCCCGCAGTCAGGACGGCCTTCCCTGCCTGATAGGCAGCCACCAGCCCCGCCGAGTACTCGGGGCCCAGGGTCACCGGCCGGTCCCCGGCCCCGCCGTGCAGCACCAGAGCGTTGCCGCCAGGAGCAGGTGCGATATCGATGATGTGCATGAATCCAGCCTCTCGTCTTGTGATGTCTCTCACGTTAGTTGTGGTTATAACGAAAAGGCAAGCATTTCACTGAATTCGTAATAATCACTACAGAAGGTGGCGGGCCAAGATGAGGTGGGAGGCGTTCTGGAATGGTCTACCTGGCAAAAAAGAAACCCCTGGCCCGCGTTTCCGCGGGCCAGGGGTTCTCTCTTCTGCGTAGGGCTACTCGGACTTGAACCGAGGACCTTAGGATTATGAGTTTCCCGGAGGGCTGCGAGTGGTCGCGATCGGCCCTCCGGAACCCCGGAATCTCGCGGTTTCTGGCTAGGTTTCGCGATTGGTTCCGATGGGTTGCGCGAAAGATAGGCCACCAAATAGGCCACCAGTCCTACTGGGCCTCACAGGCCGGTGCCACACTGGCGGCATGAGCGATAGGCCCTATTGGGTAGCGCCGCGGAACGAAAACCCCGAGCACCCTCTGACCGTGCCCGAATCCGAGGTCGCACTGGGCACGAAGACCGTGGCCCCGAAGTCCATCCCGGTGTGGGTCCGGCTCCGATTCGAGGACGGATCTGAAGAAACGGTCAAGGGATTCGCCATGGCCTGGACCCGCGTTCACGTGTTCGTGCAGATCCCCTGGGCGCAGCACTACTACACCGGCACCAACGAAGTCTGGGTGAAAGCCGAGGACGTGCGCCGACGGAAGCTTCAGGGCCTCCGTTAGTCCGCATCTCCCCCGCATCAGAACGTCTACAACCGGTCCGCTCCCGGGACGCCTCACAACACGGTCTCCTGCCAGTGAGGTTTGTTTCCCGGCGGTGAAATACTCCTTGACGCGCCGACGGAGCGCGCGGACTGTTGATCCATGGCGAAGGAATCAGAAGCACAAGCAGTGTTGGCGGTGATTGAGCGCTTGGTCGGGCGCTTCCCGGATCTGGACCGCTCCGACATCGAAGCGGTCGTTACCGATGAACACGGAAAGCTCAGTGAGGGCCCTATCCGTGATTACGTCCCGGTCCTGGTCGAGCGGGCCGCGAAGGCCCGCCTGAGGACCTAACGGATCCCTTCGCATAAGAGTAGGCGCCGGTAACGACGAAAGCAGCCCCCGCCATCCCGGAGGATGGCGGGGGCTGCTGGTGTCAAGCGCGGTGGTCCGGGCCCGGAGTCTTGGAGCTTGGCGTGCTGGGCGGATTGTCGCCGCTGGCCGGCAACTGCCACCAGACTGCTTCCAGCGATCCGGCAACGCCCCTGTCCGGGTACACGGGGGTCTTTGCGGAGCCGAGGACGGCGCGGACAAGCCATGCGGGCAGCTTGGGTTCCAGCCACCGCCAGAAGGCGTACCAGGCCGCGATGAGCACGGCGCCGGCAATCGCGGTCAGCGGCGTGGCGTACTCCAGAAGGGCAGGCCGCAGCGGCTCAAGGATCGGCAGCAGCCCGATCACCCAGCCGATGAAAGAGCCCCACAGGGCGGGGACGACGGTGCGGAGGATTGAGGTAAGCATCAGGCGGTCTCCTCGGGATCGTTGTTCACTGCTTCGGGGGTGACGGTGACGAGGCTGACGCTGCTGAGCAGCGCCTCGGTGCCGTCCTGGATGCGGTCGTAGTCCACGACGCCCGCGAGCGCCTTGGCGATGGCGTTCAGCTTCAGGTGCGTGGCCGAGTCGTTGGCCTGCTGTCGCGCCAGAAGCGTCTTGAGCAGGGCCTTATTGTCGGCCTGGCCCCTGAGGATGCGGGTCACCCACTGGTTGAGGTTGCCCAGAATGAAGCCCGCGGTCTTGACGGCTGCCGGGGTGCGGCCGTCTTCCTTGTATTCCTGGATCTTGTCAGTCCACATCCTGATGTACTCCTCGGTGCTCGGGGTGACGGTTCCGGAGGGGAAAATTCCGCCGTCGTAGTTGGCCGGGTCGGTGCGGCCGTAGATCAGCCCGCCGCCGGTGCGGTAGCTGAGGTCGATCAGCGCTTCACGGTGCAGGTGGGCCCCGACGCCGTTGGCACTGCGGCCGCTGGACGCGCCCGAGAGTGCGATGACCTGGCCAGCGCTCACCCGGGAGCCCTTGGGCGCGGAGTCGTTGCTGGACAGGTGCGCGTAAACGCCGATCCATCCCGGGTGTTGGATCACGGTCACGATGCCAGGGAAGTCTTTGTAGAGGTACCAGCGCTGCCGGTATCCGGCTTCCGAGTCATCGCCGGGGAGCTTCCAACCCCAGTCCGCCCAAAGCACCACGCCGTCAGCCATCGCGTGCACGGGCGTGCCTACCGGGCAGGCGATGTCTTCGCCGGCGTGCCCGAACGGCTGGTAATTGCCGTAGAGGTAGACGAGGTAGCCCACGCCCGAGGCCGGGTTGGAGCTCGGCGCGACGCCAGCCGTCGCGCCCTCGCCGAAACGCTGGGAGACCGGCCACTTCGCATCAACAGGCCTCATGGCGTTCCTCCTGCCGGGGTCGGTGCGGGCTGGGCCGCGCAAGCGTAAGTGGTGGATCCGGGCGGGTTCGGGGTGCAGGTGTAGGTCACGCCGTCGCTGTCCGTGAAAGTGAAGGACGCCGGCGGCTGCCCGTCCTTGCCGTCCGCGCCGGGGGCTCCGGCCGCGCCCGAGGCGCCAGGTTCGCCCTGCGGTCCGGCGGGACCTTGCGCTCCCGGAGGGCCGGGGAGACCGTCGGCACCGTTCGCACCGTTGGTCCCATTCGCCCCGGGAGAGCCGTCCTTACCGTTGATCCCGTTCTTGCCGTCCACACCGTTGCGGCCATCGATGCCGTCAATGCCGTCACGGCCCGGCGGACCCTGCTCGCCCGGCGGCCCGGCCACAAGCTTGGGCGGCTCGGCCGCGACCTGCTCCGCCTTCGCGCACACGGCACGCCCGGCCGCCGAGGTGCGGAAGTCATCCTTCGCGCACGCCGCCGCGAACTCATCGGCGAGGGACTGCTTCTCCTGCGCCTGGCTGTTCGCCACGGTGGCATTCTTCGCGGCCAGGTCGGCGTTCGTGACCGCCTGCCCGCCGATGATCACGCCAGCGATAGCCAGCAGCGTCGACAGCACCAACAGCACGGTCTTCGTCCGCTGATCCGATCTCCGGGAACGCTCGGCCTTCGCCGACGCCCGCTCGAGCTCGTCATCCATTGTCTGCCTCCGGCCATTCCGCGGGATCAGGTTTGATGTCGTTCGCGATCAGCTGCTCCCGCCACTTACCAGCTGTCGCTTTCATCCGTGAATGCGCCCGGCGCTCGGCCTTCAAAGAGGCCTTCTCCTGCTCGATGCGCTCCCTTAGCAGGGCCTCCACCGCGGTCTCTCGGCGCTCACGTTTGGCGTCGGCTCTCTTGATCAAGAACCCGGCCCCAGTTCCGAGCAAACCGAGTGCCGTACATGAGACCGTGATGAGCTGTACGGGGTCCACACGTCTATCCCCTCCCGGGCGTGAGGAGTGCCCCCTATTCGGGGGCACTCTGGACTGACTAAAGAAGTTCCGGGTAGCGGGAGCGCATGTAGGCGTGGACCTTGTCCCGGTCTGTGAGACTCAGCTGGGTTGGCCAGTAGATGAGCTCGCGGACGTACGCGGCCTGTCCTGCCGTGCTGGAGCCGAAGTAAAGGCCGCCGAATGTCCCGGCGGCGGCGACACCGGACGGGTCTGCGACTTCTGAGCCGTCGGCGCGGATCACGAACGAGAACCCGGCATCCGCTGCCTGGGCGACGAGCATGAACATCCACCCGTCATGGTTGATAGGCGTTGCCGTCGCGCTTCCCGAGGTGCCTTGGTAGTTGCCGGAGGAGTTCCGGCCCATGGTGGTTCCGGTCATGCCCACCGCCCCGGTCACGTTCGCTGCACACTTGATCACCGCTGCGATGGTCATCGGCCGTTGCGTGGTGTGCGCGCCCAGCAGTCTGCCCCCGTTGGCGGAATCCCCTGGGGAGTACAGGTGCCGGCGGCCGTTCTCCGTTCCCGCCACCACGGCCGGGGTCCCGGCAACGTTCGTCAGCGTCGTCGGGACGGTGCCGCCCACGGAGTTCCAAGAGCTCACCACCGCCCCGTCCGCGACGTTCAGGTGGTCTGCGATGAACCGTGCTGCGTAGCCGCCCACCCCCGGTGTCCTGAGGATCCTGGGGGCGGACGAGTTCGCTACCGGTCCGTCCAATACGATCAACTTGCTCATGCGATCCAGCCCCTTCTTTGAGCTTCGGAGTAGACCCGTGCCGCGACGGCTGTGCAGCCGGTCGCGTTCAGGTGTGTGGAGTCGGACCGGAACGACGTCGGGGTGTTGCCGTTCGCGATGTCCGTGTTGTCCTGCGAGGTGAACGTGATCCCGGCCGCGCTTGCTGCGGCAGTCGTGCGCAGCCAGCTCGCGATGTCCAGCCAGAACTCCGGGAATGCGGCCTTGATGGCAGTGTTGAGCGCGGCCGTGTAGGTCCGCATGGTCGAGTCGTCGAATTCGGCCGGGACGACTTCCATGACGATGACGCGCTTCACCCGCGGGGACAGGTAGTCGATCATGGCCCGGATGGCCGCCACCACAAGGTCCGGGTCCGTGCTCAGCGGGACGTTGTTCCGCCCGGACCAGATCGTTATGACCCGGTCTTTGTAGGCGAACCCGTTCGTCGGGATGAACACCGACTTGGCCGGGATGGAGTACACCCCGGCCTGGTCAGGTGTGAACTGGACCGTTCCCGCGGTCGGTTCCTTGATGCTGCCCGGCACCCCGGCAAGGATGCCGGCCACCGAGCGGGTCCCAGACGCGAGGACGGGCTTGTTCACAATGGAGGTGATCGTGGTGGCACCGGACGCCGCGGTGACGTTCCCCGAGACCGTGACAATGGCGGGCAGGCCGCCTTGCCGCGCTGCGATCTGGTCTGCGGTCTGCTGGTACCAGCCCCCGTTGAAGTGGCTCTTACCCGTCAGGGTGGACAGCTTGTTCACCCACGCGTCAACACCGGTCACCGCATCATCGGTGAGCGAGTCACCCCAGTGCGCCCAGTTCTCCGTCGGGAGGGCCGCTTCGGTGGCGAGCAGGTCGACGTCGGAAAACAGGATGCGGTCCTGGGAGTCCACCACCACGAAGGTCTGCCCCGAGTCAAGCGCGACGTTCTCAATGCCGAGGGAGTGCCCGACACGCCCCGCGGCGTAGCCGGTGAGGTCACCGTCCGCGCCGATCGTCAGGGCGGTCATACGGTCATCCGAGCCGACGAACCCCGCGAACACCTCATCGACCTGCCCGGTGTCCAACAGGCGCGGATCGCCAGGGAACACGGCAGGAGTCGACACAAGGGTCCTGGGCAGGACGGCAGCCAGTGCCCCGTATCCTGCGGTGTTGAGGTGGATGCCGTCCGCGTCGTACTCGGGCCGCAGCACTTCGTCATCGGCCGAGGCGGCAGCGGCGAAAGGCAGGACTTCGCGGACGTCCTGCGTCCGAAGCCAGGTGTTGTAGGACCTGCGCACATCCTCCGCGGAGCCCGTGACGCCCGTTCTTGGCATGATCGTCAGCGCGTAAACGTTCGGCGAGAGGTATCGCTTGACGGACGGCAGCGCGGCGAGGAACCGGGCCTGCATGGTGGCCAGGTCGGCGCCGCCGAAGACGTCGTTCGACCCCATGCCGAAGAACGCCGCGTCGGCTGCTTGGAAGTTCGCGCCGAACTCTTTCCACTTCACACTGGCTGGCTCCCAGGAACCTGCCATTGTGTCGCCGGAGTGGGTGAAGTGCACCGCCGCTGCGCCGACCGCACGGCAGTACTGGTTCAGCCAGGAGTCGTACACCGGCCGGGTCGCGGAAACACCGCTCAAGAGCGAGTCACCATATCCAACGTAGATCGGCACGCTGGCCGGGATCTCCACCTCCAGATATATGTGGAAGGGCAGCGTGCCGCTGCTTGCACCGGTCGCGCCAGTCGACGTGGCCCCGGTTCCGGCACCCGTCCAGCCGGTACCGATGTTCGTTTGCACGGTATCGGCCGAGGACCAGTCAATACCGACGATTGCGTCCTTGCCTCCGAAAGCCGAGGCGTCGAACCATGGCGAGAAGAACCCATTGGTTCCTGTGCTGGCTCCCGTGGCTACCGTGACTACTCCGGACTGTGAACTGTCCGCTACGCCGGCGGACAGACCGATGGAGACCGTGGACAGGGCCGCTGCCGGGGAATCGGCGATCGCGTAGCGGGGGTCCGCGTTCCGGACCACGATGCGGGCTCGCCGCGCCTTGGGCGGCATGGTCACCAGATACTTGGCGAACCCCGAACCTGTGGTGTTCCCGCCGCCCCAGCCTCGGGTGACCGAGACCGGGGCGATCCTGTTTCCGTTCGGCGTCGACGCGATGGCCGAATCAGGGGCCGGCGAAGTGGAGTACCAGGAACCCCACCCAGTAGTGCCCTTGCCACGTACCCAGGTCTGCGGACCAGGGGCGCCTGCGGACGTCGTCCGCCATTCCTGCCACGCCGCCGTGCCAAAGACAATCGTCGTGATGGTGCCAGTGTTCGCGGAGGGTGCACCATAGGTGGTTGCTGCGGATCCGGACCACACCGTGTACCGCGAGGACACGGTGACGTCGTTGAACGTGGCATAGGTGGTTGCCGGGAAGATCCCGTTGTCCATGTTCGCGGCAACGTCCACCCACGGCCGGGACCGGCCCGTCGACGTCGCCGCCGAGACGAACATGCGGCCGGTTGCGCCGTACTCTAGGTACATCTGGTTCGAGGCGGTGGAACCGATCTTGAAGATGTGGAACGTACCGGCCTTCGCGCCCGGAGGAGCGTTCACTAGGGACGCCGCGATCGCATCGGTCGTGACCGCATAGTAGCCGTCAAAGCTGAGCCCATAGAAAGTATTCAGGTCCGCGCCCGAGGACAGCGTCCCCTTGTACCCACCCGAGCCGGGCGGGCCTTCGAGGCCAGTGGCGCCCCTGAGATCGGCGAGATAAACCCACTGCCAGGTCATACGTTCCTCCACTCGTACAGCAATCCGGTGTTTGCCGGGTTCGCCGGGTCGTTAGGTTCTTGCTTGATCCAGAGCGAGAAGGGCCGGGGATCTTCAGGGGGTGTCAGCGAGACGTAGACCATCCGCGAATTCCCGGCCGGCCCGGTGATCAAGTTCGGGAAAGACCCGCCAGTGGTGGGGACTTCGATCCGCCAGTCGGGGAAATCGACTTTCTGGAAATTGCCTGCAGCGTCTGACCATTGGACCGAAAGTCTGATCCAGGCCTCGTCCTGCATGTCCGTCGTCGAGGCCAGGGTGGCGCTAAACGATCCGTCGGCCGCCGGCGTCGTCCGGACAGGCTCGGTTGTGAACAGCCCACTGGCCTTCGCGTTCGGAGCATTCAGCGTCCAAACCAGTTCCGGATGCTTACTGACAAGGTGGCCGAGTCCCATATCCCACAAAGTTCCGGTCACTACCGGCATATGCGCCTCCTCGAATGGGCATGAAAAAAGCACCCGTCACCAGGTGCTTGGAAGTTGATTGACGTTAGCCAGGCTCAGGCATCCGCCGGCGCGTGGCCCGGCGTGAGCAGCGCCCGGAGATCCGCGATGATCCGGTCCTTCACAGCGTTCCGGGCATTCGCCCGGGAGAGCTCCCACTGCGTGTCGGCGAGCGCCTGGCGGTACTCGGCGTGAATGCTCTGGTGCATCAGCTCCAGATCCGCTGGGTCAAGTACAGGCTGTTCAGCCTTCGTGATCTCTGTGTCAACTGCAGGCTCCTCAGCCATGTCATCCACTCCTGAAGGTATTAATTTGCATGCGCCGCCGATACAATGCGGCCCATGGGAAAACTTGGGGGAATCGCCCTTATCGTCGCGGCCGCGGCCGGCCTCGCAGCCTGCTCCGCGCCATCCTCTTCCACACCGGCGCCGAATGAGACCAAAGGCGCCAGCATCGCCGAGGTAGCACCCTCTGCAGCACCAATCAAGGCTCAGGCGACGCCGAGCGTGGCGCCATCGGCTGCCGGCGAGAACCCGGAACGGTTCCTCCGCAGCGCAAAGATCCGGTGGCCCGAGGGCACTCCAGCCGATGAAGAGCTCCTTGCTGGTGGACGCTTGGCCTGCCAAAAGATGCGCGCCGGCGCCGGGCCAGAGTCCGTCATTGTCGTGCAGGGCGAGGCCGCCGGATCGTCGCACAACCTAGCGGTGGCCGATGCAGCACGAAACAACCTGTGCGCCGACGTGATGTCTAAATAATCACCATCAGCTTGTGGCCCACTGGATCCCAATAGACGTTAGGCGCGGTTCCTGATGCCGCTTCCGGCATCGTCGAAACTGAGAACTCGCCAACCACAGACGCCCCAACGCCATCCACGTCGAGATGCCTGCCCGCGGTGCCGTCGATCCTCACCCGCGTGCCGTCGGCGTCGATACTGGTGGTGCCTTTGAGTAGCGTCAGAGAGTCAGCTGCGGCGAGGATCCTGGCGCCGTTGTCGAAACTGATCACGCCATCCAATACGTCCGGCGCGATCGTGATGCTACCGGCGATAATTCTCCCGGTAGTCACTTCGAGATCTGCTTTAAGGGTTGTGAGACCTTCAACGGAGAGGGTGCCGGTGGTCTTCATCGGCCCGTCGACGTTGAAGTTTCCGGTGACCGTGGTGTCTCCGGTTATGGTCGTCACGCCGTCGAGGTCCGTGTCCCCGGTGACGATCAGCGGGCCCCAGATGTCCGTGGTTCCGGTCAGCCGGGTGTCGCCGGTGACGTTCAGGGTGCCGGAGACGGTCGCGGTTCCGGTGACGTCGAGGCCGCCGTTTTCGATTGTGATTACGCCGCCGTCGTACACGAGCAGTCCGCTGCGGCCGATCGCAGCGTTGTTCAGCGGGGAGGCGTGCTCCAGGGCGTAGAGGCGGCGCTCGATGTCCTTGAGGTTGCCGCTGTTGAGGTTGATGGTCTGTGTCAAAAGGAGCCCTTCCGCTGTAGCGATAGCTTGACCCGGTTGCTTAGGTCTCCGGAGAACTCGATGAGTTCCTCGTCCTTCCACCCGAACGGGATGTATGGGTCGTCCTGGACGTGCCACCAGACGGTGCCGCCCAGCTGCAGGGCACTGACCGGCACAACCCCGTCAGCGCGGACGCTGAATCCTGGTTGCTGCACTGACACCCTGGTCGCTTCCAGATCCGCCCGGGTCCGTGCCTGCAGCCGGGTCAAGGATGCCTCGCCCTGGAAGGACGTCACCCGTTCCCGGCCGATGATCGTTGAGTCTGTTGCTTCGGCCGATGCAGTCAGGACTTTCTTCTCGGACCCTTCCCCGGTGCCGATGACCCGGGTCACCATGTCGTCCGCGGAGATCTTCAGCTTCGCGCCCTTCACTTCCGGGCGCAGCTGGGAAAGGTCCCATTCCCACGTGGCGCCGGAGAGATCCCCGGTGCGCATCACCCATTCAAGGGAACCGTCGGCCGCCCACCGCGGGGCGAAGTCGATGTCCGGCCCGCCCTCGGTCTTGATGATCTCGTCCAGGATGTCCGAGACCTTCTTGAAGTGGTACCCGTACCACGTCTCATCATGAGTTCCGGTGGCGTCGGCCGGGTACACGATCGGCAGCTGGTACTGGGAGGACGGCAGACTGTTCTGGCCCTCGAACACTGCCCGCTTCGCCAGCGTGGCCAGCGTCAGGTTGTTATAGACAAGTTTCGTGGACTGCGCGCCGGCGCCGTGCACGGCGAGCGCGTAGCGGAAGGGCCAGACCGACCAAAGATCCTTGTGGACCAGGTCCAAGGTTTTGGAGTCGAAGTCGTAGTCCACGTCGTCGATGATTCCGGCGTAGACGACGACGTCATCCCATTCGAGGACCAGGGCCCGCTGCAGCGGGAACAGGTTCCAGTAGGTTGCCGCTTCGGCCACGGCCGGGTCGCCGAGTTTGAATGAGGCGTTTCCGCTGCGGCCTTCGTTCTTCGCTCTGGCCCAGGTCATGCGTGAGGGCTTGACCTCGATCCGGTCAGACCAGTCTGCACAGCGAACTGACCAGACTTTCCATGCCATTGGCCGCCCCTCCCCCGTTTTTCAGATGAATGTGTCCAGCACTTTGAAGGTCGCGGTACCGGTGCCGGTCGTGACCGGCGCGATGCTTGCGTTGGTGTCGGTGCCGGGCGGAAGCGGCTGGATGTTCGTGGTGCCGAACTGCCCGTGGACCACGACGCCGCCCACCGTCAGGCGGCCGGTGTTGTAGTCGATCAGGTGCGGTGTACCCGAGACGAGCGGTTGCTTCACCCAGACGGTGCCGCCGACGAACACAAGCTGGTATCCGCCCGGCATCGACCCGACGACCTCCACGACGGGCAGCCCGTCATGGTTGCCGCGGTGGAACACCTTGGCCGGAGCGCCGACGGTGGCCTGGAACTCCCGTAGCTCGCCGAACTTGCGCGGGTCCGGGCACTTCAGGCGCAGCTGCCATTGGGCGACCGTGGCAGTGACCGGGACGAATGTCAGGCCGCTGGCCCGCTTCACGTCCGCCCACTGTGTCGGCCCGTGCCCTGAGACCTGCATGCGGGCTTTCCGCCGAACGAGGCCCGTGAAGCGGTTCGCGGCCTCGTGCAGCACCGCGTGGCTCGGGGCTATCAGGCGGCCGGTGATCGTTGGATACCTGGCCTTGTAGTAGCTCGGCTGGTCGTCGGCGCCGTCGGCATTTTCGTGTTCCTCGGACTGGTCTTTCGCGTCCGGAGAGTCCCACCAGCCTTCCAAGCTGTTCGTCTTCCAGGAGCCGAAGCGGTCAGACCCGTTGAGGGTCTGACCGTCCACCATGATCAGCTCATTCGCCACCAATCCTCAACCCCGCTTTCTGTGCTTCGAACCGGAATTTGCCCCAGACTTCCTGCACCACGGCGCCCGTGTCTGCCGCCCCTTGGACGGTGATCTGCGGGGCGAACGTGACACTGGGCCGGTCCTGTGCCGCGAGGCCGCCGGAGACGGCGCGGGCGGCCCCGTAACCGCCGGCCAGTGACTTCGAGGGCACTTCATGCCCGCCCTGGGGGAAGGTGCCGGCGTTGATCGCTGCCAGCTCCCTGTCGTACTTTTTCGAGGAGCGCCCGTTGATGACCCATTCCTCGGACTGCAGCCCGAACGGCCGCCCGTTGACCGTTGCCAGCACGTTGTCCCGGGCAAGGTTGACCGGCGCCCTGCCGGGCACCTTCCCGCCCCCGGCGAAACCGAGCAGCTCCGACACACGGCCACCGGTGGCGCCGCCCGACTTGGGGATGTTCGGGGCCCGGATGCCGTCCGGGATGCTGCCCGCGTCCGGGATGTTGAACAGACGGTTGATGGTGTCCTGGATCGTGGTGACCTTCACCGTGGCGGTCTTGCCGTCCAGCCCGTTGGCTTTGGTTTCCACGCCGTTGAGCTTGGCCATCGTCTCCGCATACCCATCGATCGCGGTCTTGATAGGCACACCCTCAGGAATACCCAACGCGGCCCGGGCCAGATCGTCGGCCTTCTCTTTCGAATTACTGAAGGCGAAGGCCGTGTCATACAACGAGGTGTAGGTGTCCGAGAGCTTCTTTTGCAGCTCCGGCTGCTCTGCCCCGGCGTCGGCCATGGCCTGAGTGGTGTTGATCGCTTTCTGCTGCAGCTCACCGAACACCTGGTTCGCGGCCCGGCCGGCCTCAGACGTCAGATCAAAGGAGCCCTTGGCTTTGTCCCAGACGGCGTTTCCCGCCGACTGCGTGCCCATAACTTCGCCGATCTTCTTGTCCAGCCCGTCCAGAGCTTCCTGGTAGGCAGCCTCGGCGTCCCGTGCCGACATCGCGGCGAGCCCGGTCCGAAACATCGCGTCGAGCAGCTTGGACAATGACTCCTTGGTGCCGTCGGCACGCAGGCCCATATCCTCGAGTCGCTTGGCGGCTTCCTCGCTGACAGCCCCCAGATTCCCTGTCGCGGCCGCGCCGTCATCAGCCGCTTTCGTGCCGTCAGCCAGGCCGCTAGCCAGTTCACCGGAAGCGATCTTGGCCAGGTTCAGCCCGTCCTTGGCATCGATACCGGCTTTAGTGGCCACCGCGGTCAGGGACTTCTCCAGTTCCGGGGAGGTCTTGATCAGCCCGAGCATGTCCTCATCGGTCAGCTTCGCCGATTCCTTGAGCCCTTTCAGCTGCACCTGAGCCAGGGAGAGATCTCCGCCGTCCACCAGCTGCGCGATCGCCTTGTTGAAGGTCTCCATGTTCGCCACCCGTTGCCCGTCCGGGCCGATGGTGGCCAGGGCCTTCGCCGGGCCAGAGAAGATCCCAGCCGAGTTCAGATCCTGCAGCGAATCCAAGGTGTGGCGGAACTCTGCCGCGGACCCTGTCAGCCGCTCCATGTTAGCCGTGATGTACTCGGTATCTTGCGAGCCCGGGAACAGGGACTCCAGCACCGGGGCGCCGGAGGTCTTCACCTTCAAGGTGTTCACGTAGGTCTCCACCTGGGGCAGGGTCGAACGGATCGCCGTGCCGATACCCTCGATCACGGCCACCGCCGTCGCCGCTGCGGCCACGGCGTTCAGGCCGACGCCCACAGCTTTCAGTCCGCCGGCGAGCGCCGGGGCTTCGGTGCGGAGCTCGGCCCACGCGCGTTTGGTT
Source organism: Arthrobacter sp. R-11 (assembly GCF_049913155.1). Lineage (GTDB taxonomy): Bacteria > Actinomycetota > Actinomycetes > Actinomycetales > Micrococcaceae > Arthrobacter. The sequence goes on along the minus strand of NZ_CP183979.1, from coordinate 1,512,718 downwards.
TCGACGTACTTTGGGAGCATGGTCATGAAGGACCCGCCCAGCAGTGCCGAGGCCGTGGTCGCTCCCGCGAATGCGATGGCGGCGTTGAGCATGGGTTCCGGGATCTGGCCAACGAGGTCCACGAGTCCTTCTGCGCCCCGTGTGAGGGAGCGCAGGACGTCATTCGCTCCGGATCCAGATTTCAGGAAGGTCGAGTCGATCGAGCCGGAGAGCTTTTCGAGGTCGCCTGCCAGATTGTCCTGCATGAGGGCGGCGGTCTCGGCGGCGTATCCGGCGTCGTTGACCTTCTCGGTCCACTCGGTGATGCCCTTGGCGCCCTGCTCGTACAGGACGTTCGCGGCCCGGACAGCGTCCGAGCCGAAGATGATCTTCATGGAGGCTTGGCGCTGCTCGTCCGTAAGCCCCTTCATGGACTGTTGCAGAATTCCCGCGAACTTGGCCAGCCCGACGAAACGGCCTTCGCTGTCGTAGGCGTGGATCCCCAGCCGCTCCATTTCGGATGCTGCAGCGGCGCTGTTGGGGGTGAGCGACTGGAGCATGGTCTTGAAGCTGGTGCCGGCGTCGGAGCCGAGCAGGCCCGCAGAGGCGAACGCCGCGAGGCCCGCCGTGGTCTCCTCGATGTTGAGGCCGGTGGACTTCGCGACCAGGCCGCCCTGACTGAGGGCCATCCCGAGATCGTGCACGGAGCCTTGGGCCTTGCCGGCCCCAGCTGCCAGCAGGTCAGCCACGTGCGGCAGATCGGCGCCGTCGAGCTTGAACTGCTTCAGGCCTGTGGCGGCCAGCTCGGCGGCGTCTTTGACTTCCATTGCTCCGGCCGCTGCGAGCGCGAGCGCGCCATCGAGGCCGCCGGTGAGGATGTCCCGGGTGGAGACGCCAGCCTTGGACAGTTCTGTGATGCCCTGGGCGGCCTCCCTCGCGGAGAAGGCGGTGTCTGCGCCGGCCCGGATCGCTGCGGCCCTGAGCAGCTCCATCTCGGCACCGGAGGCGTGGGTGGCGGCCTGCGCTTCGGACATGGCCCGGTCGAAGTCCATGTAGGACTTGATTGCCAGCCCAAGGCCGATTCCGGCGGAAGCCCCAAAGGCCAGGAGTGCTTGGCCGTTCCGGGTCCAGAGTTCTTCGTGGCGGGCCGCGGACTGGGCCATCTTGCCCAAGCCCGTGGTGGCCCGGCCGGCGACGTCGGTAGCGTGCTGCTGCTCGGCAGCATATTCACGGGTCGCTTCGCTGGTTGCCTCCAGCCCCAGGGCCGCGGCCTTCGCTCCGGTGACCATGCGCCCGAATTCGTCACGCAGCTGGCCCGTCGCGTCGTAGCTGAGGCCGAGGCCCCGGGCCGACTTCTGGGCGGCCTCCCCCGCCTTCAGGAGCCCTTCCCGGACCTCGGCGGCCTTCTTCGCAGTCTCGTCGAGCGGCTTGGAGGTCTTGCGGGAGGATTCCTTCACGGTCTCGCCGAGCTTCTCGGTGACCTGGGTGGCTTCCTTCATCTGCTTCCGGAAGTCGCTGATCTCGGCCTTGATCCGGACCAATACGAGCCGTTCGGACACGGTCACCTCCAGTATTCAGATGTGGTTAGATCTGCCTATGAGCGAAAAGACGGTCCAGCCCAAACCGATCCGTATTCGTGTGCCCGGAGACACTCTTCAGAGCGTCGCGGTTGCCGTCGCCGGCATCGGCCTGATCCTCTTCCTGTTCGCGCCAATGCTTCTGGCCACGACCATCACGCTCGGTGGGATGCTGCTGTGGATCGTCGGTCTACTTCAGGAGATCGCCTGGAATACCTCCCCGAAGGGCCGTTACGCGAACAAGCCGTAACCTCAGCCCTCGCTCCAGGTGTCCCGGATGACGATCTTCTGGCCGGGGAACGTGGCCCTGTTCTTGTCGGCCTGTTTTTCCTCCACCGGGGCGCATCCGTGGCAGACCACCTGGTCGTCGGCTTCGTGCCGGCCCACGTTGTGGTCACCGCGGGTCACAGAGGAGTGCAGCCCGCAGCCCGGGCACAGCGCGTCCTCATAGGCGGTGAGCGCGAGCGCCATGACCCGGTCCTTGTGCGTCCAGGTCCCGTCATGCCGGCGGCCGCGCAAAACGGTCTGCGGGAGCTGCAAGGACCGGGCCGTGCGGGCCTCTAAGAGGATGTGGGCCCATCGTGGCTGGGCGAGGGCCGCGACGATTTTGGGACGGCCACCTGCGGCGCCTCAGCAGCTGCGCGGCTGTAGGCCTGCGAGAGCAGCGCGATCTGCGAGTCACCGACCTTCGTGTAGAGCTTGCGGACCTGCTCCACGCTCAGCGGTACCGGCTCCGTGCGGCCTGGGAGTACGGCGCGGGTGACGGCCGCGATGGTGCGGATCGACACCTCACGCTCAATGACTTTGTCGATCGCTGCGTTGGCCATCGTCCGGGAGACGGTGTTGATGTCGTTGGGCTGCTTGATCTCCAGGCGGCGGCACTTCTCCCGGGCCTCGGCCCTAGCGGCGGCCGCGGCTTTGTCCGCGGTTTCCTTCAGGTCTTCCTTCACCTTGGCGGTGATTTCTTCCTGTTCCTCGTCGTCGATGAACGTCACCCGGAACTCGAGCTTCGAGGCGTCGAGCTGGAGATACAGGGCATCTATTTCGGACTGGAAGACGTCCGGGCCTTTGTCGGCCATCGAGCGTTCCTCTTCCGGGATCTCGGCCGCCTGGCGCTTCTTCGCTTCGATGACGTCTATGTCGGCCAGCAGGTCGGCCCGGCCGTAGAGGGTGACGCTGCGTTCGGTGCGCTGGATGCCGTCGAGCCAGTCGTCCAGGTTTGTTTCTTCGTGAGCGGGCACTTCGGTCATGGGAAACCTCCAAGGTTTTTCGAATGATCGGGGCAAGGTTTTAGCGGTGGTGCGCCGGCCGGGAGGAACCTTGGAAAACCTCCCGGCCGGCGGGCATTATGGCCCCGCGACGACGGCGCGCTGTTCGTACGCCTGTGGGGAGAAGACCTGCTTGAACTTCTCGTAACCGGCCGTGGCCGGGGAGAGGATCTGCTGGTCATGGGTCAGGACCGCCGCGACCTGCAGCACGTCGGTGGCCTTGACCGGCTCCGTCTCCTGGTCCTCGTCGTCGGCGATCTGCCCGATGCGCTGGACCAGGTAGCCGAAGATCTCCTTGCCGTCGAACGTGGTCCAGGCGATGTCATCGGGCGTGTTCTTGAAACGGAAGAAGTCCATCTCCGCGCCCACGGTCGCCAGACCGGGCGCGGAGGCTTCGATCTTCTCGCACAGGCCCGGATCGTTGATCGTGGCGTTACCGGTTATGCCGAAGACGTAGTTCGCCGCCGTCACCCGGCAGGTGAGGTTGATGCCGGCGGTAATTTCGGCGACGGTCGGGGCCTTGATATTCGCGATGCTCGGGACCCAGAACAGGGCCCGGTTCGCGGTGTTGAGCATTTTCGGACCAAGAGGGGGCATGATCACTTACCTGCTTTCGATGAGGGTGCTTCCTTGAGGTTCGGGAAACGCCCGTCCAGGTGCGTCTCGGGCACCTTGTACGGGAGCTTTTCCCCGGTTGTTGCGTCATAGGCGATGACCCGCTTGCGCGAGTCATAGCTGCGGGCCGGTGCCGCCTCGGCCGGCTGCGCGGCTTCGGTGTCCGGTTCCGGCGTTTCAGAGGGTTTTCCGGTTGCCACGGTGGGCCTCCTTAAGTGACAAAGGCCTCGGGGACCGAGGCCAGCTGCAAAGGGTTCAGTGGGTTGCGAAGAGGCCGAACTCGTCCACCGCGTAGACCGGGTTCAGCGCGATCCCCGGGACCATGACGTCGTAATCCGTCCGGATGTCCACCAGGCTCGACTGCTTCAAGGGATCACACACCCACCCGGTGATCTGCGGCCGTTTGCGGTTCAGGGCCGCCCGGACGTCCCGGATCGTGATCAGTACCGAGTCGAACGTCAGGCCGGCGTAGGTGATCTTCACCGGCAGGTCCAAGGAGTCGGGCGGGCCGCTCAGCGCCTCGGTGGTCTCGGTTCCCGGCGTGCCGCCGATCACCACGTACGGGTAGTCCTCGGCCTCCGGCGTGAGCGGTGCGGATCCGCGGTGAACATTCAGCCCGGCCGGGAGCATGGCCTCGATCGCGTCGTAGTGTTCCTTACCCATCCAGCACCTTCCCGGCCAGGTCGGTCAGCGCTGCGATGAAGCGCGGTTCCTCGGTCTTCAGTGCCATCAGTGGGTCCGCCACCGTGCCGCCGCCACCGCGGGACCCGCCGTGCAGGGCGATGCCCACGAGCGAGCCGAAGCCTTCGGAGTCGACGAACGGACCGATCTCGCTTTCGATCCCGTCCCCGGCGCCGGTCAGGTTGTAGCTAACGTTCGCGGCCACGCCGCCTGGCTTGCGGCCGCCGAAGTGATCGGACGCGTCGAAGTCCTTCTGGATCTGGCGCTTGACGTTCAGCGAACCCTTTGAGACGACTTTTCGCACCTCGGGAATGATCTTGGCTGCGGCGCCCTGCAGCGTCACGGCCAGTTCTTCCAGTCCTTCGGCTCCATGGCTCACCCTGTCACCTCCTCGACCCTGCACCGCTGCGCGGTGGCGTAGGTCTTGTGGAACAGCTCGGTCACCCGGTACACCCGGCCAAGCAGCTGGCCATCCTCCGCCGCCGTCGTCACAGTGATGACGTCGTCCACCTCGAACGGACCGGCACCCACCGGCGTCTTCCAGATGATGTCCTGAACGGAGAACTCGTGTTCCCCGGACGCCGCCGTGCTGGCCTGAGCGAGGGTCTGTTGGAACTCGCACCGGCCGCTGTAGACCGGCGCGAGCGGCCGGGTGACCTTCCCCGTTACCGGGTCCGTGACCGGGGCTCCCGGCCGTCCGACGTCGCAGACATCGATCATCCTGGCGGCAGCTTTGCGGCGGCCGCGGTTCAGGACCGCGCGGGCCCGCCTCACAGCTGGCCCTGCACTGTCGGGCCGGAGTTGCCGAAGCGTTTGGCCAGGCGTTCACGGGTCCGCTCCGGGAGGGTCATTTCGGTCACGGCTTCCACTTCCTCCCCCGTTGCGTAGGCCTCGCGGTAGTCGTCAATCGCGAAGGAGGACAGCTGACCGTTGCTGAAGGCGAGGCCGTCAGCGCCGTCCTGCGCGGCCAGTAGGCCCGCAATGACCATCCGGGCCACCAGGTCTTTGATGTCCTCCGGAACGGCTGGCAGGCCGTGCGTGTAGTCCACCGTGACCAGGTCCAGGTCATAGCAAGACCAGCCCCGGGACAAGTACAGACCCGCATTGATCCGTTTCCATCCCTCGACCGGGGCTCCGGCGATGGTGACTGAGTGGATCGCGGTCACCGGCAGCCCGGGCAGTTTCAGGATCCGGCCCGGTGGGGCCGGGATCTCGATCTCCGAACGGGCTTGGAGGATGGGTGCCCCGGCAGCTTCGATCACTGCCGCGGATGCAGCCTTGATGAACCGGCCGGCCCTCGCCGTGGTGAAGTCGAGTTCTTCGACTTCGTACTCGGCGAGGTCCGCCGGCGTGATCAGATCAGCCACCAGGGCACCTCCTCACTATTCCTGCCCGCCGTCGCCGGACGTATCGCCGAACAGAGCGCGGATCTCGCCCTGCTTGAGACCCTGCAGGTCGTCCTCGGTCTTACCGTTCGCGAGCGCATACGTGACCCACTCGTCGCGGCTCGCGTTGCCGCGGGGCTTGCCGTCCGCCGGCGGAGCACCGTCCGGGCCGTCACCGGTGCCATACTGGCTGCCAGGCGGTGGTGTGCCCGGTGCCTGGCCTTCGGGATTGACATTGGCCGGGGGCTCGCCGTCTGCCCACTTGGCGTAGCCGTCCCGGACCAGGCCGCAGGCCTTTGCTTCCGGCAGGTCGAGGACAACGCCCGATTCGCCCACGATGCGCGGGCTCACGCTGCGGTCCAGTGGACTACGGCCGTCGGGCGAAGGACCTTGCCACCGTAGACGTGCAGGCCGCGCAGCCGGTCGGCGAACTTGTTCTCAGCCCGCATGCCCTCGGTCTTCTCGATCTGAGAGACGTAGGCCAGGGAAGGCTTGTACCAAGCGACGATGGACGGCTTGTTCGTGACCGGAAGGTTCTCCGAGGCGAACGGGTCAAAGCCGAGCATGCGGGGAAGCGCGGCTTCCTGCAGGCCCTTGGTCGTGCCGCTCGTATTTGCCTGCATGAGCTTGGCGTCGTTCTCTTCGAGCAGTGCGGTGAACTCGGCGTTGGCAGCGAACACGCGGTTCGCTGCCGGGATCTTTGCCTTGTTCAGGGCCTTGCGCAGATCGCGGATGACGTTCCACGCGGTGGCGCCGTTGGTGGCCGGCGCGCCAGGAACAACTGCTGTTCCCTGAAGGAACAGCAGGCTTGCGAGGAATTCGTCAGCGTCCTGCACGAGACCCTCGGCTGCCGACTCGGCGTAGGGGGTGACCTTGCCTGCAGCCTGGGCGGCGTCGATGTCATCGACGTAGAAGTCGAAGTTCTTCTCCTGGTCGATGAGAAGCGGGATGGTGGTGTCGGTGATGTCATCCGCCTTGGTGGTGCGCGGAATGGTGCCACCTGCACCGTTGTCGAGGGCGCCGGCCTTGTAGTCCTTGACCTGGACGTCAACGACGCCGGTGATGTGGACCGTGTTGCCGGACTTCGCTTCGCCTTCGTACTCGGTGTTCGCGAGACCGGCGAAGATCGCCTTCTGCTGGAAGCTGGTCAGCATCTTGGCTGCCCACACCTCCGGGATGAAATTGTTCAGACCCATGGTGTCCTGCTTTCTGCTGGTATGTGAGTGAGGGCCCGGTTAGGCCTTCTTCTTGATCCGGCCTTCGTCGTAGGCCTTGGCGATCTCTTGGGGAGTCATTCCCTTCAGGTCCGCCTGGGTGAGCTGTCCCTTGGGCTTGCCCTTGCCGCGGGCAGTGTCGAACTTCGTCGCGCCGGTCTTGGCGGCAAGTCCGGGGTTCTCCTGCAGAAGCTCGGAGATCGCATCATTGATCGCTTCCTCGTCAACGTTGCCGTCCTCGTCGACCTCGAACTCGTCAAGGTCGAGCAGCCTCGTGGCCAGGGCCGGGTTAGCGAGCTTGCCGGCGGCCGCTGCCTTGACCTCGGAGCGGAGGATGCGTTTGTTCGCAGCCGAGAGCGCCTGCTCAGTGGCCTCCCGCCGGGCGTTCTCCACGGCCTGTTCGTCCGCGGACTTTCCGGCGTTGGCCTTCTCGGCTTTGAGCTGGGCGGCTTCGGCTTTGGCTGCCCGGGCTTCGGCCCTTGCGGCCTTGACCTTGGCTTTCATGGAGTTCAGGGCCTTCTTGCCCTTATCGCCGAGATCCTCGGCACCGTCCTCGTCGGCATCGTCGTCGCCGTCGGAGTCCGTCTCGGTGTCCTCGTCCTGGCCGTCCTGGTTCTCTTCCTGCTCTTCCTCGTCGCCGGGAGTGTGCTCCATGACGGCGTCGAAGAAGGTCAGGCGATGGAAGGCGAGCAGCTGCTCGGCGGCGTCCGGTGCGGACATGTCGATGCCGTGCAGGGTCTTGGGCGTGATCTCGGACATGGTTGTCTCCGTTTCTCGCATTGCGCGATCAGGTTGAAGGCTGGGCCGGTTGCCGGTCAGCCGGTGCGGTAGCGGCCCGTGAAACCCCGGGCACCACCGACGATTGCCCCGCCCGGCGCTTGGCCGGCCGGGGTGATGTAGCCGTACTCCTGGAGCAGGCTGAGCGCCCGTTCCTGGTTGTTTCCGGCCCGCTTGTAGATCTCTTCCGGCATCATGCGTTGCCGGATGGAACGGCCGTAGCGTTCCGTGCCTTTGCGGTCACGGGTTTGCTGCTGGCCGCCCCAGTTGCCGCGCCGGGTGACCCCCTCGGTGGTGACGAGGGAACCGCCGGCGCTGGTGGACATGCCGCGGCGGGCGTTGACCACCTGGTAGATGTCGGCCCCATCCCGGATTGCCCGGGCGCCGTCATTGGTGAAGATCCGGCTCTGCTCCGCCGCTGGCAGGGACCGGAAGTATTCGTAAGGGTCCGTGGTCAGGTCATCCGCTGCGTCTTCAGCGCACGGGATGTGCCTGCAGTCGCACCCCGGATGCCGGCGGAAGCCCTGGTTGGCCCGGTACCAGCGGCCGGCCAAGATCGCGCAGCGCGAGCACGACGGCGGGTTCAGCATCCGCACATACCCCGCGGGCTTCCTCCGCGTGCTCATCACGACGCTGCCGCTGTTCCTGGCCGCATCCGATACCTGCATCTGCGAGCGCAACATGAGGTTGGACAGCCCGGAACTCATGGCCCGGTCCGGGGCCATGCCGCCACGCAACCCTTGAAGAGCGGTGAAGGCCGGGGATACCAGGACCCCGGCGAGGTCCATCGGAGGCGTGTTCTCGTCCAGCGGGTAGGCGAGGCCGGCGAAGGCCTTCGGGTTCACCGCCCGGCCCTTCGTGTCGAGGGACTGTTCGGCGAGCGCGGCTGCCATGTAGGCGGCTCCGTCTTCGGCGGCGGCCAGCTGGGTTGCTGTGACGACGGCGATCGCTTCGGGCAGGGCTTCGGTCCAGGAGGCGAAGATGTGCCGGCGGTCCACGCCCCGCCAGAGCGAGAGTAGCTTGCCGGCGGCCGAGGATTGCAGTTCCTTGCCGTAGGCGTAGTGCCGGTCCGCGAGCTCAAGCAGCTGCGCCATCGGGAATACCGCTCTGCATCGCAAACTGCGCTGCGGCCAGAGGATCCAGACGCCGTTCGCGTTCGACCATCTTCATGACGCGACGGACCTCGACGGGATCCACCAGCAGCTTCTCCGCGATGTACTCCAGCGGGAATCCTGCCGCACGGTACTTCGTGGCGACGTCGGCCATTTGAGCTTCGGAACGGTACTGGGCGTTGGCCCACACCATCTTGCCGGCGCCGATTGCGCGCAGCCGGCGCTCGTCGGCGCCCATGGCCTTGGCCATGAGCCTGTAGGTCTTCCGCATTCCGCGGCCTGCGAATCGCATGCGCTCATTGGTCTTGGAGACAAGGCCGGCCTCAGCGATGTTCAAGGACTCCGCCGCCGTGTTGACCATCTTCGCCACCAGGTAATGCGGGGGCGTCCTGGTCTGGGCGGCGATGTGCTCAACGATCTTCTCGATGACCTTGGTGAAAACGTCCAGCTGCGCGGCTGTCCATTCCTTGATCTCGACGTCCTTGCCAGGGAGCCAGAGGATACGTTCCTTCATCAGCTCGTCCAGCTCGATGTCGACGTAGCCCTTGACCTGGCCAAAGTTGTCGAGGATCGGGGTCTTGGGAAGGTCCGCTCCGGTGACCACTCGGGCGGCAAGTGACGCCTGGTCAAGTCCGTTGAGAAGGTAAGCCCAGACGAGGTTGGCCGCTTCCTGCAGGGAACTGACGCCGTCAATGTCCGAGATCGGTTCATCATCCAGCAGGGACTGATTGCGCAGCTCCGTCAGCGGAACTTCGCCCAGCGGGTTCGGCATCGGTTCAACGCCTTCGCGCAACTCCCACCCACCGGTAAGGTCCACCGGCGCTCCCTGGCGTTCATGGCGGTCCTGAGCACTGGAGCGCTGGAACTTGAACACCCACTCCGCTGTGGAGAATTGGGCGTAGTCCATCTTGTCGTCGGCCCAAGTCACAAGGCCTGACCGGTCCACGCCGCTCACCGGGTCAGTGTCGACGATTGCTGATTCCGGGTGCTCCCAGGTCACCCTTGGCATTCCGTCCGGGCTGCCGGCCGGGTGCACCAGCGAATACGAACGCGAAGCAATGCCCATCACCAGGAAGGCCTCAGAGGAACCGGCGTCGGCGTCGTTGGACAGCCAGGCCCGTTCAAGGTCAGAGTCCACGCCGGACTGACGCCCGTAGGGGCGGATGCCCATGAGGTTCATGCGCTCTGCCGGAGCCTGCGCCACAGGCATGCACCAGTTGTCCGAGAAGCTCTCGTACTGCTTATCGAAGTACTCGGCGAACTTCTTCGAAGCGAACTTCAGCGATCCGATCTCGCCCTTGGCATACTTCAGCCGCTTGGAGATCTTTGGGCGCCGCGCGAGTAGTTCCTTGCTCAGTCGTTCGGTTTCCCGCTTGGCTTCTTCCAGGTCCACGCCTTCACCTCCGTCTCGTGCTCGTTCCCGTGTGAATCACCGTGCTTCGCTCTGCCACGGACGTGCGCACAATGCCGTCCATCCCGGTCACTGCGGCCTGGAAGCCGTCGATGCGAGAGCTGGACTTCTTCCGGTCCGGCTTCACCGGGCGGATGTTGTCCAGGTCGTCTGTCTTGATGTCCACTACCGAGGCCATCCACCGCATGCAGGGGTTGCCGTCCCAGCCCATCTGCCCGGCCCGCCAAAGGCGTTCCATCTCCTTGGACGCCGGCGACAGCCCGTAGAAGGTCTGGGCCACCGGGACGATGTCCACGCCCTTCAGTTCCTCGTCCAGCTCCTGCACCAGCTGGCCGGCGAACATGCGGTCATAGCTGATGCGCTGCATGTCGAAGTGCTTGCAGTCACCGATCACGGCGGCCTTCACCGCCGAGTAGTCAATGACGTCTCCCTCGGTGGCCGTGACGTAGCCGCGGTCAATCCAGTCCCGCAGCGGGATCAGCAGCTGCTTCTGCAAGTCGTCCACGCGCTCTTCCGGCACCCAGAAACGGGTGAAGAGCTCCAGCTCGAAACCGGGCCGGTTCGACTGAGCCCACACGGCCCACGCCGTGAAGTCCGACGTCGCCGAGAGGTCAAGGCCGCCCCACGCCCTGCGGCCCCGCAGCGGGGTCCTGGAGGACTTCCGGAGGGCATCCCAACGCTTCATGTCCACCCAGCGTGTCTGCGACGGCGAGCGCCGGTTCAGAGACAGCTGGAGAAACGCGGGAAGGCGCGACGGGGAAGCCTGCGCCTTGTTCGCCTGGTCCCGCATGTAGGCCAGAGTCGGGGAGTTTCCCAAGCCGGGGTTCGCCTTGTGCCATGTGGACTCCGCGAAGGGATCGTCCTTTTCGTCCGCGGCCCAGATGACGCCGTAGAACTTGGGATCCTTCACGATGCCCAGGGCACAGTTGCGGGTGTACTGGTGCTTCTCGTCGTACGGGGTGCCCTCTTCGGCCTCATCCGCCGTCGTGATGTACAGGATGAGCGGCTGGTCGCGGGCGCCGACGCCGGTCTCGATCGCTTCGATGAGTTTGCGCTGCAGGCGCAGCGTGTGGATCTCATCAATGCTCGCGCCGGAGACGTTCAGGCCGTGCGCCGTCTCGGCGATGCGGGAGAGCACCCGCAGGATGCTGTTCGTCTTGGGCGCCCGGACAACATCCTTGAGCGGCTCGATCTTCCGGGCAGCGGCCCGGGAGGTCATGAGCATCTGCTTGGCGTCGTCGAACACGCGCTCGGCCTGCGTTTTCGAGCCGGCCGCGTTGTAGACCTCGGCGCCCATCTCGCCGTCGGCCAGCAGCAGCACTCCGGAGATCGCGGACGCGAAGGTGGACTTGCCGTTCTTACGCGGGATCTCGATCCACACGGAACGGATCACGCGCACCACGCGGTCAATCTCGGCGTCATGGTAGACCCAGCCGAACACCGGGGCCATGACCCAGACAACCTGCCAGGACGCCAAGCCCTCGCCAATGCGCAGCCGGGTCCCGGCCCAGCGGCCCTTGGTGTGCTTGAACGTGCCGATCGCGCGCAGCGCCTTGCGTGCCCGCTCGACGTCGAACCAAGCGCCCGGCTGCTGGTCAGCCTGGAAAGCCACGACCAAGGGCTCTTTGCCGGCGGCCTCAACGATCTGCTCGTGACTCATCCCGAGCTCCACCAGCGCGTCGTACGGTGCTGGCAGGCGGTCGGGGTCGAAGTCGGCGAGCACTGGACCTCCAGACGGGTAGCGGTCACCCGATCAGCCGGCCATGATCCTCAGTCGAACGGATCGTCCTCGTCGTCGCCGTCGGGTTTGGACGGCAGGCCGGTCCGGGAGGCCGGCGACAGGCCCAGCTCCCGGATGTAGGTCTTGAGCTGGGTCCGGTACTGCCCGGCGATCGTCGTCATTGGGTTCTTGCACGGCCCCCGCTGGCCCATCACGATCAAGCCCTCGCGGGCGATCTCGTGCTCGCACCACTCGAGGCGGGCCACGCAGATACACATGTCCACCACCACCGAATAATCGGGGTTGCCAAGGCCGATCGAGTTCTGCAGCGTCGGCACCACGCGGGCCCATTCGGCCGCGGCGCGGCGCTTGACGAACCTGGTGCCGTTGATTGCCTGCCGGCGCATCTCGTACTCGGCCAGCTTTTTCTCGTACCGGTACTCGCGCTGCACGAAGTGCTCGATGGATTCTTCCTCTTCGCGCTCCGGCGCAACGGGCTTCTTCGGCGCCTTCGCTTCCGGCAGTTCCGTCGACCAATCAGGCTCCGGGAAGTCGGCCGGCGGCACCGTCGCGGAGTCCGGAACAGGCCGGTGTCCGGGGTTTCCCTCGCGCACAATTGCCAGCGCCGGGCGTCCAATCGGTCCAGACATCGGGCACCCCCTGATCAAAAAGCTCTAACCTGCGGGTGTACGCATTCCCCTCCCCGGCGGTACTGTCCGGGTAGGCCGAAGGGGTCTCCCCCACCCCCTGAAACCGCGCCAAGTCAAGGGACACGCCGCCTTTCACTGGGGTCGGTTCCATCCTCCGGGCTGGTTTTTCGCGGTTTCGATCGCGTGGCAGACACCGCATAGCCCGCGACCCCGTTTGGGATTGTCAGGGTCCAAGCCCAGCGTTATCAGTCCCTTTCGAGACACCGGGTGATGGTCAGCGTGTTGAGATGGTCTCCGCATGCACAACACGCAGATCGGGTCTCGCGCCAAGACTTCCTCACGGAACTGGAGATGCCCGGCGCCTGTGTATCCACGATCAGCAGCCGATCCGCGGTGCGCTTCGGCCTGTTTCCGATGCTCATCGCACCGGCCCGATGCCACCAACCTCGGACAGCCAGGGGAAGTGCACGGCCTCTTCAACGAACGGGGCATGGACTCAGCTCGCAGCAGTTACGGGAAGAGCCCCGGCCGACTAGCGGTCGAGGCTCTTGGTTTCGGCGGCTAGGTGCAGAACACCAGCTCACCGGATAACTTATCCCGATTGTCAAGCATCCTCCGGGAGGATCACCGCTGCGGCGTGTCGCACCTAGGATCTACTCTCATGGACTTGAAAGATCTCGGACCCCTCTTCATTAGCATTCTGGCCTTGGCCGTAGGTATCTGGAACGCCTGGCGCCTGCACAAGATGGACAAGCGCGATGCCGTGAAGCTTGGGGTTGAAGTCGGGAAAGACGGTAAGTCGCTGATCATCTCGAACGCAGGGACAACATTCGCGAACATCCGCGAGCTGCACTTGAACAGCGGCTTCGGAGAAACCACTGTTCTCGACTTCCCCTCCACCGTCGAATCGAACGGTCGCGAGGTATTGCAGCTGAGCAAGGCACTGAGCCCGCACCCCCGCATCACCATCGTCTACATCGTCGGGAACATAGCAGTTGGCGGCCGCAAGCACGAAAAATTCTCAACTCAGCTGAGCTACGACCCGGCCAACGACTGATTACCGTCCCTCCTCCTGGTGTACTTCCGCTGCAGCCGGGCGATGTCCCGCTTTCGGTAGGCAGCCTTCTTGGTCTGGATCTGGAACCAGGCATCGGCCGGGATGCGGTGCAGCGGGTCAGCGCTGCACTCGACCACCTGCCGGCCGTTCGCCAGCTGCACGCCGACCAGCTGACCCGGACACGGCACCCGACCGCCGGCGGTGTCGTCGGTGAACTGGTGGCAATGGCTGTGCTTCATCTCGACCTCGACCGGAGCGCACTGGTACGCCTGATCCCGCACAGCCAGGGCCGCGGCGCCGACGTCGGAGAACACCGAGTGGAGATGCTCCCGGGCGGGGTGCGATGCCAGATAGTCGATATGGCGTCTAGCGATCCAGTCCGCAAGGACATCGGTGCTGTGATCTTCGGGCATCCGGACTTCCGGACGGTCCTGGACCAGCTGGCCGACCGTGGACCAGATGGCAGCGCGGGCGAGACCCATCGCGTCGGATACGTCGGTGTTGATCGGCAGCGGCCCAATGGAAGGATCAGCGGAACCGCCCACCCGCTCGGATGAAGCAGCTCGGCCGGCACGGGCGAGACCATCCTGCAGCCCATTCCAGTTGTCAGCGATCAGGCGGAAGGCCCTGGTGAGGTCGGCGATGCAGGCCGGGCACAGATGGGTCTTCCGAACAGCATGCACAGGGGCCTCGGCGTGGTACATGCAGAAGGGCTGGTAGTCGGTCAGCAGGACGGCTACACGGTACGGGACCAGCTCGAAGTCGATGCCGGCGCTGACTCGGTACTTGTACTCTTCATCGGTCGTGTTCACGCGCTCTCCTCCGAGCATTTCCAGCAGGGCTGTTCTTCGTTGTGGTCATAGCAAGTGGTCTCGGTGACGTCGGAAGGCTTACCGCTCCATCCGTGCCAGGGCGATCCGAATCGGCCGGGTGCTGAGACCTCGGGGGCCTCCCCTGCATCGTGCTGAGACCTGAGCGTGTTCTGGTTCTGTCCTGCCTTAGGTTCCTGCTGCCCAGAGGCAGCAGGGGTGTTCCTTCCTCGTCCTCTTCGCTTACCCCGTCTTCTGGAAGGTCTGGGGGTGTGTTCAGTCTGCGTAACCCCGTCTCTTAACCCTTCGGGTACCCCACCCTGCCCTGCCCCACCGGGGCGCGTGCCCACGCGCGCGCCCACGGGGATAGCTTTTTCCCTTGATTTCAGCCCGGGTCCGGATCTGATATCAGCCTGATCCGCGGGCCTGATCTGCACCACGTTCGGCTGTGCGGGGCCTGCCGGCGCTTGAGGAGCCTCAGCGACCGCGAGCGCGGGCGAGACGTCCTCGGCGTCCTGGGCGGGCTCCTGCGAGCGCGGAGCGGGGTGCAGGGTCATGCCGGCCTGTTCAGGTGTGCGGGTCGCTTTGGTGCGGTTGCACTTGTTGCAGGCAAGGACGACGTTCCGGACGCCGCAGGCCTTGCGCGGGTCTACGTGGTCCATTTCGGGGCGGATCTCGGACTTGCGGTCCTGGCGGCGGACTTCGGTCTGGCAGTAGCGGCAGAGACCGACGGCGGGGTTTGCCGGGTCGTCGATGCAGTCGCGTGCCCAGACGGCCGCGATCAGGTTCGGGTCCTTGAGTTCCTTGGCTTTGGCCCGTTTGGTCTTGACCTGCTCGCCCTTGTCGTAGTTCAGGGCAAACCAGTCGTGGTAGAGGTACGTTCCCGGGGTGACCTGCGGGCATCGTTCACAAGCGTGACCCGGCGCGTGCCAGAGCCCCGCGGAGACCAGGAGGCCTGCGAGCTCAATAGCTACTGCGTGGTTCAGCGTGATCGATACGAGGTCTTCCACCGTGGTGACGCCGTCGGTGAGCGCCGCTTGGCACATCGAACCGGTGATCGTCCAGAGTCCGACGGCGGCGAGGCCGCGGACGTCGTTCATGAGCGCTTTGCGGGCGAGCTCCTTTGCTTTCTGGTTGACGTGGAACTGGTCATCGACCTGGAAGAACATGATCTCCTTCCGGCGTGGCGTCGTTCCCTGCTGCTTCCTCGTCGCCCAGCTCTTCCGGGTCGGTCAGGATGGCCAGTAGCCTGCGGAAGTCGGTGGAGCCGCTGCCCCAGGCCAGTCTGATCTCGTGCCGGGCCCGTGCATTCCGGCGGGCCGCATCGCAGTCGCAGGCCTTCATGCGGCGGGCTCCTGCGGGTTGAAGATCGCTGCGAGTCGTTCGGGTGTGAGCCTGCGTAGCTTCGCCGCCAGGATGGGCGCACGTTCGGCGAGCTGAGCGATGTCGGCCGCGGTCATGATGCGCCTCCTCCGAGGGCTGCGAGCGCTGCGGCGGCATCGTCAGGCTTGATCAGGACGTCGCGGGCCTTGCTGCCCTGGGCCGGGCCGACGACGCCGGCCTGCTCCAGTCGGTCGAGGACGTAGCCGGCCTTCGCGAAACCGACCCGCAGCTTGCGCTGCAGCATCGACGTCGAGCCGAACTGTGTGTTGATCACGAGCTCGGCGGCCTGGCGGACCAGCTCGGCGTCGGAGTCCGCCTGCTGGCGGGCTGCTGGCCGGAATTCGATGGTGGTTACACCGGAGGTCTGGGCGGTGCGGAGGAAGTCACCGGCTGCGGCTTCGACGGCCGACGCGGGGTCTTCGTCTTTGTTCACGGTCAGGCTGCCGCCAGCGTGGGTGATCTCGGGCAGTCGGTTCAGCCAGCCCTCGCGGTGCGCGGTCAACTGCGCGGCGAGCGCGCTGTCGTCGGTGGATCTGAGGGGCATCAGGAGGCCGAGGAAGGACTCGCCGCAGCTGACCAGGATGCGGCGTTCGTCGGCCGTCGGTTCGATCGAGAGCGGTTCGCCGTAGGCGGCGGCCGCTGCGGCGAAGATCCGGATCATCGCGCCGGATGTCGCGAGGCGGGATGGCACGCGGTGGTCGGCGAGGACTGCCTCGATCAGGAGGCGGCCGAAGCCGACGGGATACTCGGCGCTGTCCCCTTGCGGGATCGTGAGTTCCTTCCCGGGGAACAGGCCTGAGACGTCGAGGACGGTGATGGCATTCGGTGTGATGGTCAGGCGCAGCGAGTCGCCGATCTCATCCTCCGGCTGCTTCTTCTGTGCTTTGAACAGTGCGAGCAGTTCCTTCGCGACATCGACCGGCAGGTTGAAGGCATCCGTGTTCACGTCGCCAGTCAGGCCCTCGGATTCCCAGACGGACGCTACGGCGTGCCCGAGGGTGTACATATTGCAGGCGGTGACATGGAGGTTCTGATCTGTGGCGGTGAAGTGCACGACGGCGTGCGCCGCGGAGTCCTTCGGGTCGGCGCAATGCGGGATTACCGACTGCAGCGCCTGGCGCAAGTCCAGCGTGTTGACTGTGAGGATCAACTATCTGTCCTTCCTTTGGTGAGAGTTTGGGGAGAACTAGAGCGAGCGGCTGGCGCTCAGGCGGAGCAGTTGCACTCGCCCGTGAGGACGTTGAGCGGACCGTTGCAGGACTCGCACCGCTTGACGGATCTCGGGGTGCTGCGGAGCGCGGCGAGCGCGTTCTGATCGGGGTCGAACATTTCGGGCATCAGTGGCGGTCCTTGTATCGGGCGGCGGCTTGGTTGGCTGCGGCGGCTTTGTCTTCTGCGCTGATGTCTGTCCAGGCGGCGGCCTCCTTGGCGCGGGCTTCGGACAGCTCGGCGTCGGTGGTCCTGAGACGGCGCTCGTAGTGGGCTCTGTCGTCGCTGCCCAGGGCCGGGTCCTGCAGGCGCCGGTTCAGGTATCGGGCGCGGGACCGCAGCGCGTCGGTGATCATCCGGGCCTCGCTCCACCTGTTGCGGAAGACGTGTGCCCGGGTGAGCGTGGCGGTCACGCGGCCATGCCGTTCAGCCGGGTGCCAGCATCGCGGTGCGCCTTGATCCTCAGCCAGCCGATGCTGAAAGCTGAGTAACGGTCGGGGTAGGTCCTCTGGTCTTCGTCTATTACGTGGAACACATCAGGGCCGTCCCAGAACGTCAGCCGCCAGCGGCCATCAGGTTGTCTTCTCACACCGGCTCGCGGGTAGCTGCCTTCGGCGCCGACGTCGAAGGGGTCTGACGGCGAGGCCTTTCGCTCCGGCAGGTCCGTAACGTGTGCGATTGGCTTACTCATCGTCTTCGTCCTCCCACTCGCCTTCCGCCTCGTCGGCGTCTTCGGTCACCGCTGCCTCACGCTGCGCTGCTTCGGCTGCGCGCTTCTCGGCTACGTACTCGATCGCCTGGCGCTCGATGTCCGAGAGCTCGTAGCCGAAGATGCCGGTCACCTTTTCCCGCCATCCCTTGGCGTAGTCCGAGCCGTAGCTGCTCGGGCCCCACCCTGTGGCGCTGAGCATTTCCTGCTCCTGGTACCAGTTGCCGACGATCAGCTGCAGGACATCGAGCTGGTTCGCGGTGAGCGCCTCGAGGTGCTCCCGGACCGTGGCCGGCTTCGAGTCCTTGGCCAAGTTCAGGTAGTGCTCAAGCTCGGACGGCTGGAGTCCCTTGACGAGCTGCTTCATCTTGTTTTCGCGCACGTGCTCGAGCAGTTCGGCGGTCGGTTCCATTACCCGGGCGCTCAGGTGTTCGTGCCGGACGTGCGCGGCGATCTCGAGGCCGGCGTCGATCTCCTCCCGGCGCTGCCTTTCGGCGAGCTGCTCCGGTGTGAGCACGGGTTCCGGCTCTTCCTGCCGCTTGGGCGCCTGGTCCTCGGGGATGACCCAGAGGACAAGACCGCGTGTTTCGCGGTCAACGACGGCGCTGTGGCCGGCCGCGATGTGCTGCTCAGTGGTGAAGTTCTCGAAGTCCTCATACGAGCGGGCAGCGACCCATCCTGAGTCATTGCGGTAGAAATTTTCGGGACGGTCGATAATTGTGGCGCCGAGGCTGGTCAGCTTCGCGCTGGACTCGACAATCTGTTGAGCGGCCTTGCGGTCAGCAGTGACCCGCTGAACGGTGTACCGCCAGTTATAGCTGCCATGATTCTGGAGCAGTTCCTGGGTGGCTACCTCGTCGTCGGCGAACTCGGCGAACACCATGGCCTCTTCCAAGGTCATCTGCTTCGCGTCGAGTTTCTCGGCCGCAGCGTTCGGGATTGTGGTCAGCTTGGCCCGGTCCTTCACGAGCTTCTGCGAGCGCCCCACGGCTTTGGAGACGGTTTTGAGGTTGTAGCCGGGGAAGTCGAGGATCGCCTGATAGGCGCGGGCCTCTTCCATGAGGGTCAGGTCGGTGCGCTGGGTGTTCTCGACCAGCATCGCTTCGAGCTGCTTCGGTTCGGTGTCGAGGTCCTCGCGGATCACGCAGGGCACGATGTCGATGCCGGCGAGCTGCGCGGCGGCGTGCCGGCGGTGGCCCGCGATGATCACGTAGCGGCCATTCAGTTCGGGGATGCCGGGCGCCGGCGGGACGGGGGCGACGACGAAGGGCTGCATGATGCCCTGGGCGCTGATGCTGTTCGCGAGGTCGGTCACGATGCCGACGTCTCTTCTGACGTTCTTCGGGTGGATCTCCAGCTGCGCGATGGGCAGCTCGGCGAATCTGGTGGTCATAGCTTGAGTCCTTCAGTGGTCAGTTCGAGAGCGCGGTGCAGCGAGGCGAGGCTGAGCGCGTTCTCAAGATGGTGGGCGCCGGCGGCGAACTCGCCGTTCTCGAATGCGGTGAGGGCGCGGCGGGTGGTCCGCTCGATGCGGAGGAGGCGATCGGCCGAGGCTGCCGGGGACGAACCGCAGCACGAGGACATGGCAGGCTCGTTGCCGAGCCAGACCTGTTCCGTGATGGGTTCCTCGTGGTGGGCGTTCTCCTGGGCCTTCTGAGCAAAGTCCGGGACAGCGTCCCCGCTAGGGGTTGCTGGTGCGGTGCCGGGTGGGGCGCCGCCGTCGTGTCTGGTCATGAAAGTCCTTCCGTGAAGAGCGCCCACTGGAGCGTGAAGCAGGCGAAGAGGATGCAGGCTGTTCCGCGGAGTCCCCACTCGAGGCGCAGCAGCCGATGATCGAGGTCGCTCATGCGTGGGCGTCGGAGTCGAGGACGAAGCCGCCGCAGGCCGCGAGGAGCAGCAGCGCGCCGACCAAGTAGAGCCCGTTCAGGTTCGGCGCTGCGAAAACCATGAGGCTGCCGGCGAGGCCGATGGTGGTGTAGAGGCAGACGCGGCGGCGATTCCGGCCGACCCGCGCCGATGGGCGCCTCACGCTCCCACCCCGGGCAGCGCCTCGGTGAGGTCTGCGGGACCGCGGTACTCGTGCAGCGAGTAGTTCGCTGCGTGCCGGCCGTCCACCAAGATCTGCTGGGCGTGCACGTCGATGGCCACCCGCTGCGGGTGCGGCCACTTCCGACGCGCGAACGTCGTGAGTTGCGCGGTCAGCTCGCCGTTGTCCCGGTAGTGCAGATCCGCGCGCTCCTTGAAGGGGCGGTGGTTGATGGGCTGCACGACGGCGAACCGCTTCACTCGTGCCTTGCTCATCTTCTGGCCGCCTTCCGGGTGATCTTGCGGTCGATCGCTTCGAGCTGCTCCGCTGCGGACATGCCCGGGTTGAAGACCGCGACGTGCACGACGCCCGGCCCGGGTTTGGGCGCCGCGGCCTTCGCAGCTGCGGCCAGGATTGACTCCTCGGTGTCGGGGTCGGGCTCGGGTCCGACGTCGGCGCCCGGCGTCGATTCGGCTTCGTCCCCGATGTATATCGAGGCGTTCACGCGCCGGTAGCGATCGGCACTGGTCTCGACGTCCGCAATGAAGTTCCTGACATGCTTCGTGAGATCGTCCAAGGTGTCGGCGATCTGCGGGAGCACCAGCTCGATGTTTCCCGGGCGGTCGAAGTGGTACGCGGCCCGGGCCGCGTGGATCATCTGCTCCGCGTCCTTGATCAGGTTCTGCAGCAGCTTGTGCCGTCGCCCCTGCTCCGTCGGGATGATCTTCGATGCATAGCCCTCGGTGTACATCTGCCGATCGACGGCGTCGAAATACAGGTTCCGGGGCAGCAGGTCTGTCGCATCGTTGCGGATCATGCGGCGCCCTCGGTGTGCGCATCGATGAAGGCATTCAGGTCGTCGGCGCGGACACGGAACTTCTTCCGGACGTTCGTGGCCAGGTCCACTGAACGCAGGCTGCCGTCTTCGATACGAGACCGGACGAAGAACTCGGACACGCCCAAGAGATCGGCCGCTTCGTTCACCGTGTACAGGCGGATGGCCTCGGTCGCTGGCGGTTGCTCAGGCTGACCCGGGACGGGGAATCTTGTTACGCTTCCCATGGAACTTCCTTCCTAGTTGGTTCTACCGGCCCTCAGCTGTTGCAGCAGCTGAGGGCCCTTCGTTTTCCTGAGGGGTAACCGGTGCGACGGCAGCGGGGGAAGGTGCCGCCGCACCGGAATCTGTGAGGCCCGCGAGCGCGGCCTTCGCCTGTTGAAGCAGGCCGATCATCACGTCCAGGTCCTCGACCGGGAACTGGGCCACCTCGAGGTCGTACCCCGAGACCAAGCTGGCCAAGCTGACCGGTTCGTCGTTCCAACGCCACAGCTCCACGCGGTGGGGCCGATCGCCCTTCTCGATCCAATGGCCTGCCTGTTTAGCCTCGAACACCTTGTTGTGGCCGCGGCTCATGCCGATGCCTTTCGGCTGTTGTGATGCGGGCGAATCGAACGAATGGAGTGTGCATCATTCGTAACAGTAGGCGCGACTTCATGCTCTTGGAGTTCAAAGAGGTCCTCCCAGGGGACACGTAGACGGGCCGCAATCGCCAGAGCAAGGTCCTCGGAGAGCGTTCGCATTCCGCCAGTCTCAAGTAGGTGAATGGTGGTCTGCGAGCGCCGGACCAGGAAGCCCAGCTGAGTCTGCGACAGATGCTCTTGCTTCCGCCACCGACGGATCATGGCGGGGTCCTTGACCTTCATCCATGTCTCCTTACGAACGAGCGGCGCGCGGCGCCTTGCTACTTGCAGACTCATTTTTACTCTCCCTTGTTTGGAATTACAAGTAGAGTGTGCACCATTCGTCACTACTTGTAAAGCCCACAGGCGACGATTCCCCTTTGATAGCTGGCAAGATGACTTAGTTACTTGTATGTATGTCTGTATCTCGCACTTACAAAAGTCATAAGCACCAAGGGAGTGTTGGCGTCGTGAAACAACCCAAGACCGTCCGGGATCTCGTGGACCTGGCCATCCAGCGACACCAGACCTCCGGCCGCCAGCTTGCCTTCATGGCGCAGGGGCACGGCTTCAAGATCACTACAACGACGATCAACCATTTGAAGGCCGGCACCTATAAGTCCATTCCAAGCGCGGATACCCTCAGGGCCGTTGCTTGGCTGGCTGGCGTAAGCGATCAGGTTGCGTTCACGGCCGCGGGACAACCCGTCCCCGGTCCACCGTTTGCCGACGACCTGCCGCCTGGCGTCGATAGCCTTTCGCCTAAGTCGCGGAGGGTCATCATCGAAATGGCGCGGGTCCTCGTGGATCTGGAGAAAAACGCCGATGCGAGTGACACCGAAGACCTCGAACAGCCAGCCGACGCCGCAGGCGAAAACCCCGAGCCCGGTGACCATGGCGCTGGACAGAAGACCGGCGAGCGCCGGCTGCGCGCCGTGAACCACCCAGACGAAGACGAGAACGGGAACATCCCTCTGCCAGACAATTGGCAGGACCTCGCTGCCGGCGCCCCCCACCAATCGCAGCGGCGCCGGGACCAGGAATGGGCAGACCGGGGCGAAGAGTCACAGGGCAGCGAGGAATAGCAAAGAATCATGGGGGACGCTGGATCTATTGACTACACCCGCCGAGAGGCATGGGCGGGACTTTTGAGCGGCCAAGCACGGCCCGGTCCGGAGACCTCGATATTCGCCGTAGCGAGTGTCGCGTCCAGCGGATCTATACCCTTCCTAGGTGTGGCGCAGGACGGCCGCAGGTTCTGGGTCAAGTACCCGGGCAACCAGCATGGCCTAGATTCACTGGTTTCTGAACGCGTGGTCGCTGCGATGGCCGACAAAATCGATGCCCCTATGCGCGAGTCGGTACTCGTTGATGTTCCTGAGTGGCTGACCCACGACCCGCGCTTAAGTGGTTCGGGCATCCAAGCTGGCGTCGCACACGGTTCGCTGCTTCTCGATGACTGTGCAGAGAGGGAGGTTCTCGACAGTGTCGGCAGGGACGGCAACAACCGGCGCCAGCCCAAGTTCATCGCCCTCTGGGAGCTGTTCCTCGGCGAAGATGGCCAGTGGCTCTACGACCACGCGAACGATCATCAAGTGTGGTCCTTCGATCACGGATTCTGGACCAATGGCGGCGAACCTGGAGCAATGAGCGAGTCCGATTACGCGCAGCTCGTGAACCGCTGGAGCGACTGGCCGCGGTCAGTCAGGGGTATGGATGCAAATACGTTTCTCAAGGTCGCGCTCCGTCTTGAGGAACTGACCGTGGCAGACTTCATAGACGTCGTCGCCAGCGTGCCCGTAGCATGGGGAGTCCCCGACAGCCTGCTTGAGTGCTTGGCTTGGTGGCTCCACACTAGAAGAACCCACATCGCTGAGCGTATGCGAGCACTCGCGACACAAGCTTCGAACGCCGACAAGACAAGGAAACGAGGGAGGTGACCATGTTCTACCAGTACTGGGTTGTCCGTTACGTCCCGGATCCCATCCGTGGGGAGTTTGTGAACATTGCCCTTCTCGTTGGCCAGGACGGCGCCGACTGGGCATTTCGGTCCGTTGGCAATCTTCGCCGCGCAACCCGACTCGGTGGAGATCCGGCTGTAGCCAGCTATTGGCTGCGCGAATTCGAGCGCATGGTGGCCCG
Organism: Arthrobacter sp. R-11; assembly: GCF_049913155.1. Taxonomy (GTDB): domain Bacteria; phylum Actinomycetota; class Actinomycetes; order Actinomycetales; family Micrococcaceae; genus Arthrobacter. Next base: position 1,489,536 of record NZ_CP183979.1, on the reverse strand, counting down.
CCTCAACGCGGCACGCCTCCTCAGTTCGGAGCCGGCCCTGTCTGCGCTTGCCGACAGCGGCGAGAACATCAGCGCCGCAATCGTTGCCCGCCTCTCAGGTCGGCTAAACAACGCCGTCCAGATCTCAGCCCCTTATCCAATCGTTGCCGAAAGCTCTCAGGCGGGAATTGAGATGCTCTTCGAGCATCTCGTTGCTGATCCACAGCCCAGAAGCCGGCCCCAATTTGGAACAAGGATCAATTCCTACGTCGTTGATCAATTCCGTCGCGTAGGGCTCGATGCTGCCATCCATACCAGGCCGCAGATCAATGTCGGGGCCGCACATCGCACAGCTGGCTTTGCAGTCACCGACGACAAAGTCGAGCAAATCACCAACGCCTGGTCCTTCAACCTGCAAGACATGGAGCAGGTTTCCACCCAGATCCAGGCCTGGGCCGGGCACATGGGTCGACTCCGAAGCAGAGGCGGAAGCCTGGAGGTCAAAGGGCGCCCTCGCCTGACCGTACCCCGCGATGTCCAGCTGAGAGTCGTTTATGAAGAGCCCCGCAGCGATTCCGGCATCGAGGCCCTGGAAGCGGCCCAAGACATTTGGAGTGATATCGAGGATGTTGTCGCATACCCCGCGTCCGAACAGAAACGCCTCGTGTACGAAGCACTAGATCTCGTTACGATCGGGTACTCGGCTCGTTAGACAGTAACCAGCGCTTCCCCTACCCTTTCGAACATGCATTCGAATGTTGGGGGATTCGATCCGTGGGGGTCCCTGCGTAGTCTTGAGCACGTCCGGCTGTCCTGGGTGGACATGCCGGACGGCGCCCGCGGAAGAACGAACGGCACCGATCTGATCTGGCTCAACCGTGGTCAACAGCAGGTCGAGCGACGTTGCGCGCTCACGCACGAACTGGTCCACCTCGAACGGCGGGATATCGGTTGCCAACCAGCCACCGTCGAGGCGATCGTAAACGCCGAGACAGCGCGACGTCTCATCCATCTGGACCACCTCGCCAAAGCCCTCGCCTGGGCCCGGGCCTTTCACGAGCTTGCCGACGAACTCTGGGTGACTCCTGACGTCCTCCAAGACCGCATCGACCACCTCACCGAAGACGAATGGGACATCCTCCTGAGCGTCGAGCTTCAACAACCCTAACCGCACCATCGCGAGCGCTTGGCCCGACCGCCAAGGGCCCTAGACGCATCACACCATGGAGGGGAAGCCATGACCGAGAACAAGGAATCGAAAAGGCGAAGGCCGAAGGGTGACGGCGCCCAGGCGTACCAGCTGCCGGACGGCCGCTGGCGGGCCGAGGTGGATCTCGGTACCGGCGCCGATGGCAAGCGGAAGCGTCGGCCGGTGTACGGGGCAACCCGCGCCGAAGCCAACAGGACGCTTCGCCAAGCTCTCCGCGACAAGGAAGACGGCGTGCTGCGTGCAGGCGGCGCCGTGACCCTCGCGGACTGGATGGAGTTCTGGCTGGACAACATCGCGAAAGTCAGGCCGACGACCTACGGCGGGTACAAGGGCTACATCCGGAAGTGGGTCCGGGAGAGGCCGCTCGGAAAGAAGCGCCTGGACAAGCTGCAGCCCGAAGACCTGGAGCGCGCTTATCAGTTCATGCGCACCCAGGGGAAGGCGGCAGCCGTGGGCGGCCAGCCTGCCGTCGGGGTTTCCGAGACGACGATCACCCAGCTGCACCGCATCATTGCCCGCGCCCTCAAGGTTGCTGTTCAGCGCCGCCGACTGGGGGTCTCCCCAACCTCGATGATGGATGCGCCGCGGCCGGCCGACTACGACGCCAAGATCATCACCCCGGCCAAGGCCAAGCAGCTGATCCGGGCCGCCGAAGCGGACGAGGACGACGGCGCCATGTGGATGTTCCTTCTCGCTTTCGGCCCGCGCTCCGGCGAGCTCCTAGCGCTGGCGGATGACCGGCTGGACCTAGACGCGGACAAGATCGTGATCGACAGGGCACTGCACCGCCGCACGTGGCAGCACGGCTGCGCCGAATCGGGCCCGCCCACCTGCGGCCGCGTGCGGGGCGGAAACTGCCCACAGAGGCACGGCGGGGGCATTTACGTGGGGAAGCCCAAGAGTGCCGCGGGAAGCCGCGGCGTGGCCCTTCCAGCGCCGCTGGCAGCCGCTTTCCGCAGGCGCCTGAAACGCCGCAACCAGATTAGGCAGGAAGAAGGCCCCCGGTGGCGGGGCTTCACGAGCGCCAACGGCGAGCGCCTGGACCTGGTGTTCTGCCAGCGGGACGGTTCGCCGATCGATCCCGGCGTGCTGCGGGAGAAGTGGCACACCTTCCTGGGCACCTGCGGGGTTGACGCCCGGAGGGTGCACGACGGCCGGCACACGGCGGCGACCGTGCTGCTGCTCATGGGCGTGGATCCCCGGGTCGTCATGGAGATCATGGGCTGGTCCCAGATCTCGATGCTGAAGAAGTACCAGCACGTCCTGGACGAGATGAAGAAAGATGTCGCGACCAGGATGCAGGAGCAGTACTGGGCTCCGGAGAAACCGCCGGCCCCCGAGCCTGAACCAGAGCCTAAGGCGGTCCCCGAACCGGCTGCCGGGGTGGTAAGCATGGCGGATTTCCGGCGTCGGAAACTCGGATAGGCCACCAGATAGGCCACCAGATCCAACACCCTGATACAGCAGCGGCCCCGGAATCGTTGAGATTCCGGGGCCGTTTGCGTAGGGCTACTCGGACTTGAACCGAGGACCTTAGGATTATGAGTCCCGCGCTCTAACCAGCTGAGCTATAGCCCCGTGACGGCCGCAAACCCTGCTGGAATCAGCAGCCCTCCGGCCGAAAGCACTCTAGCAATACTAGTCGCAAGCACGCGCGCTTTGCGTTCCCGGGATCCTAGAGTGCCTTGTCCTCGTAAGCCGCTCCGCGGTAGAGGTCCTCGAAGGTCTGCAGGGTTCCCTGGATGCTGTGCGGTTCCACCATTTCGCGGCTGGCTTTGCCCATCGCGTCCAGCTCGTCCTTGGGCAGGCGCAGCAGTTCTGTGATGCGGGCGGCCAGCTCGCTGCTGTCGCCGGGCGTGAAGAGATAGCCGTTTTCGCCGTCGCGGACCAAGTGCGGCAGGGCCATCGCGTTGGCAAGCAGCACCGGGGTGGAAGCGGACATCGCCTCGAGGGTGACCAAGGACTGGAGTTCGGCCGTGCCGGGCATGCAGAAGATGTCGGCCTGGATGTACGCCTTGCGGAGGTCCTCGTCGCTGGCCAGGCCCAGGAACTTCACGCGGCTCTGCAGGCCAAGGCGGGCCACCTGGGCTTCGAGGGCAGGGCGTACCTCTCCCCCGCCGACGATCTGCAGATGAACCTTAAGCTCGGACGGCGTCTTGGCGACGGCGTCGATCAGCACGTCCACGTGCTTCTCCTCGGCGAGGCGGCCGACGAAGAGCACCGTGGGGTGCTCGTGCGGCTCTATGACCTCGCCCGGCTGCAGTTCATAGGCCGCGGAATCGATGCCGTTGGACAGCGGCAGCACCTTGTGGAGGAAAGCATGCTGGTGCATCGCCTTGGCGGCCAGCGGGGTGGGCGTCGTGACGACATCGGCCTGGCCCATGACCTTGCCCATGTCCTTCCACGAGATGCGGCCGATGATGTCCTTGAACCACTGCGGGAACGGCAGGAAAGGATTCAGGTTCTCCGGCATGAAGTGGTTGGTGGCCACGATGCGGACGCCACGCTTCACGGCCTCATACAGGACATGCTCGCCGATCATGTAGTGGCTCTGGATGTGCACGACATCCGGCTGCACCTTGTCGAACAGCAGGCTGATTTCCTTCTTGATCTCCCACGGGAAGCAGATCCGGAAGTACTCGTGCGTCCAGACTCCGTGGGAACGGAGCCGGTGCACCGTTGCTTCGTTGCGGAATTCCGTGAAGCTCTTTCCCTTGTCCTGGCGGCAGGCCAGCACGTGGACGTTGTGGCCCCGCGCGGTCATGCCTTTCGCGAGCCGGTACCCGAACTGTGCTGCACCGTTGACGTGCGGCGGGTAGGTGTCTGCCGCAATCAGGATGGTGAGGGGTTTGGTGTTGCCGGGAATGGTCACGTGGAGAACTCCTGTTTGTCACGGTGTGAACACCACGGGAAGCTGTGCCTCGCGGTGCCTTCGCCGCCTGCCCGCATGTGGCGGAGCAATCGCGAAGCTTGCCCTAGGCTTTCCGCGCGGAGGCCGCCTTGGCGTCCCGTTTCCGCTTGGTGACTTCCGGATGGTGCCGGCTCAGGGCAATAACCCCCACGATAGCAAGGAGAGCCGCCGCGGCCATGGCGATTGCCATTACGGCGTGGACATCGGGACGAAGCTCACCAAGAATCGTGATCCCGATCGCGATTCCCACGATCGGGTCAACGACGGTCAGCCCTGCGATGACCAGGTCCGGCGGGCCGCTCGAGTAGGCACTCTGGACGAACCAGGAACCAAGGCCCCCTGCCGCCGCGATCGCGACCACGGAGTACGGCGAGACGTTGAGCAGGAACATGCCGTTGGGGTCCAGCAGGTGCTTGCCGATGATCCGGGTCAGCACCGCCACGAAGCCGAACAGCACGCCGGCGCCCAGGATGTAGACGAAGGCGCTCATGCGGTGCTTGAACAGCACGGCCAGCGCACCGAACAGGCCTACCGCCAGGGCCAGCAGCAGCACGATGGTCAGTTCGTCCTCGCCGCTGACGTGGTGGTTTTCCTGGGTGACATTGACCGCCAGGAGCACGAAGAGGGCGGAGCCGGTCACGCAGGCGGTGATGGCCACCACCGTGGCGCGGTTGATGCTCAGGCCCTGGTCCCTGGCATTGACCACGGTGGTGATCACAAGCGCGATCGCACCGATCGGCTGGACTACTGTCAAAGGTGCCGTCACCAATGCGACGGCGTTCAGCGCCATCCCGGCGCACAGCAGCAGGAGTCCGAGCACCCAGCGCGGGTTGCGCAGCAGGCGCAGGAACCCGTTGGAACTCAAGGCAAGTCCGCCGGTGTCGGCCTTGACGGCGCTGCCCTGGCGCTGCGCGCCGAAAGCCATGCAGAACGCACTGAGCACGGCGAGAAGGACCGCGAACCAGGCCATCAGCCGCGACCGCCGTCGTTCTTGGCATCCTGCTCCCGCAACTCCCGGCCCTTCCGGCGGATCGCCCAGAAGTAGTTCCAGGCCGCGATCCAGTGGCCGGCCAAGCCCAGGCCAAGGCAGATCCACGCCAGCACGAAGCTGGCGCCGGAGACCGGGAAGGACAGCTTGGACAGCAGCAGCAGCGGGGCGCCCAGGAGCAGGAGCGCGGTGCGGATCTTGCCGATCCGGCTCACCGGGAGGTCGGGGTGGCTGCGGAAATAGAACAGGGAGACCGAGCCAAGGATTGCGTCCGGGACTACCAGAGCGGCGAGGTACCACCACTCGACGACGCCGGCGATCACCAGCGTGACGGCGACGGCGATCAGTGCCAGGCGGTCGGCGGCAGGATCGAGGATGCGGCCCAGGCGGGACGCCTGGTTGAAGCGCCGGGCCACGTACCCGTCGATCCAGTCGGTGCTGCCCATGATGGCTAGAACGAGCACCGCATAGCCGTATTCCCGGGCCCCAAGGACCAGCCAGACGAACACCGGAACGCCCATGAAGCGGAGCACGGTCAGGAAGTTGGGAACGGTGAAGACCAGATCGTGGTCGATCTGCGGCTGGCCCGGGCGGGCACCGGCGCCGATGAACTTCATCTGTCCCCTTGAATTCTGTTGCCTGGCGTGTTGATGCTTTTGCTTACTTCCTGAAGAGTCTCCGCAGTCCTACGACGAGCACCGCGGTAGAGGCGACGAAGGCCAGGATTTCCTTCCACCGCCCCGCGACGCGCTCGGACAGGCCGTCCGGGAGCCGCTTGCCGAGGTCCCCGGCCAGCTTCCGCCCGTCGTCGATCTTCTCCTGGGCGAGGTCCTGGAAGAACCTGCCCTGGGTCTTGAAGTCCAGTTCGGAACCGAGTTGGTCGCGGACACCGGCCAGGTGTTCGCGGCGCTGCTGCAGCCGGCGCAGCAGTTCGTCCTTGTCCGGCGCGGGAGGTTCGTCCCGATGGCGAGCCTCTTCCTTGGCCGCGGCTTCTTCCTTGGCCTTCCGGGCAGCCTCGGCTTTTGCGGCCTTGGCTGCCTTGTACGCCTCAGAGTCCGGGTCAAGGATGCTCGCGTCGAAGTCAGAGCCCTCTTTGAGGACGCCAAGATCGTGCTTGAGACCGCGGATGGTTTCGGCCGGCAGCAGGGGCTGCGCCTTCTTGAATTGGCCGAAAGCCACCAGCCCTCCGATCGCGATGACCAACAGGAATGCCGCTGAGACCACGAGGGCGGCCAGCCACCCCGGCATGACGGTCGCGAGTCCCAGGATGGCCGCGACCACGAGGGCGACGACGAGCAGCAGCGCGAACACGAGGGCCACCCCCACAAAGGCGCCCGCAAGGCCGAGCTTGACGCCCTTTTCCTTCAGTTCAAGCTTCGCAAGATGGATTTCGTCATTGAGCTGCCGCGGCACGAGCCGGCCAGCGAGCTTGAGGGTCCTCGGCAGTGCCCCGATTCCAGGGCCCATCCCGGACTTGCCCCTGTGACGTCCGCTCATCAGTTCCCCGCCTTACCGCTTCTCTACGTATCCGTCGCCGGCGCCAAACCCGAATCCCATGTGCGGCACCTGCCCACAAAACTACCATTCAGCCTTCTTCCGGTTTTCCGGTCCGTATCCCGGCGCGCCCTTGTGCCCCAAGGAATCCGTGGCGGGAGTTCTCAGAGATATGACCTTTCGCACATAGGATTGGTGTTCGTGACGACTCCCCCTGCCCGCGGCGATGCCCTCAGCCGGCGTGAAAAGCTCCTGTACATCCTTCTTCTTGGCGCCCTCACCGCCCTTGGGCCGTTCACCGTGGACCTGTACCTGCCTGCGTTCCCGGCGCTGGAGCAGCATTTCGGGGTGTCGGCCGCCGCCATCCAGCTGACCCTTGCGGGCACTACGGTGGGTTTCGCAATCGGCCAGCTCGTCGTCGGACCCTTCAGCGACAAGTTCGGCAGGCGCATGCCGCTGATCCTGGCAACCGCGCTGCACATCGCCTCGTCCCTGGGGGCAGCCCTGTCCACAGACATCGGGGCATTGTCCGTGTTCCGTGTCCTCATGGGCATCGGCGCGGCCGGCGGTGGCGTGGTGGCCATGGCGATGGTCCGGGACCTCTTCCACGGTTACGCCATGGTGCGGATGTTCTCCCGGATGTCCCTCGTGAACGGACTGGCTCCCATCCTGGCGCCGATCATCGGTTCCCAGCTGCTGCTGGTGATGCCGTGGCCGGGCATCTTCTACTTCCTGGCGGCCTACGGCTCCCTTGTGATCATCGCCGCCATCTTCCTGATCCGGGAAACCTACCCGCCCGAGCTCCGCAGCCAGGCCAGCACGACGGCGGCCCAGCGTTACCGTGCGGTCTTCGGCGACCGCATCTTCGTGGGCATGCTCCTGGTAGGCGGCTTCAACTTCGGCGGGCTGTTCGCCTACCTTTCCGCGTCCACCTTCCTGTTCCAGCAGGTCTACTCCTTCTCGCCGCAGGAATACGGCCTGCTGTTCGGCGTCAATTCCCTGGGCATCGTGGCCGGCGTCCAGATCAGTTCCCGCGTGATCAAGCACGTGGCACCGCAATGGATCATGGCCTGCGCGACGGCGTGGCTGCTGCTCATGTCGCTCCTGATCGTCCTGTTCGACATACTTCACCTCGGGCTGTGGGGCGTAATCATCCCGCTGTGGTTCTACATCCTCGCCACCGGCTTCATGTTCCCGTGCGTCCAGGTGGTAGCGCTGGCCAACCACGGGGCGCAGGCGGGCACCGCTGCCTCACTGCTGGGAGCGTCGAACTTCATGATGGCCGGAATCATTCCGCCGGTGGTGGGCGTGCTCGGCGTGGCTTCGGCCACGCCGATGGGCGCCGTCCAGGCCGTCTGCGTATGCTGCTCAGTCCTCGCCCTGTGGCTGGTGGTCCGCCCGCACACCGTTCCGTCGATCCATTAGTCCCTGAACCACTAGCACCTAGGCTGGAACCATGGCGCGCACACCTTCCGGCAACCGCCCGCACCACAACCGCCCGGACCGCAACGGCCCGCACCGCAACGGCCGGGGCCTCTTCGTGGGTGCGGTGCTCGGCGCCGTCGCCGGCTTCTTCCTGGGCCGCAACCTCGGCAACCCGCTGTTCGGCGCCCTGCTGGGGGCCGTGATCGGCGCCGCACTGATGTACCGGATCAACCCGGGGCCATGGAAACGGGACTGAGCCCGGCGAAAGGCGTTCCACCCCTGGCTGGCTCTGTTGTGCTCCGGGGCCCGGCGATAAAGTTGAACTGTGCCCCGTTGGCAGGAAACACACCCCGTTCCGGCGCCCTGGCAGCGGCAGGACAACGGAATCCTGCCCCTGTGGTGGGACCGCCTGTGTTCCGTGACGAGTCCGCAGTCCGCGGCCTTGTATGCGGCGGGACTCTTCACCGAAGACCGGCGGCGGCCGATCGCCCAGTGGTTCAACCCGGACACCGGGGCAGCCCTCCTGGTGGCTCCCGAAACCTCCCCCGAGTGGCCCGTGCAGCGCTTCGGAATCTTCTACGCTCCTCCCGGCAGCGGCTTCACCCGGGTGCATTCATCACCGCACGAGTGGCACCCGCGAGAACCCCGCACGCCCCCGACCGAAGACGAAGCGTTCCGCGCCGCCGTCGAGGAGGCCGCCAGGTTCCTGCAGGTGGAAATGGATTTCGTCTAGGACGCAAAACAGAAGGGCCCGTACCGCGTTTCCGCGGTACGGGCCCTGTGCGCTCCTCCGACTGGACTTGAACCAGTAACCCTTCGATTAACAGTCGAATGCTCTGCCAATTGAGCTACGGAGGAATGAAGCGGTTATGACTTTAGCAAAGGTCGGGCCACTTCGCGAAATCGGCGCCGGGCAGCGGCACCACCTGCGGGAAATACCCTCCCGGGGTATGAAAAATGCCCCCGTTCCGGGGATTCCGGAACGGGGGCATCGGGAGCTCCTCCGACTGGACTTGAACCAGTAACCCTTCGATTAACAGTCGAATGCTCTGCCAATTGAGCTACGGAGGAATGAAGCGGTTATGACTTTAGCAAACGCCCGCCGGGAAACGAAATCGAGCCCCGGAAGCCGCCCGTGAACGGCCTCATTCTGCCCGGAGCGCCCTGCGCTGCATCTCGAGTTCCATGAGTTCGCGGTTGAGCTGCTGGAATTCCTCCGGGTTGGCGGCGGCGTCCAGCCGCTGCAGGCGGCCCATCTTGTCCGCCTTGACGCGGGTGATCTGCAGTTCGAAGAGGCGGGCCAGGATGTCGCGGCAATAGCGCTGCATGGCTTCGGGGGTGCTGGCCGGCAGTGGCACCACGGCGAGTTCGGACACCAGGCCGCGCAGGGGCTCGGGCATCTCCTGCCGGACAGCTTCCACCCAGGCCACCGGATCGCCCGCACGGGCCAGCCCCGCGGCCCGGATGGCGTCGTGCACGGCGGCGTACGCGGGCGTGGCGAAGCGGGACATCTCGAAGCGGTCCCAGGCCGGACCCGCCAGCACGGAGGGATCCTGGAGCACGACCTCGAGCGCCTGGCGTTCCATCGCCGCCACGGGATCCCTCGGGTCCGGGCGGTGGAACGCTGCCCCGGGGCCCGACGGCGGCATGGCGGCTCCCGCGGGGGCGCCCGCCTCCTGCGGGGCACCGCTCCCGTGTGCACCGCCCGAGCCGCCTTGGGCGGCCTGCGCGGCTGCCCGCTTCTGCGCGCCACTGACGGCCCGGCTGACGTCGTCGATGGGCATGCCCAGCCAGCCGGCCAGTTCGCGGACGTACGCCGGGCGCAGGCCGGAATCACGGATCTGGGCGACGACGGGAGCGGCCTCGCGCAAGGCGGCAATGCGGCCCTCCACCGTGTCCAGGTCGTGCCGTTTCAGGGAAGCCCGGATGGCGAACTCGAACAGCGGCCGGCGGCTGCCGATAAGTTCCCGCACCGCCGCATCGCCGCGGAGCTGGCGGAGATCACAGGGATCCGCGCCGGTGGGTTCCACCGCCACATAGGTTTGGGCGACGAAGCGCTGGTCCTCCTCAAAGGCGCGCAATGCCGCCTTCTGGCCCGCGGCGTCGCCGTCGAAGGTGAAGATGACCTCTCCCCCGCTGCCGTCGTCCGAGAGCAGGCGCCGGGCGATCTTGATGTGGTCGGCACCGAAAGCGGTGCCGCAGGTAGCCACCGCCGTGCCCACGCCCGACAGATGGCAGGCCATCACGTCCGTGTAGCCCTCGACGACCACCAGCTGGCGGTCCTTGGCGATGTTCCGCTTGGCGAGGTCGATCCCGTAGAGCACCTGGGACTTCTTGTAGAGCGTGGTCTCCGGCGTGTTCAGGTACTTGGGACCCTGGTCGTCCTCGTAGAGCTTGCGGGCACCGAAGCCGATGGTGTCTCCCGCGATGTCACGGATGGGCCAGATGAGCCGGCCGCGGAAACGGTCGTAGATGCCGCGGTTGCCTTCGGAGAACATGCCGGTGAGCTTCAGCTCGGCATCCGTGAAGCCGCGTCCGCGCAGGTGCTTGAGCAGCGAATCCCAGCCCTGCGGGGCGTAGCCGACGCCGAATTGTTCCGCGGCCGCGCGGTCGAAGCCGCGGCCGTGCAGGAAGTTCCGGCCCTCTGCCGCACCCGGGGTCAGGAGCTGCGACCGGAAGAATTCATCGGCGATCTTGTGGGCGTCCAGCAAGCGCTGGCGCTTGCCGACTTCCTCGCGGCTGGGCCCGGAGCCGCCGTCCTCGTAGCGGAGTTCGTAGCCGATGCGGGCCGCGAGCTTCTCCACGGCCTCGTGGAAGGAACTGTGGTCCATTTTCTGGACGAAGGAGATGACGTCCCCGTCCTCGCCGCAGCCGAAGCAGTGGTAGCGGCCCACCTGGGGCCGGACGGTGAAGGAGGGCGAACGCTCGTCGTGGAAGGGACACAGGCCCTTGTATGTTCCGAGGCCGGCACCCTTGAGGGTCACGTAGCCGTCGACGACTTCCTTGATATCCGTGCGCTGGCGTACCTCGTCGATATCTTCACGTTTGATCAGCCCAGCCACTGGACCATCCTAGCCGCTGGGCAAGCCGCGGGCGTGCCCAGCGGGGACCTCACCAGAGCGACGGCAGGCTGCCCACCAGGCGCTCGTACATCGCCAGCGCGGAGGCGTCCGTCAGGGAGGCCACCTGGTCGACGACGACCCGGAGCCGGGCACCGTCGTCGACGGCGTCACGCCAGTCCGCGGCGAACATCGGCTCCAGGTGCCGGTCGCCGGTGGCGCTAAGCACGCCCACCAGGGCGTGCAGGACCTCACGCTGCCGCTCGTAGACCGGCTGGCGGTGGTCCGTGGAGATCACGAAGGTGGTGGCCAGGCCCTTCATCACGGCGATCTCCGTGACGGTTTCCTCCGGGACCATCAGCTCGGCGCTGAAGCGGGTGAGCCGATCCGGGCCGAAGTGGAGCCGGGTGGTTTCCAGGGCGCTCTGGCAGAAGCGTCCGATCAGCTGGCTGGTCATGTTCTTCAGGGCCGCCATCGACTTGCGGCTGCCGTCTGCTTCCCGGACCCAGACGCTGGTGGCTTCGAGGCGGGCCAGGGCCGCGTCGATCTCGGCGGGCTCGTTGTGGGGCAGGTACCACTGGCGGGTGTAACCCACCACGCGCGCCCGGTGGTCCGGGTTGTCCAGCCACTTCAGCTGGAAGTGGCCGGCGACGATCGCGTCCTCAACGTCGTGCACCGAGTAGGAGATGTCATCGGCCAAGTCCATGACCTGCGCTTCGATGCAGGAGCGGTTGCCCGGGGCGCCCTCGCGTAGCCAGGCGAAGATGGGCAGATCGTCCTCGTAGGCGCCGAACTTGCTGGTGCGGTGCCCGTGGATTACCGGGGCGTCCGCGGCGGACCAGGGGTATTTCGACGCCGCGTCCAGGCTGGCGCGCGTCAGGTTCAGTCCGGCGGGTTCGCCGCCGGGGGTGAGGACCTTGGGCTCGAGGCGGGTCAGCAGGCGCAGGGTCTGGGCATTGCCCTCGAAGCCGCCGATGGCGTGGGCCAGCTCGTTGAGGGCGGACTCGCCGTTGTGGCCGAACGGCGGGTGGCCGAGGTCGTGGCTGAGGCAGGCGGTGTCCACGACGTCGGGATCGCAGCCCAGGGCCCGGCCGAGCTCGCGTCCTACCTGGGCGACCTCAAGACTGTGGGTCAGCCGGGTGCGCACGAAGTCGTCGGTGTCCGGAGCGACCACCTGGGTCTTGGCCCCGAGCCGGCGCAACGCCGAAGAGTGCAGCACCCGGGCACGGTCCCGCTCGAAATCCGAACGGTAGTTGCTCTTCCTGGGTTCCTGGACCCAGCGGGTGGAGTCGGCCTCGCTGTAGCCCGGGATGGCCGGAACTGAATCGCTCCGGCTGGCGGCGGACAATGCTTCGGTTCCCATGTGGCCTAGTCTTCCATGCCGGGGCTTGGGTGAATGACGCCTAGCCGCCGGAAACGTCCAGTTCTGCCGCCGAAATGTCGCGGCTTTGTTCCTCGTTCAGGGCCCGGCTGAGCAGCCAGTCCTTGGGCAGGGCCGGCTTCTTGGGCGATCCCGCACGGCCGCGCGGCCCTTCGGAATCCTCGCCGGGGTACGGCAGGTCCATGTCCAGTTCGTCCAGCAGTCCGCGCAGCACCTCCAGGGTGGGCACCGTGGCCAGCTTGGCGCGCAGTTCCCCGCCCACCACATAGCCCTTGAAGTACCAGGCCATGTGCTTGCGGATTTCGCGCAGGGCCTTGTATTCGTCGCCGCCGAAGGTTTCGACCATCAGCTCGGCGTGCCGGTAGACACCCTCTGCCACCTGGCGCAGGCCCGGACGGTGGCGCTGTTCGCTGCCTTCGAACGCGGCCTGGAGGTCGCCGAACAGCCACGGCCGGCCCTGGCAGCCACGGCCCACCACCACACCGTCGATGCCGGTTTCCCGGACCATGCGGACGGCGTCCTCGGCGGACCAGATGTCGCCGTTGCCGAGCACCGGGATGTCCGGCAGGGCTTCGCGCAGCCGGGCGATCGAGGACCAGTCGGCCTGGCCGGAGTAGAACTGCGCCGCGGTGCGGCCATGGAGCGCGACGGCGGCAACGCCGGAATCGCGGGCGATCCGGCCGGCGTCGAGGTACGTCAGGTGGTCCTCGTCGATGCCTTTGCGCATCTTGATGGTCAGCGGGATGTTCCCCTTGGACGCTTCCTTGACGGCGGTCTGCACGATCGCGGTAAACAGGTCGATCTTCCACGGCAGCGCCGAACCGCCGCCGCGCCGGGTGACCTTCGGGACCGGGCAGCCGAAGTTGAGGTCGATGTGGTCGGCACGGTCTTCCTCGACCAGCATGCGCACGGCGGCCCCGACTGTCACAGGGTCCACGCCGTAGAGCTGTACCGAGCGGACTTTTTCGTCGTCGTCGTGCGAAATGATGCGCAGCGACTCAGGCGTCCGCTCCACCAGGGCGCGCGAGGTGACCATCTCCGCAACGTAGAGTCCGCCGCCGTATTCGCGGCACAGCCGGCGGAACGCCGAGTTCGTGATGCCGGCCATGGGGGCCAGGATCACGGGGGTGTCCACGGTGATGTTGCCCAGCTGCAGGGGCGGCAGCTCGAGCTTCGGCGAAGGAGGGGTTGCTACAACAGTCACCTATCCATTGTGCCAAAGCCGGGCAAATCAGCCCCGGCAGTCGCCTAACTGCCCTGGCGGCGGCTTACCGCATCGCGGCGCTCAGCGTCCCGGCGGGCGCGGCGGGTTTCGACGACGGCGGCCAGTTCCCCGGTGTCGAGCGAGGCGTAGCCTTCCACCGCAGTCGGCGAGCTTTCCAGCTCGCGGACCCGGCCGGCGTCGGCGTCCTCCGCAGCTGTGCTGCCTGCCGCTCCGGCGCCCGCAGGCACGGAACCACGGCGCGGACCGGTGGCTTTGACAACCAGCACGGCGATCAATGTGGTGACCGGGATCGCGAGGACAAGGCCGATGGAACCGACCAGGGTCCGCACCACTTCCTCGGACAGTTCCGCGCTGGTGAGGGTGTCCAGCAACGGCCGGTCGTAGAGCATCACGATGATCAGGATCGGCAGGGCGGCCCCGGCGTAGGCGAACGCGATCGTGTACACGGTGGAGGCGATGTGGTCCCGCCCGATCCGCATGGCGGAGCTGAAGAGCTTGCGGGCCGTGGTCTCCGGGGCCAGTTCGTAGAGTTCCCACACTGCCGAGGACTGGGTGATGGTGACGTCGTTGAGCACACCGAGGCCGGAAATGATGAGTCCGCACAGGATGATGCCGGAGATCGAGATCCGGTCCGACATGTTCACCAGCGTGGCGGCATCATGGTTGCCCACTCCGGCCAGGTTCGCGGCACTGGTTGCCCAGGCCGCGAGCAACGCGGTGATGCCCAGGCCGAAGATCGTGCCCAGAAGCGCTGTCGAAGTCCGGGCCGAGAAGCCGTGCGCGAAATACAGCACGCCGATCATGATGGCCGTGGAGCCCACCAGTGCCACGAGCAGCGGCGGCTTGCCGTCCACCAGGCCAGGGAGCATGAAGCCGACCAGCACCACGTAGGCACCCACCAGGCCGAGCAGGGCGCGGAAGCCCCGCCAGCGCGCGACGGCGATCACCACCACGGCGTACAGCACGGCCAGCAGCGCGATCGGCATGGTCCGGACGAAATCCACGAAAACGTAGGCAGGCGAGCCGGTCCCGGCGGCCTGCACCTGGGAGAGGTTCAGGTAACGGATCTCGTCGCCGGCCTTGACCCCGTGGCTCTTGGCGACGTCAGGGTTGATCACAACTTTGACGGGGCTGCCGCCGGCGTCGGGCTGCGTCATCGCGAAGGTGCAATTGGAGCCGTCCTGCCCGCCCTGCTGGCCGGCCGGGGGAATTTCGGCGCCGGTGTTGGCCTGGCTGCAGCTTTCCTGGAGGACGGACTGGATCCTTCCGGTGTCGAAGGTGACCCCGGGCGCCGCCTGGTACGGACTGGCGAGGGTGAGGCCCTCCTTGCTGCCGGACGGCCACAGAAGCAGCATGGCCACCACGGTGAGCACGCCAAGCGGCACCAGAACCGCTGCGAGCAGCCAGTTGGCCCGCTTGCGTGCCTGGAGTGACTCGGCCGTAACCTCGGCGGGGTTGTGTGCGTGTCCGTGACCCATTGCCTTCTTTCCCCATCCCTTGGCCCAACTGGCTGGCATTTGTGGTCGTTTTGAGGGCTCAAAACGACCACAAATGCGAGCTAGTTGGGCTCCACCGAAAAATCAGTCGCTGACGACCTGTGTGTCCGCGCCCTCGACGTGCGCCTTGCCTTGGGCCAGGAGCGGGTCCAGGACCCCGCGCAGGGCGGCCATGGCGTCGTCCACTTCGAGCAGCACGGGATGCTGGTAGGCGATCAGGGCCAGCAGCTCCCCTACCGCCTGCGCGGCATCGCCGGCGTCCAGCGCCGGTTCGTGGCCGAGGAAGACCTCCGAGGCGTCGTCGGCATTGCCCGTGGCATAACTGACGGCGAACGCCCGGATCTTGCCCTTGCGGCTGGCGGGTACCCCGGTGCCGAAGGCGCTGGCCTTCGGCGCGCGCAGTACCACGGCGCCGTGGGCGCCGCTGAGATCGTCCAGGAACATCCGCTGCACGGTGGGAATCCCCAGCTCGCCCGGGTTGTCCCAGTGGTGCACGGCCGTGTAGTAGCGGCCGACGACGTCGCTCAGTTCCACCGAACCGGTGGCCAGGTCTTCGACCTGTTCGGAGGCCGCTTCTTCCGAGCCGTCGCCGAAGACCGGGAGCTTCAGCGCCTCGGGGTGGACCACCACCAGCTGCGAACGCTGGATCGGGGCGAGTCCGGCCCACGCGGCGAAGGCGGCACCGGGGGTGCCGGGCTCCACCTTGCTGCGCAGCTTCGAAACGCCCGACGGCGCCAGCTCGGCTTCGCGGCGCAGCATGGTCAGCAGCGTGGCGCCGATGCCGTTGCGGCGGTGGTCCTTGGCGACCTCGATGTAGGCCCACAGCCGCTCCGGGTGGAGGGAGGCTTCGTGGACGACGGCGGCCGCCACCGGGATGGCGACGCCGTCCACAACATCTTCGGCCACGATGCACCGGCGCCACGGAGCGTTGCTGGATGGCGCCAGGGCGGCACGGAACTGCTGGGCCGGAAGGGTTTCGGGTCCGCCCCAGATTTCCAGGAGCGCGAGGTCGTCGCCCTCGCGCCATTCCCTGTATTCGACCGCCACCCTCAGGCGCCGATCAGCCGTGCTGCCAGGTAGCCTTCCACCTTGTCCAGGGACACGCGTTCCTGGCTCATGGTGTCGCGTTCGCGGATGGTCACAGCCTGGTCATCGAGGGTGTCGAAGTCCACAGTGATGCAGAACGGGGTGCCGATCTCGTCCTGGCGGCGGTAGCGGCGGCCGATGGCGCCGGCGTCGTCGAAGTCGATGTTCCAGTTCTTGCGCAGCTGGGTGCCCAGTTCCTTCGCCTTGGGCGAGAGGTCCTCGTTGCGGCTCAGCGGGAGCACGGCGGCCTTCACGGGCGCCAGACGGGGATCCAGCTTCAACACCGTGCGCACGTCCACGCCGCCCTTGGCATTGGGGGCCTCGTCCTCGGTGTAGGCGTCGATCAGGAACGCCATGAAGGAACGGGTCAGGCCGGCCGCGGGTTCGATCACGTACGGGATGTAGCGCTCGTTGGTGGCCTGGTTGAAGTAGCTCAGGTCCTGGCCGGAAGCCTTGGAGTGGGTGGAGAGGTCGAAATCCGTGCGGTTGGCGATGCCTTCGAGCTCGCCCCATTCGGAGCCCTGGAAGCCGAAGCGGTATTCGATGTCCGTGGTGCCCTTGGAGTAATGGCTGAGCTTCTCCAGCGGGTGCTCGAAGAAGCGCAGGTTCTCCTCGCGGATGCCCAGGCCCGTGTACCAGGCCATGCGCTCCTTCATCCAGTATTGGTGCCACTCTTCATCCGTGCCGGGCTCGACGAAGAATTCCATCTCCATCTGCTCGAATTCGCGGGTGCGGAAGATGAAGTTGCCCGGGGTGATCTCGTTCCGGAAGGACTTGCCGATCTGGCCGATGCCGAACGGCGGCTTCTTCCGGGAGGTGGTGAGCACGTTGCTGAAGTTCACGAAGATGCCCTGCGCGGTTTCCGGGCGCAGGTAGTGCAGGCCTTCTTCGCTGGCGACGGGGCCCAGGAAAGTCTTGAGCAGGCCGGAGAACTCCTGCGGTTCGGTCCACTGGCCGCGGGTGCCGCAGTTGGCGCAGGCGATGTCGGCCAGGCCGTTTTCGGCGGGGCGGCCCTTCTTTTCCTCGTACTCTTCCTCGAGGTGGTCTGCCCGGTAGCGCTTGTGGCAGGAGAGGCACTCGACCAGCGGATCGGAGAAGACCTCCACGTGGCCGGAAGCTTCCCAGACCTGCTTGGGCAGGATCACGGAGGAATCCAGGCCCACCACGTCTTCGCGGCCGCGGACCATGGACTGCCACCACTGGCGCTTGATGTTTTCCTTCAGCTCCGCGCCGAGGGGGCCGTAGTCCCAGGCAGAACGCGAGCCACCATAGATTTCACCGGCCTGGAAGACAAAGCCCCTTCGCTTGGAGAGGGAAATGACCTGGTCGAGGACGGATTTTGCTGCCATGGGTGACTCCAATGATCTACAGGGCCGCTGGGTGCGGTCCGCGCTGGTGCGCAGTTGAAGACTGCGCGAAGGAAAGCTGGGCAGGAATGCTGCCTGTCCTAGCCTACCGGCCTTTGGCCCCCGCCCTGCCGTGGCCCGCCTCCGCGCCCGGCCAGACTGCCCTTGGCTGGCCGGCGGGAAGAGAGCGCACCCTTCGGCCAAGGCAAGGTGGCGACGATGATGGCAAACAACGTGAGCAACGTGCCCAGGAGCGTGGGCAGGGCAACCACGGTTCCAGGAGCCGGCAGGGCCAGGTCAAGCGCGAGCGATCCGAGCAGCTGGCCCGCAATCATTCCCAACCCCGTTACCAGGACACCGAGGCTGCGGACCAGCAAAGCAGCCAGGCCGATAAAGACGCAGCCTATGGGCCCGCCCACGTAGTACCACCATTCAGCGGGCAGGGCGTAGCCGGGACCAAGCAGCGACACTTTGATGAGCCAGGCGCACCAGAGGAGGACCGTCCCGGCAAGGAAATTCACCAGGGTGGCGGCGACGGGACTGCCGTAGTGCACAGTTGCCGTACCATTCATCGCTTGCTGGAAACTCATGAGGCAACCCGCCACAACCGGCAACAGGATCGGGAGAAGCAAAGAGCCGGCGTCGGCGGCGGCGCCGAAGCGCGGCGAGACAGCCCAGGCTACCGCGGCAATCGTCAGGATGCTTCCCAAGATCCTGACCCCTGTGATGGAACGCTTCCCGCCGGGCGCAATCCCCAGCCGGTCCACCAGTAGTCCGCTTAGGGTCTGGCCCGTAATCACGGCTACCGTGAACAGCGCGACGCCAAGCAGGCCAATGGTGAACGTTTGGGCAATCACGTAGAGGGCGCCGATCCCGCCGGCCACCACATAGAACCGCGGAAAGCTGCGCTCCTTGACGGCAGGCACTATCCGGCGCAATCCAGCGCGGCCCTTCGGCAGAGCAAGGCCGATCACGGCGATCAGTACCAGCCCGGTAGTGAAGCTTACGACGGCGGCCGCGACGCCGTCGTCGAGCCTGGCCCCCAGCGCAGTGTTGATCCGGCCTTGGACCGGCAGCAGGATACCGTTGGCCACCGCAAGCAGCAGGCCGGTCGGCAACGGCATGGAGGTCCGGAGCACGGGGCGGGACGACTGCGGCATTTTCACCACCTTACTTCAGGCATCATTGCTGTATGAGCAACCCCGAAATCGACGATGTACCCATCCGCGACGAAATGATCCGCCTGGGCCAGCTGCTGAAGCTCGCCAATCTCGTGGAGGACGGCGTGGAGGCCACTGAGCTGATCAAGAACGGTCTGGTGAAGGTCAACGGGGACATCGAGGAACGCCGCGGCCGCCAGCTGCACGCTGGAGACACCGTGACGGTGAACGGCCAGACCGTGAGGATTGTCGCCTCTTAATGCCAACGCTAATTGGCAGTGAGCACCTTGTGGGTGAGGAATTCGCCCACATGCCCGATTTCCTGCTGGTTGATGCCGTGCCACATCCCGGTGTACAGCACCTTGGTGGGGTCCGTGTGCTTGCGCACCCAGCCCATGGTGAATTCGATCTTGTCAGGCGTGATCACCGGGTCCTGCTGGTCGCGGCCCCAGAACAGCGGGACCGTGCCGTCCAGTTCGGCGTCCCGGAAGGCGGCGTCAGCACCGGCGTCGACGGCGAATCCGGAAAGCCCGACGACGGCGGCAAAGTCCGCGGGACGCCGCCGGAGCATCGAGGTGGCCATGGCCATGCCCATGGAGAATCCGAGCAGGGTCACTGAAGGGTGGTCCTGCTTGACGGTGTCGAGCCAGGCGAGGGCGTAGTCGGCCGCAAGCTTGACGGCGTCGAGCGAGTAGTCGATGGAGGCCGTAAGCGGGAACCAGGTGAAGCCCGGACCCATCGGGATGGGGGCACGCAGGGAAGCAACGACAAATTCCTCCGGAAGCAGCCCAGCCAGGCTGAAGAGGTCCGCCTCGTTGGAGCCATAGCCGTGCAGCAGCACCAGCAGCGGCTTGCCGGCCCGCTCCCCTTCCTCGTGCGACCACAGGACAACAGGGGCAGGGAAGGCAGCTGCTTGACTCATGGGTCTATTCTTACAGTTACCCACGAGTAACAAGTTACCGTCGCGTAGCTATGCATCAAGAGGCAGGACAACAACGTGAGTGCCACTGATCCCATGGCCCACCCCGCCGTGGACGAACCGAACCATCCCTGGAGCCGCTATGTGGCCCTGGGGGACTCCTTCACCGAGGGCATCGGCGACCCCGAACCCGGCAGCCCGGGCGGCCACCGTGGCTGGGCGGACCGGGTGGCCGAGGAACTGAGCCGCGGGCACGGTGACTTCGCGTACGCGAACCTGGCGATCCGCGGCCGGCTGCTGCAGCAGATCCTCGACGAACAACTCGTGCCGTGCCTGGCCCTCAAGCCCGACCTCATTTCGATCAGCGCGGGCGGCAACGACCTCATCCGGCCTGGCGGGGATCCGGACGCGCTGGCCGAGAAGCTGGACGGCGCCGTCGGGCGGTTGAGCTCGAACGGTGCCACAGTGGTGCTCTTCAACGGCCCCGACACCGGGTCCACCGTCCTGGGCCGCATCCGCGGCAAAGTTGCCATCTACAACGAGAACCTCCGCACGGTGGCGGCCCGCCACGACGCCGTGGTGGCCGACATGTGGTCCCTGCGCGAACTTGCCGACCCGCGGATGTGGGACGAGGACCGACTGCATTTCTCGCCCCTTGGCCACCACACCATCGCCACGATGGTGCTCGATGCGCTCAACGTGCCGCACAAGCTGGAGCCGTACACCCCGAAGCCGCTGCCGCTGCGCAGCTGGCGGGAAGCGCGCAGCGGGGACCTCGTCTGGGCGCGCGAATACCTTGTGCCGTGGGTGATCCGGCGGATCCGCCACCAGTCCTCCGGCGACGGGATCTCCCCCAAGCGCCCGACGCCGGGCCCCGTCTTCGGGCCTGCGGACGCGGCGCTGCCGCGGAACTGACGGTCCTGTGGACTTGGGCGGCAGCATGGACTCCCGCGGCAGCATGGACTGGCTTATCGACAGCAGGCTCAGGCGGCAGCAGCTGCGGCCGCCCAGGGCGGGCGGCATTGAGGACGCCCTGAAGAACCTGCTTGCCGTCCAGTCCCAGGAGTTTGCCTACGCCCGCTGGTCGCTTGCGCAGCGCTGCGGAAACGGCGCAGCCGACGGCGTCGGAGGACTTGCCGCCCGGGTGGAAGAGGCCGTTGCCGACGGCACGGTCCTGCGGACGCATGTCCTGCGGCCCACCTGGCACTTCGTGCACCGCGACGATCTGGACTGGCTCATGGAGTTGTCCGCTCCGCGCCTCCACCAGGGGAACAAGGGCATGTACCGGCAAACGGGCGTGGACGCCGAAGCTGCTGCCCGAAGCGCGGACATCCTGGCCGCCGCGGTTGCCGGCGGCGCCCACAAGACCCGTGAGGAACTGGCAACGGTGCTCGGAAATGCGGGCTTCCCCGACAAAGGGCTGGGCTTCATCTATCTGCTGATGCATGCGGAGATCAACCGGGTCCTGGTCAGCGGGGCGCCGGTGCGCTCGGCAGGTGGAGCCCTGAAGCAGACGTACGCCTCGTTTCCGGAACGGGCCCAGCAGGATCCGTCCGTGGGGAACGGCGCCTCCGGGGCGGCCGGGCGGCGGGAGGCCTCCCTGGGGCAGCTCGCGCTCCGGTACTTCAGGAGCCGCGGGCCTGCAACGGTGAACGACTGTGCCGCGTGGTCCGGCTTGACGAGGGGCGAGGTGCGGGAGGGCCTGCGCCTGGCCGCGGAAGTCTCGCCGGGCGCCCTTGCCTCATTCAACAGGGATGGAATGGACTTCCATCTTGCGGCCGAGGAGCTCGACGCCGCGGCCTCCGCCGCGTTCGCCGGACGATCACCCACCTCCGGCCCGGACGCGCCGAAGATCGACCTGATCCAGTGCTACGACGAGTATGTGATGGGCTATTCGCAGACCCGGAACCACCTTGGTGGAACGGCTCCCTACTTCGGATCGGCAGGATCGCCCGTTCATGTGGTCCTGCTGGACGGAAGGCTGGCGGGCTGGTGGCGGCACGATGTTTCGGGCGGTGAATGCCGGCTCGATGTCAGGATGGACCGGCCGTTGGACGCGGACCGGAACGCCGCCCTCGAGGCCGAGGCCGCGCGGTACGGCGCGTTCCTCGGGATGCCGGTGAAGCTCATCTGACGGGGCCGGTTGAGCGCAATCGCGGCGCTAAGCTTGAGGTGGAATGAGGTGGCCCCATGAACAATCTGTTCTTTTGGATTATCGTCTGCTCGTGGCTGATCCCGTTCGGGATCCGCATGTACAAGCGTTCCCAGCAGCGGCGCATCCGCAACAGCGGCTACCCGGACGGACGTTTCCAGCAGGGAGGCTACCCGGGCAAGCTCCCCGATTACGTTTCGAACCAGTACCCGCAGCCATACCAGGGGCAGTCCCCCGCCGGGCCCGCAGCGCCGGTGCCTCATCAGGCACCCGCCGGACCGCCGTCGTCGCCCGTTCCCGCGCCGGCGGAACCGCAAGGCTACCGGGCACGCAAACTGGCGGAGCTGGACCAGCGGTTCAGTGATGGCAAGATCGCCATGGAGGAGTACATGAGACTCCGCCAGGAAATCATGAACGGCTGAGGCGGCAGAAGCTACGCGAAGAAGGCTGCACCCAGCTGCGGCCCGAGCTGGCCGATCTCGGTGAGGAAACCGTCGTGGCCGATCGGGGCTTCGATGGTGTGGACTTCCACGCCGCCGGGCAGGGCTTCTGCGAGTTCGCGGGACTGCTCCGGGAAGTAGAGGCGGTCCGAGTCCACGGCGGCGACGAAGAAGTTCGCCTCCGTGCGGGAGAGAGCCTCCTCGAGTGTGCCTCGGCCGCGCGAAACATCATGGCTCATCAGGGCTTCAGTGATGGCGATGTAGCTGTTGGCGTCGAAGCGCTGCACCAGCTTGCGACCCTGATGGTCGAGGTAGCTTTCCACCTGGTAGCGGCCGCGCTCCCCCAGGGCCGGGGCCTGCAGGGGGGTCTCGTTGCCCTGGGCATTCCGGCCGAAGCGGAAGTCCAGTTCATCGGCGGAGCGGTAGGTGATGTGTGCGATCCGCCGGGCGAGGGCCAGGCCGGCTTCGGGCGCCGCGCCGTCGTAATAGTCTCCGCCGTTGAAGGCGGGGTCCTGGCGGATCGCGAGCGTTTGCGCCTGGGCGAAAGCGATCTGTTCGGCTGTGCTGTAGGCGCCCACCGAGATCACCGCGCAGTTCTTCACCCGGGTGGGGTAGCTGACCGCCCATTCGAGGGCGCGCGCGCCGCCCATGGAGCCGCCGATCACCGCGTGCCAGCGGTCAATCCCGAGGGCGTCGGCGAGCCTGGCCTCCGCGGCGGTGGAATCGCGCAGGGTCACCAGCGGGAACCGGGAACCCCAGGGTTTGCCGTCGGGCGCGTTCGACGACGGCCCGGTGCTGCCGTAACAGCCCCCGACGATGTTGACGGAGACCACGAACCAGCGCTCGGTGTCGATGGTCGCGCCGGGGCCGACGAGCTGTTCCCACCAGCCTTCTTCGTCGCTTCCGCCGCGGGCCACGTGGGTGCTTCCGGTGAGGGCGTGCTCGATGAGGACCGCGTTGGAGGCGTCCGCGTTGAGGGTGCCCCAGCTTTCATAGGCGAGGAGCACGTCCGGGAGGAAGCCTCCCGCCTCAAGCTCCAATGCGCCGATGGAAACGTACTTGACCGTGCCATCTTCGCTGCGCTTGTTGGTGACCGACGGTGCGGCAATCGTCATGGAGAACCCCTGAACCTCGTGCTTGCCTGCCGACAGCTGTCCGGCAGGCCAGGTCTTCACCCGGGGCACCCCGCCACGGACGGAGGGTTGCCGGCCAGCAAACCGGGGTTTAGCGCTGGCACTCGTGACCTTTGGCTTCGAGTGTAGGAAGAACCCGTGCGCCAACGCGAACAATGTGACAGCTTTGTGACGGTCCGGGCCCGGCATGGCGCGGGCCCGGACACGTCTATCGCCGCGTGTCAGTCGGCCTTGGCGGCCCGGAAGCCAGCTTCCAGGTCGGCCAGGATGTCGTCGATATGCTCGATGCCCACGGCGAGGCGCACCAGCCCCGGATTCACACCGGCCACGGCCTGCTGTTCCGCGGTCAGCTGACTGTGGGTGGTGGACGCAGGATGGATCACCAAAGAACGGACGTCGCCGATGTTGGCCACGTGCGAGTGCAGTTCCAGGGCGTCCACGAAGCGTTTGCCCGCCTCGAGGCCGCCCCTGATGGTGAAGGCGACCACGGCCCCGGTCCCCCGGGGTCCGTATTTGCGGCCCCGGTCGAACCACGGGCTGGACGGCAGGCCGGCATAGGCGACGGATTCGACGTCGTCCCGTCCTTCCAGCCATTGCGCCACCTTGGCGGCGTTCTCCACATGGCGTTCCACCCGCAGGCTGAGGGTTTCCAGGCCCTGCGCGATGAGGAAGGCGTTGAACGGCGAGACCGCCGAACCGAGGTCGCGCAGCAGTTGGACGCGGGCCTTCAGGATGTACGACAGGTTGGCGCCCAGGGCACCGTCCTTGCCGAGGTCGCGCGCATAGACCAGGCCGTTGTAGCTGGGGTCGGGCGTGTTGAAGTTCGGGAAACGCTCCGGGTGGGCACCGAAGTCGAAGTTGCCGGAGTCCACAATCACCCCGGCAATCGCCGCGCCGTGGCCGCCAAGGTACTTGGTGGCCGAGTGCACCACGATATCCGCACCCCATTCGATGGGCCGGATCAGGTACGGGGTGGACAGGGTGTTGTCCACGATCAGCGGGACGCCGGCTTCATGGGCGACGCCGGCCACCCCCTCGATGTCCAGGACGTCCTGGCGGGGGTTGGATACCACCTCGGCGAAGAAGAGCTTGGTGTTGTCCCGGACCGCGTCGCGCCACTGCCCCAGGTCATCCGGGTCCGCTACGAAGGTCACCGAGATCCCGAACTTCCGCAGGGTGTGGGCCAGCAGGTTGTAGGTTCCGCCGTACAGGCTGGGACTGGCCACGATGTGGTCCCCCGCCTCGGCTACGTTGAGGATGGCGAACGTTTCGGCGGCCTGCCCGGAGCTGAGCAGGAGGGCCCCGAGGCCGCCTTCGAGGCTGGCGATCCGCTGCTCGACCGCGTCCTGCGTGGGGTTTCCGATCCGCGTGTAGATCGGCGCCAACTCCGCCAGGGCGAAGCGGTTTGCCGCGCTCTCGGCGCTCGGGAACACGAAGGACGTGGTCTGGTAGATCGGCAGGGCGCGCGCACCCGCCGCGGCATCCGGCTCCTGGCCGGCATGTATCTGGCGTGTTTCGAATGACCAACCTTGCGACATTGCGCCTCCTTCTGATGTGTGTACTGGTCCGGCCGGCCAAGGGAGCTGTTCCCCCTCCAGCGTGCCGTGCGGCCAGTCTAGGAAGGCTCACGGGCCGCGCTGAAGCATTGTGAAGAAGACGGTCTTTTTCGGTCCTGCCGAGTCTTTCCGTTACTTGCCCGGGACACGTTTTCTCAGATGTCCTACCTTACTTAGGCTTGGCTAAGCTGAGAGCTCAATCACAAAGTGCCAAGATGAGTGGCATGCGCATGGATCACGTCTCTTACGCTTGTGAACAGGATGGCCTGATGGCCACCACAGAGCGGATTTCCGCAGCTTTGGGAGTGGATGCGGTCCGCGGCGGAGTGCACCCGCGCTTCGGTACGCGGAACATGATTATTCCGCTCGCAGACCACAAATACCTGGAAGTTGTGGAGGTCCTGGACCACCCGGCGTCGGACAAAGCACCGTTCGGACAAGCTGTCCGGGCACGCTCCGCCACCGGCGGTGGATGGATGGGATGGTGCGTCGCCGTCGACGACCTGTCCCCATTTGAAGAACGACTGGGCCGCTCCGCGG
This sequence comes from Arthrobacter sp. R-11, assembly GCF_049913155.1. Taxonomy (GTDB): domain Bacteria; phylum Actinomycetota; class Actinomycetes; order Actinomycetales; family Micrococcaceae; genus Arthrobacter. The sequence goes on along the minus strand of NZ_CP183979.1, from coordinate 1,464,036 downwards.
TTCCCGGCAACCGCAAGTTCCCTGACGGCCGGGAACTTGTCTGGCAGCAGATCGGCATCCTCGGCCTGATCGCGGATCCGCAGGTACCGTACCTGCTCCGCTGGGAAGGCGATCCCGCACTGCACCCGTCCCTCGTCTACGCGAGCGACGTCAAGATGTCCAGCCTCACCATCGCCGGGTCGGCTGCCCGCGTGACCGAGTGGCTGGGCGAACCCGTGGAGAAGCCGCTCGAGGACGTCGCCGTCCAGTGGGTTGCTCCGCACGGTGTCCCGGGCATCATGTCCGTCACCTTTGAAACAGCCAGCGGGGCCGTCACCATCTGACCCCATCCGGGGTGCCGCCACGGGCGGCACCCCGGCCCAAAACTTCGGCCGCCATCGGCGAGTGACAATGACGTCACCCGGCGACGGCGGCCGAACACCTTTAAGCCCCGGACACCTTTAAGCGGTTCCGCGGCTGGGGTGGCACAGCCGTACCCTCGGCTCACCCCAGCCCCACCGCCTTGCCGAAAAGGCTGAAGCCGACAAAGGCCACGATGTCCAGCAGGGCGTGGGCCACCACCAGCGGCATGACCCGCTTGGTGCGGCTGTACACCCAGCCGAAGACCAGGCCCATCAACGCGTTGCCGATGAACGGACCGAAGCCTTGGTAGAGGTGGTAGCTGCCCCGCAGGAGGGCGCTCAGGCCGATGGCCAGCGGCATGCTCCAGCCGAATTTGCCGAAGCGGTCCAGCAGGTAGCCCACCACGATCACTTCCTCGACGACGGCGTGCCGCACCGCTGAGAGGATCAGCACCGGCACCGTCCACCAATAGGCGTCCAGTCCGCTGGGGATGATCGCCGTCGTGATTCCCATCGCCCGGCCCGCCGCGTACAGCCCCAGCGAGGGAACGCCGATGAGGGCCGCCAGGCCCAGGCCCTGCAGGAGGTCCCGGCCCGGCCGCGCCATGGTGAAGCCGAGGCGCTCGAAGGCCGATTCCTGCTCCGAGGGGGCGCGCTGCTGGGAGAGGAAATAGAACACCAGCACCACCGGCACGAGCGCGAACGCGATGTCCAGCAGCTGGTAGGTCAGGTCGAAGTACTCGCGGCTGTTCCGCGAGGCGTTCAGGGTCGATGTTCCCTGCGCCAGCGGGGCCCGGCTCATCTTGTCCAGCAGTTGCACCACCGAGTACACCGCGGACTGGCCCAGGGACAGGCCCAGGACGATGAGGACTTCGGCGCGCAGGCGGCGCGTGGAGGCAACGAGCATGGTCCTATCTTGCCTTCATTTCCCTGGGTGTTTGCCTATGCTTGGTGGGATGAGCGCGCCAGCACGTATCTTCATGGTCCGGCACGGCCAATCGGCCGCCAACGTGGACACGTCGATCTACAATCGCGTGCCGGACTACCGGATCCCGCTGACCGAACTTGGGCTCGAGCAGGCCAGGCGCACCGGGGAGGAACTGCGCAGGAAGCTCGACGGCGAGCAACTGTGCGTGTATGTCTCGCCCTACCTGCGGGCCTACCAGACCCTTGAGGCGCTGCGGCTTGACGGCCTGACGGAGCGGGTGATCGAGGAGCCCCGGCTGCGCGAGCAGGACTGGGCCAATTTCCAGATCGCCGGCGAGATCGAGGACCAAAAGGAACTGCGGAACCTGTACGGGCACTTCTTCTACCGCTTCCGCGAAGGCGAGTCCGGATCCGATGTGTACGACCGCGTCTCATCCTTCATGGAAACCCTGTACCGGCACTGGGAGAAGCCGGACTACGCCCCGAACACGCTGCTGGTCACACACGGTTTGACCATGCGGTTGTTCTGCATGCGCTGGTTCCACTGGTCTGTTGAATACTTCGAGTCCCTCAACAATCCGGGCAATGCCGAGCTGCGGACCCTGGTTCGCAACGAGGCCGGCAAATACGACCTGGACACCCCGTTCACCCAGTGGGTGGAACGGCGGGTGGACGAAACCGTGCTGGACGCTCCGCCCCTGAAGTTCTAGCTTGCGTGCGGGGGCCGGCGGGGACTAGTCGAGTTCGGCGACCGTCACTTCGGTTCCGGCGGCTTCGAAGGCGGCCTTGTCCGCCGGCTTGATGCCGCTGTCCGTGATGAGCCGCTTGAACTCGTACCCTGCCATGGTGGCGAAGGAACGCTTGCCGATCTTGCTGGAGTCCGCCAGGACATAGGACGCAGTGGCGCGGCGTGCCATGGCGGAGTTCACCATGGCTTCGCCTTCGTCGGTGATGGTCGGTCCGATCTTCGGATCAACGCCGTTCACGCCGATGAAGGCGATGTCCAATGCGACCTTCTGCATGATCACGTCCGTGTAGGGTCCCACCAGCTCGTAGGAGCGCGGGTTCAGGATGCCCCCGGTGACCATGATTTTGATGTTCGGGCGCACCGCGAGCTGCGCGGCTATGTTGATGGCGTTCGTGACGACCGTGAGCATCGGCCTGTTGGAGGGCGCGTTCAGGTCTTCACGGGTGGAAAGCACCTGGGCGAGGGCCGTGCTGGTGGTGCCGCCGCTCAGGCCGACCACTGCACCGGGGGCGATCAATTCGGACGCGGCCAGGGCGATCCGCTGCTTGGCCTCGGCGTGGTCGTCCCGGTTGTAGCGGCCGGGCAGGTCGTAAGCCACGGCGCCCTTAGTGGCCCCGCCGCGGGTGCGGCTGAGCAGCCGCTGCTTGGCCAGGCTGTCCAGGTCGCGCCGTGCGGTGGCCGGCGAAACCCCCAGTCGGGTCACGATGTCCTCGACCTCGACATGCCCTGACTCTGCGAGGAGATCGAGGATGGCAGTCAGCCGATCTGTACGGGTCATCACGAACCTTCCAAAGGCGGTTTCTAGTTCACTTTCGCGAACAACGTCAGCAAACGGGCGGTTTCCACCACCAGGGCATCACGGCCCGCCGCGATGTACTTGCGGGAATCCACCACCGAGGGATTGGCGTCCAGGTACTCCCTGACAGCGCGCGTGAAGAATCCGTTCAAGTGTGTGGATACGTTGATCTTAGTCATACCGGCCCGGATCGCCGCCACTAGTGTCTCGTCTGCTACGCCGGAAGAGCCGTGCAGCACCAGCGGCAGTTGCACGGCGTCCTTGAGCCGGGCTATGAGTTCCAGATCCAGCCGGGCGCTGCGTTCGGTCATGGCATGCGAGGACCCGACGGCGACCGCCAGGGCATCGACGCCGGTGGCCGCCACGAAGTCGCGGGCTTCGCCGGGATCGGTCCGGACGCCGGGTGCGTGCGCCCCGTCCTTGCCGCCCACTTTGCCCAGCTCGGCCTCGACGTGGACCCCGCGTTCATGGGCGTAGGCGACCACCCGGCGCGTTGCTTCGACGTTTTCTGCGTAGGGAAGGTGGGCGCCGTCGTACATCACCGAGCCGAAGCCGAGGTCCACAGCTTGCAGGGCGAGCTCCTCGGATTCGGCGTGGTCAAGGTGCAGGGCCACCGGAACCGAGGCGTCCCGGGCGATGGCCAGGGCGCCGCGGGCCAGGGGTTCCAGGCCGCCGTGGAATTTGGCGCAGTTTTCCGAGATCTGCAGGATCAAGGGCACTCCGGCCGCTTCCGCGCCGGCCACCAGCCCCTCGGCGGTTTCAAGGTGGATGATGTTGAACGCGCCCTGGCCGATGCCGGCCGTGGCGGCGGCCTCCATCAATTCCCGGGTATTGACCAGGCTCACCGATTGTCCTCCCAGCTGATGATGAGTTGTTCTTCGAGTTCCGCGTAGCGCGGCGAGATTTCCCCTGCCGCCGGCATCAGGACCGCCGCGGCGGACCATGCGGTGGCCCGGCGGAGGATCACCCTGGTGTCCGTGACCCCGGCGGCCAGGGCCGTGGCGGCCGCGGCGACGGCGGCGTCCCCGGCACCGGTGGGGTTGCCGCTGAGGGCTTCGGGCAGCCTGGCCCGCCAGTACCCGTCCGGGGTGGCATGGCTGAATGCGAGCATGCCGTCCGCGCCGGCACTGACCAGCACGGTCTTCGCGCCTAGGTCGATCAGCCGCCAGGCTCCGGCCGCGAGGTCCGTCTCCCCCGTGGCTTCTTCGAGTTCATGATGGTTGGGCTTGAGCAGATCCGCCCCGGCTTCGGCTGCGGCGAGGATCCCGGAACCGGAGGTATCGACGATTGCCGGGATCCCGGCGTCGTGCGCGAGGCGCACCAGGGCCGGGTAGAAGTCCGCGGGGGCACCCGGCGGCAGGCTGCCGGAAGCAGCCAGTACGCCCGGGGCGTCCTCGTCCTGTGCCGAGAGGGCGTCGACGACGACAGCGGCCAGGGCCTGCCATTCGCTGCTCCGGAGCGGGTTGCCTTCCTCGTTGAAGATGGAGGTCTCCCCGCCCACCGTGTCCACCAGGGCGATGCTCCGGCGGGTCGGGCCGGCGACGGGCACCAGTGCGTGCGGAACGCCGCTGCTTTCCAGTTCGGCGGCGAATTCGGCGCCCGAACTGCCGCCGTACGGGGCTAGGGCGAGGACCGGATGGCCCAGCTGGTGCGCCACCCTGGCCACATTCAGGCCCTTGCCGCCGGCGCGGCTGAGCGGCGCCGGCACCCGGTGGCTGGCGCCGGGGTGGATACCGGCCACGTGGTAGCTCAGGTCCACGGCCGGGTTCGGGGTGACAGTGACGATCCGCTTCATGCGGCACCGTCCATGCCAGCGCCGTCCCTGCCAGCACCGTCCCTGCCAGCACCGTCCCTGCCAAGGAGGGCCCTCGCATTCATCGCCGCACCCAGCAGGCCCGCGTCCTGGCCGAGCTGGGCCCGCAGGATCACCGGACGGCGGTGGAAGTCCAGCATGCTGTCCACGCGCCGGCGCAGCGGCTCAAGCAGTTCCTCGCCGGCCTCGGCCAGGCCGCCGCCAATCACGACGGCCTCGGTGCCGATGATGCTGACGCACTGGCAGATGCTGAAGGCGAGCGCGTCCACGGCGTCGGCCCAGATCCTGGCCGCCAGTTCTTCCCCGGTACGGGCGCGTTCCAGGACCTCCCGGGCGCCGGAAACCGGAGTCCCGGAGTGGGCGGTGTAGCGCTTGGCCACGGCACCGGCCGAGCCCACGGCTTCCAGGATGGTGGTTCCGTTGCCGTCGGGATCCGGGACCTGCGCGTGGCCGAGTTCACCGGCGAAACCGCCGGCGCTCACGGCCTTGCCGCCGGAAAAGACGGCCGCGGCGATTCCGGTGCCGACCACCATCACCACGACGTCGTCGAACTCCCGCGAGCCGCCGTAACGGTGCTCCACCGCGGCGGCGGAGCGGACGTCGTGGTCGAAGGCCACGGGAACTCCGAGCCGGCGCTCGGCCTCGGCGGTAAAGGGGTAGTTCCGCCAGCCGAGGTTGGCCGAGTAGAGGCCCACACCGGATTCCGGATCGACGATTCCGGGCACGATCACCCCGGCGGCACGGACCGGGTGCTCGGGGAACTCGGCCCCGAGTTCCTGCGCGAGCTCGGCCACCCGGTCCAGGATGGCGTCGGCTGGGCGGTTGGGGTCGCGGGGCGTGCGGACCCGGCGCAGGCCAAGGACGTTTCCCTGGGCGTCGACAAGGCCCACCTTCATATCCGTGCCGCCGACATCGAAGGCAAGTACCGCCGCCCCAGCTGCTCCGAGAACCATGACGGCTCCTAGGCGGGGGTGTCGAGGATGACCGAGCGGGTGAGGTTGCGCGGCAGGTCCGGGTTCAGGCCACGGACGCGGGCACGTTCCAGGGTGACGCGGTGGACCCGGGCAAGTTCGGCGAGGGGGTGCTTGCCCGTATTGATGTACAGGGCTCCGGTGGCTTCCATGTTCGCGTCCAGGCCCTCGGGCTGCTCGCCGAAGAGCCAGGTGACGCGCCCGGGCGCGGCTATCGAAATGGGGCCGTGGCGGTATTCCATGGCCGGGTAGGACTCGGTCCAGCCCTGCACGGCCTCGCGCATCTTCAGACCGGCCTCGTGAGCGAGGCCGATGGTCCAGCCAGTGCCGAGGAAGGTGAACTGTTCCGCGTCCAGGAGGTCCTGGGAGACGGGGTCGGCGACAGCCCGGCGGGCCTGCTCGACGGCGTCTCCAAGCTCAATCCCCAGGCTGCTGAGCAGGTAGACCAGGGCGGTGGTGGCGAAGCGGGTCTGGACCACGGACTTTTCGTCCGCGTACGGCAGTCCCACGACGGCGTCGGCCAGGGTGGCCACCGGCGAATCCACGTCGCCGACCAGCGCCACGGTGCGGACCTTGCCCCTCAGGGCCTGCAGCAGCTCAATGACCTCGGTGGTGGTGCCGGAACGGGTGATAGCGATGACGGCGTCGTACTGGCGGCCGGCACTGTTGTGGTTCAGGAAGGCTTCGGACGCCGCGAAGGCGTCTGTGACGCCCTTGCCGGCGGCCTCCCGCGCGACAGCGTAGCTTTGCGCCATGAACCAGGAGGTACCGCAGCCGACGACGGCGACCCGCTCGCCGTCCGCGGGCAGCAGCCGCTCTGCCTGGTCGTCCGCCTGGGCCTGGGCGACGGCCTGGAGCCAGACATCGGGCTGGGAAACCAGCTCTTCCTCCATGTAGGCACCAAGGGCTGTGTTGCTCATCGGACGCACCGTTCCTGTCTGCGCTTCACGACGCGCGTTTGACGTTTCTTGATCTATAAAAACACTAATCGATCAACTTCAATCGCACAAGGATCGCATGTGAGGTGTGGCACCCAAGACGCCGCCCAATGGCGATCAAACGGTTCACGCCGCCTATTCGTGTTTCTTTTTGTTTTAAAAAGAGACTTTTTGCTCAGCTCTTGTCATTTTGTGTTCGTATGAAGCAGAGTTGAGCCGTCCGCAAGAACATGACCGATCTTCGCAAGGAAAATTCAAGAAGGAGCACTATGCCCCGCTTGTCATCCCCCAAACGCCTCGCCGGCCTGAGCCTCGCCTGCGTCGTCGCGGCCGGCTCCCTCGGCTTCAGCGCCGCCGTCCCTGCCGCGGCCGAATCCGTCGCCGGCACGGAGACCCTGGACACGGAGACCCTGGACTCAGGAACCCTCGCCGTGGACGTCTCCACGTCCTTCCCGCAGGTCCTGGGCTACACAGATGTAGCCAGCCAGGGCAGACTGGACGGAACCCTCGGCCGGCTGTCCAGCATCACCATCAACGGCACCGAACAGCGCGTCTCCGCGACGTCGTCCAAGTCGGCCGGCAATACCATGGACTACGTCCTCACCCTGCCGGACTTCGGCAACACCACCATCGATGCCCGCCTTTCCGTGGCAGGCAACGTGGTGTCCTTCAACGTCACCGCCATCCACGATTCGCCCGAATTCCAGGTCCGCACGCTCCAACTGCCCAAGCTCAACCTGGTTTCCGTGAACTCGGCGCAGCCAGGGGCCCAGATCTCCACGGCCAGCCTCTCGGTGGACCGCGCGAAGAGCGGCGACCTGTTCATCCCCGTCACGGCCGGCACGCCCCTGGACGCGGCGCCCAAGAGCTCGGCCTATGCGCTGGCCAACACCTCGCAGCTGGCTGCCGCGCTGGAGTCCAATGCGCTGTACGACACCTCTGCCGGGCCGGGCAGCAAGGACCAGGGCCGGTTCTGGCGGCAGGCCGTGAACGACGGCGGAGCTGCCGGAAGCGGTGTTGTCCGGATGGGAGTCGCCAGCGGCCAGTGGCTCTACCGTGCCGAAGGGTCCAGCACCACCGAGGAGCTCCCCTGGACCCGGGTAGCCATCACCACGGACGCCAACGCCGACGGCGGAGTGGACTGGCAGGACGCCGCGATCGCGATGCGTTCCATCCAGGTCAAGGCCAACAAGGGGGAACAGACGCCGGACAACGTGGTCACCCACATCCCCTTCAACTTCGCTTCGCAGGCAACCCACCCCTTCCTGCGCACCCTGGACGACGTGAAGCGCATCGCCCTGGCCACCGACGGCTTGGGCCAGGTGGCCATGCTCAAGGGCTACACCTCCGAAGGCCACGACTCCGCCAACACGGACTACGGCAACAACTTCAACACCCGTGCCGGCGGCTTGGAAGACCTTAACAAGCTTGTCGCGGCCGGAAAGGACTGGAACGCCAAGTTCGGCGTGCACATCAACGCCACGGAGATCTACCCGGAAGCCAAGTCCTTCGCCGAGGACCTGCTGACGGCCAACAAGTCGCTGGGCTGGAACTGGCTGGACCAGTCGTACTACATCAACCAGCGGCAGGACATCAATTCCGGCAAGCTGGCCCAGCGGGTCAAGGAACTCGCCGACGCCACGGACGACAACCTGGATTTCGCCTACGTTGACGTCTACTACGAATACGGCTGGCTGGCCGAACGGCTGCAGCAGGAACTGGTCAAGAACGGCTTCCGTGTGGGTTCGGAGTGGGCGGACAAGCTCTCCCGCAACAACACCTGGTCGCATTGGGCCAACGACGAGAACTACGGCGGCAGCAGCAACAAGGGCATCAACTCGCAGATCCTGCGCTTCATCAACAACACCCAGTCCGACGTCTGGAACCCCGACCCGAAGCTCGGCGTCAGCCACATCGTGGAGTTCGAAGGCTGGACGGGCCAGAACGACTACAACGCCTTCTACAAGAACATCTGGGATTCCAACCTGCCCGCCAAATTCCTGCAGCACCACGAGATCACCAAGTGGACCCAGGACCGCATCGAGCTGGCCGACGGCGTGGCCGTCACCGGGAACACCACAGCCGAACGCAACATCACCGTGGGCGGGGTATCCGTGCTGCAGGGCGGCACGTACCTGCTCCCCTGGGCATCGAAGACCGGCAGGCCGCAGGACAAGCTCTACCACTACAGCCCGGCTGGCGGCAGCAGCACCTGGAAGCTCACCGGTGCCTTCGCCGGCGCCACGAAGCTGCAGCAGTTCAAGCTCACCGACAACGGGCGGGTCAAGGTGGCCGAGGTCCCAGTGACCGGCGGCCAGGTCACCCTCGCCGCCGAACCCGGCCAGCCCTACGTGCTGACCGCGGACGCCGCGACCGTGAGCCTGCCGGCCGACGCTTCCTTCGGCGAGGGCACCCGGTTCAAGGACCCCGGCTTCAACGCCGCAGACCTCGGCAAATGGAGCCCGAAGGGCGCGGCCGCGGTCGTGCGCGACGGCAAGGGCCGCCGCTACGCCGAGCTCGGCGCTGGCACCCCGTCCGTTTCCCAGACCCTGCTGCCGTTCCAGGCCGGCACCTACTCGATCAGCGCCTACGTGGAGATCGAGGCCGGAAAGAAGCGCCCAGTCACCCTGAAGGTGGACGTCCCGGGCGGCTCGAGTCAAAGCCTCACCATCGACAGCTCCAATGCGCAGAACTACGTGGCCGCCGACGAAAAGACAGGCACCCGTTTCCAGCGCTTCCGGGTGCTCTTGGACATCCCACAGAACGGCGTCCGGCCCACGGTCAGCGTGGCCGCGGGAGAAGGCACCGCCAAGGTCCGCCTGGACGACTTCCGTGCGGTCAAGACCACCAGGGTAGCCACAAGCGGGGTCCTGGCCGAGAACTTCGAGGACGTCGACCAGGGCTGGGGTCCCTTCGTGAAGGGCGACGCCGGCGGCAGCACGGACCCGCGCACGCACATCACGGGACGCCACGAGCCGTTCACCCAGAAGGCTGGCACAACAATGTGATCGACGAGGTCCTCGACGGCAACTGGTCCCTGATCGCGCACGATGAAAACCGCGCCCCGAACGGCGGACCGGGCATGGTCTACCGCACCACGGAAGCCACCGTGCCGTTCAAACCCGGCCACAAATACCGGGTTTCCTTCGATTACCAGAATTCCAAGGCCGGGCAGTACTCCTGGATCTCCGGCTACGACTCCCAGGCGGGTCCCGCCGTCACGGGAATCCAGGCGATCGGAGAGCAGACCTCGACGGCGCGCTTCGAGCAGATCCTGGACGCCGGCTTCTGCGGCGACTACTTCGTGGGGCTGCAGCGCAGCGGCAGCGCCAACGGTTCCGATTTCACCCTCGACAACTTCCTGGTGGAAGACCTCGGCGCATCCGACGCCGTGCCGGCCTGCGCACAGCTGAGCGCCAGGCTCCAGGGCGACGTGATCGAACAGGGCAAGGCGCAGGACTTCGTGACCACCTTCGTCTCCGACGAGCCCGCGGAGATCAAGGAGCTCTCCGTCGAACTCGCCCTTCCCGAAGGCTGGACAGCCACGCCGGCGACGCCCGCCACGGCCACAACCCTTGCCGCGGGAGGCCGCCTGGCCACCACCTGGAAACTGACCGCCCCGGCCTCCGCCGACGGCGACTTCCCCATCAAGGCCACGGCCCGCTACACCACCACCACTGACCCGGTGGGAGAACGCGCCATCAGCACCACCACCACCGTCCGCACCCTGCCCAAGCCTCCGCAGGCAACGGTCTTCGCCAGCGACCACCCCTGGGTGAGCGCCACCAATGGCTGGGGTCCGGTGGAGAAGGACATGTCCAACGGTGAGCAGGGCAGCGGGGACGGCAGGCCGATCACCCTCAACGGCACCGTCTTCGCCAAGGGCTTGGGCGCCCACGCCAACAGCACCATCCGCTACTACCTCGGCGGCTACTGCACCTCCTTCACCGCCGTGGTCGGCATCGACGACGCCCAGGCGACCCGCGGCAGCGTGAAGTTCTCCGTGGTGGCTGACGGCACCACGAAGGTCACCACACCGGTGCTCGGTGCGGCCAGCGCACCGCTTCCGCTCACGGTGGATGTCAGCGGTGCCCGCTATGTGGATCTGGTGGCCAACGACGCCGGTGACGGCAACGGCAACGACCACGCCGACTGGGCGGACGCCAAGTTCACCTGCAGCCCCTAGGAAATCGCGTCCTGAGGCCCTTGGCCGGCATCAACAGCTGCCGGCCAGGGGCCTTCCGGCGCTTCTGGGCCCCCGCGCTTCCTAAGCCCCCGCGCTTGCCAGCGCTTGGCCAATGAGCCGTGCGCCTTCCGGGAAGGCGCCGGGGTTCGGGCCGGCATAGTTGAGCCGGATGAACGGCCCGGCCGGCTCCGCCGGGAACCACTCGTTGCCCGGGGCGATGAGGACTCCGGCGGCTTCGCAGTCGCGGGTGAGCCGTTCGAGGTCCGTCCCGTCCGGCAGCCGGGCCCACAGGTTCAGGCCGCCTTTCGGCAACAGCCCGACGTGGGCCTGCGGGACCTGTTCGCGCAGGCTCGTAACCAGCAGGTCGCGGCGGACCTGGAGCTGGTGGCGGAGTCCGCGCAGGTGGGTCTGCCAGCCGGGCTGGGTGACGACGTCGAGCGCCGCCGCCTGCAGAAGCCCGCTGACGTACATCGATTCGGCCCCTTGGGCGGCCAGGATCCGTTCGCGCGCGGGACCGCGGGCGACGACGGCGCCCACCCTGATCGCCGGTGAAACGCTCTTGGTCAGCGAGCGCAGATAGACCACGTGGCCGGAATCGTCCCGGGAGGCAAGCGGCTCGGGATCGGACGTGATGCCGAAGTCGTGGGCCCAGTCGTCCTCGACCAGGAAGGCGCCGTGCTGCCGTACCACGTCCAGCACTTCTTCGGCACGCCGGGCGGACCATTGCGCCCCAGTCGGATTGGCGTAGTTCGGCTGGGCGTAGAACACCCGGGCCCCGCTCTCCTGGAAGGCGCGCGCAAGCTCCTCCGGATCGGGTCCCTCGGGACTGCTCGGCACCGGAACCACCCGGACCCCGGCCTGCGCCGCGGCCAGGATCGCGCCCCAGTACGAGGGCGACTCCATGAGCAGGGGCTGCCCGCCGGCCACCAGGGCCCTGAAGACCGAGCTGAGCCCGCTTTGGGTTCCGGGAAGCACGATCACGTCGGAGGGTGTGGGCGGATTGACCCCCGGAGGCGTCGACGCGCGAAGTTCCTGGGCGAACCAGGACTGCAGTTCCGGCAGCCCTGCCGCCGGAGGGCGGAACAGGGCGGCGTCGCCCCTGGCCGCACGGGTGAGGGCGGCACGGACCAGGCGTTCCGGCAGGAGCTCCCGGTCCGGGTAGCCGGAATGGAACGCGATCACGTCGTTGGGGGCGGTGCGCATGGCTGCGGACACTGGACGCAGCTGTGCCTGCGGGGAACCCAGTGCCGCCGTCTGCCAGCCGTAGTCCGAAGGCCGGGCCGTCCGCACGGCGCGAACAAAGGTGCCTACCCCGGGGCGGCTTTCGATCAGGCCCTGCCCGGCCAGCGTCCGCAGCACCTTCTGCACTGTGACCGGGCTGGCCTGGTACTGCGCCACCAGCGCCCGGGTGGACGGCAGCCGGGATCCCGGGGGCGCCCCGGAGATCCATTCCCGGAGGCGCGTGGCGATACGGGAACTGCTATCGTTGTTCATGAAAGCCAATAGTAGCGCTACTGTAATTCCCGCCGAAGCGATATTGCCCGTCCAGGAGCGCCAAGCGGCGTCCGGGCTGTGGTGGGGACTGCTCGGAGTGGCAGCCTTTTCCTTCACCGTTCCCTTCACGAAGGTGGCGGTCGGCGGGCTGTCACCGTTGTTCATTGCCTCGGGGCGGGCCGTCGTGGCGGCGGTCCTCGCGGCCTTCGCACTGGCACTCACCCGGCAGCGGCTCCCCCGCGGCGTACAGTGGGCGCGGCTGGCAGTAGTGGCGGGCGGCGTCGTCGTCGGCTTTCCGTTCCTCACGTCCTTCGCGCTCACCACCGCTCCGGCGGGCCACAGCGCCGTTGTCATCGCGCTGCTTCCGGCTGTCACAGCCATGACCGCGGTGCTTCGCGGCAGGGAACGCCCGCCGCGGCCGTTCTGGGTAATGAGCGGTGTGGGCGCTGCCGCAGCGATCGGCTTCGCGTCCGTCCAGTCGGGCGGCATTGGACATCTGCAATGGGCAGACCTGCTGCTCTTCGGCGCTGTGGCGGCTTGCGCGATCGGCTACGCGGAAGGCGGCCTGCTGGCCCGCGAACTCGGGGCGTGGCAGACCATCTCGTGGGCACTCGTCCTGGTGTCGCCCCTGATGGCGGTACTGGCGATCCTCTCGGCCGCCCAGCAACCGCTCTCCGCAACGCCGGCGCAATGGGCCGCCTTTGCCTACCTCGGCGTCGTCAGCATGTTCCTGGGCTTCTTCGCCTGGTACCGCGGCCTGGCCATCGGTCCCATGGCCCGGGTCAGCCAGGTCCAGCTGGTCCAGCCCGTCATGACCATCGGCTGGGCAAGCCTCCTGCTGGGCGAGAAGCTGGACTGGACCACGATCGCCGGAGGCGTTGCCGTGGTCCTGTGCGCCGGCGCCGCGGTCCGTGCACGGTCTGATTCAGCCCGGGCGGGCGGCAGCTAGACCGCGCGCACGCCCGCACGCCAGACGGCGTGCGTCATCGGGATGCCGGGCCGGTAGGCCAGGTGCGTTGCAGACGGCGCCTTGAGCATGTGCAAATCCGCGCGGTGCCCGACGGCGATCGAGCCCACCGCGCGTTCGCCGTCGGCGTCCTTGCCGGATTCCCGGCCCAGGGCGAGGGCGCCGCCGTAGGTGGCGGCCCGGACGGCCTCGTGCACGCTCAGGCGCATCTGCAGCACCGCGGTGGTGACGCAAAAGGCCATGGAGCTGGTGTAGGAGGTGCCCGGGTTGCAGTTGGCGGCGAGCGCGATCTGCACGCCGGCGTCGATCAGTTCGCGGCCCGGAGCGAGCGGCTGGCGGGTGGAGAGGTCGCAGGCGGGCAGACAGGTGGCGACGGTACCGCGGATCCCGGTGCCCGTGGCGGCGTCCCAGCCGGACCAGGTGCCGGCGAGCGCCTGTATGTCGGCCTCGGAGAGGTAGTTCACGTGGTCCACGCTGGCGGCGCCGAATTCAACGGCCAGCTGCACGCCCGGGCCTTCGCCCAGCTGGTTGCCGTGGACGCGCAGGCCCAGCCCGGCGTTGCGGGCTGCGGTGAGGACGCGGCGGGACTGCTCCTCGGTGAAGGCGCCCCGTTCGCAGAACACGTCGGCCCAGCGCACGTGCGGCAGAACTGCGTCCAGCATTGGGCCGCAGACGAGGTCGGTGTACTCCTCGGGGTCGATGCCGGCCGGGACCAGGTGGGCGCCGAGGTAGGTGACTTCGTCCACGGTGGCGGCGGCGATCCGGGCGCTGCGGGCCTCGTTCTCCACGTCCAGCCCGTAGCCGGTCTTGCTCTCCAGGTAGGTGGTGCCCTGCGAGACGGCTTCGGCAACGCGTTCGGCGGTGAGCCGGGTCAGTTCCTCCTCGCTGGCAGCGCGGGTGGCGCCCATGGTCACGGCGATGCCGCCGGCACTGTAGCTCTCCCCGGCCATGCGGGCTTCGAATTCGGCAGTACGATCGCCGGCGAAGACCAGGTGTGAGTGCGAGTCCACCCAGCCGGGCAGCACGGCGCGGCCTTCGGCGTCGACGGCGGCATCGGCAGCGGGTGCCTGCGACGCCGGGCCGATCCAGGAAATGCGTTCGCCCTCGATGACGAGGGCGGCATCCCGCAGGACGCGGTGCTCGGCGTCCTGGGTCATCAGTTCGCCGATGTTATGGATCAGTGTGCTCGTGAACCCCGTAGTCATGGATCAATTGTTCATCGGCGGACCGACCAGCGGGTGGCCGCAAGCTCCGCTGGTGTCCGGGATGCCGGACTGCTGTCCGAGGCGTCGAGGATCGCGGCGGCTGCCAGTTCGGCGATTGCCGAGGAGGTCTGGAATCCGTAGCCGCCCTGCCCGGCGAGCCAGAAGAATCCGGGCGCCTCGGCGTCGAAGCCCACCACCGGGACGCCGTCGGCGGCTTCGGTGCGCAGGCCGGTCCAGGCGCGGTCCACCGAGCGGATGCCCAGGGTGGTCAGCGAATTCAGCCGCGCCACGAGGGCCTCGATGTCCCCGGGCCGCGGTTTGGCGTCCTCCGGCCCGCTCGGTACTGTCTCCGCGGGCGAGATCAGCACCTGCCCGCCCTCGGGCCGGAAGTACCAGCGGTGCGCGGCCTCGGCCACCATCGGGGTGCCGGGGGCCAGTGGGTGTTCGACGTCGACGACGGCTGCGGTGCGCCGGTACGGCTGCAGCCCGAGCTTCTCCACCCCGCTGAGGACCGCGAGTTCGTCCGCCCAGGCACCTGCCGCGTTGACCACGACGGCGGCCGCGAGCCCTTCGGTGCCGGCGCCTAGTTGCCAGGCGGAGCCGATCCGCTGGGCCGAGTGCACGCGGGCTCCGGTGACGATGTCGGCGCCCGCGGCTTCCGCGCGGCGGCGGTGGTCCTCCAGCAGCGCGGGGGCGTTGCAGGCGAAGGAGCCGGTGTCCAGGCCGGCGTGGGTGAAGCTTTCCGGCCTCAGGGCCGGGCAGAGCTCCAGGGCCTCGCCGTGCGTGATGGGGCGCATGTGGCCGCTGGCTTCGGCGGCGAGGTCCGCCTCGTCCCCCACCATCATGAACGCCCGCGGCGTCAGCACCGGAACGTCCAGTCCGGCGTCGCGCTCCGCGATCAGTTCCAGCGTGCGGACGGTGAGTTCCTGCACGACGGCGGGCCCGTAGCTGGGGATCAGCTGCCGCGCCGAGCGGGAGGAGGTGTGGTACGCGAGGGTCTGCTCCGCTTCCACGAGCGCCACGGAGCACTTTCCTGCGAGCGCGGAGGCAAGCGAGAGCCCGGCGATTCCGCCGCCGACAATAACTACGTCGTAATTCGAGGCCATCAGCCCATCCTGCCAGTGCCGGGACCGTCGCGCGACAGCGGCGGTTACTCGCCCGGTTACTCGCCCCTGGCCGGCTTGGTGCCGCTGTAGGGCGTCCACCAGGTCAGCGGCGGCGTGACGGTGAACCGCCGGCCGGAAACCGAGTCGGCCGGGATCCTCACGAACTGGTCCTTGTGCCCGGCTTCCCAAGGAAACAGGGGGATGGAGAACGACTGGACGACGTCGTCGATGTTCTTCAGCGGCACCGCCTTGCCCCGGAGTACCACGCTCCAGGCGACCCCGGTGTCGGGGTCGACGCCGTCCGCTTCCATGGCCACGGGGAAGTCGCCGAGGGCCGCTTCGAGTTTCGTTCCGGCGCCGGTCCGGAAGACAACGCTGCCGTGGTCCACGGCGTAATTGACCGGGAAGATGTCCGGGCGGTCGCCGAGCCAGACGGCCAGGCGTCCCACTGAAACTCCACGGAGGAGGTCCCAGCATTCCTGCGGTTCCAAGACTTCTGTCGCTGCATCATTGCCCATGCTGCGATCCTAGGCCCGCACGGGGTTTCCCGACAGGCCTTCCGGGCGCCACCGGCCGGCGGTCAGCGCAGGTACGCCAGTTCCTTGAAATTCTCCATGTAGCCGTCCAGCAGGGCGTGCGCCACCCGCACCGAATCCACCAGCGGATGCATGGCCAGGGCGCGGTAGGCCGCATTCCGGGATCCGCCCAGGGCGGCCTCGATGGTGGCCCGTTCCACGGCCTTGACCGTGGTGACCAGTCCGGCGGCATAGCCCGGAAGCGGATCGGCTGGCAGCAGCCGGACGCCGTCCGGGCCCACCAGGCTGGGCGCCTCGATGACGGCGTCGGCATCGAGCCCGGGCAGGGTGCCGGCGTTGGGCATGTTGAGGATGAGCCGGGCTTCTTCGGCGTCGGCGGTATCTTCGGTTCCGACGGCGCCAGCCGTGCCGCCGGACCCCGAACCGCCGAGGGCCCGCATGATCGCCAGGGCGACCCCCTCGTAGCCGCCGCCCTGCAGGTCCGCGGCGTCGCGTTCGAAGGTGCCGGCGGCCTCGCGGTTTTCGGCCATATACGTCTGTTCGCGGTCCATCCTGCACCGTTCCCAGAGCTGCAGTGCCGATTCCGCCGGCTCTCCTTCCGCCGTGCCGGCGGCGTAGAAGGCGGCCTGCTGCCGGGCCAGATAGCTCCCCCGGCTGGCAGCGGCTTCCTGCTCGGCCAGGAGGTTCTCCCGGCGGAAATAGTAGTAGTGCAGGTATTCGTTCGGGACTGCGCCAAGGGCCTGGATCCAGGGGGCGCCGAACAGCCGGCCTTCTTCGAAGGATTCGACGGCATCCGCATCGGCGAGCAGTTCCGGGAGGACGTCCGCCCCGTCCACGGTCAGCCCGCGCAGCCAGCCCAAGTGGTTCAGGCCGATGTAGTCGATCCCGACGCCAGCCCCGTACACGTCCAGGCCGGGAAAGCCGGCAGCCCAGAGCGCACGCCGGGCCAGTCCCGCCGGGGAGTCGCAGATCCCCACCACCCGGCCGCCGAGCAGGGAGTTCAGCACTTCCGTGATGACGCCGGCAGGGTTGGTGAAGTTGATGAACCAGGCTTCCGGGGCGTACTTCCGGACGGCCCGCGCAATGTCCACCACCACCGGGATGGTGCGCAGGGCGTAGGAGATCCCGCCGGCGCCCACGGTTTCCTGCCCGATAACCCCGTGCTCCAGGGCGATCCGTTCGTCGGCGGCCCGGCCGACCATGCCACCCACCCGGATCGCGGAGAAGATGAAGTCCGTCCCCGGAAGGGCCTCGGCAAGGTCGGTGAACAGGCGCACCCGGGGTGCGTCCGGCACGCCCGCCTCAACTGCCTGCGCCGCCTGCTCTTCCAGGACCTTGGCTACGACGGCCAGCCGGCCGGCGTCGTGGTCAAACAGCCTCAGCTCGGTGACGCGGCCCGGCCGCTGGTCCCTCAGCAGTGCTGAATGGACCAGCGGAACCCGGAAACCTCCGCCACCGAGCAGGGTGAGGATCATGGCACTCAGTGTCCCGCGGTTTCACCGGCCGCGGCGCCCGCCGCGTCCCGGCTGTTGACCGCGTCCCGGCTCTTCACGAAGGCCTGCACGCAGGTCTCGACGTCTTCCGGGCTGTGAGCCGCGGAGAGCTGGACGCGGATGCGGGCTGCACCCTTCGGCACCACGGGGTAGCTGAAGGCCGTGACGAACACGCCCTGTTCGAGCATCTCGGCGGCCACCTTCGCGGCGGCCACGGCGTCACCAAACATGACGGGAACGATCGCGTGTTCGCCGTCGAGCAGTTCGAAGCCTTCCTCGGCCATCCGGCGGCGGAACAGGGCGGCGTTCTCGAAGAGCCGCGCGCGGAGTTCCCCGGAGCCCTGGACCAGCTCGAGTGCCTTGAGCGTGGCAGCGACGATGGCCGGGGCCAGGGAGTTCGAGAACAAGTAGGGGCGGGCCTTCTGGCGCAGCATCGCGATCACCTCGGAGCGGCCCGAGACGTAGCCGCCCGACGCTCCGCCGAGGGCCTTGCCGAAGGTGCCGGTGTAGATGTCCACACGGCTGCTGACGCCGGCGTGTTCGGGGGTGCCCGCACCGGTAGCACCCATAAAACCGACGGCATGGGAGTCGTCGACCATCACCAGGGCGTCGTGCTTCTCGGCGAGATCGCAGATGGCCGCCAGGGGTGCCAGGTAGCCGTCCATCGAGAAGACACCGTCAGTGACGATGATCTTGCGCCGGGAGCCCGCGGCCTCCACGAGCTTGGCCTCGAGGTCGGCCATGTCCTGGTTGGCGTAGCGGAAACGCTTGGCTTTGCACAGGCGGATGCCGTCGATGATCGAGGCGTGGTTCAGCGAGTCCGAGATGATGGCGTCTTCGGGGCCGAAGAGGGATTCGAAGACGCCGCCGTTCGCATCGAAGCAGCTCGAGAACAGGATGGTGTCCTCGGTGCCGAGAAACTCCGAAACCTTCTTCTCCAGCTCCAGGTGGAGGTCCTGGGTGCCACAGATGAACCGCACCGAGGCCATGCCGAAGCCGCGCTCGTCCATGGCGGACTTGGCCGCGGCGATGATCTCCGGGTGGTCGGCCAGGCCGAGGTAGTTGTTGGCGCAGAAGTTCAGCACCTGCCGGGACGGCTCACCGAGCGGACCGGCCGCGATGTGGCTGGCCTGCGGGGAATCGATGTGGCGTTCGCTCTTGAAGAGCCCCGCGGCGCGGATCTCGTCCAGTTCGCCCTGCAGCTGGTCTTTGATCGAGGTGTACAAGAAGGTCTCCTTAGAGTCCGGTGAAAATCAGGGTCCGGTGAAGTTAGAGTTCGGTCCAGTCGAGGACAACTTTGCCGCCGGTGCCGGCGCGGGCGATCTCGAAGCCCTTCTCCCAGTCGGTGGCGGACAGCTTGTCCGTGACGACGGCGGAGATGTTGCGGTGCAGCGCGGGGTTGGAGGAGAGCATGGCACTCATGGCATACCAGGTCTCGAACATTTCGCGGCCGTAGATGCCCTTGAGCGTAAGCATGTGGGTAACCACCTTGCCCCAGTCGATGTCGATCGACTGGCTGGGCAGGCCGAGCATGGCAATGCGTCCGCCGTGGTTCATGTTGTCGATCATCTCAGGCAGGGCCGTGGGATGTCCCGACATTTCCAAGCCGATATCGAAGCCTTCGCGCATGCCCAGTTCCTTCTGGGCCTCGCTTATGCGCATCTTGGAGACGTCGACGGCGAGGTCCACGCCCATGCTGCGGGCCAGTTCCAGCCGGGACTCGGAGACGTCCGTGATGGCGATCTTGCGGGCACCGGCGTGGCGGGCAACGGCGATGGCCATCAGGCCGATGGGGCCGGCACCGGTGATGAGCACGTCCTCGCCCACCAGCGGGAAGCTCAGGGCAGTGTGGACGGCGTTGCCGAAGGGGTCGAAAATGGCGCCGAGTTCAGGGGTGACCGAGGGATCGTGGTGCACCCAGACGTTGGTTTCGGGAATTACGACGTACTCAGCGAAGGCGCCGTCGCGCTGCACGCCCACGGAGACTGTGTGGATGCACATCTGGCGGCGGCCGGCGCGGCAGTTGCGGCAGATGCCGCACACAACGTGCCCTTCACCGGACACCCTGTCCCCGACCTTGACGTCCCGTACGTCCTCGCCGACGGCCACGACCTCGCCATAGAACTCGTGGCCGGCGATCAGCGGGGTTTCGATGATGCTTTGCGCCCACGCGTCCCAGGACTGGATGTGCAGGTCGGTGCCGCAGATGCCGGTGGTCATCACGC
Source organism: Arthrobacter sp. R-11 (assembly GCF_049913155.1). Taxonomy (GTDB): domain Bacteria; phylum Actinomycetota; class Actinomycetes; order Actinomycetales; family Micrococcaceae; genus Arthrobacter. The sequence goes on along the minus strand of NZ_CP183979.1, from coordinate 1,444,290 downwards.
GGATCTTGACGTCGCCGGGGCCCGCCTCGGGTTCGGGCCGGTCAACGAGTTCGAAGCCGGCGTGCGGGCCGGACTTGTAGAGAGCCTTCATGGCTCCCATTACATGCCTTCAAACGACTTAGAACAAGCTCAAGTATCTCACTCAACAGTTTAGGAAGATCTACACTGTCCGAATTCGCGGACAGCGCTGCGGGGGAACAGCTTGAATCTACTTTGGTATACCAAATATGGTGATGGGTACCACGGGCACCATTGTGCCTTCCCCAAGGATTGTGTTTTCCCTCAAGGAGTAACCATGTGCTTGCATGACCAAAGCAGCGCGGCCGTCCCGTCCGCCGTCCCTTCGCGCCGCGGAGTCCTCGCCAGCGCCGCCGCCCTGGCCGGCATCTCAGTCGCCGGCGTCACCGCCCAGCTCGCGTCGGCACCGGCCGCACAGGCCAGCGGGAGCCCTGCCGGCCCCAACTACCCCGGCAGCCCGGCGGTCCCCGGTGCCGTCATCATCGAAGGCGGTACCGTCGTCGACCCGTTGACCGGGGACGGTCTGGAGGACGGCGTGCTGGTGCTCGACGGCGGCAAGGTCGCCGCCGTCGGTACCCGCGACGCCACCCGCAAGGCCGTCGCCGCCGTCGCCCACCGCGCCGCCGTTCTGGACGCCTCCGGCCGCTGGGTCGTTCCGGGTCTGGTGGACGTGCACGTCCATGCCAACGCCCTGTCCGATGCCCGGCTCCTGCTGCAGGGCGGCGTCACGGGCGTCCGCAGCGGCTCGAGCAGCTTCTACCAGGACATCGCCCTCGCCGCACTCCCCGCGTGGGCACCGGGCGTCTCGCCGCGCATGCGTCCGGCCGGCCTGTTCATTTCGCCGGAGCAGGGCGACTCGATCCTGGCAGATCCCGACCTTGCTCCGCTCGCGGCCCTGAGGAACGGCATCACGTCTCCGCAGGACCTGGCCTACCTCACCAAGGTGAACCTCTCCCGCGGCGCCGAGGTCATCAAGACCCGCGCCAACCCGCGCGCCGGCCTGCCCGAGCAGGACCCCCGCGAACTGGTCTACGGCGTCGAGCAGATCTCCTCGATCGTCAAGGCCGCCCGCGGCGCCGGCGTGCTGTGCCACGCCTACAGCGCAGAAGGCATCGACGGTGCCGTGCGTGCCGGCGTCCGCAGTATCGAACACGGCGTCTTCGTCTCCGAGAAGACCATCGCCGAGATGGCCCGCCGCGGCACCTACTTCACGCCCACCATGGACGCGATCTCCAGCATGGCGACCTCGTCGAATCCGATCCTCGCCGCCCGCGGCAAGGAGTACACGCCCATCCACAAGGCCGCCGTCCTCGCCGCCCACGAGGCCGGCGTCACCGTGGTGGCCGGCACCGACTCCTTCGGCAACGACGTCACCCCGCTGGGCAAGGAAGTCAGGCTGCTCCACGAGGCCGGGCTGTCCCCGCTCGAGGCGCTGCGTGCGGCAACGACGTACGCCGCACGCCTGCTCAACTGGGAAGGCAAGGCCGGCCGCTTCGTGCCCGGCGCCTTCGCTGACGCCGTCGTGGTGGACGCCGACCCGCTGGGCGACGGCACCGCCCTCGAGAAGGTGCGCGCCGTCGTCGCGCAGGGAACCGTGGTGCGCAACGGCCTCTAGGCCCGCCTCCCCTTGAGCGCGAACGTACACTTGCGGCCCCCAAAATCGGGATTCCGGGGCCGCAACTGTACGTTCGCGCCGAAGGAGATTCAGGTTCTGCTACATCGAACTGACGGACACTTTAGGATTGGCTTATGGATGTCCGCCAGCTTCAGGTGTTGCGTGAACTCGGTGAACTCGGCAGCGTCAAGGCCGTTGCCGAGGCCATGATGGTCACGCCTTCCGCCGTGTCCCAGCAGCTCACCCTCCTCCAGCGCAGCGCCGGGGTGCCGCTCACCCGCAAGGAGGGCCGGAACCTGGTGCTGACTGATGCCGGCCAGGTGCTCGCCGACGCCGGCGGGGCCGTCATCCGTGCCATGGCCGACGCGCATGCGGCGATCGGCGGCTATCACGACGACCCCGCCGGAACGGTATCCGTCAGCGCCTTCCACAGCGCGGGCCAGGCCATCTTCGGGCGGCTGGCAGGCCGACTCGCCGCGACGGCAGAGAACGACGGCGGCACTCCCGACAGCGGTGTCCCCCGCCTGCGCCTGGCGGACGAGGACGTTCCGCAGCAGGGATTCCCGGCCCTGACCGCACGCTACGACATCGTGCTCGCGCACCGCATGGCGCACAGCGAGGACTGGCCCACGGACCGGATCCTGGTGCTGCCGCTCGCGGAGGAACCCTTCGACGTCGCGCTTCCCGCGGGGCACCCGCTGGCGGCCAAGGGCTCCCTGTCCCCGGCCGACGTCGCCGGCGAAAGCTGGGTCTCCAGCCGCCCCGGCTACTCCCCCGCGGACGTGCTGGCCGCCGTCGCCGCCGTGGCGAGCCGGGCCCCGCACATCGCCCACCGCGTGAACGACTACGCCACGGTGGCGGCCGTGGTGGCGGGCAGCGGTGTGCTGGGGCTGCTGCCCCGGCACACCGCCGCCGCCGCGGCCCTTTCCCAGGGCGTGGTCCTCAGGCCGCTCGAAGGCATCGCCACCCGGCGCCGCATCGACATGCTGATCCGGCCCGAGAACGCCCGCCGGCAGGCCGTCCAGAAGGTGGCACAAGTACTGAGGGAGGTCGTGAACGAGCTCGTCTCCTCCCCGGGCTAGCTGCTGGGGACGGGCGCCGGCTGGCCGTTTTCGAAGTACGCCACCAGTTCGGCCGGGAGCGCGGGCACTTCCCGGGCGCCGCCGTCGGCCCGCAGCGATTCGGCGGCCAGCACGCCGGCGGCCACGGCCTGCCGGGCGGCGACTGGCGACGTCTGGGTCGGACCGCCGTCGGCCGCGAAGCGCAGGAACTCGGCGATCAGGCGCGGGTCGGCGCCGCCGTGCCCGCCTTCGCCGTCCTGGATGGTGACGGTTTCGTCCGGCTCGGCGTATCCCGGAGTGCGCTTGGTCCACAGGCCGATCCGCTCCCCCGGCCCGTCGCCGAAGTTCTCGATCCGGCCCGTGGTGCCGATCACCGTGTAGTTCCGCCAGTAGTCCGGGGTGAAATGGCACTGCTGGTAGGAAGCGAGCACGCCGTTGTCCAGCACCATGTTCATCATGGAGATGTCCTCGACGTCGATCCGCTCGGCGAGCCCGTGCTGTTCGGTTGGCGGCCAGTTCTCCAGCGAGAACCACTCGCCCATGCGCTTGCTGCTGTTGTCGCTGCGGTCCGTCACCTTGCCGTACACCGCGAGCTCGCCGACGGCGGACACGCGCTTGGAGTAGCCGCCCGCCAGCCAGTGGATGACGTCGATGTCGTGCGCGCCCTTCTGGAGCAGCAGCGAGGTGACGTTCTTCCGCTCGGAGTGCCAGTCCTTGAAGTAGTAGTCGCCGCCGTGGCCCACGAAGTGCCGGCACCAGACGGCCTTGACCTCGCCGATCCTGCCTTGTTCGATCAGCTCGCGCATCTGGACCACCACGGGCATGTGCCTCATGTTGTGGCCCACGTACAGCCGGGTGTCGCTGTCGTAGGCGGCCTGCAGGATCGAATCGGCGGCCTCGATGGTGATGTCCAGCGGCTTCTCGCAGAAGGTGGGGATGCCCGCCTTGAGAGTGCGGACCGCGACGGCGGCGTGCTGGTTGTCCGGGGTGAGCACCAGGACCGCGTCGATTCCGCTGTCGATCAGTTCCTGGAGCTCGCCTGTCACCTTGGCGGTGGGGATGCGCTCCGCGGCATCGGCCCGGCCGCGTTCGCTGGTATCGCAGACGATGGTCACCTCCGATCCCTGCCCCGGCTTGTGCGCGTGGCGCCACAGCCCTGCGCGCAGGCCGAAGCCCACCACGCCGATCTTCAAGTCTTCGGTTCCCATGTGTTTCGTGCTTCTTTCTGTTCTCAATAAAGTCTGTTGGCCGCAGTGCGGTGCGGGGCCGATTCCCTGACAAAGAGCTGCCAGGGGAAGTCCAGGACCGCAGGGGGCGCGGCGGGGGTGCTGCCGCCGTCGACGGCCCTCTTGAGCAGCAGCCGGGCCACCCGCTCGAAGAAGTCCACCGGACCCACCGTGCTCAGAGAGGGCGACATCCGTTCGCCCTCGATGGCGTTGCCGACGCCGATGATGTCCACGTCGCGGCCGACGGTCAGCCCGAGCCGCTGCGCGGCGTTCACCGCGCTGACGGCGGCGTAATCCGTGGTGGCATACAGGGCGGTGGGCCGGTCATCGCGGCTGAGCAGGCGCATGGTGGCCGCGTAGGCGCCCGCCGTGGTGCCGTCGAAGGCGCCTACGTAGTGCTCGTTTACGCCGATTCCCGCGGCGGCGAGCGCGGAGGTGTAGGCCTCATAGCGCTGCCCGGCCGGGGGCCGCCCCTCCCGGGAGGGCACCAGGCAGCCCACCTTGCGGTGGCCCGCCAGCAGGTGCTCCACCGCGAGGGTGCAGCCGGGTCCGGCGACGGAACGGATGACGTCGAAGCCGGCGGCTTCAAGCTCCTCGTCGAACACCACCAAGGTGGAGCCGCGCGCGGCGAGATCGGCCAGGGCACCGCGCTGCCCTTCCCTGACGGCGTCCACGAACACAGCATCGGCGTCGTGGCTCTGCAGCACCTTGACCCAGTCCGCGTCACCGAGGATCAGCGGAGTGATCCCCAGGGGCGCGGCCGCCTTCTGCACGGCCTCGATCACGGACAGGGACCAGGGGTCCGAAAGCATGGTCAGGGACAGGATCACGGTGTTGGTCCGTCCGGTGCGGATGGCCCGGGCCGCCTGGTTGGGCCGGTAGCCCAGCCGCTCCGCAGCGGCGCGCACCCGTTCCACGGTGGTGTCCGAAACCCCCGGCCCGCCCTCGCCCCGCCGGCCGGACATCACATAGGACACCGTTGCCGTGGAGACGCCAGCTTCCGCCGCGACCATGCGGATGGTCGGGCGTATTCCGCTACCTGCTGTCCTGGCCATGCTTTCCCCCTTCTGGTGTGCTGCAGCCCCAGTCTGCCGTGTCGTGGCTGCCTAGGCGCGGAAGACCGGGACGTCGGACGGCAGCGCCGCCTGGTATTCGTCGCGGATCTTGTCCCCGCCTCCGGACTTCCAGCGCTTGACGGCGGCGTCCAGCTCGGACATCTTGGCGCGGCCGGTGATGATGTCCACCACCTTGTCCCGGAGTTGCTTGGTGATCTTGGCGCCCACCTTGGAGTTCGCGTCCGAGTAGGTGCCGTTGGTGGGATTGCGCCAGGCGAGTTCAAGGAGCTTCTTCTGCTGTTCGTTGACGTACTTGGTGTCGTCGTCGAAGCCGGGGTTGAAGACCACGTTCTCCGGGCTGGACATGATGTTCAGCGCCGACACCAGGCCCGGCAGGTTGGTGGTGCCGGACTCGGTGAGCTGCGGGTTGCCCTTGGCGTCTAGCGAGTAGTCCTTGCCGGCCTCGCCGAAGTTCTTCTGCATGTACTCCACGGTGCCGAACGGTGCGGAGAGGTAGTTGATGAGGGCCAGCAGTTCCCGGATCTTGCCCTCATCGGCCTTCTTGAACGGGGTGAAGCCGACCGTGCCGTAGCCCATGTCGTACGTGGGCTTGACCTTGCCGTCCGCGCTAAACGGCACCAGGATGTCGAATCCTTGGTCCTTGTTGAAGCCACGGTAGCTCTTGATGTCGTGCGGGCCCACCAGGACTTGACCGGCGACGCTGCCATTGGCGACGCGGTTGCGGATGTCCGGGACGTTCACGTCCGGATAGAAGACCCCGGCGGCGAACAGCTTGGCCGTGAACTCGACACCGGCGGCGTACTCCCCGGTCTCGAACAGGTGGGTCAGGGTGCGGTCCTTATTGACGGCCCAGGAGTTGGGAGCGCCGAACCATTCGGTGACCATGTGCAGGACGTTCACGTAGGCCGGTTCCAGTGCGTACTTGCGTTCCGCGGGCCGGGTGAGCTCCTTCGCCTTCTCCAGGAACTCATCCGCCGAGGCCGCGTTCAGGCCGCCCACCTTCTCCCACACGTCGCGGCGGCCGGACATGATCTGTCCGAACGGCGTGCTCGGGATGGGTGCTCCCCAGATCTTGCCGTTCACGACGGCGGTCTTCCAGGAGTCCGGCTTCAGCGCGGCAAGGTTGGGGTACTCGAGGACGGCGTCCCCGGAGAGGTACTTAGTGAGGTCCTGGAACTTCGCCTCCAGCATGGGGCCGACATTGGGGATGCCCTGGTTCGGTGGGACCCACATCATGTCCGGCAGGTCGTCGCTGGCCAGCACCGTGGCGAACTTGGCCGGGTAGCCGTCACCGATGTCCTCGGCGATCTGCAGTTCCAGTTCGCCGCCGAGCTTGGCGTTGAGCCTCTGCCAGAAGGGGTTGTCCTTCATGCCCGGGCTCATGGTGTCGAAGGTTTCGGTCAAGCCGGTGACTTTGCCCTTGAGCGGGGCTTCCTTGACCGAGGTGACGCCTTCGGGCAGCTTGAAGAACGCTGCCTGCAGGCCCTTGGAGTTGCCTGCGAGATCGGCGGTGACCCCGGTGAACTCCTTGTAGGTGGGGAGCTTGACCCCGGCGGAAGCGGCCGCTCCGCCGCTGCCTCCGGAGGTGCCGCCGCCACCGCAGGCGGCAAGGCCCGCCGTCGTGACCGCAAGGCCGGCCAGGCCGAGGAAGCCCCGGCGGCTGAAGCCCGTGTTAAGGGGTGCTGCACTCATGTGTTCATGCCTTTCAACTGGGTATGGACATCTTGGAAAAGCTCAGCCCTTCACGGCGCCCGTGAGGACGCCTTTGGTGAAGTGCTTCTGGAGGAAGGGGTAGACCATCAGGATCGGGACCAGGGCCACCACGACGACGGCCATCTGGATGGACTGGCTCGGCGGCACCGAGGAGATTCCCAGGCCGTCGGCGGCGCCGGAGCCCTGGACAACGAAGTTGCGCAGCAGCAGCTGGATGGGCCATTTGCTGTGGTCGTTGATGTAGAGGAGGGCGTTGAAGAAGGAGTTCCAGAAACCCACCGCATAGAACAGCCCGACGACGGCGATCACGGCCTTGGACAGCGGCATCACGATCCGCCACAGGATGGTCCAGTCACTGGCGCCGTCGATGCGGGCGCTTTCGATGAGCTCCTGCGGGATGTTCATGAAGAAGGAGCGCATCACCACGAAGTTGAAGGCCCCGAAGATGCCCGGCAGGATCAGCGACCACAGGCTGTCCAGCAGGCCGAGCTGCTTGATCATGAGGAAGGACGGGATCAAGCCCGGGGCGAACAGCAGGGTGAAGAGCACCGCGAGGACCACGGGACGGCCGAACAGCACCGGCCGGCTGGTGGCGTAGGCCATGGTGATGGTGACGAACAGGGCGAGGATGGTGCCGACGATCGTGACGAAGGCGCTGACGCCCAGGGAGTTCAGCACCATGGGGCCGTTGAAGATGGTCTGGTAGGCCTCCAGGGTGGGCCGCTCAGGCCAGAGCACGAAGCCGCCGGCCTTGGCGAGCTGGTCCTTGTCCGCCAGCGAGGTGGAAACCACCAGCAGGATCGGCACGATGATCGAGGCGCTGAAGAGCACCAGGACCAGGGTCTTGATGGTCTGGTAGAGGGGCGAGGGCCGCTCCTTCCAGACGGGGCGCTTCGGGTTGTAGCTCAGTTCCTTTGGCTTGCGGGCTTTGGCCTTGCGGCCCAGCGGGAGTTTTTCCGGGGAAAGTGTGATTGCCATGTGCTAGCCGACTTTCTTTGCGAAAATGCCGTCTTCGCCAAAGCGGTGGGCAAGTTTGTTCGCGGCGTAGATCAAGAGGGCGCTGACCACGCCCTTCGCCAGGCCGGCCGCGGCGCCGGAGCTCCAGCCGCCGCCGACGACGCCGGTGTAGTAGGTGAAGGTGTCCAGCACTTCGGCGGCTCCCGCGCCCACGGCGTCGCGCTGCAGGATGAACTGCTCGAAGCCGACCGAGAGGATGTCGCCGATCCGGAGGATCAGCAGCAGCACGATCACCGGGCGGAGTCCAGGGAGCGTGATGTGCCACATGCGGCGCCAGCGCCCGGCGCCGTCGGCCGCTGCCGCTTCGTAAAGGGATGCGTCGATGCTGGCCAGGGCGGCGAGGAAGATGATCATTGCCCAGCCGGCGTCCTTCCAGATCATCTGGACCACCACGAGCACCGGGAAGGTGTCCGGGTTGGTCATGAACGGAATCGGGTCCATGCCGAACTGGCGCAGGGTGTTGTTGATGAATCCGGCGCCGCCGAGCATCTGCTGGAACAGCGCGATCACCAGCACCCAGGACAGGAAGTGCGGCAGGTAGGCGATGCTCTGGAAGACCCTGCGGATGCGCATGCTGATCAGCGAGTCCACGATCAGTGCCAGGACCAGCGGCACCGGGAACAGGAAGACCAGCTGCCAGGCGGCCAGGTACAGGGTGTTCCAGAAGGCCTGCAGGAAGTCCGGGTTGGCGAACAGGTCAACGAAGTTCTGCCAGCCGACCCATAGGCTGTCCCCGATGCCCAGGAACGGCTGGTAGTCCTGGAAGGCGATGATGTTGCCAAGGATGGGGATGTAGAAGAACAGCAGCAGGAAGACGATGCCCGGGACCATCATCAGCAGCATCTGCTTGTCGCGCCGCAGGCGGGAGCGGAAGCTCTGCTTGGCCTGGGTCCGCGGTTTGCTGCGCTTCGCCTTGGCGGGCTTTCCCTTTCCAAGGCCCGGGATGCGCCCTCCGGCATGTGCCGGGACGCGGTCCGCGTCCGGCAGGGCCGGAACTGCCTCCGTCGTCGAGTTCATGCGTTCTCCTCTTGCTCATGGCGCGCGGTGCAGTCCCGCGGGATCAGGTGCGGCCCGGTAGGCCTTGTGATCCAGGCCACGCTCGTTAACCGTTTAACAAACCATAAGTGACGCCTGCAGAGTTTGCAAGATGTTGATTGAAACTGCGCACAAAAATCAGGTTTCAGCCATGGCACTTGGCCGGAGGCGCGCGCAAGCAACCGCGCGCCGCTACTGAAGGCCTCGTCCTAACGCCTGCTAACGCCTCCTAGACGTTGCCCCCGTGGCGGTGCTGCCGCCCCATGTCCCAAGGCACAGTCCCATTGAGCCCCGCGGGCCAGGTCCCGGTGACGATGCGTGTGGCCGTGACCGTTGCGCCGTTCTTCGTGGCGGAGACCCGGACGGTGTCCCCCGCCTTCAGATCGGAGGCCTTGATGGTTTGGGGCAACGGCCTCCGGCCCTGCATGCCGGGTCCGGAATCGGGGATCTTGACGATGGCGGTCGTCGATGCGAGCGCGTAGCTCTGGGTGAAGCCGTCCTCGCTCTTGACGGTGATGTTCGAACCGCTGACGGACTGCACCGTGCCGGTCTGGGTCACGATTGTCGTGTAGCTGCCGTCATTGTTCTTCACCGTGAACTCGCCGTGGATCCCCCGGCCCGGAAGAACGCGTGGCATCACGGGGAAGTGCTTGGAGTTGCCGTTGCCGGGCGACGGCGTGGCGGGCGATGTTGCACCGGGTGAAGGCGATGCCGTGCCCGCAGGCGAAGCGCCCGTGTACAGCGGGATGATCTGGTTGGCGGCCCACACGGTAGCCACACTGCCGCCGCCCAGGACGACGGCGACACCGCCCGCGATAAGGGCCGTGCGGACGCCCGGAGTCATGGTGGACATGGCCTGATCCTTTCTCCGCTCCTCCCCGGACCGGCAAGGGGCGGGCAGCAAAGAACTGATGACTCCATGATGTGCCTTGAAGCTGTGTGCCTGCTGTGGATCCAGACACAACTGGGTCGCAGTTGTTGTCGTTTTGAGGGCTCAAAACGACGTTAACTGCGACCCAGTTGGGAAGAAGCCGTTAGCCTTCGACGCCGAGCTTCTCCAGGATCAGCTCGCGCACGCGGCCCGCGTCGGCCTGGCCGCGGGTGGCCTTCATGACGCCGCCGACGATCGCACCGATGGCCTGGACCTTGCCGCCGCGGATCTTCTCCGCGACGTCGGGCTGGGCGGCCAGGGCGGCGTCGATGGCTTCCAGCAGCGGACCATCGTCGGACACAACCGCAAGGCCGCGCTTCTCGACGATTTCCTCCGGGGTGCCTTCGCCGGCGAGGACGCCGTCCAGCACCTGGGAGGCCATCTTGTTGTTGATCTTGCCGCCCTCGACGAGCTTGTTGAGCTCCACGATGGTTTCCGGCGTCACGCCGAGTTCGGCGGGGTCGACGTCGGCCGTCTTGGCCCTGCCCACGATCTCGCCCATCCACCACTTGCGGGCCACGGAGGCGCTGGCACCTGCGGCGATGGTCTCCTCGATGGAGTCCATGACGCCGGCGTTCACCACGTCGCGGAACTCCAGGTCCGAGTAGCCCCAGGCTTCCTTCAGGCGCTTGCGGCGCTCGGCGGGCGGCTCGGGCAGGGTGGCGCGCAGTTCCTCCACCCACTCACGCGAGGCGACGACGGGAACCAGGTCCGGCTCAGGGAAGTAGCGGTAGTCGTCGGCGTCGGACTTGGCGCGGCCCGACGTCGTCGTGCGCGTGTCCTCGTGCCAGTGGCGAGTCTCCTGGATGACCGGCTGGCCGGAGTCGAGGACGGCGGCGTGGCGCTGGATCTCGTAGCGGACGGCGTGTTCGACGGCGCGCAGCGAGTTCACGTTTTTCGTCTCGGAGCGGATGCCGAAGCGTTCCTGGCCGTGCGGGCGCAGGGAGACGTTGGCGTCACAGCGGACGTTGCCGCGTTCCATCTTGGCGTCGGAAACGCCGAGGTTCTTGACGATCTCGCGGACCGCGGCCACGTAGGCCTTGGCGAGCTCCGGCGCACGGCTGCCCGCGCCCTCGATCGGCTTGGTGACGATCTCGACGAGCGGCACGCCGGCGCGGTTGTAGTCCACCAGCGAGTAGTCGGCGCCCTGGATGCGGCCCGCGGAACCGCCCATGTGGGTGAGCTTGCCGGCGTCCTCTTCCATGTGGGCCCGCTCGATCTCGACGCGGAACACGGTGCCGTCCTCGAGTTCGATGTCCAGGTAGCCGTCGTACGCGATGGGCTCGTCGTACTGGGAGGTCTGGAAGTTCTTCGGGGTGTCCGGGTAGAAGTAGTTCTTCCGGGCGAAGCGGCAGGATTCGGCGATCTTGCAGTTGAGCGCGAGGCCTATCTTGATGGAGGACTCGACGGCGGCCTTGTTCACCACCGGGAGGACGCCCGGCAGGCCGAGGTCCACCTCGTTGACGTTGGTGTTCGGCTCGTCACCGAAGACGTTCGGAGCGGAGGAGAACATCTTCGTCTTTGTGTTCAGCTCCACGTGGACCTCGAAGCCAAGGACGGGATCGTACTTCTCCATGGCTTCTTCGAAGCTGAGGACGGTGTCGACGGACATTAGTTGGAACCTCCCACGGTGTTTGCGGCGCCGATCGCGGGAGCCTGCAGTTCAGGGGCACGGTCAAGCAGCGGGCCGCCCCACTTCTCTTCGAGCAGCGATTCGAGGACGGCACCCACGCGGTAAAGGCGGGCGTCCTCGCGGGCCGGGGCGAGCAGCTGGATGCCCACGGGCAGGCCGTCCTCATCGGCCAGGCCGCCGGGCAGCGACAGGCCGGGGACGCCGGCCATGTTCGCCGGGATGGTGGCGACGTCGTTGAGGTACATGGCCAGCGGGTCGTTGAGCTTCTCCCCCAGCTTGAACGCCGTGGTGGGCGCCGTCGGGGAAATCAGCACGTCGGCCTGGGCGAACGCGGCGTCGAAGTCGCGCTGGATCAGGGTGCGCACCTTCTGGGCCGAACCGTAGTAGGCGTCGTAGTAGCCGGCGCTCAGGGCGTAGGTGCCCAGGATGATGCGGCGCTTGACCTCGTCGCCGAAGCCGGCGGCGCGGGTGGCACCCATGACGCGCTCGATGGTCAGGGGCCCTTCCTTGGGCAGCACGCGCAGGCCGAAGCGGACGCCGTCGAACTTGGCCAGGTTGCTGGACACCTCGGACGGCATGATCAGGTAGTAGGCGCCCAGGGCGTACTTGAAGTTCGGGCAGGAGACCTCGACGATTTCCGCCCCGGCGTCCTTGAGCAGCTCGAGGGATTCGTTGAAGCGGTTCTCGACGCCGGCCTGGTAGCCCTCGCCGTGCAGTTCCTTGATGATGCCGATCTTCATGCCCGTGACGTTGCCGGTGCGTGCGGCCTCGACCAGGTTGTCGAAGGGATCGGTCAGGGAGGTGGAGTCGTAGGGGTCGTGGCCGCCGATGACTTCCTGCAGCAGCGCGGAGTCCAGCACGGTCCGGGAGACCGGGCCGATCTGGTCAAGGGAGGAGGCCATGGCGATGGCGCCGTAGCGGGACACCGCGCCGTAGGTGGGCTTCACGCCCACCGTGCCGGTGACCGCGCCGGGCTGGCGAATGGACCCGCCGGTGTCCGTGCCGAGCGCCAGCGGCGCTTCAAAGGCAGCGACGGCGGCAGCGGAGCCGCCGCCCGAACCGCCTGGAATGCGGTCCAGGTCCCAGGGGTTGCGGGTGGGGCCGTAGGCCGAGTGTTCGGTGGAGGACCCCATGGCGAATTCGTCCAGGTTGGTCTTGCCCAGGATGGGCATCTTCGCGGCGCGCAGCTTCTTGATGACCGTGGCGTCGTAGGGGCTGTGCCAGCCTTCGAGGATCTTCGAACCGGCCGTGGTGGGCTGGCCGATGGTGACGATCAGGTCCTTGACGGCGATCGGAACGCCGGCGAGTTCGTGCAGTTCCCCGGCGGCAGCTCCGCCGGCGGCGCGGATCGCGTCAACTTCGGCGGCGACGGCGAGCGCCTCCTCGGCGTTGACGTGCAGGAAGGCGTTGACCTGGCCGTCGACGGCGGCGATGCGGTCCAGGTAGGCCTGCGTCACCTCGACGGAGGTCACTTCGCCCGCGGCAAGCTTTGCTGCGAGGGCTGCGGCGGAGAGGCGGATGAGTTCGGTGCTGTCAGTCATCTTCTTAGTCCTCGTCCAGGATGGCCGGGACCTTGAAGCGGTCCTCCGCGGCGTCCGGAGCACCGGACAGCGCCTGCTCGGCGGTGAAAGTGTGGCCAACGACGTCTTCGCGGAAGACGTTGCTCAGCGGGATCGGGTGGGACGTGGCCGGGACGTCGTCCCCGGCGGCTTCGCTGACGGACTTCACCGAGTCCACGATGACGGCGAGTTCGCCCGCCATCCGGTCCAGCTCTTCGGCACTCATTTCAATGTGAGCGAGCCGCGCAAGATGCGCCACATCGTCACGGTTGATCGCAGCCATGGATCTCCCCTGCAAGTTCAAATGGTTTTCCGGACCAGTCTACTTTGGTTGTGCTGGCTCAAGAGCCGCTTCCGCGCCCGGCGCCGCGTCACCTTCCGGCTGTCGGCCGTGGCTGGCTTCCGGCGGCGAACCGGACGATCCTTCAGAGGCCGGTTGGACGTGCGGCGCGCTTTAGCGTGCTCCTCGTTCCAGGTCGGCTAGTTCCGATTCAAGTTGCCGGGTCAGGTTGCGCAGGCGGCGGATGTGCTCATGGGAGACGCGCCCTGGCTGGCTGGTGACTTGTGCGTCGACGTCGAAGACGGTGTTAGGGCTGTGCCAGACGTTGAACCATTCGAGACCATGGCCGAGGGCGTCCCGGGTGACACCCTGAAGCAGAAGCAGCGGTTCCCGGGCGTTGATGTTCAGTTTCCGTGCCAGGTCGGGATCTGAAGATACGGCCTGTATCTGGCGGGGTCCGCCGACGGGGTGGTAACCGTGATCGCGCATTAGGCCGAGGAGCGAGGAGTTTTCGAGCAGTTCCGCGGTGAAGTGCGGGAAGAAGTCGCGCGGGACCCAGGTGCGCATGAAGGCAACCGGAAGATCGTCGAGGTAGCGGACCCGCTCGATTTTCCAGGTGTTGGTGGTATTGAGAGCCTCGATGCCCGCCTGGGGCGGTTCGGAAGGTTCCACGCTGAGGACATGGGTGCGCAGGCGTTGCCCGTGCGCGGCCGCCTGCTCATCCAGGCCGCCGGCGCGCTGAACGTGACGTCGAAGGACAGGCGTTGCGGCCACTACGCTGCCGCGGCCGCGCTGGCGTCGGATCAGGCCCAGGTCGGCAAGGCCTGACAGGGCCTGGCGAACGACGCTCCGGGAGACCCCGAACTGCCTTTGCAGTTCCTCTTCGGTGGGCAGAGAGGAGCCCGGGGACAGTGCCAGGTCCACGATCTGCCGGTGCAGGATGTCCCGGATTTGCGCGTGGAGCGGGCCTCCGGCTTCCCGGTTCAGGCCACCGCTGCGCCCCGCCGGCTCCGATGTTGGTTCTGCTGGTTCCAAACTCACGCTAACTCCTCTGCCGCTGTGCAAATCTTAGCCCTCCTGCTGCATCTCTAGCGGTCTGCAGTGTTTTCGATCGGCCTTGACGTGACCTACGCCACCCATTATTGTACGTATCAAAGGTACGTACAACTTCGAACCTACGTGCAACTTCGGACCAGGGATCGCGGAAGATGCCGTGGATACGAAGTGCCAGTCACCTGCTTGAGCCCGTATTGGTGCATGAGCGAAGTGAGAGTACGCGCAGGTGACAGTCGGATACGTGAGTTTCTAAACCCCTCGAATTGGAGAGTTCCATGCGCGACCCGCGCTCGGTGCGTTGCACCTACTACCTGGAGTCTGAGATTGAGCCCGAGAAGGCCGCGGCCATCATGGCGGGCGAGCAGTCCAGCGGCACGTTCCTGCCGGTGCCCGGCGAATCCGCCCGGATCCGGGAACGGCACGCCGCCCGGATATCGGATGTTCAGGAGCTTGGCTTTTGCCGGCCCTCACTGCCGTCACGGTCCAACCCGGAAAAAGTCCGCGCCGCCTTGGTGACCGTTGACTTTCCGATGGAGAACGTCGGCACCGATCTGGCCACCCTCCAGACTGCTATGGCAGGCAATCTTTTCGAGCTGGGTGATTTGTACGCCTGCCGGCTCCAGGACATGCAGCTGCCCGGGGATTTTGTCGCCGCACACCCCGGCCCGGCATTCGGCATCGAGGGGACGCGCAAGCTCATCAGTGACGTTCAGGGCGTGATGGTCGGCACCATCGTCAAGCCAAATGTCGGGCTCTCGGAAGAAGAGTTCCGGCTGGTTGTCCGGGATCTGGCGATGGCGTCCATTGACCTGATCAAGGACGACGAGCTGATGACTGATCCGGCGTACCTGCCGCTGGAACGCCGGGTCGCGGTCGCCACCGAGGAAATCCGTGCCGCAGAGCAGATCACGGGCCACTCGACGATGTATGCCTTCAACATCACCGGCGACCTCGCCGGGCTGCAAGAGCGCCACGATCTGGTTGTTGAAGCCGGTGGCCGCTGCGTGATGTTGAACATCCCGGTGATGGGAATGCCGGCCCTGGCGTTGCTCCGCAGCTTCGCCGAGGTCCCAATCCACGGCCACCGCGCGGGTCTCGCCGCCTCCATGCGGTCCAAGGCCCTGGGCATGGACTACCGCGTCTGGCAGCAGATGGCCCGCCTTGCCGGCGCCGACCACCTGCACGCCAGCGGACTGGGCAGCAAGTTCTACGAACTGGACGAAGAGGTGACCGCGAACATCCGCAGCCTGCTTGAACCCCTGGGGGAGACCATCGCACCGCTGCCCGTCCTGTCTTCCGGGCAGAACGTCACCACCCCCGGGCCCACCTTCGACGCTGTCGGCTCCACGGACCTGATGATGCTGGCCGGCGGCGGGGTCGCAGCCCACCCGGACGGTCCCGGGGCCGGGGTGCGCAGCCTGCGCCAGGCCTGGGAAGCCGCAGTGGATGGGGTGCCGCTGCAGACTGCAGCCACCAAGCGGGCGGAAACTGGAGATGACGCCCTGCTGCATGCGGTCCAGACGTTCAGGAAAGGTGCCTGACATGCCAGCTTTCGGTTTCGTCGCCGACGACCTCACCGGAGCCGCCGACGTCCTGGCCCAGTCCCACCGCTACGGCCTGGAAGCCGCGCTGGTCATCGGCGACGCGCCGCTGCCCACGGACACCGACGTCGTCGGGTTCGCAGGTCCGGCACGGTCCCTGTCCGGGGCAGCGTTCGACACCCTGGTCACCCGTGACCTTGCCGGCATCGCGGCCCTGAACCTGGACGTGCTGCTGTACAAGGTCTGCTCCACGTTCGACAGCTCCACAACTGTCGGAAGCATCGGACGCGGGATCCAGCTGCTCCATGAGCAGTTCCCCCTGCACGGCCCCATTCCCGTGGTGCCGGCTCAACCGGGCTTCGGCCGTTACACCGCCTTCAGCAACCACTACGCGACCCATGCCGGCAAGATCTACCGGCTGGACCGCCATCCGGTGATGTCCCGGCACCCGTCCACCCCCATGTCCGAGGCGGACCTCCGCCAGGTCCTGGCCGAGCAGCTCGGCGGCACCCGGGTGCCCGGAGCCATCCACCTGCCCGCGTATGAGGACGGCACCTTCAAGGACTCCTGGGCGGACCGGCGCCGGGAACCCGGAGCGCAGGCCTTCGTCGTCGACGCCGTTGATGAATACCAGATGGACGCCATCGCTGAAGCCCTCACCCGGGAAGAACACGGCCACGGCCCGTCCGTCGTCGTCGGTTCCGGCGGCATCATGGCAGCCCTGGCACGGTCCATCTCGGACCAGACTCCCCGTACCCCCGGGCTGCAGCGCGCGACCGGTCCGGTGCTGGCCGTCAGCGCTTCAGCCTCCAGCACCACCGCGGAACAAATCAACGACGCTGTCTCCAATGGCTGGGAGGACGTTCCCGTGCCCGCCGAACTGCTGCAGCGCGATGACAGAACCCTCGTGGCAGCCCTCGACGAACAGGTTTCCGCTGCCCTCCGGGCAAGCAGGAACGTCGTCGTGCACACCACCCGCGGAGCGGCGGACCCCCGCTACGGTGCCGGTACGCCGGTGGATGCCGGCTACGTCGGCACACTGATCGGTGGCATCGCCGCCCGGATGGCAAACGCCGGGCTCACCCGTGACATCGCCGTCTGCGGCGGTGATACCTCCAGCCATGCACTCATCGCCATGGGCGTACGCCAGCTCCGGGTGTCGGACCAATTTGTCACGGCAGGCCCAATCCTGAAAGCCGACGGCGCCTCCGTAGTAAGCGGGTGCAGGCTCCTGCTCAAAGGCGGACAGGTCGGCCCGACCGACATTCTGCGCCGCTTCGCCGGCCAACTCCCCGGCTGACCCACAAGCAATTTCCCCCACGCATCACCAGAACCAACGAAAGGCGGCCCCCATGCGGGCAGTAGTCAAGAACGCAGCCGAGCGAGGCGTCACCTACGTCACCGACGCTGGCGACCCCAAAGCCACAGAAGGCTCCGTCGTCATCGAAGTAGGAGCCGCCTCCCTGTGCGGCACCGACCGCGAACTCTACGAATGGACACCCTCAGCCCAGGCATTCAACCTCAACCTCCCGGTCATCCTCGGCCACGAAGGCGCAGGAACCATCGTCGAAGTTGGCCCCGGCGTGACCGGCCTCAAGGTCGGCGACCAGGTCGCCCTCGAAAGCCACCTCACCTGCGGCCAGTGCTTCCCCTGCCGCACCGGCGACGCACACACCTGCGAACGCACCGGCATCCTCGGAATGCACATCGACGGCGTCTTCGCCGAGTACGCCTCCGTCCCCCAGGACATCTGTGTCAAGCTCCCCACCGGCCTGTCCCTGGAATCCGGCGCCCTGCTCGAAGCCGCCGGCGTCGCCGTCCACGCCATCCAGCGCGCCGACTACTCCGTCGCAGGCCGGGCAGTGCTCGTCAGCGGCGCAGGTCCCGTCGGCCTCGTCGTCGTGAACCTGGCACTGCTCATGGGCGCCAGCCATGTCATCGCCGTCGACCCAAACCCGTACCGCCGGGCCCAAGCCGAGAAACTCGGCGCGACCGCCCTGCACCCCAACGACGGCATCGTCGACCGCTGCCGCGAACTGACCGGCCGCCGCGGCGGCTTCGACGTCGCCTTCGAATGCTCCGGAGCCCCCGGCACCCTGGCAACACTCTTCGAAGCCGTCCGCCGCGAAGCCACCGTCATCACTGTCGGACACCCCAGCCGCCCCGCAGAAGTCGACATCGCCGCCTACATCAACAAGAAGGGCATCACCCTGCGCGGCATCTTCGGACGCCGGCTCTGGGAAACCTGGGAACAAAGCCTGCTGCTCCTCGATTCCGGGAAGCTGGAACTGGACTGGCTCATCACCCACCGCAAGAAGCTCAGCGACATCGACGAAGCCGTCGAACTGCTCACCGGAGACGCCTGCAAAGTCCTGCTCATCCCGGGCCTGAGCTAAACACCCCCACCCGCCCAGGAACACGCGGACCAAGCACACCCCAGCCATTCACAGGAGAAATCAATGTCGATTCCCATCAAGAAAGCCCTGGAAAAAGTCCCCGGCGGAATGATGCTGGTGCCCCTTGGCATCGGCGCCGTCATCCACACCCTGGCACCTGACGCCGGAAAATTCTTCGGATCCTTCACCGGCGCATTCTTCACCGGCCTGGCACCCCTGCTGGCCGTGTTCTTCGTTTGCCTTGGCGCAACACTCGAAGTCAAATCCACGCCCTACATCCTTAAGAAGGGCGGCGTACTGCTCGGCTCCAAAATCCTCTTCGCCATCCTCATCGGCGTCATCGCCGGACACTTCCTCGGTGAAGCACCCATCGACTCAGGAATCCTCGTAGGCCTCTCAACCCTCGCGCTCGTCGCCGCACTCAACGACACCAACGGCGGGCTCTACATCTCTCTCATGGGCCAGTTCGGCCGCAAGCGGGACGCAGGCGCCTACTCCATCCTGTCCCTGGAATCAGGCCCCTTCCTGACCATGGTTACCCTCGGCATCGCAGGACTGTCCGCCTTCCCCTGGCAGGCACTCGTCGGCGCCATCCTCCCGCTGGCCCTGGGCATGCTCCTTGGAAACCTGGACAAGAACATGCGGAATCTCCTGGCCCCACTGGTACCTGCCATGGTGCCGTTCCTCGGCCTGTCCCTCGGCCTGACCATCAACCTCAACGCAGTCGTAGAAGCAGGGCTCCTCGGCATCGCCCTTGGCCTGTTCGTGGTCTTCGTCGGCGGCGCCGTGCTGCTGCTCGCCGACAAACTCACCGGCGGTGACGGCGTTGCCGGCCTCGCCGCAGCAACCACAGCCGGCAACGCTGCGCTTGTCCCCGCCATCATCGCCACAGCCAACCCCGTCTACGCCCCAGCCGCCGACCACGCCACCGTCCTCGTGGCAGCATCGGTCGTCGTCTCCGCAGTCCTCTGCCCGATCGTGACCTCAGCATGGGCGCGCCGGGTACAGAAAAAGGAGGCCACCGCGAACACACACGACAGCTCCGAGGAACGGGCCGCGGTAGCCCCCAAACACGCAGTGGAACCACAAGACTAATCCGGCAGCACGAGACGATACGTGGTGGGGGGCTCCCAACCCAGCCGTCATCGCGGACAAACTGGCGATCGTGCAGGAGACCCGCGCTCGGTCCTCGCCTCGCTAGGGCTGTAGAAGCGTTTTCTGTCTGCATATGTCGCCTTGCCGCCGCGCATCCCCAGCCTTGGGGCCGCCCAAACAAAGCAGGACGGCACGTGCACCATGTGCACGTGCCGTCGCTTTGTGTTTTGGGCTTAGGAGACCTTGCCTTGGGCTGCCAGGAGCATCCGCGACCGGTATTCCGGGGTGTCCGCCGGCTCGCTCGTGCCGAAGATGGCACGGATCCAGTGGCCGTCCGTGTTGTTCGGGAAGAGGATGAAGTCCCGGCCGAAACGGTCGGAGTCCTCGGCGGCCAAGGTTCGCCGTTCTTCGACTGACTTGACGTAGTAGCGCCGTCGGAAGTCGTTGAGGTTGTCGCCGAGGTAGGCGATGACCTCGTATTTCTCCGCGATGGCCTGCTGGGCGGGTTCCTTGTTGGAGGACTCGCGCTGGAAAACGGCGTGCTCATCGTCGGCGAAAGCCAAGCCGGCATGCCGCAGGTTCGCAACGCCGATTTGCTGGGTGTCCGGGCCCTGGTCACGCTGGGAAACGTAGAAGACCTCCACGCCGCGGCTTTCGGCGTAGCGCGTGAACTCGACGGCGCCGGGCGTGGCCGTAGGGCCGTTGTCCCGCACCCAGGCATCCCACAGCTCGTCGTCGAAGGCCTGCTTGCCGGCGGCGATCAGCATCTCCCAGTAAGGGTTGGAGGACAGGACCGTATCGTCGACGTCGGAAATGAACGCCAGCGGCTTGGCGCCGCGCCGCCGCTGCCCGACGCCCCGGAGTGCGTTGTCGAGCCGGTCGCGGGCGATGTTGAAGGCCTGCCGGTACAGCATGTCCCGCTCGGCGGCGGTGACCCGCCAAGCTACCGCTGCGGAAAGGATGTTCTGCACCTCCGGCGATGCGTCGGCCTTGGCCGGGCCGGGGGCGAACAGCGCCAGCCCTCCCGCCACTCCACCTGCACCCAGTCCCTTCAGCATGGTCCGGCGTTCGATACCCATTTGAGCCTCCTTGATCACGGTGACATCTTTGTCACGACCGCTAGTAAACCAATGTTTATTAGTGGTAACCAGATTTCGCCGGAATGTGTCAGAGATATCAGGCCGCAACGCAAAACAGGCACCCTCCGCGGAGGATGCCTGTTTCGTGCCGCGGCTCAGCCGACGCCGATAGCTCCTGTCAGCAGGCCCACGCCGAGCATGACCAGGGCGACGACTGCGGAGCGCCAGAGGACCTTCTTGTGGTGGTCGCCCAATTCGACCTTGGACAAGGAGACCAGCAGGAGGATGGCCGGGACCAGCGGGCTCTGCATGTGGAAGGGCTGGCCGGTGATCGAGGCGCGGGCCATATCGGCTGCGCCGACGCCGTAGTGGGCCGCGGTTTCGCTCAGGACCGGCAGGACGCCGAAGTAGAAGGCGTCGTTGCTCATGAAGAACGTCATCGGGATGCTCAGCAGGCCGGTGATGACGCCCATGAACGGGCCGAGCTCGGCGGGGATGATCTGGACGAGCCAGGCGGACATCTCCTTCACCATGCCGGTGCCGTTCAGCACACCGGTGAGTACCGCGGCGGCCATGACCATGCTGACGACGGCGACGATCGACGGGGCGTGGGCGATCAACTGGGCGCCCTGGTCCTTGACCTTCGGGAAGTTCACCAGCAGGGCGATCGCGGAGCCGACCATGAAGACGTAGGGCAGCGGAACCAGGTCCATGACAAGCATGACCATGACGGCGGCAGTGAGGCCGAGGTTGAACCAGAACAGCTTGGGGCGCAGTGTGGGGCGGTTCGGGTCGAGGGCGGTGTCGGCCATGGCCGAGTCCTGCTCGTCCACGAGCAGTTCGGTGCGTTCCAGGACGGCCACGCCGCCGTTGCCGGAAGCGCCGTTGCCGGACGGGCGGACACCGGAGGGACGGCTGCCGGAACCACCGCGGGAAGTTCCGCCGGCGGCGCGGCTGCCGGTGCCGCCGTCGAACGCTTCATCGAGATCGGCGAACTCGCCCCAGATTTCCGGAGCGGAGGCGCGGAGGCGGTTGCGCTCCTGGAGGCCCATCAGCCAGGCGAAGACGAAGACCACCAGCAGGCCGGCAATGAGGGACGGAACCATGGGGACGAAGACGTCGTTGACGTCGATCTTCAGGGCGGTCGCGGCACGGGCGGTGGGGCCGCCCCACGGGAGGATGTTCATAGTGCCGTTGGCGAGGCCGGCCACACACGTCAGCACCACAGGACTCATCTTCAGGCGCAGGTAGACCGGCAGCATCGCGGCGGTGGTGAGGATGAAGGTGGTGGAGCCGTCGCCGTCGAGGGAAACCGCGGCGGCGAGGATTGCCGTCCCGAGGACCACCTTGGCGGGGTCGTTGCCGAGCTTGCGGATGATGAACTTCACCAGCGGATCAAAGAGTCCGACGTCGATCATGAGGCCGAAGTACACGATCGCGAACATGAGCAGCGCGGCCGTGGAGGTCATCGACTTCATGGAGGTCATCACCATGTCGCCGATGCCGAGCCCGGCGCCCGCGAACAGGCCGAAAACGGTGGGGACGATGATCAGCGCCAGCACCGGCGTCAACTTCTTCGTCATGATCAGCGCCATGAAAACCGCGATCATGGCGAATCCAAGCAGTACCAGCACGGCCGGCTCCTAACTATGAATGGCATCACATCGGTGTGGTGCGCATTACGAATGTAGGGCGAGCTGGGTCACATCCCGGGGTTTGCCGGATTTGATTGGCATACTGCTCATTGCCAGCATTTTGCTCGTTTTGCTCAGTGATTCAATGGAGTAGAAGTCCCATCCACGCCAGCGCCGCCGCTGAAGGCTCCGCCGGCCTGGAATCAGTCCACGCAGGCGGAAAGGTTGCCCATGCCACGGCTCGCCATGCGGTTCTCCACTCAGACGCTGCTGCTGCAGCTCGGCGTCGTCCTTCTGGTGGTTTTGCTCAGCGGCGCGGTTCACGCCTGGCTGGTGTACCAGCGGATCGGCGCGGAGGCGGAGAACCAGGCGCTCACGCTTGCCCGTACGGTGGCCTCAGCCCCGGAGATCCGGACCCAGGTTGACGCGATCAGCAAGCAGAGCGGCACTCCCCCGCCGGACGAACTGGCCAAGGGACCCATCATGGCGGCGGCCGAAGCCGCCCGAGCACGCACCAGCGCCCTGTTCGTGGTGATCACAGATGAAACCGGGCTGCGGCTTGCCCACCCGGAACCGGAGCGGCTCGGCGAGCGCGTCAGCACCGACCCGTCCGAGGCGCTGGCCGGCAAGGAAATCACCACGCGGAACACTGGAACCCTCGGACCGTCCGCAGGCGCCAAGGTCCCCGTGTACGCGCCCGGGTCCGACGCCGTGGTGGGCGAAGTCAGCGTGGGCTACTCCATGGAATCGCTGAGCCAGAGCCTGCGCCAGGACATTGTGCCCATCGCCCTCACCGCCGCCGGGGCCCTGCTGGCCGGCGTGCTCGCCTCGTTCCTGCTGCGCAAGCGGCTGCAGCGGCTCACCCTCGGGCTGGAACCGGAAGAGATCAGCACGCTGGTCCACGACCAGGTCGCCGTGCTGCAGGGCGTGGACGACGGCGTCATCGGCGTCGCGCCGGACGGCCGCATCACCGTGTTCAACGCCGCCGCACGGCGCCTGTTGGACGTCCCCGCGGAAGGGCCCGACGACGACGGCACCGCGTCCCCTGCCATGGCTTCGGTCCGGATCGGGCAGCCATGGGCGGCGGCCGCCGTGCCGGAACAGCTGAAGGAGCTCACCCGCGACGCCATGCACGACGCCGAGGCCGTGGAGGTCCTGGCCGCCGGGCGGGTGTTGGTGGCCAACGCCCGCAAGGCGCTGCACCGCAAGGAAGACCTCGGCTGGGTGGTCATGCTGCGCGACCGCACCGAACTGCAGCAGCTCACCCGGCAGCTGGATGCGGTGGGAACCATGTCCACGGCCCTGCGCGCCCAGCGGCACGAGTTCGCGAACCAGCTCCACACGATCGCCGGCTTCCTGAGCATCGGCCACAGCGAGCAGGCCAAGGAATACCTGGCGAAGATCTCGGAGACCGGGCCGCTGACCTTTCCGGTGCAGCAGGCCGGGCTGCTGCAGGACCCCTACCTGCAGGCCTTCATCGGGGCCAAAAGCGTCGGGGCGGACGAACGCGGCGTCGTGCTGCGGATCGGGCCCGAAACCCTGGTCCGCGGCACCGTCACCGACCCGCAGGATGTCACCACCGTGCTCGGCAACCTGATCGACAACGCCGTGAACGCCGCCGTCGCCGGTTCCGCCACGGACCGCTGGGTGGAGGTGGAACTGCTGGATGAGCCGCCCACCGGCGAGGACGGTGACGGCGGTGGCACGCTGCACATCGTGGTCGCGGACTCCGGGGACGGGCTGGGTGGCAGCGGTCCGGAAGAAGTGTTCGCCGAAGGGTTCACGACGGCGGAGCCGCGAGCAACGGAACCGCGAGCAACGGAACCGGGGTCAGCGGAATTTGCTTCGGCGGGAGCCGGCGGCCACGGCCTGGGGCTCGCACTGAGCCGGAAACTGGCGCGCCGCCGGGGCGGCGACGTGCGGTTGCTGGACCCTGGATCCCCGGGCGGGCCGGGGGCGGTCTTCATGGCCTCCCTGCCCGGAACGACAGCCCCGCAGCAAACGGAAGAGGAAGAATGAGCACGGACCTGAGGGTGTTGATAGTCGACGACGACTTCCACGTAGCCCGCCTGCACGCGGCGTACGTGGATTCGGTGGCCGGGTTCCTGGCCTTGAGCCCGGCCGGATCCACCGCGCAGGCGCTGCAGTCCGTGCACAGCCTGCGGCCGGACCTGGTGCTGCTGGATGTCTACCTGCCGGACGGTTCGGGCCTGGACCTGTTGGGGCAGTTGGATGTGGACGCGATGATGCTCACGGCGGCCTCCGATGCCGTGTCCATCCGCACAGCCACCCGACGCGGCGCCCTGGCGTACCTGCTGAAGCCCTTCACCGCCGAGGCCCTCTCCCAACAGCTGCGCGCCTACGCCCGCTACCGGCGGATCCTGGACCGGCAGCAGTCCGTGGACCAGGACACCATTGAGAAAGCCCGGCGGGCGCTGTTCGCCGGGGAGGTCTCGTCGTCGGGCAGGCCGCGCTCGGCCACGGAGTCCGCGGTGCTGGATTCCCTGGAGCCCGGCGAGCAGTACTCCGCCGCGGAAGTCGCCGAGCGGGTCGGGGTATCCCGGGCCACCGCGCAACGGTACCTGTCCTCACTGGCGGACGACGGCGCCGTCGAGATCCAGCTCCGCTACGGCACCACGGGCCGTCCCGAACACCGCTACGGGGTGCCGGACCGGCGCTGAGGACGGCACTTCAGACGTCACGCCGAGGCGGTTCCGGATGTCCGTTCGCGCAGGAGCTTCTCCAGCAGCTTGACGGCCGGCGGCATCTCCCGGTTCAGGGTGATGAACGAAACCCGCCGCTTCCCGAGATCCTGGACGGCCGGGCGCAAGGTGACCTCGAACCGCGGGTCGACGGCGGTTTCGGTGCTCAGGGCGAGCCCCAGGCCCTGCGCCACGAGGCCGTGGATCATGTTGAGGTCGTCCGTGCGCATGATTTCCCGGGGCTGGCGGCCCACCAGGCTGAACGTCTTCTTCAGGACCCGGTCCGAGGCCTCGTCGTCGTTCCTGCTGTGGATCCAGGCTTCGCCGTCCAGCTCCGCGAAATCCAGGACCTCCCGGGCGGCCAGCGCGCTGTTCCGCGAAAGCATCACGCGGTAGGGCTCCAGCAAGAGCGGTACCGCGGAGAGGTCCGTCGACACGAAGGCGGGGTCATCCTCCGCTTCGTAGATGAGCCCGGCGTGGACATCCCCGGCGAGGAGCAGCCGCACCACTTCCGTAGGTTCGGCCTCGATGACTTCCACTCGGACCCGGACCCGTTCCCGCAGTTCGGCGATGGCGGAAGGAAGCAACCGGGAACCGATGGAGGCGAAGGTGCCCACGCGCAGGGTGACCAGGCCGGCGTCCCGCTGTTCAGCCACCAGCCTCTCGGCGTGGCCGACCTTCTGCAGAATCTGCGCGGCTTCTTCCGCAAACGCCGCGCCGAGGGGTGTCAGCTTCGCGCCCCGCCGGTCGCGTTCCACGAGGCGCACCTTGAGGTGGCGCTCCAGGGTGTTGAGGTGGTGGGTCACCGTGGGAACCCCGTAGCGCAGGGCTTCGGCGGCCTTGGTGAGGCTTCCGTGCTCCCGGACGGCGAGGAGGACGCTGAGTTGCTGGAGGTTGATCATCACATACTCACTATGTTGAACAGTACGAAAACATGATATTCCCTAGGTGATATGAGCTGACTAACGTTCATGTCATGCCCTTGATTTCCCCCTCCATCGCGCCGGCCGCGTCCCCTGCATCCGCAGCAGTCTCCCCTGCCCAGTCCACTGCCCCGTACGCCGACGCCCTGCGCTCCCTCGCCGCCCACGACTGGCAGCGCCTGCACGTACCCGCCCATCAGGGCCGTGGCGGCAACGCCCCCGGCGTCGCATCCCTGGTGGGTGAGGAGGCCCTGGCCATGGACTTCCCGATGTTGTTCAGCGGGATCGACCAGCAGGACTGGCGTCTCGTGTCCTCCGGGCGCGAGACGCCGCTCATGCAGGCCCAGGCCCTCGCTGCCGAAGCCTGGGGAGCGTCCAGGACCTGGTTCCTCACCAACGGCGCCTCCGGCGGAAACCACATCGCCACCACCGTGGTCCGGGCCCTTGGCAAGGAGTTCGTGGTCCAGCGCAGTGTCCACTCAAGCGTCATCGACGGCATCACCCACGTTGGCCTGGAACCGCACTTCGTGCAGGGCGCCGTCGACGCCGGACTGGGCTCCGCGCACGGGGTCACCGCCGAACAGGTAGAGGAGGCCTTGGCCGCGCACCCGGAAAGCGCGGCGGTGTACCTGGTGAGCCCCAGCTACTTCGGCGCGGTGGCGGACATCGCCGCTATCAGCGCGGTGGCGCACCGGCATGGGGTCCCGCTCATCGTGGACGAGGCCTGGGGCTCGCATTTCGGCCTGCACCCTTCCCTGCCGGTCAACGCCGTCCGCGCGGGGGCGGACCTGGTTATCTCCAGCACCCACAAGGGCGCCGGGTCCTTGACCCAGTCCGCCATGCTGCACCTGGGCCACGGCCGGTTCGTCGAGCGGCTGGAGTCCCTCGTGGACCGCGTGGTGCGCTCCTTCCAGTCCACCAGCTGCAGCGCGCTGCTCCTGGCGTCCCTGGATGAAGCCCGGCGCCACCTGGTTGTCGAAGGACCGCAAATGGTCGGCAAGGCCCTGGAATCGGCCGAAGCGATCCGCGCGGGCGTACGTGCCAGCACCCGGTTCCGGGACGCGACACCGGACATCCTGGCCAGCCCCGATGCCGTGGCCAACGACCCCTTCAAGATCGTCATCGACACCCGCGGGGCCGGGATCACCGGTACCGACGCCCAGTACCGGCTCATCCGGGACCATCGGATCTACTGCGAGCTCGCCACACCGGCCGCGCTCGTGCTGCTCGTGGGCGCAACTTCGCTGGCCGACGTCGGACGCTTCCTTACGGCGCTGCACGCACTTCCGCAGGCCGAAAGCGAGCCCGAGCGGATGCGCGCCCTGCCGCAAGCAGGCGAGCGCCGTCTGGGTCTCCAGGAGGCCTTCTTCAGCACCGTGGAGACCGTCCCCTGGCAGGAAGCCGAGGGCCGCGTATCCGCCGACTCGCTGGCCGCCTATCCCCCGGGCATCCCGAACGTGCTGCCCGGCGAGGTGCTGAGCGCCGAGTCGATCGCGTTCCTGCGCGGCACCGCGGCGGCCCCTTCCGGCTATGTCCGCGGGGCCTACGATTCCGCGCTTGACCATTTCCGCGTCGTCGCACGCTGACACCGCCCCCACCCCACAGGAGGACACAATGTCCGCACCAACAATCACCCATGCACCCCGCGACGAACTCGAGCGCGGCCTGAAGAACCGGCACCTCCAGCTCATGGCCATCGGCGGTGCCATCGGCACCGGCCTGTTCATGGGCTCCGGGAAGATGATCAGCGTCACCGGTCCCGCGGTGATTTTCGTCTACCTGGTCATCGGCTTCATGATCTTCTTCGTCATGCGCGCCCTTGGCGAGCTGCTGCTCTCCAACCTGCACTACAAGACCTTCGGGGACATCGCCAAGGACCTGATCGGGCCGTGGGCAGGGTTCTTCGTCTCCTGGACCTACTGGTTCTCGTGGGTGGTGGCCTGTGTGGCGGACATTGTCGCCATCACCGGCTACGTGGCCTACCTGAACCCGGGCATCCCGTCGTGGGTACCCGCGCTCATCGCCGCCCTGGTGTTGATTCTGCTGAATTTCCAGCCCGTGAAGTATTTCGGCGAGACCGAATTCTGGTTCGCGGTGGTGAAGATCGTGGCCATCGTCGGACTCATCGCCACCGGCCTGGTGCTGCTGTTCACCGGCTTCCAGAACCCGGACACCGGCACCCACGCCTCCCTGGCCAACCTCTGGGAACACGGCGGGATGTTCCCCTTCGGCCTGAGCGGTTTCATCCTCGGCTTCCAGATGGGGATCTTCTCCTTCATCGGCGTCGAACTGGTGGGCACAGCGGCAGCCGAAACCGAGTCGCCCCGGAAGACACTTCCGAAGGCGATCAATTCGATCGTGGCGCGGATCCTTGTTTTCTACGTCGGCGCGCTGGCAGTCATCATGACCATCACGCCCTGGGACCGGATCGAACCTGGCAAGAGCCCCTTCGTGACCACCCTCGCCTACGCAGGGCTCGGCATCGCGGCTCTCGTCATCAACCTGGTGGTGCTGACCTCGGCCGCTTCCAGCGCCAACTCCGGGCTCTACTCCGGTACGCGTATGCTCTACGGGCTGGCCAAGGACGGCCACGCTCCGAAGGGATTCGCCTGGACGGACAGCCGCGGCGTGCCCCGCAAGGCGGTGTTCTTCACCAGTGTCTTCCTGTTCGCAGCCATTCCCCTGCTGTTCGCCGGGGACAACGTGGTGGCGGCCTTCACGTTCGTGTCCTCGGTCTGTGCCACCTTGGTGCTGTTCACCTGGGGTTCCATTGTGGTGAGCTTCATCCTCTACCGCCGGCGGTTCCCGGAACGCCACGCTGCCTCAGGGTTCCGGATGCCCCTGGCCCGCTTCGCGCCCTGGATGGTGCTGGCATTCTTCGCCTTCATTGCCTCGACCCTGTTCATCGGGGACGACACCCGCCTGCCCTTCCTGGCCACGCCGCTGTGGTTCGTGCTGCTCGCCGTGCTGTGGCAGTTGAAGAAGAGCCGGCTGCGGCGGGCCGGGCTGCCGTTGACGTCCCCCGTGCCCGTGGTCCCGCACCCGCTCGACGACGAGCGCTGACCGCGACGCGCCCCTTCTTTTCCTAGCCCGAACGTACAGTTGAGGCCCTGAAATCGCTGATTTCAGGGCCTCAACTGTACGTTCGCGCGGGGACGGAACCTAGTTGGCGCTCTTCTGGGCGACCAGTTCGATCTCGACCAGCATCTGCGGGTCAAGGAACGGCAGCACGTGCACCAGGGACAAGGTGGGGCGGATGTCGCCGAAGACCTCGCCGTGGGCGCGGCCGGCGTCTTCCCATTTGCTGATGTCCGTCAGGTAGAGCTTCGACTGCACCACGTCCTCGTAGGAGAACCCGGCGTCCGCAAGCACGGTACCGAGCTTCTCGAGGATGTACTTGCTCTGCGAGTAGAAGTCCTCACCGACGATGCCGTCCGGGCCGGAGGCTGCCGTGGCGGAAATGTAAAGGGTGTTATCCACCTGCACCGCACGCGAGTATCCGAGGGACTGTTCCCAGACCGAACCCGTGCCGTAAGTCTTGCGCATGCCGCGCTTCTCCTGTCGCCGCGCCCGGCCCGGTGGCCGGGGTCTACGGTGAAACTTTAGGGCTGGCCCAGCTCGCGCCGGTAAACGAACAGCTTTATGTCGGTGCCCGGCACGAACCAGTCCCGCTCCGGCACGCGCTCGAATCCGGTGGCCTGGTACAGGGCGTTGGCGCTTTCCCAGGTGGCGCCGGTGGTCAGGGCGACGGCGTTGATGCCGGCACGGGAGCGGGCATGGTCCACGAGGGCCTTGACCAGGCTCTTGCCGGCGCCGGAGCGCTGCACGGCCGGGTCCACCACCAGGGTGCGCATCTCGAGCTCGTCCTCGTAGGCGATGTCCGCGAAGGGTCCGCCGGCCGATGCCACGGTCACCGAACCGATCACCGCGCCGCCGCGTTCGGCCACCCATACGTCGGCGTGTTCGGCGCGGCCGGCCACGTCCTGGAGCTGGCGCAGGTACGGGTGCTCCGGATCTCCGTAGTAGCCGGCGGTGACGTAGGAGTCGAGCGTGATGCGGGCGACGTCGTCATAGTCTGCGGGCCGGGCTGGACGGACAGTGATCGGTAATTGCACCGATCCATCGTAGTGGCGCCGCACGCGGCGGACCCCCGAAACGGCTGTTTCCGTGACCGAACTATCACCTCTGGAGCCCGACGGCGGCCCTTGCCGAACGCCGCGACGACGCCTTGCCGATGTTGCCTTGAATGGCGCCGTATTGAGTCCGGTTGCGGACCGTGAAGCCCGGTTTCCCGCTGTTTCGCGAAGATGTCGGACTGCTGGCGCGGGCCCCGGCCGGCGTGATTGATTGGCGGCCAGGACCCAGGAAAGGACCCCGAATGAGCACCCCCCGAACCCTCCACCTCAACGCCTTCCTCATGAGCACCGGCCACCATGAAGCCTCCTGGCGGCTGCCGGAAAGCGATCCCCTCGCCGCCACCAAGGTGGCGCATTACCAGCGGCTCGCGCGCATTGCCGAGCGCGGCAAGCTGGACTCGATCTTCTTCGCCGACTCCCCTGTGCTGTTCGGCGAGGTCGGACGACGGCCCGCGGGCAAGCTCGAACCCACCGTGCTGCTGACCGCCATCGCCGGCGCCACGGAAAAGATCGGACTTATCGCTACGGCCTCTACCACCTACAACGAGCCCTTCAACCTGGCCCGCCGCTTCGCCTCAGTCGACTGGGTCAGCGGCGGCCGGGCCGGATGGAACGTGGTCACCACGGCCGGGCCCGACGCCGCCCGGAACTTCGGTGTGGACGACCAGCCCGCGCACGCCGTGCGCTACGAGCGCGCCGCCGAGTTCATCGAGGTCGCCCAGAAGCTCTGGGACAGCTGGGACGACGACGCGATCGTCGCAGACAAGGCAGAGGGCGTGTGGGGCGACGCCGGAAGGATCCGCACCATCGACCACGAGGGCAAGCACTTCCGGGTCCGGGGTCCCCTGAACGTACCGCGCTCCCCGCAGGGCCACCCGCTGGTCGTGCAGGCCGGTTCGTCCGAGAACGGCAAGAACCTCGCCGCCCGCTACGCCGAGGCGGTCTTCACGGCGCACCAGACCCTGGCGGACGCCCAGGCGTTCTACGCCGACCTCAAGGCCCGTACGGCCGCCGTCGGGCGCGACCCGGAAGGCATCAAGATCCTCCCGGGCATCGTCCCGGTGATTGGCGCCAGCGAGGCCGAGGCCCTGAAGCTGGAGCGGGAGCTGGATGAACTGATCAAGCCCGAGTACGCCCGCGAACAGCTGGCCAAGACCCTCCGCGTGGCCCCCGAGGACCTGCCCCTGGACCGCCAGTTGCCGGCCGACCTTCCGTCCGAGGACGAGATCGAGGGCGCCAAGAGCCGCTACACCCTGATCGTGGAACTGGCCCGCCGGGAACAGCTCACGGTGCGGCAGCTGATCGGGCGCCTGGGCGGCGGCCGCGGCCACCGCACCTTCGCCGGAACCGCCGAGCAGGTGGCGGACGCCATCCAGGAATGGTTCGACGCCGGAGCGGCCGACGGCTTCAACATCATGCCCCCGGTGCTCCCCTCAGGCCTGGAAACCTTCGTGGACCAAGTGGTGCCGGTGCTGCAGGAACGGGGCCTCTTCCGCCGCGAATACACGGCGTCGACGCTGCGCGGCCACTATGGCCTGGAACGGCCGGTCAGCCGTTATGCCGGGATCGAGGCGCCTCAGCTGACCTCGATCGGTTCCGGGTTCTAGCCGGAGCGATCACCGCCGGACCCTCCCAGCTCAGATCGGGAACTTGCCCGACAGCTCCAGGGGCCCGGCGCACGTCCAGGCGGACAGCCTGTCGTGGTCCGCGGGTCCGCCGTCGACCGGGCTTTGCAGCTTGGGGCGGCGGACCCAGCAACCGGCCTCCTCGGCGATCAGGGCGCCGGCGGCGAAGTCGTGCTCGTTGAGGCCGCGTTCGCCGAAGGCGTCGTGGCTGCCGTCTGCCACGAGGCACAGATCCAGCGCCGCGGATCCCAGCCTGCGGACATCGGCGAAGCCGTCCATCATGCCGGGCAGGCCGCTGAGCTGGCTGGAACGCGTGGCGGGGTCGTAGCTGAATCCGGTGGCCAGGATGAGTCCTTTGCGGCCGGGTACCGGCCCCGTCAGCCTGCTGGTCTCGCCGGCGACCTCGAGCCAGGCGCCGTGGCCGCGTGCGGCGGAATAGACCCTGCCCAGCGCCGGGGCGTGGACGACGCCGGCCAGCCAGGTGCCGTCGGGACCGGCGACCGCCACGGAGGTGGCGTAGTAGACGATGTTCCGGATGAAGTTGGTGGTGCCATCCAGGGGATCGATGGACCAGCGGTAGCCGCTGCTGTCTTCCGGCCGGGTGGTGCCGTGCTCCTCACCGGTGATGGTGTCGCGCGGGCGGGCGGCCGTGATCGACGCACGGACGGCTTCCTCGGCGGCGACGTCGAATGCGGTCACCCAGTCGCCGGCGTCGCCCTTGTTGCTGACTTCCAGGCCGGCACCGCTGCTTCCGGCGGCGGAGCGGGTGGCGAGCACTCCGGCGCCGGCCGCGGCCGCGCGCTTTGCGACGGCCAGGAGTTCCAGGGCGTCGGTCATTCTGCAGTTCCTTCGCTGGCTTCGGCGGCCACGGATGCCTCGGGATCGGCGTCCTCGGCCGTCCCGGCGTCCGCGCCGGGCAGCGTGCCATCAAGCAACGCCCTGAAACCGTCCTCGTCCAGGACCGGGATGCCCAGCTGCTCGGCTTTGTCGAGCTTCGTGCCGGCGCTTTCACCGGCCACTACGTAGCTGGTGTTCTTCGAGACCGAACCGGCAGCCTTGCCGCCGCGGATGATGATGGCTTCCTTGGCTTCGTCGCGGCTGAAGTTGGGCAGGGTTCCGGTGACGACGACCGTGAGGCCTTCCAGGTTCCGTCGCACGGAACCGTCGCGTTCGTCGGCCATGCGCACGCCCGCTTCCTTCCACCGCTGCACGATTTCACGGTGCCAGTCCACGGCAAACCATTCGATGAGGGCGTCGGCGATGATCGGGCCGACGCCGTCCACCTCGGCCAGTTGTTCCCGCGCGTCAGCGCTCTCGAGGACGGCAAGGAGCTCGTCCATCGAGCCGTACCTGGTCGCGAGCGCACGCGAGGCGGTGGGGCCCACGTGCCGGATGGACAAAGCCACGAGGACCCGCCACAGGGGCTGCGTCTTGGCCTTCTCCAGCTCCTTGAAGAGCTTCTGGGTGTTGGCGCTGGGCTTGGACGGGGTCTTCGCGGTGGGCTTGGTCCAGAAATACGGAACAAGCTCCCACTCCCCCGTGCCCGCACCCTTGGAGCGCTTCTCGCGCCGGATCATGACATCCTGCAGGTCCTCCGGGGTGAGGTCGAAGAGCCGGGCCTCGTTCTCGAGGGGCGGCACCTCAGGGGCGGCCGGCTGCGTGAGCGCGATCGCCGCTTCCCAGCCCAGGGCCTCGATGTCGAACGCTCCCCGGCCCGCGACGTGGAAGACCCGTTCGCGCAGCTGGGAGGGGCAGGAACGGGAATTGGGGCAGCGGATGTCCACGTCCCCTTCCTTGGCCGGGGCCAGGGGCGTATGGCAGGACGGGCATTCGGTGGGCATGACGAATTCGCGTACCGGAGGGTCCTGCTGTTCGCGCAGGGCCAGGACCGGCCCGACGATTTCAGGAATGACGTCCCCGGCCTTCCGAAGGACCACGATGTCACCGATCATGACGCCTTTGGCCTTCACCACGTCCTGGTTGTGCAGCGTGGCCATCTCAACCGTGGAACCGGCCACCTTCACCGGCTCCATGATCCCGAACGGCGTGACGCGGCCGGTGCGGCCGACGTTGACCTGGATGTCCAGAAGCTTCGTGTGGACCTCTTCCGGGGGGTACTTGTAGGCAACGGCCCAGCGGGGAACCCGGGAGGTGTAGCCCAGTGCGCGCTGGGTGGCGAAGTCGTCGATCTTGACCACGATGCCGTCGATCTCATGCAGGAGATCGTGCCGGTGCTCGCCGAAATGCTTGATGAAGTCCAGGACCTCCTCGAAGGAGCCGAGCACCTTCAGGTACGGGCTGACCGGCATGCCCCATTCGGCCAGCAACTTGTACGTTTCGGATTGGCTGGTGGCGGCGAGTCCCTCACGGGCGCCGATGCCGTGCACGAACATCCGCAGCGGGCGCTTGGCGGTCTCGGCGGGGTCTTTCTGGCGCAGCGAACCCGCCGCCGCGTTGCGGGGATTGGCCAGGGGCGCCTTGCCGGCTTCGATCAGGGCCTCGTTGAATTCGGCGAAGTCCTTGGACGGGATGAAGACCTCGCCGCGGATCTCCACCTCGGAAGGGAATCCGGAGCCACTGAGCTCGCGCGGGATTTCCTTGATGGTAAGCACGTTGTGGGTGATGTCCTCACCCGTGGTGCCGTCGCCGCGGGTGGCGGCACGGACCAGCTTGCCGTCGCGGTACAGCAGGTTTACGGCCAGTCCGTCGATCTTGAGTTCGGTCAGCCACGCGACGGGCGGGACGCCGGACCCCAGTTTCTCCACCGAAGCTTCGGCCTTCCGCACCCAGGCCTCGAGCTCTTCAAGGGAGAACACGTCCTCCAGGCTGTACATCCGCTGCAGGTGCTCGACGGCGGCGAAGGCGGCCGAGACCTCGCCGCCCACCTCCTGGGTGGGAGAGTCATTGGAGACGAGTTCCGGATGCAGGGCCTCCAGCTCTTCGAGCCGGCGGTAAAGGGCATCGAAATCGGCGTCCGAGATGGTGGGCGCGTCTTCCTGGTAGTACGCGTAACGGTGCTTGCGGACAAGGTCGGCAAGGTTGTCGTACTCTTCGCGGACCGACTGCGCAGGGACTTCCCCTTCGACGGCTTCCACGGTTCCGGGCGTGCTTCCACTTACGCTCTCTACTGTGCTCACCCTCCTATCTTGCCGCAAAGCACGGACAATTCACGGCAGAGCAAAAGCCGGGCGAAGAACCGGAAGCCGGGGCGCTCAGTGGACGCCGATCCGGTTCCTGCTCCACAAGGCGAAGGCAAGGCCGCCGAGGCCCACCAGCAGCACGCCTGCCATGATGGCGAGGATCCCGAAAAGGCCGTCACCCGATGCCGGCTTGTCGCTGACGAACGCGGCCTGGCTGGCCTCCTTGCCGTCGTCGATGGGCTTGTTCCAGTTCGATTCGACCGACGGGCTCGCGCTTGCGCTCGAATGGCTCGGCGTCGGCGTCGCGGAGGTGGATACGGCCGACGGCGTCGGGCTGGCCGCCGTCGTCTCTTCCGGCGTCGCGCTGGGGCCGGGCACCCGGACCGTCGGTGCCGGGGTCACCACCGGGGGCTTCGCCGGCGCCGGCTTCTGGATGACCGGTGCGGGATCCGCCGGCGTCGTCTCGCTGGGTGTGGGCGACGGAAGCACGGGAGCCGGGGAAATGCTCGGGACCACCTGGCAGACCTGCCCGGGAGGGCAGGGCTTGGCCGACTCCCCTGCATGCGCGGCCAGCAGTGGGAAGGCGCACAACAGGAACGCAAGGAGCACGGCCGTGAGGGACGCGGCGAACGGGGTCCGCACCGCCGCACGGGCGGCAGCATGGTGCTTCGGGGTGGGGCGAACGGTCATGATGGCCTCAAGGGCAGCGGTGCCGCCCGGAATTGGGGATGGTCCCGGAATTTTCCTATACGCGCGCGGACCCCGCAAATCCATTCGCTGGCTAAACCGGCCCCCGCCGGAGAACCGCCGCTAGCTGCGGTTCTCCGGCGGCAGCGCCACCTGGATCTTGCGGACCCTGCCGCGCCCAACGATGTAGCCCCGGCCCGGAATGAAGTCCGGGCTGATCCGGCCCAGGGAAGTGCTGAGCAGGCTGTCGCCTTCCACGTCCGAGGGGTTGAGCAGCAAGCCGCGGCGCCCGGACTTGAAGGGCTGGGCGAGGGACCAGGCCTGGGACCAGGTGGAGCTTTCCGATTCTCCGACCACCCACTGCTCTGCCTTGATCGAGTCAGTGACCAGCTTGTTGATCGACATTTCGGCGAGGGAATCCGTGAAGTCCGTCAGGCCCTCAATGAAGATCGCCATTGTTCCCGGGCGTTCCGTGGACCGTTCGGTGAGCTCTTCGGCGGCCTCCTCCACCTCGTCGGGCCCAACGAGTGAACGGTTCCAGACCTTGAGTCCTGCCACGGCCGAGCGCCTTGCCCCGATGTAGATCAGTTCCGTGTCCGGGTTGGAGCGGCGCAGGGCGTAGGCCATCGTCACGAGCGCAACCGTGCGGCCGGCACCGGGCGGGCCGGACACCAGCAGCGGCCCCTTGGCCGCGATGGCCGCGGGGTCCAGGGATTCGTCGTCGACGCCGATGACCGGATGGTCGAGGCTGCCGGCGGGCAGGATGTCCAGGTCCACCTGTTCGGGCAGGCGTTGGATCTGCGGCGCCTCCTCCATGCCCTGCCGTTGCATGGCCTGGGCCAGCTTGGTGACTTCGCGGGCCTGCAGGGCGAGGTTGGAGTTCCCGCCGAGCACGGCCAGCTGCACCTCAAGATCGCCGAGGAGTCCGCGGCCGGGCGGTGACGCCGGGCTGAGCACATCCTTGGGGACGTCCAGGGTCATGTAGTCGTCCTCGGAGCTGAGGCGCAGGACCAGGCGGCGCTGGATCGAGGCGAGCAACGACGCCGGAACCGAATTGGGCCGGTCACCGCTGACCACCAGGTGGATGCCCAGCGGACGGCCGTCCGTGGCCAGCTGCAGGAAGATGTCCCACAGCGCGGACAGCCGGCTGTATTCGTAGGCTTCGCGGAACGCCGACATGCCATCCACCAACACGAAAATGCGCTTCTCGTCGGGCCGGTTGGCCAGTTTCCGGTACTCCACGATCGTGGAAGCCCGGACCTCGGCGAAGCGGGCGGAACGGTCGTCGGCGATGTCGCGGAGCCAGCGCAGCAGCCGGCCGACACGTTCGACGTCGTCACCGCCGATGATCTCGCCCACGTGCGGCAGGCCGTCGAGCATCTTCAGGCCCGAGGAACCGCAGTCGATGCCGTAGACGTGCACCGGCCCGCCGCGGGGCGTGACGGCGGCGGCGATGGCGATGCCGCGCAGCGCCGCCGACTTGCCCGAGCCGCCCGTGCCGTAGACGGCCATGTTGCCGTCCTTGTCCGGTTCGTAGAACACGGTTGGCTGGTCCTGGTGCACGGGGTCGTCGGCCACGCCGAGCAGCAGCCGTTCATCGGTGCGCGGGTTGGGCAGCTTGGAGAAGTCATAGGTGGTGGCCAGTTCGTTGAGCCACGGCTTCCGGGGCGGGTCGATGCCCAGCGAGTCGGCGGCCCGGATGATGTTGGTGGTCATCCGCGAAATGTCGTTCGGACCGGCGGGCTCCTCCTTGACGGCGTCCACCGGAGCCGGCGCTTCCCAGCTCGCACCGGAACCGAAGGCCATTTCCACGATGTCGATCCGCGGACGTTGGGGCTTCTCGGTGGTCCAGCCTCCGGCGTACCCGGTCTGGAAGCCCTGGATCCGGCCGGGGCCGGTCTTGGCGGCACCGCGGCCGGGAATGGACGGATCGAAGTAGGCGGCCAGGGGCACCCCGAGGATGTCCGTGGCATCGTCCTCATCGGCCATGCGCAGCGCGACGCGCAGGTTGGTGTTGGCCCGCAGGCTGTCCTTGATGACGCCGGCCGGGCGCTGCGTTGCCAGGATCAGGTGCACGCCCAGGGAACGGCCACGGGCGGCAACGTCCACGACGCCGTCCACGAACTCCGGCATCTCCGAGGCCAGCGCGGCGAATTCGTCCACGATGATGATCAGGTACGGCGGCGCCTCGGGATCCGCTTCGCGCTGCAGGGCGAGCAGGTCCTTGGCCTTCTTCCGGTTGAACAGGTGCTCGCGGTAATGGAGTTCGGCGCGCAGCGAGGTGAGTGCCCGGCGCACGAGGTGCGGCGACAGGTCGGTCACGAGGCCCACGGTGTGCGGAAGCTTCACGCAGTCGGCGAACGCGGCGCCGCCCTTGTAGTCCACGAAGAGGAAGGTGACCCGGTCCGGGCTGTAGGCCGAGGCCATGCCCATCACCCAGGACTGCAGGAACTCGGACTTGCCGGCGCCGGTGGTGCCGCCCACGAGGGCGTGTGGGCCCTCGTTCTTGAGGTCCAGGTAGAACGGCTCCACGCCCTTGGATCCCACGAGGGCGCGCAGGCTGCCGTTGTCCTTGCGGTTGGGCACGGCACTGGAGTGCACCGAGTTGTTCTCCTGCCAGCGTTCGGCCACCGCCTGCGGGACGTCCATGAAGTCCTTCCCCACGAGCGTCACGTAGGATACCGCGCGCGGCAGGTCGGAGTCGTCGTCGACCGGCTTGCCGACGTCCACCAGCGGCGACATCATGCGGGCCAGCTGGGTGGCGAGCCCGGCTTCGACGCTCTCGCAGCTCACCGGGTAGGTGTGGCGTCCGAGCCGGACCTGGCCGGTGGTGGTGCCGTGGTCGCCGTCGACAGCCATGAAGTCGCGGCAGGCTGCCGGCAGGGCCTGCACGTTGGCGGCCACCCACATGACGTGCACGCCGGAGTCGGGTCCGCGTTCCACCAGGCGGGTGAGCCGGCCGCGGTCCACGGGCGCGTCGTCTTCCACTACCACCAGGACGGTGGGCAGCACCGGCGCGGCGATTTCGCCGTGTTCGTTGGCCAGGGACGGGCGCGGCAGCGGCCGCGGGTCCTTGGAGGCTGCCTCCCGCTGCTCCACGAGGTCTTCGAGCTTGGACAGCAGGGAAGCACCCGCACCGGGTCCTGCCGCGAGGTGGTCGCCGGAAAGCGGGCTGTGGCCGGAGCCGACGTGGGGCAGCCACTGCAGCCAGTTCCAGCGCTCACGCGAACGGGCCGAGGTCAGCGAGGTGACCACGAGTTCCGCCGGCGAATGCAGGCCCACCAGTTGCAGGACCATCCCGCGGGCGACGTCGTCGACCAGTCCGCGCTCACCGGCGATGCCGAAGGAACCGGAGGTCCGCAACTGGGAAACGACCGGCACGCCGTCGATCATCCGCACCTGGGCCAGGCACTCCTGGATCTCGCGCATGTACTGCGCCTCGGTGTCATTGCTGGCCGGCTCTTCGAAAGGAATGCGCGACGGCGCCGTGCCTAGCCCGAAGCGCACGCCCAGGAAGCCTTGGTGTTCCGGGCGGTGGGTCCACAGCAGGGGGCCGAGCTTGTAGATCGCGTCGACCGTGTCGCTCACGGACGGCGATTCCTGCAGCCGCACCGAGCGTTCGATGTTCTGCCGCTCGGCGATGTCTTCGCGGAACGCCAGCATGGAGGCGCGGAAGTGCTTGATGGCCTCCTTCATCTGCCGCTTCGACTGGACCTTGTGGTCCACGTAGTGGCCGATGATGAACAGCGGCATCATCATCATGAACACCACGGAGAGGAAGTTCTGGGTAACCGCGAACATGATACCGCCCATGAGGAGCGGGGCCATCAGCATGATGTACGGGAAGGCCTGGTGGTCCGGGCGTTTGGGGCCGGCCGGAACCACCCTCTTGGGCGGGTCGAAGCGCGGCACCACGCGCGGGGACCGGTTGAAGTCCACCAGCGGGGAACTCGGCGCGGCGCCGTGGTTGCGGGACAGCGCGACGACGCCCACCGTGGTGTCGCCGAGGGTGACCGTGTCCGAGGAGTTCAGGGTGGCCCGCGCTACTGGCAGCCCGTCCATGAGCAGGCCGTTGGCGGAGTTGGTGTCCGCGATTTCCACCGTCTCGGCAACGGTGATGCGGGCGTGCCGTTTGGAGGTCATGGGATCGCTCAGGCGGACGTCCACGTCCCGGTCGCGTCCGATGTAGCTGGTTCCGAACGGCAAGGAAAACTCGCTGCCGGAGTCGGGCCCGGACAGCACACGGAGAGTCGCCGCCGTCGGGCCGCGGTTTCCGCCCGGAGTAGCGAACTGTTCGCTCACCTGCGTCAGTGACACCGTGGAGCCAGGGCGCAGCCCGGACTCCAGCAGGTTCCCGGCAGGATCCAGCACGATGCCGCTCATGCCCGCCCCGACGAAAGCCTCATCGACCTTGAGGGAGAGGTTCGGCGGGACGTCGGTGCCTTGGCGGTCCGGGTCGGCGGCCCAGAGCTCGCCGGCGATGTCAGCGACCGTGGCACGGCCGTCCACGGTGACCGCGAGGTCCTTGGCAACGGCGGGATCGCGGCGCAAAGTCAGGCGGAACTTCATGCTTCGTCAACGCCCCTCATCTTTTCCAGCAGGTACAGGTCCTCCGCGGTGACAAGGTGCGAGGTGACGGCGTGCTCCACCAGCCGGGCGCGCCGGTTCGTGGCGAGTTTTCCGCCGCCGCCGCGCAGGCCGACCACGCCCACGCGGTCCAGCTTGTCGCAGACGTTGTCGAGCTTGCGGTTGAAACGGGTCAGTGCCCAGCCCAGGCGTTTGGCGGCCTCCGCCGAGGACGGGATCGAGCTGAAGCCCGTCCCATCGCGGCGCAGCATTGGCTCTGCCAGGGCGACGATCAGGGCCTTCTGCGAGTCGGTGAACACCACCGGCCCGATCGTCGTGTCGCCGGCAGAGTCGTCGTCGCGGACTTCCTGGCGGAACGACGGCGTCTTCAGGTGCACCGCGAACTCGTAGGTGGTGGGCCCTGCCGTGAAAATCACGTTCGTGTGGCTGAACACCAGCGGGATGCGCGCGCCCGGTGCCAGCCAGGCCTGCATGCCGCCGGAGCCGTCCGCGATGGTGGCCGAGAGCATGCTGCCCACGTTGCTCAGCCACCAGATGCCGTCATAGCGTGCGATCTGCAGGAAGCGGCGGTGCAGGTACGGGTTGTCGTCAACCTCCAGATCGCCTTCACGGCCGATGTTGAAGACGTCTTCGTCAGACGGCTCATGCCATTCCCCACAGAAATCTATGGCTAGATCTCCCATGACCGGCCTCCTTGGTCCTCGTAGCTGTGTTTCATTACTTCCCGATAAAGCAGTTGATGGAGCTGTCGCCGGCCGGTGACGCGTTGCCGTCCGAGCGGACGATGATCACCTGGATGCAGGTCCGGCCGCCGGGGCTCTCGGTGATTTCCATCGCCGGGGCCTTCGTGGCGTGGTAGTCGGCGTCCGCAGCGAATGCCCGCCGCCATTTGTAGGTGTCGCCGTCCTGCGGCTGCGGGTTTGTCCACGTGAAGCGGAGCTTTCCGGCTGCGGTGCGCTTCGCTGCCAGGTTCGCGACATCCGGCACAACTCCGTTGTCGAGGGCATCCGCCGGCGGCTTGCTGTTCGTTTCCATCGGCTGCACCTTCTGGGGTGCGGTGGCACCCAGGACGATTCCGACGACGACGGCGACCACCAGCACCGCGGAACCGGCGGCGGCGAGCACGAGGTTCCGTTTGCGGTGGTCGGGAGCACCGGTCTCCCCGCCGTCGCTGTCCTGTTCCGCCGCGGCCGGCCGGTTGACCGTGGCGGCAAGGTCCGGTTCGGAGTAGTGCGGAGCCGGCTGCGGTCCGGGCGCCGGACTCCCGGTGAAGGCCGGCGGTGTGTAAGCGGGGGCGCCCGGCGTCCAACCGCGCAACACGGTGGACTCGTTCTGCTCCTCCTGGGGAGCTGTCTGCGGAGCCGGCTTCGGAGCTGTCTGTGGATCCGGCCGCGGCGCAGCCTGCACTGCGGGCGGCTGGGTCCGGGTATTCGGGAAGGTCCGGGCCGGGAACGTCGGCGCGGAAGCGGTGGGCGAGGTGCCGCCGTCGGGATCGATCGAGGCGACGCTGCGGACCCGGGTTTCCTCGAAGTTGTCGTCCGGGTGGACGTCGTCGCCGCCCTGTTCGGCGAGTACCTCAAAAGGCGTCACCGACAGGTTCAGCTCGGCCTGGATCCGCTGCAGTGCCAGTGCGAAGGCGTGCGCCGAGGAGTACCGGGATTCCGGCGCTTTCGCCATCGCGGTCGACAGCACCAGCTCCAGCGACTCGGGAACATCGGCCCGCCCGAGGCGCGGCACGGGCGAGTTGGTGATGCGGGAAATCAGTTCGCGCTGGGAGTTGTCCTGGCCCGGCATCACGAAGGGTGAACGGCCTGCGAGCAGGGTGTAGAGCGTGGCACCAAGGGCCCAGACGTCCACCGGCACGCCGTCCACCGGGCCGCCGCGGAACTGCTCGGGGGGCGACCACGGAATGGACATCCCGGCGTCGTCATCGCTGTCGTCACCGATCGTGCCGGAGATGCCGAAGTCGGTCAGAGCCGGCCGGTTGTAGTCGGTCACCAGGATGTTCGCGGGCTTGATGTCCCGGTGCACGATTCCAGCGCGGTGCGCGGTCTCGACGGCGGAAGCCACCTGGATGCCCACGGCCAGGACCTCGTCGACACTGAAACGCTGGCGGCGGTAGCGCACGTCAAGGCTCGGCCGGGAGCAGTACTCCATGGCCAGGTATGAGTGTCCATCCCCGGTGGTTTCGGCCTCGAAGATGGTCACGATGTACGGGTGCGAGGACAGCTGCGCCATGAGGTTGGCTTCGGACTCGAAGCGGCGGCGCGCATCTTCGGTCTTCAGGTCCGAGAGGAGCACCTTGACGGCCACCCTGCGGCGCGGCCGGTCCTGCTCGTAGAGGTAGACGTCTGCAAAGCCCCCGGAGCCGAGGTGGCTGATGTATTTGTAACCGGGAAGGGGCGGCGGTGGTGCAGGGGGCCGCTTGGAACTCACAGAATCTCCTCGAAACGCAATGAAATGTTGTCGCCCAGCTCGGCGATGTCGCCGTCCAGGACAATGGCCATCTCGTTCTGGGCAAGCCGGCGCGGCGCCTGGCCTTCCCGGACCAGGACCGTGCCGTTGGTGGCCTTGAGGTCGCAGAGCATCACGTGCCATCCCTCCAGGCGGACCTCCACGTGCGATCGTGAAATGTCCCCGCCCGGGCTCTCCACCTGGACCAACGCCGGCATGCCGCCGCCCTGGACCCGGGACACCGACGGCTGGCGACCGATGACCAGCGAACGGTCCAGCTCGATGACTTCACCAGTGGACAGGCGGAGCTTGCCCAGGCTCGGACGCGGGACCTGGACGCCCTCGCCGGACATGGCGCTCCCACAGGACGCGCACTGCGCGTAGGTGGGCGGGTTGGCGTGGCCCTGCGGGCAGACCCGGGCCAGGACCAGCGGACGCTTGGTTCCATCGGGCAGGAGTTCCCCGCCCGTGGGCGCGGCCGGGGCCGGGGTGGACGGGAGGTTCGCCAGGCTGCTCTTCATGACGGTGTGGCCGTCGTGGTCGCTGTCTTCGTCCCCGGCGTCGGAAAATGCGCCGGGCGCGAAGGATGCAGGCGGCGGGGCGGCCGGCGGCGCCCATTGCTGCGGCGGAGCGGAGGGTTGCGGGGCGGGGGCGGAATTGCCGGAAAGCCAAGGCACGGAGGAAATCAGCCCGCCGGTTTGCGGAGCAGGCTGGTGTTGCGGAGCAGGCTGCTGCTGGGCTGGCTGCTGCTGGGCTGGCTGCTGCTGGGTTGGGGCCGGCTCCGGCGACTGCGGCCGGGCTTCGGGTGCCCGGACCGCCGGCGTGGGCTCCGCGTGCTCCTCCTCGTCCGGGTTCACCCGCACGGCGGCATCCTCGATGCTGCGGATGACGGTCCGCTCCCACAGGTGGTCATAGCTGCTGGTCTGTTCCAGGTTCCGGACAATTTCGTCCGTGGTGGCACCGGTGTCCACACCGACCTCCACGGCCGGGGGCGCGTCGGTGGCCTCCGAGCCGTCATGGAGGTGGCCGGGCGCGATCGTCAGTTCCAGGTCGTCCTGTTCTGCTTCGTCCTGTTCTGCTTCGTCCTGTTCTGGTTCGTCCTGTTCTGCTTCGTCCTGTTCGGATTCTTGCGGCACCGCTTCGAGCTGTTTTGCATCGACCTGTTCCGCTTCGTCCTGCTCCGCGTCGACGGGCCCGCCAGCCGGCGCGGGCCCGGCCTCGGCCTCCGGCGCGGACGCAGCCTCAGGCGCCAGCGCGGGCGCGGCCTCGGACGCCGGCTCGGGCTCAAACGCGAGGATCGTTTCGACCGAAGCGGGCCGTTCCGCCGTCGGGAGCCCGGGGGCAGAGGTAACGGCGACGGGTTCCGGAGACTGTTGCTGGGCACCGGGCACCGGTCCGGCGGCCGGAACCTTGGGTTCTTCGCCCGGGACGAGCGTGGCCTCCAGGCCGGACAGCAACACCACGCCCTCCTGCAAAGGCAGGGAGCCGGCCGCAGCGGAATCCGCTCCGTTGCTTTGGGCCGCGCCGATCCGCAGGCGGTAG
Organism: Arthrobacter sp. R-11; assembly: GCF_049913155.1. GTDB lineage: Bacteria > Actinomycetota > Actinomycetes > Actinomycetales > Micrococcaceae > Arthrobacter. Next base: position 1,400,529 of record NZ_CP183979.1, on the reverse strand, counting down.
GAGCCGGGGAGCTCCATCCGCCGCTCCGTCCAGGTGGTCACGTCGCGGCCGTGGATGTTGTGCGGCACACCGGCGTAGGTTTCCAGGTCGAGGTCGCCGCGCAGGACAACGCGCAGCGCGTCCTTGGCGTCGATGATGCCGAACGCCGGGATGCGGGTCAGGGACACGCCGAAGGCTTCGGTGACTTCGTTCAGGATTTCGTGGATCTCCGGGCGGCGCTCCAGCAGGGCCCACAGGGATTCCAGCAGCTCCGGTCCGGTGCCGGGGCCGAGCACCACCACCGTCCCGGAACGGACCACGCCGAACCAGTCGCCGGGAACATAGTTATTCCTTGCCATCGCCGCCGTCCCCGTGTCCGTCCGCACCGGATGTGCCGCCGTCTCCGGCGTCGCCCGCGGTAGGCAGCTCATGGCGCGGCAGGGTATCTTCGTCTTCCGCCTCGGCCCCCGGCCGCGGCGCGGTGGTGGCAACGCCGGCGTCGTTCAGGACGTTCTTGGCGTCGACCACAACAACCGTCACGTTGTCCCGCCCGCCGGACCGCAGGGCCGCCTGGATCAGGGCGTCCACGGCGTCCTGGGGGTGGCCCACGGTGCTCAGGATCCGGAAGATGTGCTCGTCATTGAGTTCGCCGGTGAGTCCATCGGAGCAGACCAGGATCCGGTCCCCTTCATGGATGGGAAGGAGCCAGAAGTCGGCCTCGGTCTCGTCTCCGGTGCCCAGCGCGCGGGTGACGACATGGCGGCGCGGGTGCACGTTCGCTTCCTCCGGGGTGATGCTCCCTGCGTCCACCATTTCCTGCACCTCTGAATGGTCCACGCTGATCTGGGCGAATTCGCCCTGGCTGAGCAGGTACGTGCGTGAATCGCCGATGTTCATGACCAGCCAGTACGGCAGTCCCATCTGCTCCACCACGACGACGCCGGACAGGGTGGTCCCCGCCCGGGCGCCGGTCGCGCTGCGGATGCGGGCGTCCGCAGCCAGCAGGCAATCCTGCAGTACCGCCGCCGTTGCGGTGCGGATGCCCGAAGGCAGCTGCGGGTAGCTGCCGAGCGTGCGGACACAGATGCCGCTGGCGATCTCCCCGGCTTCATGCCCGCCCATGCCGTCGGCTACCGCGAACACCGGATCCGAGGCGATGAACGAGTCCTCGTTGAGTTCGCGGCGGAGGCCGCGGTCCGTGCCGTAGCCGTAGCTCAGCCCGAATCCAGACTCGTTGGCGGTCGCAGCTGCGGCTGCGGGCTGTGAATTCATGCCTGTCCTAGGTGGAAGAAACGGTCGCCGAACCGGACGGTGGACCCGGGGCGGACAAAAACGGGCTCTCCGGGAAGCAGCCGGCTTTGGTTGCCGTCCGGGGTGGTGACGGCCGAGCCGTTGGTGGAATTGCGGTCCGTGACCCAGACGCCGTCGCCCTCGCGGCGGAGCTGCAGGTGGGTCTTGGAGATCGAGCGCCCGGGATCGGACACAGGGATCAGCTGCTCAACGGATTCCCCGGCCATGGCGGCGGGGTTGCGTCCGATCAGCAGGGAGGCTCCCACTTCAAAGTCCTGGCCGTCGTCGAGGCGGATCCGGAGCACCGCCGGGGCCGCCGCCTGGACGCCGGGGCGCAGCTGCGTACGCTCGACGTCGTCATCGGGGTGCGCTGCCTGGGCCTCCCCCGCCGGCGCGGCCCAGGGCGGGGCTGAGACCGGCGGTTGCCATTGGTTCGGGTTGTGCTGGGGGTTCGGGTTGTGCTGCGGAACCGGGTTGTGCTGCGGAACCGGCGCTCCGTGCCGCGCGCCGTCCGCCGGCCCCGGCTGCGGGATCTGCAGGGGCTGCCCGGGCTGGGCGGGCGCCTTGGCGGCAGGCATCGCCACCGGGGACGCCACCTGCTTGACCGGCGGCAGGTCCATCGGCGCAAAGTTGTACTCCCCCGGGATGCCGCCCGTCTTCACCGGGTTGCGGCCGGCGGAGACATCGAACACCAGGGCTTTGGACACTTTGTCGTGCCAGCCCCGCAACCGGCCCTGCTTGTCCCAGGCGTTGGAGACCACAACGATCACGGCCCATGCGATGGACAGAACGAAGAGCGGAGCAAGGATGAGCAGGGCGATGCCGAGCCAGCCGAGTGCCACCACCAGGACGGCGGCAATGACGGTGAGCAGCAACACTCCGCCGGTGATCAGGCCGCGCAGGAACACGATGCCGCCGCCCGGGGCGTACCCGTCGGCGTCCGCGCTGCGGATGCCCATCAGCTGGTTCCCGATCGTGTTGCCGCTGCGGGCTTCGATGCCAAGCAGCACCGCGGTGTAGACGAGAGTCACCCCGACGGCGATGCTGCCCAGGAGAACGAGCAGCCCCGTGTCGTAGACGATGAAGCCGTTGCTGCGCTGCTCGGTGATCCCGGCCGCTCCGACGCCGAGGGCGATACCCAGGATGACCGCCGGGCCAAGCCAGTCGAGCACCGCAGCTCCGAGCCGTTTGCCCGTCGACGCCGGGACCAGTTCGGCGTTGTTGTTCATGGTCGTCCCTCCCCCTGGCACTTGCGGCACGCGCTGCCCCGCCGGAGCCGGTCCTGTGGCACCGGGCGGTGCGGGCGCTATGGCGATCCTACCGGCATCGCTTCCGGCCTGAGGGGCAGCCAGGTCCATCCTGGCCATCTGGACCTGGCTGATGTTGCGTTCGATCCGGGCACCGCGGTTGCTCAGCGGCGCACCGCATTTGGTGCAGAATGATGCGCCCGGTTTCACGGCCTGGCGGCAGGCCGGGCACCGTTCCTCGTGGCCGCTCGTCACTGCTGTTGTTCCTTTCCTGCATCGTTTGCCGGCTCCGTGTTCCTGCGGAAGACCGCGCGGAGGCGGTGCGGCTTGAGGTTGCCGTCCCGGATCGCGGTGCGCGCTTCGGCGAGCAGCGACCGCGGCGAGAAGCGCGCCTGCTGGCGCTTCCAGAAGCCGACGTTGCTGGTGATGTCCTTGAGGGAACCGTCCACGATTTCCCAGTACTTCCGGACGTCTTCCTCGCTCGGCTGCCCTGCGCCGAAGATCGCGGCATCGGCACGGCCGGCGAGCATCGTCGTCGTCGAGCTGTTCACCGGGAACGCCTCGGCAATAACCTCGGCGGACTCCCGGCGGGTGGCCTTGCCGTTGATCGCAGCACCCATGTCGGTGGCGAGGCTGACCACCTCGCTCCAGCCGCCGCCGACACGTTGCGCCGGGTGCCCGGTGTTCAGCCGGCTCTTACGGCGCCGCAGTTTCAGCAGCAGGATCAGCGCCAGGGGCAAGGCAAGGATCACCAGCGGAAGCAGCGCGGTTCCGATCGCGGCCAGCAGCGCCCCCCAGAACAGCCACGGGTTGTTCTTCTTCTCGTCGGCGTCCAGGGCATCAGGGGTGGAGTCCGGCGGGAGGTCCGCCGGCTCCTGCGGCGGGGGCGGCGGCTGGAGGACCTGCGGCTTGGGCTTGGACTTGGTCTGCGGGTCCGGCGGGATCGGCACGTTGTCCTTGGGCGGGGTGGGATCGAAGGCAACCCAGCCCACGCGGTCGAAGGCGACCTCGACCCACGCGTGCACGTCCTTGCCCTTGATCGGGATGTCCGCCGCACCGTTTTCCGGGCTCTTCGGGTCCGGGTAGAAGCCCATCACCACACGGGAAGGGATGCCCAGGTGGCGCAGCATCAGGGACATGGCCACGGAGTACTGTTCGTCGTCGCCGAGCATCTGCTTGGCGGTCAGCAGCCCGCGGATGCGGGCGGAGCTGTGGCCGGGCAGGCTGGGAAGCTGGCCGTCGGCCACCAGGCCGTTGCTGAACGCCCCGGACTTCTGGAAGTGGGCCTCGATCTGCCGCACCCGGTCGATCGCCGTGGGCGCATCGGCGGACAGCTCGTTGGCCTGCGAACCGACCACCGGTGGCACCTCTTCAGCCGCCGGCAGCGTCAGCTTGGCGAAGTCGTACTGGGTCAGCTGCCCGTGTTCGAGCTTGCCGGGATCGGAGACCCGTACGGAGTAGTTGTCGCCCTGGCTGAGGCCCTTGGTGGTCACCGCGGTGTCCGTTCCGGCGTTGAAGTACAAGCCGGACGCCGCCTGCGAACCGTTGGCGAAGCTGATGCCCGTGGTGTGGCGTCCGCCGGGAACGAAGTAGCCCTGGTAGTCCTCCACCGTGATGTCCAGGCTGTAGGTACTCCCGACGGCTCCGCCGTCATCTTCCGGTGGGGTGTTCAAGGCACGCGCGTCGCCCACCTTGTTGAAGCTGCCGGAGCCGTTCGGGTCCATGTTGTAGTTCAGGCCGTTGAAGGAGTCCAAGGCGGCCAGGCGCACACGGCCGTCCTTGGGCAGGCCCTTGACTGTGAAAAGGGTGTCGTCCTTCTTGTCCTTCACGAACTCCCGGAAACTCGCCAGCGGCGTGATGTAGTCCCGCGGGTCGAACGGCGGGACGATGCTGTTGCGCAGCACCTTGCGGTCGTCCGTGGCGGTGATGAGCGGCGAGGCGACGGCGGTGATGCCGACGGCGGCTGCAATCACTGCCGCTGCCATCCCCAAGCGGCGCAAACGTCCGCGTCGGGCCACCCGGGCGTCGGCCTCGGGACGGTTCGCTGACACCCTCCGGGTGTCGTTGCGACGGAGCACGTCGCGGCGGAAGGTCGCCCAGGCGATGGCGCCGATGGCAACGCCGACGCCGCGCTCGACGTTGAGGAAGGCCGCGCTGGTGCTGAACAGGATGCCGGTGACGAACAGCGCCAGCACCGGCAGCAGCGGCCAGTACGGGCTCTTCAGCCGCCAGGCGAGGAGGCCGGCCGCCACGGCACAGATCAGTGCGCTGAGGAAGGGCACGATCAGCATTCCGCCCGCGGTGCCCACCGGGACGCCGACTGTCAGCATGTCCTTCCAGGCGAACACCACACCCAGCAGCAGGGTGCGCAGGGAGTCGAGGCTGGGCAGCACCGCCGCGATGGCCGCATCCGGCACCGCCAGCGCTGTGCCCAGGATCATGTAGGCGCCGAAGGCCAGGGCCACGGTGATAAGCAGGCCGAGGCGGTAGTGCGCATTGGCAGCGGCGATTCCCAGGCCGATCACGATTCCGCCGAAACCGGCCAGGAGGTAGTGCGGATCGCCGCCGAAGCTTTGGCTGAACCCGAGCACGCCAAGGCCCAGCAGCAGGACCAGGGCACCGGCGTCGAGCGCGGAATGCCACAGCGGACGGCCGTCCGCGAAGGCCGACTGGGCAGGCTGCTGCTTCCGGGAGGCGCGGTGGGCTCGAGGGGTTTGGGCGGAGCTCATGCGGCCGCCTTCCGGAGTACCAGGGCAAGATCGTCAAGATCGCCAACGGTCAGGACGGTCAGGTCCGCGATGTTGGCGCGGGCCGGAGCGGCACCGGCCTGTACGCGAACGGCAAGGCTCCGCACCCCCGCGGGAACCGAGGCCGATGCGGATCGCAGCTGGGTTGCGGTCACGCCGCTGCCCACAACAAAGAAGACCACGGAGGCGTTGGGCACCGTGTCTGCCAGGGTCCGGGCGAGGTCGACGGCGTTGCGGCGCATGGGTGCGCCCACGATCCTGGTCATATCGTCCAGGAGGTTCCGCCCGGTTTCACAGCGCAGCGGCCCCTTCTGCGTCAGCACGTCGAGTTCACGCTGTTCGCGGATGGCCTGGCGGCCGATGGAGGCAGCCACCGAGATCGCGAGCTCGAACTCCGTCTCGGATTCGTATTCGTCAGTGTTGATCGACAAGGAGATGGCCAGGTGTGCACGCCGGGTCTCCTCGAACTGGCGGACCATCAGCTTGTTGGTGCGTGCGGTGGTCTTCCAGTGGATGTGCCTGCGGTCATCGCCGGGCACGTAGTCGCGCAGGGCGTGGAAGGACACGTCCGCACTGGAAAGCTCCGTGGTGGGCATGCCTTCGAGGTCGCGGATGAAGCCCGCGGCCGAACCGGCCAGGACCGTAGTCTTCGGGTGGACGTAAAGGTCCACCGGGTCCGTCCAGAGCACGCGGCGGCGCAGCAGGTGCAGCGGATCAGCCCGCACGGAACGCACGGGCCCGACGACGATCACGGCACGGCGCGCCGTCGGGATGGTGAATAGGTCCTCATGCACCTGGGCCGGCTTCATCCTGGGCAGGTGGAAGACCGCTGTGTTGCTGCCGACCGGCAGCTCCAGGTCCGCCGGGAGGAGCGGCCGGGTGGAGGTGTTGGAGACGGCGATGCTGCCGACGGCGTCATCGCCCACCGCCACACGGGTCCGCGACATGTCGAGTACCACGCCGTAGGCGGAGCGGCCGAGGACAAAGGCCACGGCGAAGAGGAACAGCAGGAAGGCCACGAGCGCTGCCGACTTTGCCTCCTGCCAGCCCCAGGCCTGCCCGGCCATCCACAGCAGGATGGCGGCGGCCAGGACGACCCAGCCGAGGATGCTGACCACGGACAGGAAGGGCCATGCATAGGCAAGCCAGAGGCTGCTCAGCTTCTTCCGGAACGGGGCAAGCCATTCGGCCAAGGCCTGGGACGCCTCACGCCAGACGGCGGCAGGGTGCAGCTTCGACGGGATCCTCTCGGGGAGCTTGGCTGCCCCTCCCCCGAGGGTACCGAGACGCTCCCGCTCCCTGAGCGGAGCCAGGTAGCGTCTGGCGGATGCAGCAGCCCGTTTCAAGGGTGTGCCGGTAGACATTGTGGAGACCTTTGTTTGTGGAACCGGGTGTTTGTGGACCGGGGCCGTCAGACGTTGGCGCGCTGCTGCGGGGCAGCGACGTCGTTCAGGACGCGCTGGAGCACGGCCTCGGCAGTGGCGCCGGAGAACTCCGCCTCGGGGTCCATGACGAAGCGGTGGGTCCAGACAACCCCGGCCAGTTCCTTGATGTCATCCGGAAGGACGTAGTTGCGTCCCTGCCCGGCCGCCCAGACCCTTGCCGCACGCACCATGGCCAGGGCACCACGGACCGAAACGCCAAGCCGCGTCTCCGGGGCGTTGCGGGTCTCCTCGCACAGGCGCGAAATGTACTCCAGCACGGCCGAATCGATGTGCGTGGTGGCCGCGAGGTCCGCCATGTCCGCCACCGCCTGGGTGGTGATGATCGGGCTGAGGTCGCGCGAACGGTCCTTCAGGTTGCTTCCGCCCAGCAACTGCACGGTGGATGCGTGGTCCGGGTAGCCGATGGAGGTCTTGATGAGGAAGCGGTCCAGCTGGGCTTCGGGCAGGCGGTAGGTGCCGGCCTGTTCGATCGGGTTCTGGGTGGCGAGCACCATGAACGGGCGGCCCGCCTCGTAGGTGGTGCCGTCCACGGTCACCCGGGATTCCTCCATGACTTCCAGGAGCGCGGACTGGGTCTTCGGCGAGGCTCTGTTGATTTCGTCGGCCAGCACGATGTTGCTGAAGATCGGGCCCTTATGGAACTCGAACTTCTGGGTCTTCTGATCGTAGATGGTCACGCCGGTGACGTCCGAAGGCAGCAGGTCCGGGGTGAATTGGATGCGGTTGTGGGACCCCTGGACCGTGGCCGCGAGGGCCCGGGCAAGGGAGGTCTTGCCTGTGCCGGGGGCGTCTTCGAAGAGGACGTGGCCCTCGGCGAGCATGGCCGTGAATGTCAGGCGGATGACATGGGACTTGCCCAGCACGGCCTGGCCGACGTTCGCAACCAGCTTCTCAAAGGTGTCCGCAAACCAGGCCGCCTGTTCGCTTGTCATTGTCATGTCGTGGGTCCTTCGCTAGGTGTAGTCCGGACGGCTGGTGTGGAGGCCCCGGCCGGGGGATTCAAGTTCGGTGTACAGGTTCAGGGAACCCGGTGCCGGATTGCGCCGGCACCGGGCTTGCGGATCAGCAGGGTCGGCTGCCGGACACAAAGTGCACGGTATCTGCCCGGACCCAGCGGCCGTCGAGGTTCTTTCCCGAAGCGGAGGGACCGCTGATGCGGTACCAGCCGCTGCCGCCCCAGGGGCTGCCGCAGCGGTCCACCGGGGTTCCGCCGTCGGTGGTGCTCAGCCACGGTGACGGTGCCCCGGGCCCGCCCGGGCTGGCGACGCCATAGCAGCGCTTCGGGGTGCCGCCGTCGTAGCCGTTGCCGCCCGGGACTTCCGTGCAGCTGTTATAGGTGCCGTCATTGTTGATTGCCACGCGGTTCGGCGGCGGGGGCGGGGTCGGGTCGTTGCCGGTGGTCGCATTGGCACTGCCGATGGCGCCGTTCACTACGGTCACGGCCCTGACCTTCAGGTTGTGGGTCTGGTCCCAGCCGCCACCGCCACGGTCGTAACGGTTGGCCGTACCCACGTTGATCCATCCGCCGTCGTCATAGCTGACTTCGAAATGGCTCAAGGGGCGCCCGTTCATGTTCGGGTTGTTCCAGGTCCAGTGCACCTCGCCGTCTCCCGTAGCCGACTTGCCGCCGTTCACGTTCGGGGCATCCGGGGCGCCGTAGGGGTTGCCGCTGCCGATGGCCTTGGCATCGCCGGAAATGTTGGCCTTGATGGACCGGGCAACAATGGTGACCGTGACGTCGGTGCCGTTCGGCTGGCCACCGATCACGCCGCCACCTGCGGGAATGGGCCCGGAACCGTAGGCGGTCCGCCAGCTGTATTCGATCTCGCTCTCCTGCGAGCCGTTGCGCTGCGCAGCGGTCAGCGGGGTGAAGGTCAGCCGCAGCTCACCGCTGCTGCCGGTGGGCGCCACCGTGCCGCTGTTCACGGTTCCGGGCTTGCCCGCCGCACGGGTGGGAGCAGAAGGCTGGCTCGTGCCGCCGGTACCCGCCTTGTTCGTCGCGGAAACCGTGAAGGTGTAGTTCGCCTCGGAGTTGTCCACCACCACGTTCTGGGCTGTGGTTCCCACCTTCTGGGAGGCAACCACGGCGCCGCCGCGCAGGGTGGTCAGGGTGTAGGCCGACACCGCGTCGCCGTTGTTGTCCGGAGCGGTCCAGGTCACCCTCAGCTGGCTCTGGCTGCCGACCGGCTGGGCGCTGGCCACGGTGGGAGCAGTCGGCGTCGCCGGAACCCCCGCCGGTACCTCAGCGGCGGAGTACGGACTCCATTCGGAAGGATCCTTGGCGTCATTGCGGGCCAGGACGCGCACCTTGTAGGAGACGCCGTTCGTCAGGCCCTTCCACACATAGGTGGTGGAGGTCAGGTTCTGGATCTGCGGGTTCTGCCCGGCCGGTGCCGGCGAGATCTCCAGGTCGTAGGATTTGATCGGCGAACCTTTGCTGGCCGGCGCGGTCCAGGTGACCGTGAGCTGCTCGTCGCCGAACTTCAGGCCCGGCGCCAACGGGGTGTCCGGTTTGACGTCGGGCCGCACCTCGGCCGACGCGGGTGACGGGTCCGACTCATCGATCGCGTTGGTGGCCGTCACCGTGAAGTGGTACTTGACGTTGTTGGTCAGGCCATTGAGCGTGCAGGTGTTGGCCGGGCAGTCCTGCTGGAATCCGCCCTCGCCCCTCACTGTGTACTTTGTGATGGGCGAACCCCGGTCGGCCGGCGCCGTCCACGTCAGCAGGGCCGTCTCGTCCCCCACGCTCTGTGCCTGGGGGGTGGAGGGCGGCATCGGTTTGTCCTTCACGCTCAGCCGGATGCGTGCCGTGGCCTGGCGGGAGGGGTCGCCGGTCTTGTCGGCCACCGTGTAGGCGACGATCATCGACCCGGTGAACCCCGTGGACGGGGTGACCGTGACCGAATCTCCGTTCGCCACGGCCGAACCCTGCCCCGTCTCCGTGACAGCGTTGACGATCTTCAACGGGGTGTCGGGGAACGGGTTGGAGTCATTGGCCAGCACCTTCACCGTCACCGGCTTGCCGGCGGCCGCGTCGGGCTCGACGTCGTCGCTCGCCACCGGCTTGGGGCGGTTGGACGCGGTCACGGCGAGCTTGTAGGTAGCCGTCGCTTCCAGGCCGCGGGGGTCCTTGGCCTTGACCTGGACGCTTCCCGCGACGCCGGGCTTCGCGTCCCCGTTGGCCCCGACGCGGAGGGTCCTGCCGTCGATCCGGGCGTCAAAGCCTACCGGGCTGTTGCCGACAACCTCGTACTTCATGTTCTCCGCGTCCTCACCGTCCGGATCGCTCGTGAGGCGGCCCAGTTCGATGCTCGCGGAGTCGTTCTGGGGCACCTCGAGGGAACTGCCGAGCAGGGTCGGAGCGTGGTTGCGGTTAGGGTCCGGGAGCACCTTGGTGCGGATGCTCAGTGTTGCCTTCTGCCCGTTCGGATCATCCGGGCCGGTCCCGTCGGTGGCTTCGAAGGTGATGGAGCCGGGGCCCACATAGTCCTTGCCCGCGGTGTACTTGATGGCGGTGCCGCCGTTGGCGATCGGGTCGCTGCCGTCCGCGCCGATGAGCTTGATGCGGTCAGCCTGAGTCAGGAGCGGGCTACGGCCGTCGCGGACCTTCACCCATTCGTTGAGGTTGACCGTGACGGACTGGCCTGCGATGACCTCGATGACTTCGTCCTTGGCGAGGGTCGGAACCTGCTGGCCGATGCCCGGTACCCAGATGATGGCGGTTGACTTCTGCCCGTCCACGTCCTCCACGGTGTAGGGCACCAGTTGCGGACCATCGGTGAGCTGGACCAGCACATTGCCGTCGTTGCCAGGCTTGGCGGTTTCGACGGCCGTGGCGATCTTCAGGTTCTCGCCGACGCCGTCGGGGTCCTCGTCGTTCTTCAGGACCGGCACGTCCACGGCTTTCTTGCCCATGGTCTGGGCCGAGGTCACGCGGTCGTCGCGCGCGATCGGTGCCAGCAGCGGGATCTCGGCCTTGACGTTGACCCGGATGGTGGCGCCGGCCGTGGCTCCACGCTCGTCGACAACCGTGTACCGGATGTTGACGATTCCTTCCTTGCCCGGCGCGGTCAGGATGATACGGCCGCTGTTCTTGCTGACGCTGGCCTGCAGCGCCGGATCGGCTTCGATGCCGTCGGCCTTGATGGCGATCCGGTCGCCGTCGGGATCGGAGTCGTTCGCGAGGGCGTCGACGGCGATCTGGCGGCCCGGGCGCACGGAGACGGTGTCGTCCACAGGGGCAGGCTTCTGGTTGTCTTCGCCCTGCGGGGCGATGCCGACCGTGACCGTCCCGGAGTTGACGGCGCCCTGGCGGTCGATCACCTTGTAGCGGAAGGTGTCGGTGCCTGCGCCGTCGCCGGCGGCCACGAAGTCGATGAAGCTGCTGCCCACCGTCGCGGTGCCCATGCCGGGGGTGCTGTCGATGCCGGTCAGCTGTACGGAGTCGCCGTCGGGATCGATACCGTCCAGCGGAACCGGGATGCGGACCGTGCCGCCGGCCACCACGCGGGCGGTCAGGTTCTGCGGCTGCGGGCGCGAGTTCTGCGTGCCTTCCAAGGGCAGGATGTGGATGGTCACCGCGGCGGCGCTCTTCTGGCCCTGCGGGTCCACCGCGTTGTAGATGGCACGCACCGTCTTGGGCACGGAACCGGCGATGAACCGCAACTTATCCTCGGAAATGGAGGTCTTGCCGTCGGCCTCCGGGACGGTCTGCGCCAGGACCGGGTCCACGTGCAGTTTCTCGCCCTGCGGGTGGGTGTCGTTGGCCAGGACCGCGACGGTGACGACGTCGTTGACGCGCACGTTCACCTCGTCCGGTTTCGGCTGCGGAGCTTCGACGACGGCGGGCGCCGGCACCGGCACCACGGAGACCGTGCCGCTCGTGGACTTGTGCCCGTTGGAAATCGTGTAGCGGAAGATGACCGGCTGCTGGGTGCCTAGCACGTCGGTGACCCGCAGGACGCTGTGGTCGATGACGCTGACAGACACCGAAGTGTTCTCCGGCAGGGTCACGGACTGCAGCACGAGGACCCCTCCGGAGGGGTCGGAGTCGTTGGCCAGGGGGTCCACCAGGACGTTGCCGCCCACCGGGAGCAATGCGACGTCGTGCACGGCCACCGGGTTGCCCGCGTCCTTGCCGGACTCGACGTCAACCCGGATCAGGCCCTGGGTGCTTTGCGGACCGTTGCTGGCGATGTACGTCAAGTACACCGGACCGGGCGTGTTGCTGCGGAAGGTGAAGGTGCCGCCGTCGGTCACGGGGCCGAGTTCTGCGGGGCCAGCCGCCTCGACATGGGCCAGGCGCAGCGCGCCGCCATTGGGGTCGACGTCGTTCTTCAGCGGGGCGATCACCAGATCCTGCCCGACGACGGCGGTCACGTGGTCCGCGTTGACTACCGGCTGCAGTGCTCCCGGCGGCCGGACGTTGATGACCACCCGGCCGGTGGCCGTGGCGCGGCCGTCCCAGACCGAGACGGTGACGTTCTTCTTGCCGGCGGTGGCGCCGGAGTCCTGGTAGGTGAGCAGGCCGTCGCGGCGGATCTTGACTTGGTCCTGCGGGTTGTCGGCCTTGGCGTCCATCAGGACGAGGTCGTCGCCGTCGGGGTCCATCCAGTCGGTGAGGATGTTCTGGCTGACGGACTTGCCCTGTTCCACGAGCAGCGTCGTGGGGCTGGCGCGCTTGAAGACCGGCGGCTTGTTCTCGTCCGGCCCCACCACGTGCAGAGTGATCTTGCCCCCGGCGGACAGGCCGCGGCCGTCGGCCGCGTTGTAGTCGATGACCTCGGTGCCGGGTTTCGCGTCGGAGGGAACGGATATCTGGAAGGCCGAGCCGCCGTAGATGCTTTCGATGGCCCCGGACTTGGGCGCGTTGCCGCCGATCGAGGCGGTGAGCACGTCGCCGTCGGGGTCGGAGTCGTTGTCCAGCACGCTCATGACGGTGGTCCTGCCCGGGCGGGCGCCGATCTCGTCCGGCTTCGTTTCCGGCGGACGGTTCGGCTTGGTCCGGTCCGGCAGCACGTTGATGGTGTTCTCGTCCGCGGAATCCTCGTCCTGGTCATCGGACTGGTTCTTCGGCGGGATGACGTCGTCCCAGTTGTTGACCAGCTGCATGTTCTGATTGACCATCCAGACATTGCCGGAGTTCACGTCGTTGAGGACCACGAGGTCGCGGTTGACCCGGAACACGTAGCTCGGGGAACCGCTGGCCTTGGGGACGTCGGCGGTCTTGTCGTCGGCGTCGGACGTGCAGTCGCGGACGTACTTGTTGGCACCGGCCCAGGCCGAGTGCGTGCAGCCGGCCACCTGCACGGGGGCGGCGGGCACACCCTGGCCGCCGAAGTTCACGACGGCGGCGGTGGATCCGTCAAGCGGCTGCTTGATGAGCGCCTTCGGGGTGGCAATGGCCACGTAGCTGCTGGCTTCGCCGCTCTGCTGGAGCTTGGCTTCGCGGGAGTCCTGGAGCTGGAGCTTGCGCCCGCCCGGCAGGAACAGGTTTCCGCGGGCGGCGTCCAGGACCACCGGCTTGTCGCCGACCACGGCAAGCTGGAGGTCACCGGCGCCCTTGAGTTCATCGATCCTGGTGGTTTCGGAGTTCTGCCGTTCGCCGTTGGCGTCCACAGAGGTGACGGTGACTTCACCCTTCTGCGGGTCCGCCGTGTAGATCCGGTTGTCCTGCCCGACGGCGGAGACCGCGCCGGAGGAGGCCAGCAGCACCGGCTGGGTGCCCTCTTCGTCGAAGCTGTTGATCGTGGACGGTGAGAGGGCCCAGACCCGGCCCTTGACGGGATCGGTAACGGAAAGCACCTGGGTACCGAAGCTGACCTTCGAAGAGGACGGCAGCTGCTTGTCCCCGCCGAGCCGCAGGTTCGCCGCGGAGACCTGGTTGACGGTGGATCCGGTGCTGTCGTCGACGAAGACGTCGCTGGAATTCTGCAGCACGTCGAAGGTGGTGCTGGCCGGTGTGACCGCGCCGTCGAGCACCCGGGAGGGATAGTTCAGGCGGCCCACGGCGTTCTTGGTCTTGCTGACCACCCACACGCCGCCGTCGTTCAGTTCGAGTTCCGCGGTCTTGAACCCCGGGTACAGCACAGCGCCGGTCACCAGCAGCGCAACTGCTGCGGTGAATCCGGTGGTGGCGATGAACTTGTTTCGGCGTTTCCTAAGCCCCAGCTTGCCGAATAAAGACGTCACAGATTCAATTCCCTTGCATCACGGCCGCCCCCAGGCGGCCTCGAACCTCACGGCCTCCGACCGGTGATCATGCGATTCCGCCGTACCCCCATACGGCGGCGGAATTTGTCCATACGACTATCGCATGGGCGTCCCCCGGTTACCAAGGGGAGCAGATAGCACCGGCGCTCCAGAATAATCAAGGACTCACGGACGCCGCGATGGGGAAAGGTACCCATCCGAAGGCCCGCGAAACAGCGCCCTATGAAGAACAGGGAGGCCGCCGGAAAATAAGTCTATCAACTGGCGGAACTGCGGTTTGGCCACGGGGCAGGCGGGGCGGGGCCTGCTCAGTCCAGGACAAGCCCCTTGCCCTGGCCCGGAGACAGCAGGACCGGGGTGATTTCGCCGAAACCGCGCACGTTCTCCGTGGCCTGCGGGTCCAGGACGAAACGATCGTCCTGGCCCAGGGCCGCGGCGGTGGTCTGGTCGACCAGGACGGTGCCGGGTTCGGCCAGGGCCGTCAGGCGCGCTGCGAGGTTGACCGTCGGCCCGTAGATATCGCCGAGCCGGGACAGGATGCGGCCCCATACCATCGCCACGCGCGCCTGGGGAAGGATCTCGTCCTCACTGAATGCGCGGGCCAGCGCAAGGGAGATTTCGGCGCCGGCGGCCGGGGTTTCGGCGATGTAGAGCACTTCGTCGCCGACGGTCTTGACGAGCCGTCCGCCGCCGATGGAAATGATCTCCGCGCACTTGTTCTCGAAGCGCTGGACCAGCTGGGCCAGGGTCTTTTCGTTCATCCGGCGCGACAGGCTGGTGTAGGACACGAGGTCGGCGAAGCCCACGGCACGCGCCAACGGCAGCGGAGCGTCGTCCTCGTCCCCTTCGCGGCCGGCCTCACTGGCACGCAGCCCGGCCTCGGCCCGCACGGCCAGGCGCTGCACGCCGGCGTTCATTTGCCGGCGCCAGGAATAGACCAGGATCTCTTCCATGGCGTCCAGGAGGTTGGGCAGTTCGCTGACCAACTGCTTGCGGGCAACGGCGTCCGGGATGCCCTGCTGCACCACCATGTCTTCGATCAATGCTTCGACCTGCCAGACCACCATGCGGTCCGTCATCTGCCCGATCGCACGGGTCACTGAGATGGCCGCTTCTTCGGTGAGCTTGCCGGCACGCACCAGGTCCAGGATGGTGGATAGCGCGGTGAGGTCCTGCTCGGTGAAGGCGACGTCCTCGTCCCCGAAGTTGGGGAAGCCGAGGGCGCGCCAAAGCTTGCGGGCAGACAGAACGGAGACCCCGGCCGCAGCGGCGACTTCGCGACGGCGGAGCTTGCGTTCGCCTCCAAGGAGCCTGGTCTCAAGTACTTTCATAGCGATACGTTCGGCGGACATCACTCCAGTGGGCGGAGAAACCTGCGGGTCCGGCGTCACGGGGAGCGGCCTGGTGATCGGCTCGTCAAGGGAAGGTTCCGGCAAGGAATCGCTGCCGTCCTCCGGGTCCCGGGGCTGTTCACCGCTCATCTTGTCCACCTTCTCTCCTTGCCCATGTGTTTCTACTGTCATTCACCGATACCGGCGGCAGGCCGTCTATGGCCTCGAGGATGAAGTTCCGGAACCGCGCGGCCTCCGGAACATCGGGCATCAGGGTTCCTCCCGGCTGCCCGGTATCCAAGGATATATTCCCCGAGCGCAATGTCCGCTGGATCAGGGTCTGCCTGAGACCGACGTTACGCACTGCCGCGAGCGAAAGCTGCCAGTCCCGGCGCCGAAGCATTCCGAATCGGGCAATTATCCGGCGGCTCGTGAGGATGTACTGCACGGCCAGCCACTCAAGGTACTTCGGCAGGCAGTAGCCAAGGAGAACCAGGACTGCGAGGAATACGCACGCGAGCACCAGCCAGAGTGTCCAATCCGAGCCGGTCATCACGGGCATCAGTTTGGCCGGCCCGCCTTTGACGATCCAGGCGCAGGCATACGCGGCGAGCGCCGGGGTGAGGATGAATGCTGCCGCCGGGAAGAGGAGGCGGCGCCCCTGTTGCCGGGTCACCACGATCACTTGCTCACCCGGCAGGAGCTGTTTACGCATATCCGCCATCGGTGGGTCGCAGATGCACCACGTCCCCGGCCGTCACTACATGTTCACGGCCGCCGTGGTCCACCACCAGGAGGGAACCGTATTCGTCCAGGCGGGAGGCGTGGCCCACCAGTTCGTGGTCGCCGGGAAGCTGCGCCCGGACTTCGCGGCCCAGCGTCACCAGCACCGCCTCCACCCGCTTATGCAGCGACGGCCCGCCGGCCAGTCCCGCGGAGGGATCGCCGTCGGCGTTGCAGAAGCTGCGGTAGAGCGCCGCGAAACGGGACAGGTAGTTCTGCAGGATGGCGGTGCGGTCCAGGGTGGTCGAGCCCTCCACGAGGAGGGAGGTGGCGGTGGGAACCGGCAGCTCGTCCTCGGCGAGGCTGACGTTCAGGCCGGTGCCGAGCACGACCGCAGGAACCGTGCCGTCGCCCATCGGTCCCAGCTGGGCCAGGATTCCGGAGATCTTCCGGCCGCGGACCAGGACGTCGTTGGGCCACTTGATCTCCGCGGGCAGGCCGCAGTTTTCGAGCAGGGTCTCACGCAGGGCGAGGGCGGCGAGTAGCGACAGCCAGGAGTAGCTCTGGGTAGGCACGGGCAGGCCCTGGGCGTTGACGGGCCGCAGCACGATCGACACAGATACGGCCGAGTGGTCGGGCGCTTCCCAGTGCCGCTCCAGGCGTCCCCGTCCCGCGGTCTGGTATTCGGCTGTCAGCACGGACATGTCCGGCCATTCCTTGGGTTCCACGGTGACCGCCCGCAGGAGGTCGGCGTTGGTGGAGCCGGTGGACTCCACGACCTCCAGGCGGGAAATGCCAGTGCTTGAGAGGAAGTCCCCGTTGAGCAGCGCGTCCTTATCGAGATTTGCCCGTTCCATACTCTGAATCCTAACGATCCCGGCGGTCGCGGACGTAGCCCTTGCGCCTACAGGAAAATGTCGGGCACGAGCTGTTCCTCCGGGGCCCCGAGGCTGTAGGGCCGGAAGTCGCTGACGCCGGCCGCGCGCAGGACCTGCTCATCGGTGTAGAAGTTCCCGCTCAACGGTCCTGCGGCGCCGACTCCCCCGCTGAGAATGGCGTGGGCGGCATCGGCCATGATCTCCGGACCGCGGGCAGCCTGCACGATGCGGTCGCCGCCGGGCATGTTCCGGATGGCGGCCGTGTCAATGAGGGTGCAGGGCCAGAGCGAGTTGACCAGCACGCCGTCGTCCTTAAGCTCCTCGGCGAGACCCAGGGTGGTGAGGCTCATCCCGTACTTGGCCATCGTGTAGGCCAGGTGCCTGCCGGCCCATTTGGGGTCCAGGTTCAGTGGCGGAGACAGTGTAAGGATTTGCCCGTGCGCGGATTCGCGCAGTGCGGGCAGCGCCAGCTTGGAGAGCAGGAAGGTGCCCCGGACGTTGATGTCCTGCATGAGGTCGTAGCGTTTCATGTCGACGGCGTCCGTCCGGGACAGGTCGATGGCCGAGGCATTGTTGACGACGGCGTCGATCCCGCCGAAGCGCTCGACGGCGGCGGCCACCGCGGCGGCGACGTCCTCGTCGTTGCGCACGTCCCCCACCAGGGCGAGGGCCTGCCCGCCGGCGGCCTCCAGTTGGGCGGCAGCGGTGTACACAGTGCCTTCCAGTTTGGGGTGGGGTTCGCCGGTCTTGGCCATGAGCACGATGTTCGCGCCGTCGCTGGCGGCGCGGAGCGCTATGGCCAGGCCGATTCCCCGGCTGCCGCCGGACATCAGGAGGGTGCGGCCCTTGAGGGTGCCCGTCGCCCGGTAGGGGCTGGCGGCACGTGCTGAAGCATCGTTGCTTGAGGTCATGGGGACACTGTAGCCGATCAAAGTTACTCGCGGGTAACATTGGTGGATGCTCGACTTGAAGACGGAAAATTGTAGGGTTTCTACAGCAGTATCCGGGTTTTGCGTCACTAGACTAGCCAGCAGGGCCCGCATTTTGTACGGATGCTACTTAAGAACGCATGCCCAGCAATGCAGTGCCAGCGTAAACAGCTACAGAGCCGGAGACACTTGATGAGCCACGATCTGACCACGACGGCGGGAAAGATTGCCGATTTCCGCGACCGCCAGGCCCGTGCGGAACAGCCCTCCGGCCCCGAGGCCATCGAAAAGCAGCACGCCCGCGGCAAGAACACGGCCCGCGAACGCATCGACCTGCTCCTGGATGAAGGCTCCTTCGTCGAGTTCGACTCCCTCGCCGTCCACCGCTCCACGGCATTCGGCATGGAGAAGAAGAAGCCCCTCGGCGACGGCGTCGTTTCCGGCTACGGCACCGTCGACGGCCGCTTGGTGGCCATCTACAGCCAGGAATTCAGCGTCTACGGCGGCTCCCTCAGCCAGGTCAACGGCGAGAAGATCGTCAAGGTCCAGGAGTTTGCGCTCCGCAACGGCTGCCCGATGATCGGCATCAACGACGGCGGCGGCGCCCGCATCCAGGAGGGCGTGGCTTCCCTGGCGATGTTCGCGGACATCTTCCGCAACAACGTCCACTCCTCCGGCGTCGTACCGCAGATCTCCCTGATCATGGGACCCTGCGCCGGCGGTGCCGCCTACTCCCCCGCCCTCACCGACTACGTGGTGATGGTGGACAAGACCTCCCACATGTTCATCACCGGCCCGGACGTCATCAAGACCGTCACCGGCGAGGACGTGGACATGGAAACCCTCGGCGGCGCGCGCCAGCACAACGCCACCACCGGCACCTCCACCTACCTGGCCAGCGACGAAGCCGACGCCATCGAATTCGTCCGCGAACTGCTGGACTTCCTGCCCTCCAACAACCTCTCCGAAGCCCCCGTGCTGGAGCACGAGCAGGAACTGGAGATCGACGGCGACGACCTCGCCCTGGACACGCTCATCCCGGATTCGGCCAACCAGCCCTATGACATGCGCAAGGTCATCGAGCAGATCGTGGACGACGCCCACTTCCTGGAGATGCAGTCGCTCTACGCCCCGAACGTCATGATCGGCTACGGCCGCATCGAAGGGCACACCGTGGGCATCGTGGCCAACCAGCCCATGCAGTTCGCCGGCACCCTGGACATCGCGGCCTCTGAAAAGGCGGCGCGCTTCGTCCGCCACTGCGACGCCTTCAACATCCCCATCATCACCCTGGTGGACGTCCCCGGCTTCCTGCCCGGCAAGGACCAGGAATTCCAGGGCATCATCCGCCGCGGCGCCAAGCTGCTCTACGCCTACGCCGAGGCCACCGTCCCGAAGCTGACCGTCATCACCCGCAAGGCCTACGGCGGCGCGTACATCGTGATGGGTTCCAAGAAGCTCGGCGCGGACCTCAACCTTGCCTGGCCCACCGCCCAGATCGGCGTCATGGGGGCACAGGGCGCCGTCAACATCCTCTACCGCCGCGACCTCGCCGCGGTTGCCGAAACCGGCGGCGACGTCGAGGCGCGGCGCGCGGAGATCATCCAGCAGTACGAAGAGGAACTCCTCAACCCGTACCAGGCCGCGGAACTCGGCTATGTGGACGCCGTCATTGCGCCGTCCGACACCCGCGTCCAGATCATCAAGGGCCTGCGCGCCTTGCGGGACAAGCGCGCCAGCCTGCCCAGCAAGAAGCACGGGAACATCCCGCTGTGAGCCCGGCTTCCATGGAACAGGACCAGGGCCCGGCCCCCGAAACCCCGCAGACTCCCCTGCTTTCGGTACTGAAGGGAAACCCGACGCCGGAAGAGCTCGCCGCGCTGACCGCCGTCGTCGCTTCGCTCTCGGCCCCCGCTGCCCCGGCGCCGGCCAAAGCGAACGTCCGCCACTGGGTGCGGCGCCAGCGGCTCGGCCTGAACCCGACTCCGGGTCCGGGCGCCTGGCGGCGCAGCAAGGGCTGAACCCGCCGCGGGGAGTGTTCAGCAACCCTTTCAGAAAGGCGCGCCCACCGCTAGGCTCGTCTGGTGACTACTGAAAACACCTCACCGGCACGTTCCCGGACAGCCATCGACGCCGTAGCTGACGCCTACACCGAAACGCTCCTGGCGTTGAACCCGAGCCTGGCCACCACCCTCGGCATTCCGGGTCACGAAAGCGAATACCAGGACTTCTCGCCTGCCGGCACCGCGGCCTTCGCCGCCGCTGCCCGCGACACCCTGGACAAGCTCTCCGGCCTGGAGCCCGCCGACGCGTCCGACGTCATCACCCTCGATGCGATGCGGGAGCGCCTGGGCCTGCAGCTTGAGTTCCACGAATCCGGCTGGGATGCCGCGGAGCTGAACAACATCGCCTCCCCCGCACAGGACATCCGCGCCGTCTTCGACCTGATGCCCACCGCCACGCCGCAGGACTGGGAGCACATCGCCGGCCGCGCCGCCAACGTGCCCGGCGCCATCGAGGGCTACATCGCCTCCCTGCGCTCGGCAAAGGACGCAGGAAAGGTCGCCGCTGCCCGCCAGGTGCGGATCGTCATCGAACAGACCAGCAAGTACGCCGCCGAAGACGGATACTTCGCCAAGCTCGCCGCGGACGCGGCGATCGATGGCAAACCGCTCCCTGCGGAACTGCAGGAAAAGCTCGACGCCGGTGCCGCCGTCGCGCGTTCGGCTTACGCAGGCCTGGCCGCCTTCCTCGAAGCGGAACTGCTGCCGCTCGCCCCCGAAAAGGACGCAGTGGGCCGGGAACGCTACGCGCTGGCCTCCCGGACCTTCCTGGGCGCCACAGTGGACCTCGAGGAGACGTACGCCTGGGGCGTGCAGGAACTGCAGCGGCTCATCGCCGAGCAGGAGCGGGTGGCCGGGCAGATCAAGCCCGGCGCCAGCATCGAGGAAGCCAAGGAGATCCTGAACAATGATCCCGCCCGGCAGATCAAGGGCACCGATGCCCTCCAGGCGTGGATGCAGGAACTTTCGGACCGTGCCGTGGCCGAGCTCGCCGACGTCCACTTCGACATCCCGGACGTCATGAAGACCCTTGAGTGCAAAATCGCCCCCACCGACGAGGGCGGCATCTACTACACCGGGCCGGCGGACGATTTCTCGCGCCCGGGCCGCATGTGGTGGTCCGTGCCGGCCGGCGAAGACACCTTCACTACCTGGGCGGAGACGACGACGGTCTTCCACGAAGGCGTGCCGGGCCACCACCTGCAGGTGGCCACCGCCGTCTACCGCCGCGAGCTGCTGAACGACTGGCGCCGCAACATCTGCTGGGTGTCCGGCCATGGCGAGGGCTGGGCCCTGTATGCCGAAAAGCTGATGCTGGAGCTGGGCTACTTGAAGGATCCTGGCGACCACATGGGCATGCTGGATATGCAGCGCATGCGGGCCGCCCGCGTGGTCTTCGACATCGGCGTGCACCTCGAACTCGAGATCCCCGAGGCCTGGGGCAGCGGCACCTGGACGCCGGACAAGGGCTATGACTTCCTGCGTGCCAACCTGCCCATCAGCGAGGGCCAGCTCAAGTTCGAGTTCACCCGCTACCTTGGCTGGCCGGGCCAGGCACCTTCCTACAAGGTGGGCCAGCGGCTCTGGGAGGAGATCCGCGCGGAGCTGGAAAAGCGGCAGGGCTTCGAGCTCAAGGCCTTCCACAGCGACGCCCTGAACGTCGGATCCGTAGGCCTGGACACGCTCCGCCGGGCGCTCCTCGGCTGAGACATATGCCACAGCGGCGCATGG
Source organism: Arthrobacter sp. R-11 (assembly GCF_049913155.1). Taxonomy (GTDB): domain Bacteria; phylum Actinomycetota; class Actinomycetes; order Actinomycetales; family Micrococcaceae; genus Arthrobacter. Next base: position 1,378,954 of record NZ_CP183979.1, on the reverse strand, counting down.
AATAACTTGAAACTTCATTGATTTGGCGGCCGCCGCTGGTATCCCAGTGACGGCCGCCACGTCATGTTCCCCGTCATATTTCTCAACGTGCACTCGCTCTGGTATTCCAACTGCCTCTAGGTTGTTCCGGTGAGCAAAACATCCAACCTTTCGCCCTCCGCCGGAAAGACCGCGACCAGGCTCCCGAAGTGGGCCATGTCCTTCGGCGTGCAGATCATCGCCGCCCTCGTCATCGGTCTGGTCCTCGGCCTCGTCGCCAAGTACACCGGCAGCACCAAGACGGCCCCCAACGGCCTCGGCGCCACCCTGCAGACCATCGGTTCGAGCTACGTCTCGCTGCTGCAGACGGCCGTCGTGCCGCTGATCTTCACCGCCGTCGTCAGCTCGATCGCCAACCTCCGCCAGGTCTCAAACGCGGCGAAGCTCGCCTGGAACACCCTGCTGTGGTTCGCCATCACCTCCCTGATTGCGGTGCTGATCGGCATCGGCCTGGGCGTGCTGTTCCAGCCAGGCTCGGGCACCGGCATCAACAGCCAGGGCGAAGCCCCGGGCAAGGTCGGCAGTTGGTGGGCTTTCCTCACGGGCCTGTTTCCGAAGAACTTCCTGGGCCTCGGCGCGAGCACGACCCTTGCCGATGACGCCGCCACCACCGCGGTGAACTTCAATGTGCTGCAGATCCTGGTGATCGCGATCGCCGTCGGCGTAGCCGCCCTCAAGGTGGGCAAGCAGGCCGAGCCTTTCCTGAACTTCAACGCCTCCGCGCTGGCCGTGATCCAGAAGGTCCTCTGGTGGATCATCCGGATCGCCCCCCTGGGCACCATCGGCCTGATCGGCAACGCCGTGGCCATCTACGGCTGGGACACCATCGGGTCCCTCGGCAAGTTCACCGTGGCCATCTATGTGGGACTGGCCCTGGTGCTGTTTGCCGTCTACCCCGTACTGGTCCGCAGCCACGGTCTGTCCGTGAAGCAGTACTTCTCCGGCGTGTGGCCGGCCGTGCAGCTGGCCTTCGTCTCCCGGTCTTCGATCGGCACCCTGCCGCTCACGCAGCGTGTCACCGAACGGAACCTCGGCGTGCCAAGTGGTTACGCCTCCTTCGCTCTGCCGCTGGGCGCCACTACCAAGATGGACGGCTGCGCCGCGATCTACCCGGCAGTTGCCGCAATCTTCGTGGCCCAGTTCTTCGGAATCAACCTGGACTTCAGCCAGTACCTGCTCATCGCCCTCGTTTCGGTCCTGGGCTCCGCCGCCACGGCGGGCACCACGGGCGCCGTGGTGATGCTGACCCTGACGCTGTCCACCCTGGGCCTGCCGCTGGCCGGCGTCGGACTTCTCCTCTCGATCGATCCGATCCTGGACATGGGCCGCACCGCGGTCAACGTCGCAGGACAGGCGCTCGTGCCCACGATCGTGGCCAAGCGCCAGGGCATCCTGGACGAGGTACTGTACAACGCACCGCGCACGGGTACCGCGTTTGCCGACGAAGCTCCGGCACAGGACGCTGAGGCACCGGACCAGGCTTCCACGGAGGAACGCGAACTCGCCCGCGCCGCGTCCTAAACACACCGCCCATGGCACCCGCCCTGCTGATGAATCCCCGGGAATTTCCCGGGGATTCATCCGTTTAACCGGGCCTCCCGGTAGGCTCAGCGCATGCTGATTGTGACTTCAAACGAAATTCCAGGCCACCGGATCGACGCCGTGTTCGGTGAGGTCATGGGCCTCACCGTCCGGTCCCGGGACATTGGTTCACAGATGCTTGCGGGATTCCGGTCCCTGGGCGGCGGCGAACTCCCCGAGATGACCAAGGCCCTCTACGAAAGCCGCCAGGAAGTCATGGCCCGCATGGTCCACGAGGCACAGCAGCGCGGGGCCAACGCCATCGTGGCAATGCGCTTCGACACCTCGGAGATGGGCACCAACTGGACCGAGGTGTGCGCCTACGGCACGGCTGTTTTCGCCATCCCGCTCAAGGAAGGCGAACCCGGGGCGACCGGCCAGTCGATCTACCTGAGCAGCACCGCGGACCAGCAGGCGGGACCACAGCCGACCGCGCCGTGACGCCGACCCGGATTATTAACTTGCGCAGAGTGCAAAAATGCACTTAGTGTAAATATGTGCCTCCTACCGATACAGCCAAAGCAGCCTCCCGCCGTGAACTGAACAAGGTCGCCACACGCCGCGCCATCGCCGACGCCGCACTGGCCCTGCTGCGCAGCGTGGGCGCGGGCAATTTCACCGTGGAAGACATCGCGTCCGAGGCGGGCGTGTCTCGGCGGACCTTCTTCAACTATTTCACCGGCGTCGACGCCGCCCTGGCGTCGCTGGCGGACCGCTTCCTCGACAACGTCCTGGACGAATTCCGCCTCCGCCCCGCGGATGAACCCATTCTGGAATCCGCCCGTGTTGCATTGATGGAGCTGGCGGATCCGATGACGGCGGCTCCCATTGCCGAGCTCTTCAGTCTCACGAACTCCAGCCAGGCGCTGGGACGCTGCGAGCTCGAGGCCTGGGAGCACTGCACCGAACAAATCATCGCCGCAGCCCGGGAGCGACTTGGCGAAGGCGCCGACGAACTCCACCTGCGAGCCATGGCCGGCTCGATCATCGCCTGCGGCAAGGCCGCGATGGGCGTCTGGTTCGAAGAACGCGGCGCCGATCTTTCCCCGGAATCCCTGGCAGTCTTCCGCCAGCACCTCGTCACCGCCGTGGGCCTGCTGGCTTCCGGCTTCAATTCATCCGGCACCACCGCCTGACCGCCACCGCCTGACCACCCAGAACAGATCGGTTCCACTATGGCTACTTTGCTCTACCGTCTTGGCAAGTTCTCCTACCGCCACCGCTGGCTCGTGATCTCCTTGTGGCTGGCCGTCCTGGTGGCCGTTGGCGCCTCCGCCGCAGCCTTCCACGGCACCATGTCCAACAACTTCCAGATCCCGGGCACCGAGACGCAGCGGATGCTGGACAAGCTCAAGAAGGACCTGCCCGAGGCGGCCGGCGGCTCGGCCGGCATTGTCTTCGAGGCCAGCAGCGGCGGTTTCGACCAGGCCGGCAAGGACGCGGTCGCGGTCGCGCTGGACAAGCTGAAGAAGCTTCCCACCGTGCAGTCCACCGTCAACCCCTTCGACACGCAGGCCAAGCTCGACAAGGCGCCCGCCGCCGTCGAGCAGGGCGAAAAGCAGGCGGCCGCCGGAGAGGCCCGGCTTGAGCAGGCCCGGGCGCAGCTGACCGCCGGGGAGGCCCAGCTGAAGGCCGCCGAGCAGCAGATGGCAACTGCCGGACTGCCCGCAGCGGCGATCGACGCGCAGCTTGCGCCGCAGAAGGCCGAGCTCGCCGCGGGGCGGGCGAAGCTCGAAGCCGGCGAAAAGGAGGCCGCCGACGGGGCGGAAAAGCTCGCCCTGGCCAAACGGCAGCTTGAGGCTTCCCAAGGGATGCGCTTCGTCTCCGACGACGGCAAGGCCGCGATCGCCCAGGTCCAGTTCAAGACGTCCATCAATGCCCTGACACCGGCGGAACGCCAGCGGGTCCAGGACATTGTCCACGGTGTTTCGTCCGCCGGCGTGACGGCCCTGGCCAGCAAGGAAATCACCGAGGACGTCTCCCAGATCTTCGGTGTCGCCGAGATCGTCGGCATCGCGGTCGCCGCACTGGCGCTGATCGTGATGCTCGGGACCCTGATCGCCGCCGGCCTTCCCCTGCTCATGGCCGTTGTGGGCGTCGCGGTGGGCGTGGGCGGGACCTTCGCGCTGACCGGTGTCATCGACATGAGCTCCATCTCCCCTATGCTTGCCCTCATGCTCGGCCTGGCCGTGGGCATCGACTACTCCCTCTTCATCGTCAACCGGCACCGCGGCCAGATGCTCGCTGGGATGGACCCGGAGGAATCCGCGGCCCTCGCCACCGGCACCTCCGGCAACGCCGTGCTGTTCGCCGGCCTCACCGTGGTCATCGCCCTGGCCGCCTTGGTGGTCCCCGGCCTGCCCTTCCTTGCCGTGATGGGCCTCTCCGCCGCCGCGACAGTGGCGGTTGCCGTCGTCGTTTCGCTCACCCTGACCCCGGCGGTGCTGTCCCTGATCGGCCGCCGGCTGATCTCCAAGCGGGCGTGGGCGAAAGCCGCGCAACACAACGCGGAACCGGGCCACGAGGCCGCGGACCGGGCCGCGGACACGCGCAAGAGCAACCGCGGCTGGGGCGCCCTGGTGACCCGACACCCGCTGTGGTCCCTCCTCGCCGGCGTCGTGCTGCTCGGTGTCCTGGCGCTGCCGGCCTCACAGCTGCGGCTGGCACTGCCCGACGGCGGCTCCGAACCTGTCGACTCACAGGCCTTCAAGGCCTACGACCTCACCCGCAAGAGCTTCGGCGAGGGCGTCACCGGACCGATCGTGGTGGTGGGCGAACTCCCCGCCGGGCTCAGCGACAGCGAAGCGGTCAACAAGCAGCTGGACGTCGCCGGGGACCTGCGGAGCGTGGACAAAGTGGTCGCCGCCGTGCCGGTCGCCCTGAGCCCGGCCACGGGAAGCGACGGCCACCGCACCGCGGTGTTCCAGGTGATCCCGCAGGACGGCCCTGCCAGCGAAAGCACCGTCCAGGTGGTCTCCGAACTCCGGGCCAAGGGCAGCGACATCGCCGCCGCAACCGGCGTCACCATCGGCCTGACGGGCCAGACGGCCGGAAACGTGGACGTCTCCGAAAAACTCGGCGCCGCGCTGCCGCCCTACTTGGCGATCGTCGTCGGGCTATCAGTGATCCTGCTGCTATTGGTGTTCCGTTCGGTCGTGGTCCCGCTGCTGGCCACTGGCGGCTTCCTGCTCTCGCTCGCCGCGGCGTTCGGCGCCGTGGTGGCCGTCTACCAGTGGGGCTGGCTGGGTGGCGTGTTCGACGTCGCCAACCCCGGCGCGGTACTGAGCTTCCTGCCGATCATCCTGATCGGTGTGCTGTTCGGCCTGGCGATGGACTACCAGGTCTTCATCACCTCCGGCATGCGGGAATCGTTCATGCACGGCGAGAGCGCCAAGCCTGCCGTGCGCAGTGGCTTCAGCCACGCCGCCGCCGTGGTCACGGCCGCCGCGATCATCATGGTGAGCGTGTTCGCCGGCTTCATCTTCTCCCACCTGACCATGGTCCGGCCGCTCGGTTTCGCGATGGCGTTCGGCGTGCTGGTGGACGCGTTCGTGGTCCGCATGACGATCCTGCCCGCAGCCATGTACCTACTGGGCGAGAAGGCCTGGTGGCTGCCGCGCTGGCTGGACCGGATCCTGCCGGACGTCGACGTCGAAGGCGCCTCCCTTGAGAGGACGGGCGTCCGGGAAAGCTCGGCAGCCGCGGACACCGGCGACGCGAGGGAACTGGTGCCCTGAGCAGCCCTCGACGCGAACTGCCCTCGACGCGCTGCCGGATCAGGAGGAGGATTAAAGGGCAGTCACCAGAAGGAGGTCTGTGATGTGCTACGGCTACAGCAAGGATTTCCGTTGGGACACCAAGAAAGATGCCTCACGGGAGACCGAGGAGCACAAGGAACCACATGTTGACGCGAAGGGCACGTTCTGGGCCTTCCCGCGCCGGCGCCGCGATTTCTCCACCCCGCGGGAACCGGTCATCGACCGCACGCGCGAGAGGGTTTAGCCCCTGGAATGGAAGGAACGTCCGGTCCGGACGTTCCTTCCATTTGCTTTCCGCCAGCGCATACCGGCAGCGGATACCCTTGAACGCGTGACCCGACTTATCCTGGCCTCCCAGTCCCCCGCCCGCACCAAGCTCCTCACGGAAGCCGGCATCCGGCACGAGGTCCTCGTATCCGACGTCGACGAGGACGCCGTCCAGGCGCGCTACGGGGTCACCGACCCGCACGATACCGCCCTGCTGCTGGCGCGCGCCAAGGCCGAGGCCGTCGCGGCACTGCCCGAGGCCGAAGGCGCCCTGGTGATCGGCTGCGATTCGGTGTTCGAGTTCGACGGGGAGGCGCACGGCAAGCCGTACACCGCCGAGGTCGCCAAGGAACGCATGCTGCGCATGAGCGGCTCCTCGGGCGTGCTGCACACCGGGCACTGGCTGGTGGACTGCCGCGAAACAGCCGCCGACGTCGAGGACGGCGAAAGCGCCGACGGAACGGGGGCGACCCTCGGCGCCGTTTCCAGCGCCGAAGTGCATTTCACCCCGATGAGCGAGGCGGAGGTGGACGCCTACATCGCCACGGGCGAGCCGCTGCATTGCGCCGGCTCCTTCACCATCGACGGACTGGGCGGGGCGTTCATCCGCAAGGTCGACGGCGACCCGCATGCCGTCGTCGGGCTGTCCGTCTCCACCCTGCGCGAACTGCTCGGCCAGGCACAGGTGGGCATCACCGAGCTGTGGGCAAGCGACGGAGACTCCCCCGGTTTGTAGCAACCCTACAAACAGGAGGCGCCGCACGCACGGATTCCCCCATCAATATGGGCGGAACCCTCACAATCACGCTAGTCTCCTTTGAGGACAGAAGGAGTCAAGTTGACAGCACAGCCGGCGCAGCCCGTTTCCAGCTCGATCACCAAGGTACTGGTGGCCAACCGCGGTGAGATCGCGGTCCGCATTATCCGTGCAGCCCGGGACGAAGGCCTCGCCTCCGTTGCTGTCTACGCCGACCCCGACCGGGACGCCCTGCACGTCCGGCTGGCAGACGAGGCCTACGCCCTGGGTGGCAACACTGCCGCCGAGTCGTACCTCGTCATTGACAAGCTGATCGACGTCGCCAAGCAGTCCGGCGCCGACGCCATTCATCCCGGCTACGGCTTCCTGGCCGAGAACGCCGAATTTGCAGCGCGCGTGATCGAGGAGGGCCTCACCTGGATCGGCCCCTCCCCCGAGGCGATCGACGCCCTTGGCGACAAGGCGAAGGCCAAGCACATCGCCCTGGCCGCGGGCGCCCCCCTGGCCCCCGGCCTCAAGGACCCCGTCAAGGACGCCGACGAGATCGTCGCCTTCGCCCAGGAATACGGCCTCCCGGTGGCCATCAAGGCCGTCTACGGTGGCGGTGGCCGCGGGCTCAAGGTCGCCCGCACGCTGGAAGAGATTCCCGAGCTCTACGAATCAGCGGTCCGCGAGGCATTGGCCGCCTTCGGACGCGGCGAGTGCCTGGTGGAGAAGTTCCTGGACTCCCCGCGGCACGTCGAAACCCAGTGCCTGGCAGACGCACACGGCAATGTCGTGGTCGTCTCCACCCGTGACTGTTCCCTGCAGCGCCGCAACCAGAAGCTCGTGGAAGAAGCCCCGGCACCGTTCCTCTCCGAGGAGCAGAACCGCCGCCTGTACGAATCTTCGAAGGCCATCCTGAAGGAGGCCGGCTACCTCGGCGCGGGCACCTGCGAGTTCCTGGTGGGCCAGGACGGCACCATCAGCTTCCTCGAAGTCAACACCCGCCTGCAGGTGGAGCACTGTGTATCCGAGGAAGTCACCGGGATCGACCTGGTCCGCGAGCAGTTCCGCCTGGCCCGTGGCGAAGAGCTCGGCTACGGCGACCCGGAAGTCCGCGGCCACTCCTTCGAGTTCCGCATCAACGGCGAGGACGCGGGCCGTAACTTCATGCCCGCCCCCGGCACGGTGGAAACCCTCACCTTCCCCACCGGCCCCGGCGTCCGCGTGGACTCCGGCATCCAGGCCGGCGAGGTGATCAGCGGCAACTTCGACTCCATGCTGGCCAAGCTGATCGTCACCGGTTCCAGCCGGAAGCAGGCCCTTGAGCGCTCCCGCCGCGCCCTGGCCGAGCTTGAGATTACGGGCATGCCCACCGTTACGCCCTTCCATAGTGCAGTGGTCTCCGACCCCGCCTTCGCTCCCGAGGAGGGCCCGTTCTCGGTCCACACCCGCTGGATCGAAACCGAGTTCGTCAACGACATCCCCGCTTGGTCCGGTGCGGGTGCCTCCGCCGAAGCCCCCGACGCCGGTGAGCGCCAGCGCTTCGTCGTCGAGGTGGGCGGCAAGCGCCTTGAGGTCGCCCTCCCGGCAGGGCTCGGGGCCGTGTCCGTGAACGGCGCCTCAGCGAAGGCGGGCAAGTCCAAGAAGCGTGCCCGCGGCGCAGGAGCGTCCGCGGCGGCCACCGGCGGAAACGCGCTGACCTCCCCGATGCAGGGAACCATCGTCAAGGTGGCCGTGGCCGACGGCGACGTGGTGGCCGAAGGCGACCTGATCGTGGTGCTCGAAGCCATGAAGATGGAGCAGCCGCTCACCGCCCACCGCGCCGGCACCATCCACGGCCTGGTTTCCATGGCCGGCGAGACCGTGTCCGCCGGAGCGGTCATCGCCACAATCGAAGACTAGTTCGCGAGGGCCCGATCTGAGCGAAGCGAAGGTTGGGGCGAAGCGAAGGTTGGGAGCGAACTAATCGCTAGTTCGCGATGGCTTAGCGAGGGCACCCTCCGGGGCTAGCATCGTGCCATGAGGGCGCTGTACAACTCCTGGTACCGTTTCGGCACACCGCCGTGGGTCGGCGAAGCCCGGCAGGACCTGGTTGCCCTCGTGAGCGACGGGACCCTGGCCCCCTGCCGGGCCATCGATCTCGGCTGCGGCGAAGGGGACAACGCGGTGTTTCTGGCGCGTCGCGGCTTCGATGTGACCGCCGTGGACTTCGCGCCGGCGGCGATCGGCAAGGCACGGGCGAAGGCCCGTGCCGCCGGCGTGGACGTCCGGTTCCTTGTTGACGACCTCACCGATCTGCGGCACGTCAGCGGCCCCTTTGGGCTGCTGGTGGACTACGGAACATTCGACGACCTGTCCGAAGCACAGCGCCGGCTCTACCTGCGCAACGTCGTTCCCCTGGCAGCGCCCGGGGCAAAGTTCCTGCTTTGGACCTTCGAATGGGAGCTCACGAGGTGGGAAAAGGCAGCCGTGAAGCTCCTGCCGTTTGGCGGTATCGCCCTGGAACCGGGGTATGTTGAGGCCACGTTTTCACGGGACTTCGCCATTGAGCGGGTGGCCGGCGAATCCGGCCTCAAGGGCTGGCCCCGGGGCTGGGCCGCCTACCTGATGACGCGCCGCGCCTGAGCCGCGAACCTCCACGACGCAAAACGGCCCCGCACCACGATGGTGCGGGGCCGTTCGTCGTTGGAAGACCTGTCAGGCGATGTTGTCTTCGAACTCGCGGTCCTTGGTCTCCTTGGTCATCGCCAAGGCAATCAGTGTGCCGACTGCGGCGATGGCCAAGTAGATGCCGACCCACACTGTGCTGCCCTTGCCCGCCTGCCACAAGGCGATGGCCACGAAGGAGGCGGGAGCCGCGCCGATCACCGAAGACAGGTTGTAGGCCACGGCCGAACCGGTGTAGCGCACGTTCGCGGGGAACAGCTCGGGCAAGATGGCTGCCATGGGGCCGAAGGTCAGGCCCATGAGGGTGAATCCGACAATGAGGCCCACCAGCGCCGCACCCTTGCCCGGGCCGAACATCAGGCCCCAGGTCAGGCCGAAGGCCAGGATGCCCAGGGTGACCCAGATAAGGAACTTGCGGCGGCCGTACTTCTCGGCCAAGGGTCCGGAGACCACGGTGAAGATTCCGAAGAACACGACGCCCAGGATCAGCATCCAAAGGAACTCGCTGCGTTCGATGCCCAGGCCCGGCACGAAGGCGGCTTCGTTGAAGGTCTTCCCGGCCTTCACGGCGGCGGCGCGGGCTACTTCGGCGCTGGCCGGGGCGGTGCCGTAGGTGAGGGTGAAGCTGGTGGTCAGGTAGAAGAGCACATAGGTGGCGAGCATGATGAAGGTGCCGGCGATGACCGCGCGCCAGTGGTACTTGAACGTGGCAGCCAACGGAACCTTGGCTACCTGCTCCGATTCGATGACCTTCTGGAACGAGCTGCTCTCGACGAGCTTGAGGCGTACGTACAGGCCGATTGCCACCATCACGATGCTGGCAAGGAACGGGATGCGCCAGCCGAAGTCCATGAACTGCTTGTCGTCCAGGTAGAGGTCAAGGACAACGAAAAGCACGTTGGCGAGGATGAAGCCGATCGGCGCGCCCAGCTGCGGGAAGGTGCCCCAGACAGCCCTCTTGCCTTCGGGGGCATTTTCAGTGGCCAGCAGCGCGGCACCGGACCATTCACCGCCGAGCGCAAGGCCCTGGCAGAAGCGCAGCACCACGAGCAGGAGCGGGGCGAGCACAACCCAGCCCGCCGTCGTCGCCGGCGGAAGCAGCCCGATGAGGAAGGTGGCCAGGCCCATGGTGAGCAAGGACGCCACCAGGGTGCCCTTGCGTCCTAGGCGGTCGCCGAAGTGGCCGAACAGGATCGAGCCCACCGGGCGGGCGATGAACGCGACGCCGAAAATGGCGAAGGAGCTCAGGATGGCGTTGATGTCCGTGGCGTTGGGGAAGAACAGCTTGGGGAACACGAGGACCGACGCGGTGGCGTAGGCGTAGAAGTCGAAGAACTCGATCGTGGTGCCAATGAGGCTGGAGAAGATGACCCGGCCCCTGGTATTGGCCGGGGCCGACTCGCTTTCCTTGGGTTCAGCTATGGAAGACATTCACCGTTGCTTTCGTTCGCACCGGTCCGGCGCCTGCGGCCTGCCCGGCAAGTTTTATTGAGACTTCAATAATAGTTCCCGGTATCCAATAGATGGACATTTAGTCCATGATGCGGACGCCCGGAAGGGTCTCACACTCTGGTCATGGCCACACTAGCCCTCACGGTTTCTCACGCGGCTCCGACACCCTCGGATAGGCAAATGTCACAGCACGTTTACACACCGCGCCGGTCGCCGAAACGAGCCCTCCCTACCTTGGAAGTACCCAGTCCCCCCAAGGAGGCATCCCGTGACAGTAGAACAAAGCGCACAGACCCAAGGCAACGAGGCCACCAAACTTGCAGTACCCGTCCTTGAACATCGCCCCGGCCGCTGGATCGCCAACTGGGATGCCGAGAACAAGGGACAGTGGGAGGCCGAAGGCCGTTCCATCGCCAAGCGCAACCTGTACTGGTCCATCTTCGCCGAGTTCCTCGGCTTCGTGGTCTGGCAGCTCTGGTCCATCGTGGTGGTCCAGCTCCCCGGCGCAGGATTCAAGCTCAGCACCTCGGAGATCTTCTGGCTCATCTCGATGCCGAGCCTGGTCGGCGCGACCCTGCGCATCCCGTACACCTTCATGGTTCCGAGGTTCGGCGGCCGCAACTGGACCATCATCTCGGCTCTGCTCCTGCTGATCCCCTCCATCGGCCTGGCGATGTGCGTTTCCAACCCGCACACGCCGTTCGGTGTGATGCTGCTGGTTGCCGCGCTCGCCGGCTTCGGTGGCGGTAACTTCGCCAGCTCCATGGCTAACATCACCTTCTTCTACCCGGCCCGCGAAAAGGGCTGGGCGCTGGGCCTGAACGCCGCCGGCGGAAACATGGGTGCCGCCGTCGCGCAGCTTGTGGTCCCGATCGCAGTGACGCTGCTCGCCGTTGGTACCGCGAACCTGCCGGTCGCCGGCCTGATCTGGGTGCCGTTCATCCTGCTGGCCGCTTTCGGTGCCTGGAAGTACATGAACAACCTCACCAGCGCCAAGGGTGATGTGGCCGGTTCCATCGCCGCCCTCAAGGAACCGCACCTGTGGATCATGGCCTTCCTGTACATCGGCACCTTCGGTTCGTTCATCGGCTTTGCCGGTGTCTTCCCGAAGCTCATCAAGGACTACTTCCCGGACTTCTCCGCCATCCACCTCGGTGCCGTTGCCCTCTCCCTGGCCTTCCTCGGCCCACTGGTCGGATCCCTGGCACGTCCCTACGGTGGACGCATGGCTGACCGCCGTGGCGGTGCCCGGATGACCGTTGCCTCCTTCACTGCCATGGCCGTCATCACCCTGACCATGATCTGGACCCTGCCGCTGAAGAACTTCTGGCTCTTCCTGGTGCTGTTCCTGTTCCTCTTCGTTGCCAGCGGCTTCGGAAACGGCGCAACCTACCGCATGATCCCGGTCATCTTCGCCACCTCCAGCCGCGCAGCCCGCAACGGCGCCTCACCGGCGGCCACCCAGCGCCTTGCGTCCTCCTCCCTCGGCCTGATCTCCGCGATCGGCGCCTACGGCGGCTTCGTGATCCCGCAGGTGCTGAATGCTTCGAACACCGCCTCCGGTTCCTACACCCCGGCCTTCTACGGCTTCGTCGCGGCCTACGTGGTCATGCTCGCCGTCTGCTGGAGCTTCTACCTCCGCAAGGCAAAGAACACCTCGATCGGACACATCTAACATGCCCTCCGGTACCGCCACCCACTGCCCGTACTGCGCTCTCCAATGCGCCATGACCCTGTCCCCGGCCGCCGTGCCGGGGGCGGGGTCCCCGGCCGCGGGCGTTCCGACGCCGGACAGCGCTGGCGCAGCCGCCACTCCCCTGCTTGAGGTGGCCGGCCGCGAGTTCCCCACCAACCGGGGCGGGCTGTGCCGCAAAGGCTGGACCTCTGCGTCACTTCTGGGTCATGCGGGCCGGATCACCGAGCCGCTGCTCAAAGGCTCCGACGGCGTTCACCGGCCGGTCAGCTGGGACCAGGCCCTGATGCTCGTCACCGCCGCGGTCAAGGACAGCTGGGCACGCCACGGGCACGACTCCGTGGGCGTGTTCGGCAGCGGCGGCCTCACCAACGAGAAGGCTTATCAACTGGGGAAGTTCGCCCGCCTGGCGCTGCGCACTTCCCGCATCGACTACAACGGCCGGTTCTGCATGTCCTCTGCCGCCGCGGCCGGAAACCGGGCCTTCGGCGTCGACCGCGGCCTCCCCTTCCCCGTGGAAGACCTCGACTCCGCCTCCGTGATCCTGCTGCTGGGTTCGAACGTGGCCGAAACGATGCCGCCGTTCGTCCAGCACCTGCAAGGTGCACGGGACGCCGGCGGGCTGATCGTGGTGGACCCGCGCCGCTCCGCCACTGCGGCGTTCACCGGCAACGGCGGCGGGATCCACCTGCAGCCCCTCCCCGGCACGGACCTGGCGCTCATCCTGGGCATCTCCCACGTGGTGGTCCACGAGGGGCTCGCCGACGCCGCGTTCCTCGAGGAACGCACCAACGGCCACAAGGCCGTGCTGCGCAGCCTCACCGCGTTCTGGCCCGAGCGCGTGCAGTCCATCACCGGCGTCCCGGCGACCCTGATCCGCGAAACTGCGCGCCGGCTGGCCAGGAGCGCCCGCCTCGCCAAGGACGAGGGCCGCGGTGGCTGCTACATCCTCAGCGGCCGCGGGGTCGAACAGCACGTGGACGGCACCGACACCGCCACCGCCGCGATCAACCTCAGCCTCCTGCTGGGCCTGCCCGGCGCCGCACGCAGCGGCTACGGTACCCTCACCGGGCAGGGCAACGGCCAGGGCGGCCGCGAGCACGGCCAGAAGGCCGACCAGCTTCCGGGCTACCGGAAGATCACCGACCCCGCGGCCCGCGCCCACATGGCGAAGGTCTGGGGCGTGGACGAGGCCCTGATACCCGGCGCCGGGCTGCCCGCCGTCGCATTCCTGAAGTCCCTGGGCCAGCCCGACGGCGTCCGCTGCCTTTTCGTGCACGGCGCCAATGTGGCGGTGTCCGCCCCGGACGCCGGTGCCGTGATCGAGGGACTGCGCAGCCTGGACTTCCTGGTGGTCTGCGACTTCTTCATGTCCGAGACCGCCGCCGAAGCGGACCTGGTGCTTCCCGTGGCCCAGTGGGCCGAAGAGGAAGGCACCATGACCAACCTCGAAGGCCGGGTCATCCGGCGCCGCCGGGCCCTGACCCCGCCCCCGGGTGTCCGGACCGAGCTGTGGCTGATGTCGCGGCTCGCCGAACTGCTCGATGCCCCCTCCACCTTCAGCGACGACCCCCGCACTGTTTTCGAGGAGCTGCGCCTTGCCTCCGCCGGCGGGCTGGCGGACTACTCGGGCATCGACTACGACATGCTGGACGCCGGCGAGGCCGCCTACTGGCCCTACCCCGTTGGCAGCACGGGCACCCCGCGGCTCTTCGCAGACGGGTTCGCGCACGCCGACGGCCGCGCCGCCATGGTCGCCGTCACCCCCTCCAAGCGCGCCCAGCGCAACTTCGCAAGCGCCTCCGAGCCGGACTCCCTGGCCCTGGCCACCGGCCGCCTCCTGGAGCACTACCAGTCCGGGGCACAGACCCGCCGGGTGGCCGAACTCTCGACCTCCCAGCCGGAAGCACGCCTTCAGCTGCACCCGGAGACGGCGGCCCGCCGGGGCATCGTAGACGGCGGGCTGGTGACCGTCAGCAACGAACGCGGCGAAGTCCGGGTCCGGGCCGAGGTGAGCACCGCGATCCGGCCTGACACCGTGTTCCTGCCCTTCCATTTCCCCGAAGCAGGCAGCGCCAACCGCCTCACCGAGGCGGCCACCGATCCCATCTCCGGCATGCCGGAATTCAAGACCAGCCGGGTGTGGGTGAAGGCCATAACGGCAGAACCCGCCCTGGCCGCAGCAGCTTTGTCGTCGCACCGCAGTCTGTCACTGCACCGCAAGGAGGAATCATGAGCGAGCGCATCGTCGTCGTCGGTTTCGGGCCCGTAGCAGCCCGCCTGGTGGAGGGTCTCCTCCCGGCGGTGCGCCGCGGCAGCGTAAGCCTGATGGTCCTCGGCCAGGAGGCCGAAGCGGCGTACAACCGTGTGATGGTTGCCGAGTTCGGCGTCGGCCGCAGCACCGCGGAAGCCCTCGCCATGGCCGATGCCGCCGAGCTCATTGCCGAAGGCGTGGACGTCCGTCTCGGCGTCACCGTCAAGCGGGTGGACCGCGCCCGGCAACGGCTGGTGCTCTCCGACGGCAGCACCGAAGGGTACGAACGCCTCGTCTTCGCCACCGGCGCGCGCCCGGTGATCCCCAACCTCACCGGCATCAACCCCGACCCCGCGCACCCCGTGCTGCCTGCCGGGGTCACCGCCCTGCGCGACTTGCGCGACGCCGAAATGCTGCGCCGGGCGGTGGCCTCCGGGCAGCGCGTGGTGGTGCTTGGCGGCGGCGTCCTCGGCCTGGAAACCGCCCTGGCCGCGGCCGAGGAAGGCGCCCGTACCACCGTGGTGCACAGCGGACCGCACCCCATGGGACGGAACATCGACCGCGGCGGCGGCGCAGTGCTGAACGCCGCACTGCGCTCGGCAGGCGTCTCCGTGGTCAGCAACGCGGTTTCCACCGCCGTCGAGCACAACGGCCCGGACGGCACCTTTTCCGCATTGCTGCTCGACGACGGCTCCCGCGTTGAGGGCGACCTCCTCCTGCTTTCCTGCGGCGTGCGCCCCCGGATCGAACTGGCCGAGGGTTGCGGCCTTCCCGTTGCCGCCGGCATCCTCGTCGACCACCGGCTGCGCACCCACCACGAACCGCACATGTTCGCCATCGGTGACTGCGCCGAAGTGCGCTGCGCGGACAAGTCCTGCCCCGACTGCAAAGGTGCCACGGCGCCGTCGGGCCTGGTCGGTCCGGGCTGGCGGCAGGCCGAATGGCTCGCCGCCTACCTGGAAACCCTCGCCGAGGACGGCCAACAGGCCGCGGACGGCCTGCCGTCGCTGGCGAAGGAACAGACCGGCGTCGTGGTCCTGAAGGCGCGTGGCATCAACCTGGCCGTCGCGGGCGACAACTCTGCCGAGCCGTGGGACGAGCTGCTGTGCCCCTCGCCGGACGGGCTGCCGCACCGCGAAGTAGCGCAGTGGGCGGATCCCGGCCACGGCCGCTACGTCAAGATGACCACCCGCGGCGGGGTGCTGCAGGGCCTGGTGTCCGTGGGAATGCCCCGCACCGCCGCCGAACTGGTGGTCCTGTTCGAACGTGGCTCCGAGCTTCCGGCGGACCGTTCGCTGCTGCTGCGCCTGGACGGGACGGACCAGCCCGCTGGCGCCAACAACGATCCCGCACGCACGGTCTGCCGTTGCGCGGGCGTCAGCGGCGCCGCGATCGAGGAGTCCGTGGCGTCCGGTTGCACCTCGGTCCCGGAGGTATCCAAGGCAACCCGGGCAGGCACCGGCTGCGGCGGCTGCCACGACGACATCAAGGCGGTCATCGAAAAACATTTCCAAGGGGCCGTAGCGGCGTAGGGCCCCTTTCCTTGCAGCCGTCCGGCGGAGTCAGCGGGCTACGATGGGCAGGTGTCCAAGCTTTCCCCGCGCGTCCAAGAGACTGCGCCAGGTGTCTACTTCGTCGAAGGACCGGCTTCGAACTGGATCGTGGTCCGTGACCACAGCGGTTTCATGCTGATCGACAGCGGCTATCCTGCCGACCGCGAACTGGTGCTTGGCTCCATCCGCGAACTGGGCTTGGAACCGCCAGAGGCAAAGGCAGTGCTCATTACGCACGGACATGTCGACCACACAGGCTCGGCTGCCTACTTCTCCGAGGCCTTCGGTACTCCCGTCCTGTGTTCCCCGGAGGAACTGGCGCATGTCCAGGGCCGGGAAAAACATCAGGTCACGTTCGGCCAGGTGCTGGTACGCGCGTGGCGTCCCAGGGTGTTCCGCTGGATGCTCCACGTCATCAAGGCGAAGGCCCTCCAGGCGCAGCCCGCCACCCGGGCCGAGGCCTGGGACGCCCACAGGCTCCGGAACCTGCCTGGCGCTCCCGAGGCGGTCCTCCTCCCGGGCCACACGCCAGGCAACGCTGCGATCCTGCTCCCCGCGTCAGGGGCCATCGCCGTAGGTGACTCGTTTGTCACCGGCCATCCGATCAGCCGAACCGCCGGGCCCCAGATGCTGCACCGGATGTACCACTCAGACACTGCTGCTGCTTTGGCCGCGACAACTCGTCTCGACAGTGTTCGCGCCTCGGTGATCCTGCCGGGCCACGGCCCCGCTCTGCACATGCCGCTGGCGGAGGCCCTGGCGGAACTGCGCAGCCAATGAGGCTGCGCAGCCAGCCGCACCGCTGACTACATGTGCACGTGCAGGCGGCGCGCGGCTTCGGAGATGGAGCCGGTCAGCGACGGGTAGACCGTAAAGGTGCTGGCGAGGTCGTCGACGTGCAGCTTCTGGGTGACCGCAACGGAAATCGGGAAGATCAGCTCGGAGGCGTTGGGGCCGACGACGACGCCGCCGATCACCGTGCCGGATCCCTTGCGGGCGATGATCTTGACGAAGCCGTCCTTGGTGTTGCGCATCTTGGCGCGGGCGTTGCTGAGCAGGGAGAGCATGACGACGTCGCCTTGGTACTTGCCGGACTCCAGGTCCGCCTCGGAGACGCCCACGGAGGCGATTTCCGGGGAGGTGAAGATGTTGGACGCCACCTGGTGCAGCTTGATGGGGGTGACGCTGTCGCCCAGGAAGTGTGCGATGGCGATGCGGCCCTGCATCGCGGCCACGGAAGCCAGGGCGAAAACGCCCGTGCAGTCGCCGGCGGCGTAGATGTTCGGGGCCGTGGTGCGGGAGACGCCGTCCACCTTGATGTGCCCGGATTCGGAGAGCGCCACGCCGACTTCCTCCAGGCCGATCCCGGCCGTGTTCGGGATGGAGCCGACGCAGACCAGGCAGTGGCTGCCGGTCACCATCGTGCCGTCGCCGAGGGTGACCTCCACGCCGGTTTCGGTGCGCACGACGGCGTTCGCCCGGGAGCGCGAGAGAACGCGCACCCCGCGGCGCTTGAAAACGTCCTCCAGCACCGCTGCGGCGTCCGTGTCCTCGCCGGGCAGCACCTGGTCGCGGCTGGAGATCAGGGTGACCTTGGAGCCGAGGCCGTTGTAGGCGGAGGCGAATTCGGCGCCCGTGACGCCGGAGCCCACCACGATCAGTTCCTCGGGCAGTTCCTCGAGGTTGTACAGCTGGGCCCAGTTCAGGATGCGTTCGCCGTCGGGCTTGGCGGTGGGCAGTTCGCGCGGGTGCGCGCCCACGGCCAGCAGGATGGCGTCGGCGGTGACGGTCTTCGTGCCGTCGATGGTGAGGACCTCGATGGTGTGGTTGTCCACCAGCTTGCCGGAGCCGATGATAATTTCGACCCCCAGATGGTCCAGGGCCTCGTGGATGTCTTCTGACTGTTCGCGGGCCAGGCCCAGGAGGCGGTCGTTGATGTGGCCGAGGTCCGCCCGCATGTGCGGGGCGACATCGCCGCCGTCGACGGCGAACTTGACGCCCAGCTCCCCCGCCTCGCCGACGCGGGTCATGAGGTCCGCCGTCGCGATCAGGGTCTTGGAAGGTACGACGTCGGTGAGGACGGCGGAGCCGCCGAGGCCGGCGCGCTCGATGATGGTGACCTGCGCCCCGAGGGACGCTGCGACCATGGCGGCTTCGTAGCCACCAGGACCTCCACCAAGAATTGCGATACGGGGTGAACTGAAGTCAGGATGCATGGTCACAAAGAACAATTGTTACGTATTGCCGGGGGTGCTGCCACTAAGCCCCGCCTGAGTGGCCTGCGCCTCACCGTTCAGCACGGCCTCGCTGTTCAATACCGCGGCGCGCCCTGTAGCTTGTACCCGTGAGTAACAGTGAGCTGCTTAACACCGATCCCTTCGAAGCCGCCCGGGATGCCGCGGACTACATCGCAGCGGAGACCGGCGTCGAAAACCACGACGTAGCGCTGGTGCTTGGCTCCGGCTGGGGCGCCGCCGCCGATCTCATCGGCGAAACCACCGCAACCCTCACCGCGGCCGAGGTGCCCGGTTTCTCCGCACCCGCCGTCGAAGGCCATGTGGGCACGATCCGCTCGGTGCTGACCAAGGAGGGCAAGCGGGCACTCGTGCTGGGCGCGCGCACCCACTACTACGAGGGCAAGGGAGTGCGTGCCGTGGTCCACGGGGTGCGCACCGCGGCCGCGGCCGGCTGCAAGACCCTCGTGGTGACCAACGGCTGCGGCGGCCTGAACGAGGCCTGGTCCCCCGGCACCCCCGTGCTGATCAGCGACCATATCAACCTCACTGCAACCTCTCCGCTGGAAGGCGCCACGTTCGTCGACCTGACGGACCTCTACTCCTCCCGCATCCGGGGCCTGGCGCGCGAAGTGGATCCCACCCTGGACGAGGGCGTGTACGCCCAGTTCACCGGGCCGCACTACGAGACGCCCGCCGAGGTGCAGTACGCCAAGCGGATCGGCGCGGACCTCGTGGGCATGTCCACCGCCCTTGAAGCCATAGCGGCCCGCCATGCCGGCATGGAGGTTTTCGGCATCTCGCTGGTTACCAACCTGGCCGCCGGCATCAGCCCGGTGCCGCTGAGCCACCAGGAAGTCATCGAAGCCGGAGAAGCCGCGGGCGCGCGGATCTCGAAGCTCCTCGCCGAGATCATCGCGAAGCTCTGACCTTAGTCCGGGCTGGTCCGCACCAGGACGGTCACCGGGTTTCCGGTGACGCCATCCGCCGTGGCGGTGATCTCGGCATCACCTTCCCTGACCCCGGTAACGAGCCCCGAACCATCGACGGAAGCAATCAGCGGCCTGTCCGAGGACCATTCGACGTCCGAACCCGTGGTGCCGTCGCTGTAGAACACGACCGCGCGAAGCTGCACGCTTCCGCCGGGCTCTGGTTGCAGCGGCCCCGCCGGCGAGACCTTGATGCTCTTCACGGAGGGCACCACCGTGAGCTCGGCCTGGCCCCGCAGCAGTTGCCCGTCGGCACCCGGCACCGTAGCGACGACAGCGAGGCTTCCGGTACGGCGGGCAGTCACCAATCCTGTTGGGTCGACGTCGGCGATTTTCGATCCCGGCGGCGACGTTTCCCAGGTGGCGTTTCCGACGGCGGCACTGGTCCCGTCCGAGTAGGTGGCCACAGCTTCGAGCTGGGCTGTTTGGCCTTCCTTGAGCGTGAGTTGTGCAGGGTTGACGGACACGGCAGTGATGGTGGGTTTCGGCGCGTCCGGCACGGTGATCGTGGAACTGCCCTGCAGCCCCTCCTGCGATGCCGAAACCCTCGCCGTTCCGGGTGCGACGGCAGTAACCAGCCCCCTGCCATCAACCCTCGCGATGGCCGGGTTGCTGGAGGACCACAGCGCCGAATCGTTGAGGTTTCCGCGCGAACCGTCGCTGAAGGTGCCTTCGGCGAGCAACTGCAGGATTCCGCCCGGGTCCACCGTCGCCGTTTCAGGGGAGACGTGGAGTGCGGTCAGTCCTGCGCCATCCGTGCCCAGGACGGCGAGGGTCAGCTTTCCGGAGACTCCTGCCAGGGTCGCTGTGAGTTCCGCGCTGCCGGCGGCGACGGCCGTTACGACGCCGGCCCCGTCCACCGTCGCGATCCCTGGGTTGCTGGACGACCACTCCACCCCGTCGCCGAGCGGCCGGCTCGAACCGTCGCTGTAGCGGCCCGTGGCGGTGAGGGCGATGGTGGCCTCCGGTCGCAGCGCCTGCGAGGCGGAGGTGACGGCGATCGATTCCAAGGCCGGCGGCGGCGGGATCACCGCGATGCGCCACGCGACGAAGGCAGCCGTCAGGGCGAGGGCAACGGCCACCGCGATGACGCTGCCCCACGCGATTTTCCGCCTGACCTTGGCCATGCCGGCGCCGACGGCCGTTGCCACGTCCGCGGGATGCTCGGCGGCCCGGACGACGGCCTCGCCCAGGAGCCGCTGCCGCAGTTCGCTGTTCATGGCTGCCGCTTCGTCATTGCGGGCCTTCTTCGAGCTGCCGGGGTGCGGCCGGAGGACTCTCTGCGGGCGAGGGGCCGCGGGTCAGCGCGGCGGCGTGGGACATTGCGCCGGTGACTTCCGGCGTCGTCCGGTCCGTCATCCCGGCGATTTCCGCAAAGGTGAAGTTCGCGAACTCGTGCAGTACCACGACGATGCGTTCGTCGAAGGTCAGGCTGGCAAGTGGACCGGCGCCAGGAAGCGGCGGCGCCGCACCGCCGCCGCTGGGCCGCATCCACATCTCATGTTTGCGGAGCAGGCGGACCAGGACGCAGAGCGTGTAGACGCGCAGCTGCGGCGTGACGGGTCCCCTCCATGCCGAGGCCGCCTGGGACCAGGCTGCTTCAAGCAACTCCCGGGCGGTTTCCGGGTTGTCGCACAGCAGGTGGGCGCAGTACTCCATGTCCCCCTTCTGGCGTTCGAAGACACTGCGCAGTTCGGCCTCACGGTCCTTGAGTGCGGGCGAAAGTTTGAAGCCCGGCGACAGCCCGAACTCGATCTCCTTGACGGCGGGCAGCAGGACGGCGGCCACCAGCGTGAGCAGTCCGGCGCCGATGGGAATCGCCGAGACCAGTTCGGGAAGGAGCCAGCCCGCCGCAACGACGGCGGCGGCCAGGACGGAAAGCACCAGGCGCAGCGGGTTCAGGGAAGGCAAGAAACGCCGCTTCGGCAATTCACACATGCTGCACCAGCTCACGATGTGTATGCGGTGCCGGCCCGGATCAGCGGCAGATCCGCTACCACATTCTACGTCCATCGATTGGACTTCAGAAGGGCGGACGGGAGGCGCAGGAAGGCCACCGACCCCGCAGAATCCAGGGGTTCCGTCAAGTCAAACGGACCCACAATTAACGGTGCATGAACTCTCCGAAATAAAGCAGATCTATGCGAAACATTTGCATCGGCGGCCCGGTTGTGGCACGCGCGCGATGTAGAAATGTAAGCGCTTGCGCATATTTGTCAGACATCCCGGACAGGACGTTCCCGAACCCCCGAAACCGGGTTTGATCCACCCGCCGGGAACGTGCAAGCGTTGGAAATGTTCCGGCGGCTACCCCCGCCGGAACCCAACGTTGGCTGTCCCCGGACGGCCAACGCCACTCGATACGATGGCGTCCTTCGAAGGCGGCATCACCGTCATCGAGGAGCCGGAGTTGAGACCCGGGCGGTTAGCCCGTCCCCCGAAGTCCACACTCCGCGAGAAGAGCGAAAGCAATGAACATCCCCTCCACCCCTGCACGGCGCCTCTGCGCCGCCGCATCCCTGGTGGCAGCCGCCGGCGTCGCCGCCTCGGTGCTGGTTGCAGCCCCGGCACAGGCAGGCACCCCTGCGGATCCCCCTGCCAACGGCATGCCCGCCCCCACCCCCGGCTTCCCGCTGCCTACCTCCCACAGCCAGGCGGCATACGCCCCCGAGTCTGCCTTCACAGCCAAATGGACCCGTGCCGACGCCAAGCAGATCATGGCCCAGGCGGGCACTGCCGCTCCCTTCGGGGGCAACTCCCTGCACCCCGATGTGACCATGCCGGAGATCCCCCGGGACTTTCCTGTCATGAAGGACCCCAACGGAGGGCAGGTGTGGGTCTGGGACACCTGGCCGCTGACGGACGAGTCCGGGAACCAGGTCTCCTACAAGGGCTGGGACGTGGTGTTCTCCCTCGTCGCCGACCCCAAAGCCGGCTATTCCTTCGACGAGCGGCATTTCAACGCCCGGATCGGCTACTGGTTCCGGCCGGCCGGCCATCCGGAGAGCGACTGGGTGTACGGCGGACACCTCTTCCGCGACGGCACCACGCTGGGCAAGGCGGAGTGGTCCGGATCCACCCGCATCCTTGAGGGCGGGAAGCTGGCCACCTTCTACACCGCCGTGACCGACTACCCCGGAACCGGCGCCCCCATGAAGTCCGTGATCGCCAAGAGCGAAGGCAGGCTCAAGGCCGACGCGAAGGGCGTCAGCATCGAAGGCTTCACCAAGCACACCCAGCTCCTGGAGCCGGACGGCAAGATGTACCAGACCGGCGGGCAGAACCGCTACTACGCCTTCCGCGACCCCTACACCTTCGAAGACCCCGCGTACCCGGGCAAAACCTTCATGGTCTTTGAAGGCAACACCGGCGGCAAGGCCGGCGAACTCCAGTGCAGCGCGGCCGACCTCGGCGGTTCCGGCGAAGACCCCAAGGCCGTCAGCGATTCCGGCGCCCGCTTCCAGGCCGCCAACGTGGGCCTGGCCGTGGCCGACAGCAAGAAGTTGGACTCCTGGAAGCTGCTGCCGCCGATCCTGTCCGCCAACTGCGTCAACGACCAGACCGAGCGCCCCCAGATCTTCATCCAGAACGAGGACGGCAGGAACAAGTACTACCTGTTCACCATCAGCCACCAGTTCACCTACGCGGCGGGCCTCCGCGGCCCCGACGGCGTGTACGGCTTCGTCGGAGACGGCATCCGCTCCGACTTCCAGCCGCTCAACAACAGCGGCCTCGCCCTGGCCAACCCGACGAATCTGTCCGTCCCGTCCTGGGACCCCGCGGCAAATCCCCGCCAGTTCCAGTCCTACTCCCACTACGTGATGCCCGGCGGCCTGGTGGAGTCCTTCATCGACAACGTCGACGGCCGCCGCGGCGGCACCTTGGCCCCCACCGTCAAGCTCAACTTCAAGGGCGGCGTCAGCCAGGTTGACCGCAGCTTCGGCCGGAACGGCCTCGGCCCCTACGGCTTCATCCCCAGCAACATCCAGGCAGGCGGCAACGGCCACTACTAGGCCGGCAGCTTCCCAAGCAGGCACTCCAAACCCAGCCATTTCCAAACCGCCGCGGCGGGCTGCCTGAACGCCCGCCGCCCCAAAGACCTGCGCCGGACCACCATGTCCGGCGCGGCCGGCGAGGCCTCCGCACGGAGGCCCCGTCGGTAACCGGTCCCCCGCCGTCGCTCCCAACAGGCGTGTATACCCGGCAGGGACCGGACCAGGGCCCCGGCCCGTCTTCCACGAAATACAACTCCGCGAGAAGAGCAAAAGCATGAGCACTCACTCAACCCCCGCACGGCCGCGCCGCCGCCTGCGTACTGCCGTGGCCGTCACGGCAGCCGCGAGCGTCGCCGCCTCGGTCCTGTTGGCCTCCGCGGCCGCACAGGCAAACATCCCGTCCGATCCGCCGTCGAGCACCATGCCGGCACCCACCGCCGGCTTCCCGCTGCCCTCCGTCCACACGCAGAAGGCCTACGACCCGGCCGCGGACTTCACGGCCAAGTGGACCCGTGCGGACGCCAAGCAGATCATGGCCCAGAGCAACCCCAACGTGGCCGCGGGCGAAAACTCCATGAGCCCCGACGTCACCATGCCGGAAATCCCCCAGGACTTCCCGGCCATGAACGACGACGTGTGGGTCTGGGACACCTGGTCGCTGACCGATGAGAACGCCAACCAGATCAGCTACAAGGGTTGGGACGTCATCTTCTCCTTGGTGGCTGACCGCCACGCCGGCTACGGCTTCGACCAGCGCCACTGGAACGCCCGGATCGGCTACTTCTTCCGCAAGACCAACGCGGACCCGGCCAAGGACAAGTGGAACTACGGCGGACACCTGTTCCTGCCCAACAGCTCCATCGGCAACACCGAATGGTCCGGTTCCACCCGCCTCATGCAGGGTGACCACGTGAACGTGTTCTACACGGCCACCACGTTCTACGACATTGCCGAGCGCAATGCAGGTGGCGGCGGAATCGCCCCGGACGCCGTGATTGCCAAGGCCCTGGGCAACATCCACGCCGACAAGAACGGCGTCACCTTCGACGGCTTCAAGCACACCAAGCTGCTGGAACCGGACGGAAAGCTGTACCAGACCAAGGCCCAGAACCCGGGCTTCGCCTTCCGCGACCCGTACACCTTCGTTGACCCGGCCCAGCCGGGCAAGACCTTCATGGTCTTCGAAGGCAACACCGGCGCCAAGCGCGGCGACTACCGCTGCAAGCAGGAAGACCTGGGCTACCGCCCGGGCGACCCGCACGCCGAGGACCTCAACACCCTGAACAACACCACGGGTGCCTGGTACCAGACCGCCAACGTCGGCCTGGCCGTGGCGGAAAACAAGGACCTGACCAAGTGGAAGTTCCTGCCGCCGATCCTGTCCGCCAACTGCGTCAACGACCAGACCGAGCGTCCGCAGATCTACATCCAGAACGAAGACGGCAAGAACAAGTACTACCTGTTCACCATCAGCCACCAGTTCACCTACTCCGACGGCATGCGCGGCCCTGACGGCGTGTACGGCTTCGTCGGCGACGGCATCCGCTCCGATTTCCAGCCCGTGAACAACAGCGGCCTCGCCCTCGGTTCCCCGACCGACCTGAACCTGCCGGCAAACGCTCCGGAGAGCCCCTCCGCAAAGCAGAATGGCCGCCAGTTCCAGGCCTACTCGCACTACGTGCAGCCGGGCGGTCTGGTGCAGTCCTTCATTGACAACGTCAATGGCGTGCGCGGCGGCTCCCTCGCCCCGACCGTGAAGATCAACTTCAAGGGCGGCGTGACCCAGGTGGACCGCAGCTTCGGCCAGAACGGCCTCGGCCCGTTCGGCTACCTCCCCACCAACGTCCGCGTTGGCGGTGAAGGCCTCTACAAGTAGGCCGCAACAAACCAGCGGGGCGGGCGCAGCGAACCGTCTGCCCCGCACCGGCGGGGACCTCCGGCACCATCGGGGGTCCCCTTTCCGCTTCCAGCTCCAGGATTTGATTCCATGTTTTTCCAGAACCCCGCCAAGACTTTCCGCCCGGCACTCTGCGCGGCAGCCGCCGTCGTCGTCGCCTTGACTGCAGGGTGCACCGCACCGGACGTTTCAACGCCGCAACCCCCGACGCCGGACACGCCGTCGGCCGCTTCTGCCGCGGCGCCCTCCGCGGGTGATCCCTGGCGGCCCGGCGTCCACCTGAGCGCGGAACGGAACTGGATCAACGACCCCAACGGCCTGGTGTACGAAAACGGCACGTACCACGCCTTCTACCAGCACAATCCGCATGGCAACTCCTGGGGCAACATGTCCTGGGGCCACTCCACCAGCACCGACCTCGTCCACTGGACCCAGCAGCCGGTGGCCATGGAGGCGAGCGAGGCCGAAGAGATCTTCTCCGGCTCGATCGTGCTCGACAAGGACAACGCCTCCGGGCTCGGCAGTGCCGGGGACCCGCCCATGGTGGCCCTGTACACCAGCGCCTACGGCAAGGGCGGCGCGCGCCCGGCCGGCATCCAGGCCCAGTCCCTGGCCTACAGCCTGGACCACGGCAAGAGCTGGCAGAAGTACAAGGGCAACCCCGTGCTGGACCTTGCCCCGAGTTCCAAGAACTTCCGCGACCCCAAGCTCACCTGGTACGAGCCCGGCAAATACTGGGTGATGACCACGGTGGTGGCCGACGCCCAGGTGGTAAAGCTGTTCAAGTCCACCGACCTGCTGCACTGGGAGTTCCTGAGCGACTTCTCCGGGGTCGGCGCCCAGGGCGGGCTGTGGGAAGTGCCCGAGCTGCTCCAGATGGATGTAGCCGGCGGCGGCAATGACAACGGAAGCGGCCTGAAGAAGTGGGTCATGCTGCTCAGCATCAACCCCGGCGGCATCGCCGGGGGCTCCGGCATGCAGTACTTCGTGGGTGAGTTCGACGGCCGGAAGTTCACCGCCGAAAACGCAGCCGCGCCCGGCGCCCCGTTGAGCGATTCCCAGTGGCTGGATTATGGCGCGGACTTCTACGCTGCGAACTCGATCAACGGCGCCCCCGGCGGCAAGCCCGTGCTCCTTGGCTGGATGGGCAACTGGGACTACGCCCAGCACGTGCCCACCACGCCCTGGCGCGGAGCCATGGCCGTCCCGCGGGAACTGGAACTGGTGCGCGACGGCGGCCGTTACGCCTTGCGTTCGGGCATCGCCGGCGCGGCCGCCGAAGCGCTCGGCAGGGCGGCCGGCGGTGAGGTCCGGCGCAAAGACCTCACCGTCGCAGGTTCTGCCGAACCGGGCTTTGAACCGCTCGGGGGCGACTTCAGCGCCCGCACCCAGCTTCTCGACGTCGAACTCGAACCGGGCGAGGCCTCCGAAGCGGGACTGGTGCTGCGCGGCTCCGCGGACGGAAAGCGGGGACTGCGCATCTCCTACGAGCGTGGAACCGGCACCCTGAAGGTGGATCGTTCCGAGGCCGGCACCAGCAATTTCTCTCCGTTGTTCAGCCCCTACCACCAGGCCCGGGTCCCGCTGAAGGACGGCAAAGTCCGCCTGCGGATCCTGCTCGATTCCTCCTCCGTAGAGGTCTTCACCCCGGAGGGGACCGTCGCCATCACGGACGCTTTCTACCCGGCGTGGGACGACACGGAAACCCTGGCGTTCAGCCGCGGAGGCCGCGCAAAGGTGACGATCGCTTCCACCCGCGTTGCCAGTTAAGAAGGCATTGCGGATAGTTTTGTTCCTATGACATCGAGCGATGCCGCCCCTGAGCAGTCAGTTTTCGACCAGTTGATCTCCGCGGCCCGTGTGTGGGCCCGGCAGGATCCGGATCCGGTGACCGCCGCAGCTTTGGACGAGCTCGCCGACCGGGCCGCCGAAGGAATCCCGGCAGCCCGCCAACAGCTTGAAGACAGCTTCAACGGAACCCTGCAGTTCGGCACGGCAGGTCTCCGGGCGGCCCTCGGACCCGGCCCGAACCGGATGAACCGCGTGGTGGTGCGGCGCGCAGCGGCAGGGCTGGCCGCGTTCGTCAACGACGCCGTTGCCGCGGCTGCCCCCGGCACCCGGCCACGCGCCGTCGTCGGCTACGACGCCCGCCACAACTCCGATGTGTTCGCCGCCGAAACCGCGGCGATCTTCACGGCTGCGGGGATCGAAACGTTCCTGATGCCCTCGGCCCTGCCCACTCCCCTACTGGCTTATGCCGTCCGCGCGCTCGATTGCGACGGCGGCGTGATGGTCACCGCGAGCCACAACCCGCCGCAGGACAACGGCTACAAGGTCTACCTGGGCGGCCGGGCCGTGGAGGAAAGCGGTCGGGGGGCCCAAATCGTGGCACCCTACGATGCCCGGATCGCAGCGTTTATCGAAGCGGTGGGCGGCCTCGAGACGATTGCCCTGGCAGAAGACGGCTGGACCGTGCTGCCGGAGTCGATCTCGGAGGACTACCGGGCCGCCGTCGTCGCCCTGGCCGATCCCGCACGCTTCCCGGCACGGGAACTGAAGATCGTGCTGACCCCGATGCACGGCGTGGGCGGCGAGACCGCTGTCTCAGTGCTCAAGGACGCGGGCTTCCACGATGTGAGCCTCGTCGAAGAACAGGCCCTGCCGGACCCGGACTTCCCCACGGTGAGCTTCCCGAACCCCGAGGAACCCGGGGCGCTGGACCTGGCATTGGCGGCCGCGGACCGGCTCGACGCGGACATCGTGCTGGCCAACGATCCCGACGCCGACCGTGCCGCCGTCGCTGCCCGGGACCCCGAGAGCGGGGCGTGGCGGATGCTGCGCGGCGACGAAGTGGGGGCGCTGCTCGGCGCGCATGTGGTGGCGCGATCCGCCGGAAACAACGACGCCGGTCACGAGCCCGCCGCGTCGCAGGCAGTCTTCGCCAACTCGATTGTGTCTTCGCGGCTGCTGTCCCGGATCGCAGCGGCCGCGGGCGCCGCGCACGAGGAAACCCTTACCGGCTTCAAATGGATCTCCCGCGTTCCCGGCCTGGTGTACGGCTACGAGGAAGCCCTGGGCTACTGCGTGGCGCCGGAGCTGGTGCGGGACAAGGACGGAATTTCGGCGTCCCTGCTGATCGCCGAGCTGGCCGCGGCTGCGAAGGCGGCGGGACAGACGGTCTTCGACACCCTGGACGAGCTCTACCTGATGCATGGCCTGCACGCTAGCGACCAGCTCAGCATCCGGGTGGCGGACCTCGGCCTCCTGGACGCGATGATGAACCGCCTGCGTTCAGATCCGCCCGAGGCCTTCGGAGGCTCCGCCGTCGAGCAGTTCACGGATCTTTCCGAGGGCAGCGAACAACTTCCGCCCACGGACGGGCTGCTGTACCTGACCCGGGACCAGAGCCGGGTGATCATCCGCCCCAGCGGCACCGAGCCGAAGCTCAAGTGCTATCTGGAGGTGATCGTTCCGGTGGAGTCGGCCGCGGAACTGCCCGAGGCCCGCGCCGCGGCACGGACTGCCCTGGACCGGATCCTGGCGGACGTGCGGGAAGCGCTGGGGCTGTAAGGCCTACAACTCCACTTCGATGTAGCCGTCCACGATCCGTGCGCCGTAAGTAGCTAGGCGCAGACCGGGATTGCTGAAGCACTCGCCCGTGCGCAGGTCGTAGACCTCTTTGTGCAGCGGCGAGGCGATGGTGGGGCTGCTACCGCGGGAGCCGATGATGCCGCGGGCCATGACGTTGGCCAGGGTGGCGGGATCCTGCTGGGCTACGGCGTAGACCTCATCGGAGGGCAGCCGGAACAGCGCCAGCTGCAAACCGTCGATGAAGGCCGCTTCGCCCCAGGCCGGCTCGAGTTCATTCAGCGGGCAGACGCGGTGCCAGCCTGCCGCAGGGGCCGTACGTGTTTCGCGTTCCAGTACTGCCGTCATGTCTCTTCCTCTCGCCTTGCCGGGATTGCTGCTGGATAAGAAAACGGTAGGCCGGGCACGTTTCACCGGAAGGCCCGCCGTGTGTCCGGCACGTAAAAGAGTGCTCACGGCGCCCGAAATGCAAGCG
This sequence comes from Arthrobacter sp. R-11, assembly GCF_049913155.1. Lineage (GTDB taxonomy): Bacteria > Actinomycetota > Actinomycetes > Actinomycetales > Micrococcaceae > Arthrobacter. The sequence goes on along the minus strand of NZ_CP183979.1, from coordinate 1,349,770 downwards.
TGACCCAGAAGTTAAACCCACGAAACAATCGGGAAACTGAGGCGAAACTGGCCGTCCGTACGCTGATATGACCAGCCGCGGAGCACCCTATTCCGCAAATCCTGCGAAAGGCCAGCAATGACCGGATCCACCAACGCCCCTGAGACCCGGCGCATCGTCGTCGCCGGCGGCGGCCCCGCCGCCCACCGCTTCACGGATGCCATGCATACCCGCGGTCTCGAGGGCTGGCATCTGACGGTCCTTGCGGAGGAGGTCCACCTCCCCTACGATCGCGTGGCACTGAGCAAGGCCTTGAGCGATATGGAATACGACCTCACCATGGGCGATACCGCCATGTGGGAGCACGAGTCGATCACCCTGCGCACCGGCGAACGCGTTATTGGCATCGACACCACCGCGCAGACCGTGCAGACCTCCACCGGCGCCAGCTACCCCTACGACCACCTGGTGGTCGCCACTGGCTCCGACGCCGCGAAGCTCCCCTTCCCCGGCGGCGAGCTCGCCCATGTCTACCGCACCCTGGACGACGTCTGGAACATCAACAAGACGGTGGCCGAGCTCGGCGAGAAGCTGGGCCGCAAGGTCCGCACCGTGACCATCGGCGGCGGCCTGCTCGGACTGGAAGCCGCGGCCGGCACCATGGAACTCGGTGCCGAGGCCGCCATCGTCAACGGCTCGCGCTGGCTCATGAACGCCCAGCTGGACGAGGGCGCCGGCCAGGCGCTCGGCCGCCTCGTCTCGGCGAAGGGCCTGGAAGTGCACACCGGCAGCTACCCGGCCGAGGTTCTTTCCGACGACGACGGCCAGGTCACCGGCGTGCTGTTGAAGAACGGCACGGTCATCCCGGCGGACATGGTGATCGCATCGATCGGCATCCGCGCCCGCGACGAGCTGTTCCGCGATGCGGACGGCACGGCCGACGGCGTGGCTCCCCTTTTCGAACTCGGCCCCAAGGGCGGTGTGGTCATCAACGACCACTGCCGCACGGCTGTCGAGAACGTCTGGGCCATCGGCGAGGTGGCCAACTTCGGCGGCATGACCATGGGCCTGGTTGCCCCCGCCAACACCATGGCGGAGATCGTCGCCGACCGCCTCCACGGCGGGGCGGCCACCTTCCCGGGGTTCGACACCGCCACCAAACTCAAGCTCTCCGGCGTGGACGTGGCCAGCTTCGGTGACGCGTTCGCCAAGACCGAACACGCCCTGGAAATCGTCTACGCCGACCCCGCCCGCGGCGTCTACCAGAAAATCGTCACCACCGACGACGCCAAGACCCTCCTCGGCGGCATCTTCGTCGGCGACGCCACCCCCTACATGAGCCTGCGCCCGCTCCTGGGCCGCGAACTCCCGGCCGAACCCGGCGCCTTCCTCTCCGCCGCCGGCGGCGGCGACGCCCCCGACACCGAACTGCCCGACGACGCCATCCTGTGCTCCTGCAACAACGTCGCCGCCGGCTCCATCCGGGACGCCATCAACGGCTGCGGCGCCTGCGACGGCCAAGCCCCCGTGCAGGAGCTCGGCGAACTCAAGTCCTGCACCAGGGCCGGCACCCAATGCGGCTCCTGCGTGCCCATGCTCAAGAAACTCCTCGAAACCGAACTGACCAAGTCCGGCGTCGAAGTCTCCAAGGCCCTGTGCGAACACATCAGCCTCTCCCGCCAGGAACTCTTCGAAACCATCCGCATCCTGGAACTGACCTCCTTCGAAGACATCATGGCCAAATACGGCACCGGCGCAGGCTGCGACATCTGCAAACCCACCATCGCCAACATCCTGGCCAGCCAGAACAGCGCCTACGTGCTCGACGCCGGCCGCGGCACCCTGCAGGACACCAACGACCGTGCCCTCGCGAACATGCAGAAGGACGGCACCTACTCCGTGGTCCCCCGCATCGCCGGCGGCGAGATCACCCCGCAGAAGCTCGGTGTCATCGCGGCCGTCGCAGAGAAGTACGGGCTGTACACGAAGATCACCGGCGGGCAGCGGATCGACATGTTCGGTGCCCGGCTCGAACAGCTCCCGGAGATCTGGAAGGAACTGGTGGACGCCGGCTTCGAATCCGGCCAGGCCTACGGCAAGAGCCTGCGCACCGTGAAGTCCTGCGTCGGATCCACCTGGTGCCGCTACGGCGTGCAGGACTCCGTGGCCATGGCCATCAACCTGGAACTGCGCTACCGCGGCCTGCGCAGCCCGCACAAACTCAAAATGGGCGTCTCCGGCTGCGCCCGCGAATGCGCCGAAGCCCGCGGCAAGGACGTGGGCGTGATCGCCACCGCCGACGGCTGGAACCTCTACGTCGGAGGCAACGGCGGCGCCACCCCCGCCCACGCCCAGCTCCTGGCCAAAGACCTGGACGACGACACCCTCATCAAATACATCGACCGCTACTTCATGTACTACATCCGCACCGCCGACCGCCTCCAACGCACCGCACGCTGGCAGGAAGAACTCGACGGCGGCATCAAGCACGTCGAAGACGTGGTGGTCCACGACACCCTCGGCATCGCCGAGGAACTCGAGGCCGCCATGGCCAAACACGTGGACACCTACGTCGACGAATGGGCAGACACGTTGAAGGACCCGGAGCGCCTGCGCCGTTTCCGTTCCTTTGTCAACGCCCCCGACCAGAAGGACGACTCCATCACGTTCGTACCGGACGAGCGCGGGCAGATCCGTCCGGCCACCAACGAAGAAAAGGGCCGCGTCCTCATCGGCGCCACCATCCCCGTCCGCGGCAAGGAGAACTGACCATGCAGCTCAGCATCGACCTGACCGGCCGCGACGTCCTCGTCACCGGCTCCGAAACCGCCGCCCGCCAGGCGGTCCGCCGCTACGAGGCCGCCGGCGCCCGGGTCTTCCGGCTCAGCGTTCCCGAAGGCGCACCCGGCGACGGCCCGCTACCCGAGCGTCCCTTCCTGATTGCCGCCGTCGACGACGGCCAGCCCGGCTGGGAGCCGCTGCTGCAGCGTTCGCGTGCGGCCGGCATTCTGGTGGCAGCGGAACCCGCGGCAGGCCCGGCAGGCCAGGTGACCCTCGTCGGCGGCGGCCCCGGCACCCTGGACCTGCTCACGGTCGGTGCCGTCACCGCCCTGCGCGACGCCGACGTCGTCTTCTACGACCGCCTGGCCCCGTACCAGGAGCTGGAGCGGCTGAGCAGCGGCAGGTTGGTGGACGTCGGCAAGCAGCCGGGCCACCACAAGGTGACCCAGTGCGACATCGAGAAGCTCATGGTGGAGGCGGCACTGGCCGGCGAGAACGTGGTGCGGCTCAAGGGCGGGGACCCGTTCGTGTTCGGCCGCGGCGGCGAGGAAGTGGCCGCCTGTGTGGCCGCCGGTGTTCCGGTGAACGTCATTTCCGGGGTCACCAGCGCTATTTCCGTGCCGGCGGCTGCAGGCATCCCGGTCACCCACCGCGAAGTGAGCCACATGTTCACGGTGGTGTCCGGCCACGCCCCACTGACCGAGGACGAGCACACCCACCTGGCCGGCCTGGGCGGCACCATCGTGGTGCTGATGGGCATCGGAACGCTTCCGCAGCTGGCAGCGGGCCTCCGCCGCGCCGGCATGCGGGCGGACATGCCGATGGCCGTCGTCGAACGGGGCTACCGTCCCGGCCAACGGACCACCATCGCTGAACTCGGTACGATCGAAACCGCGGCCGCAGGCTGCAGCAACCCGGCCGTCCTGGTCATCGGCGAGGTGGTCGGGGTGGCAATGGCCAGCCGTAATCATGCCGCTGCCTCCGCTGACCTGAACCGCCTCGCAGCTTCGCTTATTGAAGCCTGAAGGGACCCACATGAGCACCATGTCCACCATGACCGCCGATGGAGCCGCGATTAACACGCCCACGGAGGAAACCACGCCGCTTGCCGCCGTCGAATCCGCCGCGGACACTCCGCTGGACGGCTTCTTGATCGGTGTGACTTCGCACCGCCGCTCCCGCGACCTGATCGAAGCCCTCGAACGCCGCGGAGCCGAGGTACTGCACGCCCCCGCGCTGAAAATCGCCCCGGTGCAGGAAGACACCGCCCTGATCGAGGACACCCGTGCCATCATCGAGGCGCGCCCGGACATCTGCATCGCCACCACCGCCTACGGTATGCGCCGCTGGTGCGAGGCCGCGGATTCCTTCGGCATCGGCGAACAGCTGCTTGAGGTTCTCTCCGCCACCCGCATGTTCGTCCGCGGACCCAAGGCCCGCGGTGCCGTCCGCGCGGCCGGCTTGGCCGACGTCGGGATCAGCAGCGACGAGACCACCGCCACGCTGGTGGACATGCTCCTCCACGAGGGTGTGCGCGGCAAGACGGTGGCAGTCCAGCTGCACGGCTACACGGACGTCCGCCAGCTGGAACGGCTGCGCATGTCCGGTGCGAAGGTCCTGACCGTCACCCCGTACCGCTGGGTGAAACCCGATGGCAGCGACAAGCTTCCGCGGCTGATTGATGCTGCCTGCGGCGGCAAGCTGGACGTGCTCACCTTCACCAGCGCCCCCGCCGTGGACGCGCTGTGGAGCACCGCCCACGAGATGGGCATGTACCAGCAACTGATCGAAGCGCTCAAAACCCACGTGACCGTTGCCGCCGTCGGGCCCGTCACGGCCCAGCCGCTGGTCGACGCCGGACTGTCCCCGCTGATTCCGGACCGCTACCGCATGGGTGCCTTGATCCGCCTGGTCACCGAGCACCTGGCCCTGAACCATGTGCGGCGCCTGGCCACCAAGGCCGGACACGTGGAGCTGCGCGGCCGCTGCTTGAAGATCGACGGGGAAGTGGTGGACCTTGCCCCGGCTCCCCTGCTGCTCCTGCGGGCCCTGCTCGGGGCTGGCGGCGCGGTGCTCTCCCGGGAGTCGCTGTCGGAACTGCTCGAACTGCGCGGCTCAGTGCACGCGCTGGACATGACGGTCAGCCGCCTACGTTCCGCGCTGCCCGACGGCAGCCTCGTGGAAACCGTAGTGAAACGGGGCTATCGCCTGCGCGTCTGAGGCGTGGCGCAGCCCGGCTTCCGGGTTGGTGCAGCGGAGCCGCCGCAATTACTCCAAGGCATGGACAGATTGCGTGGCCGGTGGGAACATGTCGCTATATTCCGCAGCTGCTCCTAAGGAACGGCCATGACCCTGCCGGGCAAGTATCAACAGGACGACCCTTCCGGATCTGCTCCCGGCGGGCCGCCCGAGACCGTGGACGCCGTTGTAGTCGGCTCCGGATTCGGCGGTTCCGTGGCGGCCCTGCGCCTGGCGGAAGCCGGCAAATCCGTGGTGCTCATGGAACGCGGGAAGGTCTACCCGCCCGGCAGCTTCGCACGGAGCCCGGCGGAAATGGGCCGCAATTTCTGGGACCCGGACCGCGGGCTCTACGGCTTGTTCGATGCCTGGACCTTCCGCGGCATGGAAGGCCTGGTCTCCAGCGGGCTGGGCGGCGGGTCCTTGATCTACGCCAACGTGCTGCTGCGCAAGGATCCCAAGTGGTTCGTCAAGGAGTCCCCGGTTCCCGGCGGCGGCTACGAGAACTGGCCGTTCAGCTACGAAGACCTGGAGCCGTTTTACGAGGACGCCGAGGCCATGCTGCAGCCCGTCCCGTATCCATACAAGGACACGGCCAAGACCCTGGCGATGGAAGCCAGCGCCGCCGCCCTGGGCCTATCCATCAGCAGGCCGCCGATCGCCGTCACCTTCGCCACAGCGCCTGGCGCGGAGCCGGGCACCAACCAGCCCTTGTCCGCCGCGCCATATGGCAGCGTCCACGGCGAGCGCGCCGTACGGACCACCTGTACCCTCTGCGGCGAGTGCGACCTTGGCTGCAACTCCGGAGCCAAGAACACCCTGGACCACAACTACCTCTCCAAGGCGAAGAAGGCAGGGGCGGATCTGCGGACGTTCCACGATGTGCGCGGCATCAGGCCACTCGGCAGTTCCGGCAACGGCAGTTCCGGCAACGGCAGGTCGGGGCGTTCCGGGAACGGCTACGAGGTCCGATACGTGGTCCACGATCCGGAGAACCCCGACGCTCCCCTGCACGAACGGATCATCCACTGCCGGAACCTCGTCATCGGCGCCGGCACCTTCGGCAGCAACTTCCTGCTGCTGCGCAACCGTGCCTCCCTACCGGGGCTCAGCGAAACGCTCGGCAGCCGCTTCAGCGGAAACGGCGACCTGCTGACCTTCATCATGGGTGCCAAGACGCACAAAGGCGGCAAGGTCCCCGCAACCCGCACCCTCTCCGGAAGCCGCGGGCCCGTCATCACCACGGCCATCCGGGTGCCGGACACCGCAGACGGCGGCACCGGCCGCGGCTACTACGTGGAGGACGCCGGCTACCCCGCCTTCATGAACTGGCTGATCGAAACCGGCCAGCTCGGCCAGGTGGTGCGCCGCACGGCCCGCGTGGCCGGCCAACTGCTCAAGGACCGGCTCTTCGAAGCCCGCCGCTCCAATGTCTCGGCCGATCTCGCCGCGGCGCTGGGAGACGGCAGCCTCTCCGCCAGTTCGCTGCCCCTGTTGGGCATGGGCCGGGACATCCCCGACGGCGTGCTGAGCCTGCAGGACGGCAGGCTTGCGGTGAACTGGACGCTCGCCACCTCCGCGGGCTACTTCGGCAGGGTGCGCAAGACCATGGCGGACATCGCCGGCGAACTCGGCGGGGACTTCGTGGACAATCCGCTCTGGTGGGCCAAACGGGTCATCACGGTGCACCCCATCGGCGGCGCCCCGGCCGGCCGCAACCCCGCCGAGGGCGTCTGCGATTCCTACGGCGAAGTATTCGGCTATCCCGGAATGTTCGTGGTGGACGGGGCGGCCATGCCGGGGCCGGTGGGGGCCAACCCTTCCCTGACCATCGCGGCGTTCGCCGAGCGCGCCTGCCGGCGCCTGCTGGAAGGCGCCCCCTCCACTGCCCGCGGCATCGCCGCGGAAACAGTGCTGCGCACACCACAGGCGCCGGGCGCCGTCGTCGAGTCCCCTGCCGAATCGCTGCGGGTCCTGGCCCCGGATGCCACGAAGGGAAAGGCCGCCAAAGCCGAACGCCCTGCCCTGGCAGGGCCGGCAGCAACGCGCGGACTTGGTTCGCCGACCATGGCAAAGACGGATGCAACGTCGGTCAGTTTCACTGAACAGATGCACGGCTGGTTCAGCCCCGGGCAGAGCGATCCGGCTAAGGGCCTCAGCTTGGGCCGGGATCGGGACCGCCGGATCATGTTCGAGCTGACCATCACGGCCCCGGACATCGACGCCTTCGTGGACGACCCCCTGCACCAGGCCAGAGCTGAAGGCTATGTCCTGGCGGACCGCTTCGGCGGCAAGATGCCGGTGGAACAGGGCTGGTTCAAGCAGTTCGTGGTGGACGCGTCCCCGGACGGCCGGCCCGCCCGGCGCATGCTCTACCGCCTGTGGCTACGCGACCCCGGCGGGACCCCGCTCACCTTCACCGGCTTCAAGCTCATCCGCAATGAGGCCGGCCTGGATTCCTGGCCGGACACCACCACCCTGTACGCCACGATCGTGCGCGGGCACGTGCCGCCCCCGGATCCTGGCCAACCGCCGTCGGCCGAGTGGGAGACCCCGGACGCGGCCGCCGTCGCCGGGGCGGGGATCCTGCGCATCCGCCCGCTGGACTTCGCCCGGCAGCTGACCACCTTCCGGGCTGTCGGCCCGGATCCGCTGCCGGCCCTGGCCACGTTCGGGAACTTCTTCCTCGGCGAGCTCTGGCGGGTCTACGGCAACCGCGCACGGCGATGAAGCGCAAAGAGCTCGCACTGCACAGCAAGGACCTGGGCTTCACGCCACGGGAAGCGGTGCGCTGGCTTGCACCGATCGCCCTGGGCCGCACCGCCCTGAAGGTCATGACCGCCACGGTTTTCGCGGACTTCGGCGACAAGCGCGAACTGGAGGCAGGGCTTCCCGGCACGCCACTCGAGCTGGCCCGCCTCCCGCTCCCTGGCCAGGCGGCTCAGCCGCCCGTGGAGCGCGGGCTGCCGGAACTGCGCACCTTGGCCAAGGACGGGTTGTGGCTGGACTTCACCGCGGACCTGGGCGACGGCTTCGACGCCACGTACACCGTTGCCCTGCTTCTCGCACAAGAGCAGCTGACGGTGGACGGGACCGAACTCAAACGCGGGAACATCCTGGTGCTTGGCGGGGACGAGGTCTATCCGGTTGCGTCCCCGGGCCGCTACGAGGACCGCATGGTGGGTCCGTACCGCGCGGCCTTCCCCGTTGGCCCGGGAAGCAGTCCGCCGCCAACAAGCTGCCCGCCTGCGAACATCCTTCTGGCCTTGCCCGGCAACCACGACTGGTACGACGGCCTCACCTCGTTCATCCGGGTCTTCACCCGCCAGCGCAGTATCGGGTCCTGGCGCACGGTGCAGAACCGCAGCTATTTCGCGGTGCGGCTTAGCGGCAGTGAAGACACACCCGGCTGGTGGCTCCTGGGCCTGGACAGCCAGCTGGGCCAGTACATCGATGAGCCCCAACTGGAGTACTTCTACCGCAACGTCAGCAGCCGGCTCGTTCCGGGCGACTCGATCATCCTCTGCCTGGCCTCGCCGTCGTGGGTCTACTCGGAAGCCGCCGGGGACCGGGCCTTCCAGCAGGCGGACTTCTTCGAACAGGATTACCTGCGCCGCCGCTTCAACCCGCAGACCGGGCTCTTCGAAGACACCGGCGCCACCGTGCGGCTCTGGCTGAGCGGGGACCTGCACCACTACTCGCGCTATGCGGAATCGGATCCCGACGGCGGCACCCCGGTCCAGCTGATCACCTGCGGGCTGGGCGGGGCGTACCTATCCGACACCCACTGGCTGCCCCAGGAGCTGCGGCTTCCGCAGCCTGTCCGCGAGCGCTCAGTGTCCGCCGCCGCCCCTTCTGCGGCGCGGAGGCGGGCGGATCCCGGAACGGGGCGCCGCTTCGTCCGCGCCCCGGGGAGCCATCCCGCCAGCGACACCAGCCGGCTGCTCGGACTCCGCCTCGCCAACCCTTTCTCGCAGTACTGGCTCCCGGCCCGGAACCCGGGCTTCGGCCCCTTGCTGGGCCTCGTCCACGCGGTGTTCTTCCTGGCCGGCTGGGTGGTCTACAGCAGCGGCCGGGGCCGCCCGCTCATGGCCGCAATCGATACGGTGGGCCTGCCCCGGGCGCTGTTCTTCGGCGTCCTGTGCCCGCTGCTCGCCCTGGGACTGCTGGTGGTTTTCTGGAAGCTCTTTGGCAGAACGCGCCTGCTCCGAGGCCGGGGCGGGCTGCTGACCCTGCTCCGCGGTGTCCTCTACCAGTTCATTGCCCTGGGCGCGGGCATCAGCCTGGCCGTCCTGGCTGCCTTGCTTCCGCTTCCCTCCGGGCCTGGTGCGTTGCTGGTACTAGGCGTCGTCTTCGTTTCCGGCTGGGTCCTGGGTAGCGAGGCCTTCGCACTGTACATCCTGCGCACGCCCGGCGGGGAGGTGGCTTCGTGGAAGATGTCCGGCCAGGCCGTGGAGGACCACAAGGGCTTCCTGCGGATGCACCTTGATCCGGACGGCAGCCTCACCGTCCACCCCCTCCTGGTGGAGACCGTGTGCCGGGACTGGGACCTGGAAGACACGCACGACGGCGTCCGGCCCGTTCCGTCCGGAGGCTCAGGCCCGTCCGGAGGCTTGCCGACCGTCCGGCTCCTTGAACAACCCATCACCATCCAGCCGACCGTCCAGCGGGAAAGAAGCCAACCATGACCATGACCATCACCCGGGCAGAACACCGCAGCGAGGTCATTCCGTTCCCGGCCGGCGACGGCGTCCCGCTGAACCTGGTGCACGTGACGTCCCCCGTTGAACCGGCCAAGGGTCCGGTGCTGCTGGTGCACGGCTCCGGGGTCCGTGCCGAACTGTTCCGCCCGCCCATCCCCACCACCCTGGTGGACGTGCTGCTGGAGGACGGCTGGGACGTCTGGATGCTGAACTGGCGCGCCTCGATCGACCTGGACCCGCTGTCCTGGACGCTCGGCGACGCCGCCGTGCACGACCATCCCGCCGCCGTCGAGCACATCCTGCAGGCCACCGGAGCGGACACGCTCAAGGCCGTGGTGCACTGCCAGGGCTCCACCTCGTTCAGTATGTCCGCTGCGGCGGGTCTGCTGCCCCGGGTGGACACGGTGATCTCCAACGCGGTGTCCCTGCATCCCGTGGTCCCCGCGTTCTCCCGCTTCAAGATCGACCACTTCACCCCGATCGTGAAGGCCTTCACCCCCTACCTTTCCCCGGCCTGGGGCAACCGCTCCAACGGCTACTTCACGCGTTTCGTGCGCTCCCTGGTCAGGGCCACCCACCACGAATGCGACAACACGGTGTGCAAGTTGGTCAGCTTCACCTACGGCAGCGGCAGGCCGGCGTTGTGGTCGCATGAGAACCTCGACGAGACCACCCACGAATGGATCAAGGGTGAGTTCGCCGAGGTCCCGGTGAGCTTCTTCGAGGAGATGGGGCGCAGCATCCGCGCCGGGCACATGGTGGCCGCCGGATCGCACCCGGAACTCCCGGACAACTACGAGGCCCAGGCACCCCGGACCGATGCCCGTTTCGTGTTCCTTGCCGGGCAGGACAACCGTTGCTTCCTGCCCGAGAGCCAGGAGCGCACCTTCCGGTTCTTCCAGCGGCACCGCCCCGGCAAGGACGCGCTCCATCTCATCCCCGGCTACGGCCACCTGGACGTCTTCTTCGGGGCCCACGCCTGGCGGGACACTTTCCCGATCATCGTCAAGGAATTGAACTCAGGCAAGGAGCTCGACTCATGAACAAGCTCAATGGGCTGCTGGCCGGGCTCCTCCGGCTCATGCCCTCTCCCCTGCCACGGCGCCAGAACGAGCTGCGCGGACGGTTTGCCCGGGCGGACGGCATCCCCTATTCCATGCCGGTCAACTCGGACGATTCGCCCGTGCTGATGGCGGCCTTCCCCATCAACAAGCGCGCCGCGGCGGCTCTGTTGCCCGGTGAAGAGATGCGCCCCTTCAGCCTGGGCGGCAAGGGCCTGCTGGTGGTCACCGTGGTGAACTACAAATCCACGGACATCGGCAAGTACATCGAGTATTCCCTGGCCATCGCCATCACCCATGGCAGGCGGCCGGTGCCTCCGCTGCTGCCCCTGCTCTTCCAGAAAACCTTCGGCCTGGGCCAGTTCGTGGTGGACCTGCCGGTCAGCACGGAAATCTCGGTCAAAGGCGGCAAGGGCATCTGGGGCATGCCCAAGCACCAGGCCAACCTGGACTTCGTGGTGACCGATTCCACCGTGTCGGCCCAGTACGACAAGGACGGGGTGCTGGCATGCTTCGTGGAAATCGAACGCCCCGAGCCGGCCGGCTTGCCGCTGAAACTCGCCGCCTCGAACTACTGCGCCTTCAGGGGCATGCTCTGGAAATCGAACATCTATTTCGAGGCCACCGGGGATCTCGCGCTCGGCAAGGCGGCAAAGGCCCGGCTCATCCTGGGTGACGCACCCGGCGTCGCGCTCCTCAAGACCCTGCAGGTGGCGGAGAAACCGGTCTTCACGGCCTGGCTGCCCGAAGCCCACGGCGTGCTGGATGACCACTACGAAGCGTGGTTCCTCACCGCACCGAGCGAAGCGGAAGCCGCGGCCCTGCGCGGCGGCGAAATGATGGACAGCGTGGTGGGGCTGGGCCAGGGCCAGGAGTGGCTGGAACCGCCGGACCGCAGCCGGATCCCCGGGAACGTCAAGGCCTCGTCGTGAACTGGCTGCTGCTCCTGAATGTCCTGTACTTCCTCTTCGGCGCCACCATGTACGTCGGCACGATGTGGGTGCTGAAGTGGTTCCTCTACCCCACCTGGGAGTCGCTGGAACGCGGCAACGTGGACATGCACTTCGGGATCCCCACCAGGCAGGCCACCAAGTTCTTCACCGTGGTGGTGCCGCCCATGTTCATCTCCGGCGCCATCCTCGTCTGGAGCGAATGGGGCAGCATCCGCGTCATTCCCGCCGCCCTCTGCCTGCTCGGCATCATTACCCTGACCGTGGTGGGGCAGGGCATCATCATCCCCATCAACGTGCGCATCCGTGGCGGGGACTTCAAGGATGACGCCGAACTGCGCACCCTGCTGCGGCGCTGGATGTTCCTCAACGACATCCGCTTCTACGTCTCCACCCTCGTGTGGCTTGCCATGGTCTGGCTGATCGTGGACCGCGGCCGGCTGCTGGAGTCCTACCTGTGAAAACCGGCCCAACGGAAAACGGCACTGGGAACGGCACTGCGAAAACCGGCCCGGCTGCCTGGGCCGCCGCCGACCCCTTGCGCGCGGTGCTCGTCATCCTGGCTGCCATCACCGCGCTGACCGGGGTCGCGGAAATCCCCTTTGGAGGGCTCATCCTGCCCCTGCTGGGCGCCGAGCCGACGCCGCTCGCCCTGCAACTGTTCGGCACGGTGGGCATGTTCATGATCGTGGTGGGCGGTTTGCTCCTGCACACCCTGCTCAAGCGCGACGCCTCCCCGGAGGTCATCTTCTGGGCCGGCATCCAGAAATCCGGGGCGTTTGCCGCCGTCGGGCTCGGCGTCCTGAGCGGGGTATTCGCTCCAGCGGCGCTGGCGGTCGCCATCTTCGACCTCGCGACCGCGGTGCTGTGCTTTGTCTATTGGCGCGGGGTCTACTGGCGGGGCCTGTATGGGCGGGAAAAGGAAGGACTGGAATGAATCGTTCCCTGGTGCTGGCCGGCGGCGGGATGCGTGTGGCCTGGCAGGCCGGCGTGGTGCGGGCCTTGGCCGAGGAAGGCCTGGAATTCAGCCATGTGGACGGCACTTCCGGCGGTATCCTGACGGCGGGCATGCTGCTGTCCGGGATCGGGCCGGAGGAGATGTGCGCCCGCTGGTCCGTGGTGGACGTCAAGGACTTCGGTTCGGCCCTGCCGTTCGGCGACTACCTCAAGGGCCCGTGGTCCCTCCCGGCGCTCGGCGACGCGGACGGCCTGCTCAACAAGGTCTTCCCGGCCCTGGGGATCGACGCCGGAACCATCCGCAGCCGCGCAACGGAACCGGGCGCCGTCGGGGGTTCCTTCAACGTGGTGGAGTTCACCGGCAAGCGGTGCCACGCGATCGACGCCACGGAAATCGACGCCGAACTGATGGCCGCTGGAATGTCCCTGCCGATTTTCCTGACCCCGCTGCGACGCGACGGTAAAGTCTGGACCGATGCCGTGTGGGTCCGGGACGCCAACGTGCGGGAGGCGTTGCGGCGCGGAGCCGAAGAAGTGTGGCTCATCTGGTGCATCGGCAACTCCCCTTATTGGGGCGAGGGGCCGCTGGAGCAGTACGTGCACATGATCGAGATGAGTGCCATGGGGGCACTGCTGGCCGATTTCGACGGCGCCAGGGCCGCCGGCCGCGAGTTCGTGCTGCACGTCATCCGGCCGGAGCACCCGCTGCCGCTGGACCCTGAGTTCTACCTCGGCCGGATCAGCGCCGACGCGCTCGTGGCCATGGGTTACCGGGATGCCCGGCAGTATCTGGCTACCCGTTCGTCAGAGGGCGTGCCGAAGGACGAACGCTGCACCGCCATGAGCGAGCCGGCCCCCGGTGTCCGGTACACGGACCGGCTCCGCGGCAGCCTTGACGGGCAGGAAGTGGACTTTACCGCCGTCGTTGAAATGCCTTCCGATGGTGCCCCAGGGGCCCGGCTGTCCGGGTTCCTGGATTCCGGGCGGTTCGGTGCCCGGCGCTTCCTGGCCGGCGGGCGGGTAGAGGCGTCCGGAGACATGTTGCGTTACCGCGCGGAGGTACTGCTCGACGGCGGCTGGCACAAGCTGACGGTCACCCGCACCTTCCACGACGACCCCGGACCGGACGCGTGGACCGACTCCCGCAGCGCCGTGCTGGAGCTGGAAGGATTCCCGGCAGCCGAGCTCCGGATGGCCCTGGGCGACGCCGCCGCGTTGATCGCTTCGGTGGAGCCGGTGGGCTCGCACGGATTCCTGGACCGGGCCTCCGCGGCGGCGGGCTTCATCGGCAACGGGTTGCGGGAGTTGCTTGAGCGGTACTGAGGCGGGTGGGGTTACCGGTAGCGCGCGGCTCCGCGGGTACCAGGGCGGACGCGGGTAACGGGGCGGACGGGGGTAGCGGGGCGGTCCGAGTTGCGGAATAGCACCCGCTGCGCGTGAGAAGGTACGGCGGCGAGTGACCCCGCTTCCGGGCTGAGCTGTTCCCCGGTAGGACCGTTCCCCGGTTGGACCGTTCCCCGGTTGGACCGCACTGGGGGGACTGGCGCTGTGCACCCTTGGGCGGCATGGCGTCAGAAGGGTGGCGGGTCGGGTTGGCGGGGCGGCCGGGCTGTGGTTCGGTGGCTGGTGGGTGTTGGGGGTTGGTCGGTGTATTTCCGGCCTGTGGGACTGGTCCATTCCAGGACCCCGGCCCCGGTCTGCCGGACCGTCCGGCGTGAATGGTGCTTGAGCAGGTGGTGGCGCCGGTACAGCCCGGCGAGGTTGCCGGCGTCCGTGGGACCGCCGAGGGCGGCATCGCGGGTGTGGTCGAGGTCCAGTTCGCGGGCCTGGATACCGCAGCCGGGGAAGGGGCAGCGTGAATCGCGGGCCCTGAGCAAACGGTGCAGGTCCTCGTTCGGCCGGTGCCGGTCCACGGCCAGCACGGAGCTGGACCACTGTTCTTCGATGAAGTCCTTGCGCAGGCCGACGATGTCGTTCGCCGCGGATTCCCTTTCCACGGCGCCTGGAAGCCACACAAGGCGTCGGCGAATTCGACCTGGGCTATCGCCCCACCACCCGCGTGTGACCCACCTCATTACCGCCCAGTAACAGTCAGGGAACGGGACCACGAAAAACTGCAACCCCCGGGAAACACTCCCGAAAAAGCGCACTCCTAGGCTGAAGGCAACCGCGAACCACCACCTGAGCTCCGCTCGGAAACACCCGCCCACGAAGCGAAAGGACCCGCCATGCCGGAGACCTCAACCCACCTCGTCATCGCAGGAGCCGGGCCCGCCGCCCAGGCCCTCCTCCGCCACCTGACCGGCCTGGAAAGTTCGGTGCAGCGAAGCAGTCTGGGCTACCCCGCCCCGCCGTTCGCCGGCCGGATCACCGTGCTGAGCAACCGCGACGAGTGCCCCGAAGGGCTGATGGAGGCCGCCGCGCACTCCAAGGTCTCCGTGCGTTTCGGCCAAGCTGCCAGCTTCATCGACGCAGCGAACCGGAAGGTGACCACCACGGAGGGCCTTGAGTTCTCCTACGACCAACTGGTCATCGCCACCGGCTCGGCACCCGTCCTGCCCCCGGTGCACGGCGCCGAACACGCCCTTGCCTACTCCACGATCGACGACGCCGAACGCCTCGGCGCCGACGTCAAGGAGATCGCCGCTGCCCTCGGCCGCCGGCCGCTGGGCATCCTGGTAGGCACGGGACCGTCCGCGGGCCAGGCCGAGGCGGTCCTGCGGGCGTGCGGCGTCCGTCCGGTCCGCACTACGTTGCGCCCGGCCGCCGTCGTCTCCTCCCCTGTCTCCGGCAGGGCTGCCGCCGGGATCGTCTTCGACGACGGAAGCATCATGAACGGCGACCTCGTGGTCCTGGCGGAGGAACGGTCGCCGCGCACGAGCCTCGCCGAAAGCGCCGGTTTGAAGACAACTCCCGACGGCGGCATCCTGGTGGGCGACGGATTCGAAACTTCCGTGCCGGGCATCCGGGCGATCGGCGACGCCGCAGCCCGCGACGGCCTGCGGCTGGGGCTGCTCCTCTCCGCCAAGGAAGCGGCCGCCCGCTGCGCCGGACATCTGGCAGAGGCCTCGCAATCAGCAGAACCCGCGTATTTGGCCGCGGATGCGGGACGGCCGGCACCGTCCGGAATGCGGGTCACGGAGGCGGCCTGACACCCCCGCCGGCGGGCCCGGGATGCTGTGGCAAGATGGTGCTTTGACGAGCCACCAAGCGGCCACCCGGCCCGCCACGGAAGGACTGCCATGAGCAACGACGCCGCTACCGCAGCAAGCATTGCCTCCTACATCGACCACACCCTCCTCAAACCCGAGGCGAGCGAGGCCGAAGTCCGCAAGGTCTGTGCCGAAGCCGTGGAATACGGCTTCAAATCGGTCTGCGTGAACCCGATCTGGGTCAAGACGGTTTCCAAGGCCCTCAGGGGCTCCGGCGTGCTGACCTGTTCAGTGGTGGGCTTCCCGCTGGGCGCCACGCCCAGCGACGTCAAGGCGTTCGAAGCCCGCGGCGCGGTGCTGGACGGCGCGGAGGAAATCGACATGGTGATCGACATCGCGGCGGCCCGGGCCGACGACAAGGGCGCGCTGGTGGATGACATCACCGCCGTCGGGGAGGCCGTGCACGCCGGCGAGGCAATCCTGAAGGTCATCATCGAGACGGCGCTGCTGAGCGACGCACAAAAGGTACTGGCCTGTGAGGCCGCGGTGGAAGCCGGGGCCGACTTCGTCAAAACCTCCACCGGCTTCAACGGCGGCGGTGCCACGGTGGAGGACGTGGCCCTGATGCGCAAGACCGTGGGCCCGGATATCGGCGTCAAGGCCTCGGGCGGGGTGCGTTCCCTGGCCGACGCACAGGCTATGATTGCTGCTGGTGCAACACGTATTGGCGCGAGCTCCGGAATTGCCATCGTCAAGGGTGAACAGGGTTCATCCGCTTACTGACCGGCCCGGCAGCCGCCATGGAATTTGAGCCCCGCGGGGCCGAGGAGGAAAGAATGTCCCAGCACGCTGGCAGCAAGCCGATTGAAAAAGAGAACAACTTGGCCCAGAGCCTGGTGCTGTTCCTGGTCATCATCGTGATGTTCCTCGGCGCCATCTACTCGCTGTCCTTCCTGACCTTGGACAACCCGTGGCCGATGGCCGTCTGCCTCGGCCTGTTCGCCCTGGCCTTCTGGATTCCGCAGACCATCCTGGGCCGCTCCGACTCGGCCGGCGAAAACTAAACAGCCAACAAAGGGATGGCCCGGGCAATTTGAACTGCTCCCCGAAAGTTGGACTGAGAAATCAGTTCTGACTTTCGGGGAGCAGTTCATGCATGGAGGAAGTTCCTTGTCCGAGGAGCAGCGCGAGGCCGCGGTAGCGTTGTTCAAAACGGGTTGGGGTGCTTGGGCGGTAGCGACCCGACTCGGAGTAGGTAGAGGTGCCAAAGCTGATGCGTTCGCTGCGGCTGGTCTGCAAGGTCCGGAGGAAAAAGCGCTACAGCTCTTACCAGGGCGAGCAGGGCGTTGTTGCGCCGAATCTACTGAAACGCCAATTCAACGCGGATTCCCCGAATGAGAAGTGGGTTACCGATGTGACCGAGTTCAGCGTAGGTGACCAGAAGCTCTACCTTTCGCCGGTCATGGACCTCTTCGACCGGCAGATCATCTCCTACGCCATGGGAAGCTCTCCTAATCTGGAGCTGGCTAATGCCTCGCTGCGCGAGGCTTTAGCCGCCTTGAAGGACGGGCAGAAACCACTCGTGCACTCCGACCAGGGATTCCAATACCAGCACAGGCTCTGGCGCCTACTTCTGCAGAACGCCGGCGCGGTCCAATCGATGTCCCGCAAAGCCAACTGCTACGACAACGCCGTCATGGAGAACTTCTTCGGGCACCTCAAAGAAGAGCTCTTCAACCGCGTCCGATTCCTCAACGCCGACGCACTGACGGCCGCACTGCACGACTACATCGAATTGGTACAACACCGAAAGAATCTCCACCAAGCTCAACGGCCTAAGCCCCGTTCAATACCGCGTTAAGGCCCTGGCGGCCTTAAGCATGTCTCCTCATTCCGGTGTGTCTGTCCGGAATGCTTGAAGGGGTGTCGCGTACTCCTGTTTCGGCTGATGGGCAGTGGGTCCGCATTCAGCCGTTGCTGCCGTCGTCTGCTGGACGGGGTCGTCCTTTCCGGGGCGATCGCCGGGTGGTTGACGGCATCATCAGCCACTGATGGCACCTTCACCGAAGCGATCCGCTAGATCGGACGCCACATACGAGGGCGGCAGTGACCAGAGCATTTGGCCTGGGATCCTCCGGCTGGTCAGGACTGGCCCCGAGTCGCCGTGTGATCTCCCGGACCATCATTTCCTGCCATCGCAGCTGCTTTCTTCGTGCCTGGGGTGCGGTGACGGCGTGTCCTGGAGCATCCGCAGATAGCTAAGCGTCCGCTCGGGTGCGGTCTTTGGACACCTCAGGGAAGATATTCCACCGTGTCCATCCTCAGCACTGAGGCACTGGCGGCAGCGCTGCACGAATACATCCGCTGGTATAACGCCGGATTGCTTTCAGCCGCTCGGCTGCGCCCTCCTCACCGGCGGCTCCCGCGCGGCAGCAACGCGAATGCGCTCTCGGCAATCTGGGTCAAGCGGGCAGGACTGTGGCCGTACGCACCGACGACGTCGGTCCCGCGGATAACGGTTAGCAAGAGGTATGCAAGATCTTCAGCATCCGCGTCCGGGCCGATGTCTCCGTTGCGCTGCGCTGCGCGCACACACTCGGCCACCGCCATCACGAGCACAGAGAAACACTCGGCAGCAATGCGCTGCACCTCGGCGTCGGAGGCGCCGATCTCCAGAGCCATCTTGCCCGCGAAGCAAGCAGCCGCCGCCCGGTCGGAAGCTGGGGGCACATCGTCGGCAAGAGGCACCCCGTGGACGGCGCGGAGCAGATAGCCGTGGAGGCGCTCGAGTGCGCCCTCGTCCGGGCCGGCGAGCACCTTCGCCGGAACGTTTCCCAACCGGTCGAAGTATCCGGCCATCGCTTGCACCAGCACACCGTGTTTACCGTCGAAAGCGGCATAGAGACTGCCGCGGCCTAGGCCGGTGGCTGCGCTGATGTCGTCGACGCTCGTGCCGTTGTAGCCCGACTCGCGAAATTGCCGCTCGGCGGCATGGAGAACGTGGTCGCGGTCGAAGGTTCGTGGTCTCGCCATACATACAAGGTAGAGCAGAACGGCGGTAATTGACAAATCAGTACAGAATCACCTACGTTTTTTACTGTTCAGTACACAAACGGCTGACGACCCACATCTGGCGCGGCGAAGTCCCGCCTATAGCCGAAGGAACCAACATGCAGACATCTCCCCCAGTGGCTCTCGTGACGGGTGCTTCCTCAGGAATCGGGCGGGCAGCAGCTCGCGCCCTCGTGGACGCCGGCTTCGCGGTGGTCGGCACGAGTCGCAACGCGGCGAACGCGGAGCCGCTCGCCGGAGTGAAGTTCCTTGATCTCGACGTGGCCAGCGACGAGTCGGTCCGCTCCTTGGTCGGGGAGGTGATCGAACGGTTCGGTCGAATCGACGTCCTGGTCAACAACGCAGGTGTGGGCGCAGTCGGCGCCGGCGAGGAGAGCTCGATCAACCAGACCAAGGAGGTCTTCGACATCAACGTCTTCGGCCTGATGCGGATGACAAACGCAGTGCTGCCCCACATGCGCGCCCAGGGCAGTGGCCGCGTGGTCAACGTCTCCTCGATACTCGGTCTGATCCCAGCCCCGTTCACTGCCATCTACGCCGCCACCAAGCATGCGGTCGAGGGCTACTCCGAGTCCGTCGACCACGAGCTTCGCGAGCACGGCGTCCGGATCCTGCTGGTCGAGCCGGCCTACACAAGCACGAGTTTCGAGGCGAGCAGCCTGGCACCCGACTCGCCCCTGCCGATCTACGCCGCACAGCGGGTGGTCTCCCGAGACGTGCTGGCCACCGCCTTGCGCACCGCCGACGACCCGGACGTTGTCGCGAAGGTTATCGTCGCGGCCTCCACCGACTCCAACCCCAAGCTCCGGTACACCGCCGGCTCGATGGCCGCACGCGTCAGCCTCCTGCGCCGGATCGTGCCCTCGCGCACCTTCGACAAACAAATCCGCAAGCTCAACCAACTGGCCAGCTGACACCAAGGCCAGCACCAGCATCTCTCGTCCGACCCCTCTGAGACAGGTTCAACACATATGGACTTCGAACACGTCACTTTCGACTTGCCGCATGGCACTTTTCACGCTCTGCAGGGCGGTGACCCCACAGGTCAACCGACGATCTTCCTGCACGGGTTCCCGGACCACCCGCCAACGGCGAAGGCGTTCCTCGCCGAGCTCGGCCGCCAGGGTCGATACGTCCTCGCGCCCTGGCTTCGCGGTTACGCCCCGTCCCCGACCGCGGGTCCATTCGATTTCGCATCCTTGACCGGCGACGTGGTCGCGCTGATCGACCAGTGGTCTCCCCAGTGCCCGGTGGACCTCATTGGCCACGACTGGGGTGCTCTGATCACCTACGACACCACCGTCACAGCACCCGAGCGCATCAAACGCGCAGTCACGCTCGCTATCCCCCACCCACTCACATTCATCGGCCGGCCTCGCCCCGCCCAGCTACGCCGGAGCTGGTACATGGCCTTCTTCCAGCTTCCCGGAAGCGGCATGATCGCCCGAGCCCGCGACTTCGCCCTCATCGACCGCCTCTGGCGTCAATGGTCACCAAGCCTGACGCTCGACCCGGCTCTCCAAGCGGAGCTACACGAGCACCTCGGAGCAAGCTTTCCCGCACCCCTCAAGTACTACCGGGCGATGACTCGCCTGGGCATGCTGACGGCTACACGCCGCCTCTCCCAGCCCATCACGGTGCCCCTGCTGCACATCCACGGCGCAGACGACGACTGCATCCTCCCCCCGAACGTGGACGACCGGCATCGATACGCCGCACCGCACGTGCGCGCCGTCGTCCCCCACCTCGGCCACTTCCTGCACATCGAAGCCCCTGAAGCGATCGCGGAACGGATCGCGACATGGGCAGCGAGTGGCCCGCTTGACCCTCGCGGCGAAACCAACCCGACAGCCGTCCAGAACCCGAAAGGCTGACCAAACCATGCCTGAGACGACTCCTCCATTCACGAGCGACGAACTGGCCGAAGGCACTATCGACACGGTGGTGGTCGGCGGCGGCGCCGCAGGACTGAACGGCGCTCTGATCCTCGCCCGCTCCCGCCGCTCGGTCGTCGTGATCGACAGCGGCTACCCCCGCAACGCGCCAGCGGAAGCCGTGCACGGCCTCCTCGCCCTGGACGGCACGCCGCCGTCCGAGATCCTTCGACGTGGACGGGAGCACGTGCGCCACTACGGCGGACGCATCGTCCTCGGCGAGGTGGTCTCGGCCGAGCCTGCCGCCCCCTCAGTTGACGGGGATTTGCGGTTCACCGTCACCCTCGCCGACGGCCGCAGCATCACCGCCCGCCGCATCCTCGTGGCCACCGGCCTCACCGACGTTCTGCCGGACGTGCCCGGGCTCGCCGAGCACTGGGGGCACAGTGTGCTGCACTGCCCGTACTGCCACGGCTGGGAGGTCCGCGACGAACCCATCGGTATCCTCGCCACCGGCCCGGTCTCCATCGCCCACGCGTATCTGTACCGTCAGCTGACCGAGGACCTGACCTACTTCACGCACGGCACCGACCTGGACGAGGACAACCGCGCCCGCTTCGCCGCCCGCGGCATCCGCATCATCGACACCCCGGTCACCGAGGTCGTCAATGGCGAGGACGGCGCCCTCGCCGGGGTTCGCCTGGCCGACGGTCAGGTCGTGACTCGACGCATCCTCGCGGTCCTCGCGCAGCTGCAGATCCGCGCCCAGGGCCTGGAAGGTCTGCACCTGCCCGTGCAGGACCTGCCGAACAAGGGTCGCAGTTTCGCCTCCGGCACGGCCGGCATAACCGAGGTGCCGGGGGTGTGGGTGGCCGGCAACGCCACCGATCTGACCGCCCAGGTCGGGGCCTCCGCAGCGGCCGGCGCACTGGCCGGGGCCGACATCAACAGGATGCTGGCCATAGCGGACACCGACGCGGCCCTGCACGCGGCTGGACCGAGTCCGACACCCCATGCCTGAACGCGCCGGCGTCGAAATCGCCCACTCTCCAGTTGATGATTGATTTGCAACACGTCGCCCGACCGGAGATCGCCCGCCGACCTGGATCCGCGCGTACTCCAGCCCCTTCTCGACCCCGGCGCGGTCCCCCGGTGCCATCGCGTTCCCCCGGCAGGTCCCGGCAGGTCCCGCAGGGCCCTCAGCCCGGCCTTCCGCCGATGGACGCCATCATCACTTTGAGAGGCCTGCCGGCGTTGCCGGCAGTGGGGATGCGGGACACCGCACTGCTGCCCGAGTACGTGATCCCCGCGTTCAAGCTCAGCTACCCCGACGCGCCCGTGGTCGAGATCCCGGACGCCGGCCAATTCCCGGCCGAGGACGCACCCCAAGACTCTGCTGGCACTGCTCAAACTGTTCCTGCAAACGACGCCCGCGCGCACCTGAACCCATCCTCCGACTACAACTCACCCCCAACCTGATGGAGAACACACAAATGACGGAACGTAATCCCATTCTGATCACCGGCGCCGGCGGTCAGATCGGCGGCGTGAGCAGGTTGATGGTCGACATGCTGCTCGAACAGGGCCACTCGGTGCGCGCGTTCGTGCGACGGGACGACGAACGAGCGCAGTCGATGCGCGAGGCCGGGGCCGACGTCTTCGTCGGCGACTTGCTTAAACCCGCGGACGTGGCCGCCGCCCTGAAGGGTGTCAAGCGCATCTACTTCAGCATGACCCCGCAGCCGAACTACGCCGACGCCCTCACTTTGATGGCCGCGGCGGCACGAGCCCAAGGCGACATCGAGGCCTTCGTGCACTTGTCCAACTACGAGCAGTCATACATGACGCTCGAGAAGATGACCGCACCGGAAGAAGAGCGGCGTTCTTGGCTCGGCGGACTGGTCACGGACTGGTCACCGCAGCAGCGGGCGCACTGGATCTGCGAGCGGGTGCTGGAGTGGTCCGGCCTCCCGACCATCAACGTGCGCTCGACCCTGTTCGCCGAGAACCCCCATCTGACCTGGATGCAGCTGGGCCCGCTTAACAACGGTGAGCTGCGCCTGCCCTTCGGCAACCAGCGGCTCGCACCCATCGCCGTTCACGACCTGGCAGAGGTGTCCGTGAAGATGCTGGTCGACCCCGCACCCCACATCTCGAAGTCCTACGAGCTCACCGGCCCGGAGCTGAAGGACATGTACGGTTTCGCTGAGGACTACGCAGCCGCGCTGGGACGCCAGATCGTCTACTTCCCTGAGGAGCTCGATGCTTGGAACGAGGCCTTCCTCGACGAGACGGTCCTGCAGGAGTCCCTGGGCGATCCGGCTACGGCCCGGCACGTGGCTGAGCACCTGAGGATCCAGACCCGGCTGATCGCCAGCGGTCGGTACGGCGTCCTCTCCGACCAGCTGGAAACACTGCTCGGGCGCCCACCGCGGACCCTGCGATGGGCACTACAGAACAACACCAACCTGCGCCAGCTGGCGCCTGCCCCGAGCCTCTGAGCGCCCAATCACATGGACAAGAACACGACATTGCGACAGCGTGCCCTGGTGGTCGGCCTCGGGATCAGCGGGACCGCCTCCGCGCTGCGACTGCATCGCGCGGGCTGGGACGTGGTGGTGCTGGAGAAGGCCCCCGAGCGGCGCCGCGGCGGATACTTCATCGCCCTGTTCGGGACCGGGGTTGCCGCCGCTGAACGGCTGGGCATCGCCGATGCCGTGCCGAATCGTGTCGCTCCGGAAGCCGTGAGCTACGAAGTCGACCGCACGGGCCGGCGCCGGCCCGGTCTAAGCTACGCCGACGTGTTTGGCGGGTCTCGACTCGTATTGCGGGGCGACATCGAAGACGCCGCCTTCACCGCCCTGCCCGACGAAGTGGAGATCCGGTACTCGACCGTGCCCATCGCACTGGAGCAGTACCTAGACGGGGTGGACGTTGAGATCCGCGACCTGACCACGGAGACGACGATCGTCGAACGGTTCGACCTGGTGGTCGGGGCAGACGGACTGCGCTCGACGGTGCGCCGGCTTGCGTTCGAACCCGAGCAGAGCCCGATCCGTCCAATGAACTACATGATCGCCGCGTACAGCCTGCCCGGGGCGGTACCCGGCTACCGCCTACAGGACGGGCTGATCATGGCCGAGGAGGGCCGATCAGCGTGGGTGTTCCCGTTCGCCGACCGCCCGCCGACGGTGCTGCTCTCCTACCGCACCGACGACGTGGACGCCGAGTTCACCCGGCCAGCCATCGACTCGCTGCGCGCCGCCTACGGCCCCGAGCCCACCGGCTCCACGCTCGGTTGGCTGCTCGAGCAGTTCGAGAAGGCCCCGGACCACCTGTTCGACTCCGCCGAGCAGGTGCACCTTGACCACTGGCACCGCGGCCGAGTCGTCCTCGTTGGCGATGCCGCGTGGTGCCTGACCGTTTATTCCGGCATGGGGGCATCCACCGGCCTGGCCGGTGCTGACCTGCTCGGCACCATGCTCGAACGCCATCCGCATGACGTGCCACGAGCGCTGCAGGACTGGGAGGACCACCTGCGCCCGTTCGTCGACCACCACCTCGGCAGCGGTGTGAACATGCGCAGTTTCTTCACCCCAGGCAACCGCGCCGAGTTGCTGCTTCGGTCCGTGATGATCCGCCTCGCCCGGCTGCCGATCGCCGGCCGGTTGCTCGCCAAGATGAGGACCAACAGCGCGGGCGTGCGGATGAAAAGTCTGGATATCGCCGCCGCTGCGGCGTGAGACCAACCCGATGCGGACCGTGTCGACCGTACCGTCGAGCCGTCAAGCGCACCACCTAGAGAGACAAATGCCAGCCAACATGCCCGCCGACAGCACCTGTTGACGACGGGCATACCGCCACGCGAAGAAGGCTCCGTCCCAAGTGGGGACGGAGCCTTCTCACAAGAGCCGGTCGCTGGCCGCTAAAGTGGAGACAATTTGAGAGTCGAACTATCGGGGACCAGTTCAAATTTGCCCGGGCCATCCTCGTTTTAGCGGCCGCGAGGGTGGCGGCCGCAGGACCTAACGTCCCGCGAAGCCGGCGAACGCCGCCACCACCGCGGGCCAGTGCGTCTTCACCAGCCCCCAGGCCGCTGCACAGATCCCCACCATGGCGTAACCGCTCACCGGGATGAGGAGCAGCCATTCGCGGCGCGAGCCGGCCTTGCCGAGCAGGGGAACCGACAGCGCCCCGTTGGCCTTCCAGATCCCGCTCACCAGCGGCAGCTTGCGCCAGAACTTCGGCGGCTTGATCACGATCGGCCACAGCAGCGGCACTCCCCCGGTGGTGATCATGTCCCCCACGATGTGCACCACGACGCCGGTCAGCATTGACAGCGGCAGCCAGGCCCATTGCTGCGGGGCGAACCAGGTGACAAGCCCGGCCGCGGCCAGCGCGAACACCCAGTTGGCCAGCCAGCCGTGCTCCGGGAAGAGCTTCAGTGCCTTGGCCGCAAGGTTGATCATGAACATGCACAGCAGCCCGGCGCCCACGGAGAGCCGGCCCACCGGGGTGTCGAGCTGGAACTGTGCCGCCATCGCCGCGAGCAGCACGAACGCGGCGGCGCCCAGCAGCGAGTGCGTCCCTTGACGGTGCCCGCCGCTGGCTTTTTCGATCCCGACGGCGATCAGCCGCGACAGCGGCGGCAGCGAGTGCGCGATGGTGCTTGAGCGGTGGTCCCAGTCGCACACCAAGGCGGTTCCCGCCGTCGTGAGCGCCCCGATCAGGATCCCGGTGGAATCCAGCGGGTACCAGCCCAGGGCGTACGGGCCGGTCGAGGCAATAGCGATCCACGCCGCGGCTCCCGACGCGGCGTGATGTCCTCCCATCATGCGATCAGCCTGCGCTCGTGGAAGCAGACGCCGGCGCGTCGGTGAAGAGGGCGGTGATGACCGTGTTGGCCCAGTTCAGGATCTCGGCGTCCTGCAGGTCCCGGCCGCCGATCTTCGCGGTCTTGGGCTTGGGGATCAGCACGGAGTCCAGCGCGGGCTTCACCTGGGAACCCGGGTACATGCGGTTCAGGCGCATCACCTTGGACTCGGGCAGGTTCGCCGGGGAGAAGCGGATGAAGTTGCCTTGGAGCGCGACGTCGGACAGCCCGCTTTCGCGGGCCGTGACCCTGAAGCGCGCCACGGCGATCAGGTTCTGCACCGGCAGAGGCGGCTCGCCGTAGCGGTCCACGAGTTCGGCGAGGACCTCGTCGATGGCCTCGTTCGTGACGGCGGCCGCCAACTTGCGGTAGGCCTCCAGTCGCAGGCGCTCTCCGGGCACGTAGTCGTGCGGGAGGTGGGCGTTGACCGGCAGCTCGATCTTCATGTCGGCGGCCTTCTCTTCGGCCTCGCCGCGGTATTCAGCCACGGCCTCGCCCACCAGTCGGATGTACAGGTCGAAGCCGACGCCCTGGATGTGGCCGGACTGTTCGCCGCCCAGCAGGTTGCCGGCCCCGCGGATCTCCAGGTCCTTCATGGCCAGCTGCATGCCCGCGCCCAGCTCGTTGTGGGCGGCCACGGCTTTGAGCCGTTCCAGCGCCACCTCGCCCAGGGGCTTCTCGGACGGGTACAGGAAGTAGGCGTAGGCGCGTTCCCGGCCGCGGCCCACGCGGCCGCGGAGCTGGTGCAGCTGCGAGAGGCCGTACTTGTCCGCGCCGTCAACGATCAGGGTGTTGGCGTTGGAGATGTCCAGCCCGGTTTCGATGATGGTGGTGCAGACCAGCACGTCGAAGCGCTTCTCCCAGAAGTCCACGATGATCTTCTCGAGCCGGCTTTCGGACATCTGCCCGTGCGCCACCTCCACTCTGGCTTCCGGGACGAGTTCGCGGATCTGCGCGGCCATCCGCTCGATCGAGGACACCCGGTTGTGCACGAAGAACACCTGGCCTTCGCGCATCAGTTCGCGCCGGATCGCAGCGGACGTCTGCTTGTCGGTGTACGGGCCCACGTAGGTCAGCACCGGGTGGCGTTCCTCCGGTGGGGTGGCCAGGGTGGAGGTTTCGCGGATCCCGGTGAGGGACATTTCCAGGGTGCGCGGAATCGGCGTGGCGGACATGGCCAGCACGTCCACGTTGGTGCGCATCTTCTTGAGCGCTTCCTTGTGTTCGACGCCGAATCGCTGTTCCTCGTCCACGATCACCAGGCCGAGGTCCTTGAATTCGAAGTCCTTGGACAGCAGGCGGTGGGTGCCGATCACGACGTCCACGGCGCCGCTCTTGACGCCCTCGGCGGTCTCCTTCGCTTCCTTGGAGCCTTGGAAACGGGACAGCGGCTTGACCCGCAGCGGGAAGCCGGAGAAGCGCTCGGTGAAGGTCTCGTAGTGCTGCTGCGCCAGCAGTGTGGTGGGCACCAGCACGGCCACCTGCTTGCCGTCCTGGACGGCCTTGAACGCGGCACGGACGGCGATCTCGGTCTTGCCGTAGCCGACGTCGCCGGACACGAGGCGGTCCATGGGGATCTCCCGTTCCATGTCCGCCTTGACCTCGTTGATGGTGGTCAGCTGGTCAGGGGTCTCCACGTAGGGGAAGGCTTCTTCGAGCTCGCGCTGCCACGGGGTGTCGGGACTGAAGGCGTGGCCGCGGGAGGCCATGCGGGCCGAGTAGAGGCGGATCAGTTCACCGGCGATTTCCTTGACGGCCTTGCGGGCCTTGGACTTGGTGCTCGCCCAGTCGGCGCCGCCCATCTTGCTGAGCACCGGGGTGTCGCCGCCGACGTACCGGGTCACCTGGTCCAGCTGGTCCGTGGGTACGAAGAGCCGGTCCCCGGGGGCGCCGCGCTTGGAGGAGGCGTATTCGAGGACCAGGTATTCACGCAGCCCGGAATCCCCGGCGGGGCCGCCAGTGGAGCCCGCTACTTTGCGCTGGATGAGTTCGACGAACTTGCCGATGCCGTGCTGTTCGTGGACCACGAAGTCGCCGGCGTGCAGCTGCAGTGGGTCGACGGCGTTGCGCCGCTTGGAGGGCATGCGGCGCATGTCCTTCGTGGACGCGGCCGAGGCCCGCCCCAGCAGGTCCGCTTCGGTGAGCAGCCCGAGCTTGAGCCCGTCCAGGACGAAGCCGCGTCCGACAGCCGCGGTGGTCACCTCGATGATGCCCGGCTGCGGCTCCTCGGCCAAGGTGTCCACCCGGGCGCAGGGAATGCTTGCGTCGTGGAAGAGCTCGGCCAGGCGCTGGGCCGGTCCGGGACCGTCCGTGGCTACCACGATCCGCCACTGGTCCCGAACGTGGGAACCAATGAAATCGAGCATTTCCGCCACGTCGCCCTGGTAGCCGCGGGGTTCGCGGGCGTGCAGGTTCAGCACGTCGATGTCCAGCACCAGGTCCTCGTCCGTGGCGAGGGAGGTGATGGACCACCAGGACACCTCGTGTGCCAGGGCTGCGCTGCGGGTGTCCGTCAGCGAACGGAAGCTGGCGGCCTGCAGCTCGGTGGCCGCCTGCCCGGCGAGGTCAAGCGGCGCGGTACCGCCGTCGGAGGCCGTGGACCAGGCCGCCTCGAGGAATTCCTCGTTGGTGGCCGCGAGGTCGTGTGCGCGGGTGCGCACCTTTTCCGGTTCAATGACGACGGCGATCGAGCCGGCGGGAAGCTGTTCCACGAACGGGACCATGGCATCCACCAGCACCGGGGCCAGGGACTCCATGCCCTCGACGGCGATGCCCCCGGCAATTTTCTCCAGCATGTCCGCAGCGGCGGGCATCTGCGGCTTCAGGGTGGCGGCGCGGGACATCACCGAGGGGGTGATGAGGATTTCGCGGCAGGGCGGGGCGTAAAGCTCCGTGGGGTGCTGGATGGTGCCGGAGAGTGATGTGAGCGAACGCTGGTCGGCGACCGCGAACCAGCGCATCTGCTCCACTTCGTCACCGAAGAATTCGATGCGTACCGGGTGGTCTTCAGTGGGCGGGAAAACGTCCAGGATGCCGCCGCGGACGGCGAATTCGCCGCGGTGCGTGACCATGTCCACCCGCGAGTAGGCGGCGTCGGAGAGGCTGCGCACCAGTTCAGTGAAGGGGACTTCCTGGCCGACCTTCACCGTCACGGGAACAAGGTCGCCGAGGCCGGCCACCACGGGCTGCACCACGGCACGGACCGGAGCCACCACCACGCGCAGCGGGGCCGCCGTTTCCGTGTGGGCGGCGATTTCGGGATGGGCGAGGCGGCGCAGCACGGCCAGGCGGCGCCCGACGGTGTCCGACCGCGGCGAGAGCCGCTCATGTGGCAGGGTCTCCCAGCTCGGGAACGCGGCCACGGAATCGGCGGGAAGGTAGGAGGCAAGGGCGGCCGTCAAGTCCTCGGCCTCGCGGCCGGTGGCGGTGACGGCCAGTACGACGGGGGCGCCGCCGTCGGGAGCTTCCGCAGCCAGGCCGTCCGCCATCTCGGCGAGCAGGGCGGCACGCAGGCCGGCCGGGGCGCTGATCTGGTAATCCTCGCTGCGACCGGCAAATCCCCGCGCGGCTTCGGGGCGGACCCTGGCGAAGCCGGCGTCTTCGCCGAGGACGCGGCGCAGGCCGTTGAGGCTCATGGCTGAAACTCCTAGGGTGGATCCCACACAAATGCCCGGAAATTCGAGTGAATGCCCGGGACTTCCAGCCTACCCCGCCTCCGGCCGAGGGAGTCTTCCTGCAGCCGCCCGGGTCCCGGGAGGGGGCCGCGTCGGAGTGGCCCGCGACACCCCGTAGGATGTTTGGGAGCCTCAAGAGCTCTCAACCGAGAAAAACCATGGAGGACCCCCATGCCCCTGGCCGCATCCACCACCCTGCCGCACAGCGTTGACCGCGTCGCCGCTGTCTTCGTGAACGAGGAATTCATCAAGCACACCAGCGAACTCGTTGGCGGCACCCTCGAATCCTTCAACGTGGAAGGCGACCCCTCAGGCGCGTTCAGCACCGTCACGGTCCGCACCCTGCCCACCACCCGCCTTCCGGAAATCGCCCGCAAGTTCGTCGGCGAGAGCCTCACCGTCACCCAGACCGAGCAGTGGGCAGCCCCGGCCGCCGACGGTTCCCGCACCAGCACCATCGCCCTGAAGGTTGCCGGAGCTCCCCTGGACGTCACCGCCGCGCAGCGCCTGGTTTCCGAAGGCGGCAACACCCGGATCGAACTGGAAGGCAATGTGACCTCCTCCGTTCCGTTCCTGGGCGGCAAGATCGCCGAAGCTGCCGAGCCCATGGTCGGCAAGGCTCTGAACATCCAGTCGCAGCAGGCCGAGGCCTGGCTCGAAAGCCACTAGCATGCACCTCCCCGCAATCCTCGGCTGGGTGCTGGTTATTGCCGGCGTCTGGTCCCTGGCGGTGTGGCCGCAGTTCCTCAAGCGCGTCATGAAGGACCCTCGTGCCCGGGACGCCGCCGGCAAGCCCACCAGGTTCCTCACCGTGCACGTGGTGCTGGTGAGCATCTCCATGGTGCTGGGGCTCGCGACGGCGGCAATCGGCGTCGCGGGTCTGCTCGGCTGACGCTTCCCCCTACCCAACTGACTCGCAGTTGTTGTCGTTTTGAGCGCTCATAACGACAACGACTGCGAGTCAGTTGGGTAGGATGGACAAAGGTGCGCCGGGAAGTCTGGTCGGCAACGATTTTGCCGACCGTCCCGCAAGGAGCCGCATGAACCCGCACCCGATTTCCCCGCAATCCCCCGTACGCAAAGTCTTCGCCCGCGCCAGCTTCCCCGAATACCAGCGGGTCCTGGCGATCCTGCGGACTGAAACCGTAGGCGGCGCCTTGCTGCTTTTCGCCACCGTGGCCGCCTTGCTGTGGGCCAACTCGCCGTGGGCCAGCGGCTATTTCGCGCTCCGGGACGTCAAGCTCGGCTACGCCCCTTGGCATCTCGAACTGAGCATCGGCCATTGGGCGTCCGACGGCCTGCTGGCGGTGTTCTTCTTCATCGCCGGGCTCGAACTCAAACGCGAATTCGTCTCCGGCGAACTCCGCAATCCGGCGAAGGCCGTGGTCCCAGTGGCCGCGGCCGTGGGCGGCGTGGCCCTCCCGGCCGTCATCTACGTGCTTTTCAACCTCGGCCTGTTCAACCTCGGCTCCGGTGCCGAAAGCCTCAAGGGCTGGGCCATCCCCACCGCCACGGACATCGCCTTCGCCCTGGCCGTGCTGGCCGTCATC
This sequence comes from Arthrobacter sp. R-11, assembly GCF_049913155.1. Taxonomy (GTDB): domain Bacteria; phylum Actinomycetota; class Actinomycetes; order Actinomycetales; family Micrococcaceae; genus Arthrobacter. The sequence continues at coordinate 1,318,906 of NZ_CP183979.1, read as the reverse complement.
AACACCCACCTTCCGGCGGCGCTGCGCACTTTCCTGCTGACGCTCGCCGTGGTCGATGACCTGATCGCGATCGGCATCATCGCCTTCTTCTATTCCAGCGGGCTCCAACCGCTCATGCTGCTCGCCGCACTGCTCCCGCTCGCCGCTTTCACCTTCCTGGTCCAGAAGCGCATCCGATCCTGGTACCTGCTGCTCCCCCTGGCGGCGGCCACCTGGGCATTCGTCCACGCCTCCGGAATCCACGCCACGGTGGCCGGCGTGCTGCTCGGCTTCGCCGTCCCAGTGCTCTCCTCGGGCAGGAAGGGCGAACCCGAGCACGGCCTGGCGGAGAGCTTCGAGCACCGACTCCGGCCCTTCTCTGCGGGCTTTGCCGTTCCGGTGTTCGCCTTCTTCACGGCCGGCGTGGCCCTGGGCGGCGGCCAAGGTTTGGCGGCGGCCTTCACCGACCCGGTGGCCCTGGGCATCGTCGCGGCCCTCGTCGCCGGCAAGACCCTCGGGATTTTCGGCACCACCTTCATCCTGACCAAGTCCACCCGCGCCCGGCTGGACAGCAGCCTCGCCTGGATCGACGTGGCGGGGCTGGCGCTGCTGGCCGGCGTCGGCTTCACGGTCTCCCTCCTGATCGCCGAACTCAGCTTCGGCACCGCTTCCGCCCACAACGACCACGCCAAGGTGGCCATCCTGACAGGTTCCCTGTGCGCGGCGCTGCTTGCCGCCGTCGTGCTCAGGGCACGCAACCGCCACTACCGCAAGGTGGAGCTGGAAGAACAGCGCGACGACGACGGCGACGGCGTGCCTGACGTTTTCGCCGCCACCGAAGGCCGGGCTTGAGAGAGGGCCGGGGCGTCGCCCGAAAGTAATTGCGCCGCACCCGGTGCGCTCCGCCGCCGATAGTCGTACTGTGGCTTCATTGATGCGTCGACCATGGGGGTTGCATGCGGATATCAGTCATTGGTTGCGGCTACCTCGGTGCCGTCCATGCCGCATGCATGGCGAAGCTGGGGCACGAGGTGGTGGGGGTCGAGACCGATCCCGCCAAGGTCGCCGAACTTTCGGACGGCCATGCCCCCTTCTATGAACCCGTCCTGGACGAGCTACTGAAAGAACTCGAAGAATCCGGGCGGCTGCGTTTCACCACGGATATGTCCGAAGCACGCGGCTCACAGGTCCATTTCATCTGCGTCGGCACACCCCAGAAGCGTGGCGAGAACGCCGCGGACCTGCGTTTCGTGGATGCCGCCGTCGAGTCCCTGGCCGCGCAGCTGGGGCCGGGAGAGCTGGTGGCCGGCAAGTCGACGGTCCCGGTGGGAACGGCTGCCCGGTTGGCGGAGATCGTGCACGAAGGCCAGCCCGGGGCGATGCTGGCCTGGAATCCGGAGTTCCTGCGCGAAGGCCATGCCGTCAGCGACACCCTGAGCCCGAACCGGCTGGTGTACGGCGTGGACACCGGTTCCGAGGACGATCCAGCCGTGGCGCTCCTGGACGAGGTGTATGCCGAACCGATGTCCGCCGGGACGCCGCGCATGGTGATGGACTACGCCACCGCCGAGCTCGTCAAGACGGCCGCAAACTCCTTCCTCGCCACCAAAATCTCCTTTATCAACGCCATGGCCGAAGTCTGCGAGGCCACCGGCGCGGACGTGGTGCGCCTGGCCGAGGCGATCGGCGTGGACGACAGGATCGGCTCAAAGTTCCTCAGCGCCGGGATCGGCTTCGGCGGCGGCTGCCTGCCAAAGGATATCCGCGCATTCATGGCCCGCGCGGGCGAGCTCGGCGCTGACCAAGCCCTGACTTTCCTGCGCGAGGTGGACGCGATCAACATGCGCCGCCGCACCCGGGTGGTGGAACTGACCCGCCAGCTCTGTGGAGGAACGTTGATGGGGCAACGGATCGCGGTGCTGGGAGCGGCTTTCAAGCCGGAGAGCGATGACGTCCGGGACTCCCCCGCGCTGAGCGCCGCAGCCCAGCTTCAGCTCCAGGGAGCCGTGGTCACCGTGACCGATCCGCAGGCACTGGCCAACGCCGCCAAGCGCTTCCCGGAGCTGCCCTTGGAGCCGGACCTTGAGGTCGCACTGGATCGCGCCGACGCCGTGCTGCTGCTCACCGAATGGAAGCAGTACCGCGAACTGGACCCGCACGAAACAGCTGCCTTGGTGTCCAACAAGCGGATCCTCGACGGCCGCAACGTCCTGGACCCCGCCAAGTGGCGCGCGGCCGGCTGGACGTACAAGGGGCTGGGGCGGCCCTAAGCAGTCTTAGGCGGCGTTAGGTCGTCGCCTGCCCCAGCGCGTCCTCCGCCGCCACCCAGGACAGCATGGCGCACTTGACCCTCGCCACGTAGCGGGCCACGCCTTCGAACGCGGCGGCGTCGCCCAGGACCTCCGGGTCGGCTGCGATCTTGCCGCGGGAGCGCAACATCCCGCGGAACACCTCGATCAGTTTGCGGAGTTCCTCCGGCTCGATGCCTTCGGCAAGGTCGGTGAGCACCGAGGCCGAGGCCATGGAAATGGAACAACCGTCGCCGTCCCAGCGCAGCTGGCTGACCCGGCCGTCGACGACGGCGAGCCGCACCGTGATCTCATCCCCGCAGGTGGGGTTCAGCTGGTGTGATTCCCCGCAGCTGGCGCCGGCTGGCGGCTCTTCGGATGCCAGGCCCTCGCCGTGGCGCAGCTTCGAATGGTCCAGGATGATCTGCTGGTAGAGGGCGTCAAGACTCATGGGTTCCTCAAACTCGGAAGTAGGAACGCACGCCGGACACGGCCTCCAGGAGGGCGTCGACGTCGTCGGTGGTGTTGTACAGGTAGGTGCTGGCCCGCGTCGTGGCAGTCAGCCCAAGCCTGCGGTGCAGCGGCTGCGCGCAGTGGTGGCCGACGCGGACGGCGATGCCGCGGTCGTCAAGGTACTGTCCGACGTCGTGGGCGTGCACGCCGTCGACGTCGAACGCGGCCAGGCCGATCCGCTCCTGGCCAGCAGCCGGGCCGAGCACCCGGATGCCGGGAATGGCACTGAGCCCGGTGACGAGGCGCTGGCCCAGGACGGTTTCCCACTCGTGGATCCGGGCGATGCCGGTTTCCTTGAGGTAGTTCGCGGCCGAGGCCAGGGCGATGGCCTGGGAGATGCGCTGGGTGCCGGCCTCGAAGCGCTGGGGCGCGGGGAGGAACGCGGCCTTCTCCATGGTGACGGTGGTGATCATCGAACCACCTGTGAGGAACGGCGGCATGGCGTTCAGGTGTGCGGCCTTGCCGTAAAGGGCCCCGATGCCGGTTGGCGCGAGCATCTTGTGGCCGGAAAGCACGGCGAAGTCAACGTCGAGGGCCTTGACGTCCAAGGGCAGGTGCGGCGCGGACTGGCAGGCATCCAGGACGACAAGGGCGCCGTGCTCCCGGGCGAGGGCGACCAGCTCGGCCACCGGGTTGATGGTGCCCAGCACGTTGGAAGCATGGGTGAACGCGAGCACCCGGGTGCGGGGGCCGATGATCCGGACGGCCTCCTCCAGCTCCAGGGCTCCGGTGTCGTTCACGGGGATGTAGCGCAGGGTGGCACCCGTTCGCATGGCGAGCTGCTGCCACGGAATGAGGTTGGCGTGGTGCTCCATCTCGGTCACCACGATCTCGTCCCCTTCCCCGAGGGCGAAGCGCGCGGACTCTGCCGTGGCGCCGGGAAGGGAGGCATTGAGGAAGGAGTAGCTGAGCAAGTTCAGGCCCTCGGTGGCGTTGGAGGTCCAGACCAGTTCTTCGCTCCAGGCACCGATGAACGCGGCCACCGTTTCGCGTGCATCCTCGAAGGATTCGGTGGCCTCCACAGCAAGGTAGTGGGCCCCGCGGTGCACGGCGGAGTTGCGCTGCTCGTAGAACTCCTGCTCGGCTTCGATGACGCTCAGCGGGTTCTGCGAGGTGGCGCCGGAATCAAGGTAGACCAGGTCCTTGCCGTTGACCTGCTGGTGCAGGATCGGGAAATCATTGCGGATCCGCCGTACCTCGTCGTTGTCGAGGGTTGCTGCCGAATGAAGCAGATGTGTGGGGATGGCAACCATGGCGTACTCCTGGGTGGACCTGTTTGGGCATGCGGCGCGGCCCGCGCTCGGAAGAGCAGCTCCAACGAAGAAGCCCGGGCCAATTACGTCACACTGACTGATCCTAATTATCCCACGGCCCCGGCGACACTTAGGCGCCGCTCACTTAGGCGATGCACATCTCCTGGGCGCTGAGCGCCGTCACGGCTAAATGCCGGAACTCGACCGGAGATCCGTCGTCGCCCCCTGAACCGTTCCCCCCTGGACCTGCCCCCGCAAGCAGGGCGAAATAGCCCCCGTGGAATGCAGTGTCGTTGCTTTGCGCGCTCCAGCCCCGTCCGCCGTCGACCGAAGCGCTCACCCGGATACCCACCGGCGCCATTTCCACTCGGACCTGGAACCACTGGCCTTCCCCTGCTCCCCCGCCGGCAGCGGAAGCAAGGGGCGCCGGCTGGCCCTGCCCTTTGTCAGTCCTGCCAAGGGCCAGGGAACCGTCCGCCGCGATGTCCAGCCGGTACCCGCCCTGGCTCGCCGCCTGCCCTCCGCCATCCGGAGCCGGGGCCACCGGGGAATCGTCGCCCAATGCGAAGGCGATGCCTGCCCGCCGCCCGCCGGACGCTGCGCCTTCCGGCCAGCGGAGTTCGACGTCCAGCCGCCAGCCGGGTGCGGCCAACGGTGCCATGGAGCCCACCGTGTAGGATCCGGGAGCGGAACCGAAACGCAGCGCATCGTCCACGAAAGCGGGCTGCTCAGCCCAGTCGCTGTCCGCTTTCCACGGCAGGTCCCCCGCGGCCCGGCTGCCCTCGCCCAGGCTGTCCGTCGCCATGGGCGCCAGCCGCTGCAGCACATAGGGCACGTTGGAACACATCATGCCGCGCACGCCAAGGCGCTGCAGCCGGCCGCGCTCCCACCTGCGGTGCACCTCCCAGGCGATCACCGGTTTCCCCATGGCCACAAGCTGCCGTATCGGAGCTTCCGGGGCCAGCGTGGGCACGCCCAGCAGGTCCAGGCGGTCCTGGAATTCCGCGGCCCTGTCCAGCTCCTTGCCGGTGAAGTAGCCCCAGGTGGTGTACCCGCGTTGCCGGGCGTAAATATGGCCCGGGGACATGGCGGGCTGCTTCCACACGATGTGTTCACGGCTGTCCGGGTAGTCCTGGAGCATCGCTATGATCGCGTCGGCGTTGGTGCCTCCCTTGTCCTCCAGGAAGATCACGTGGCTGCGGGCGAAGGCGTCCAGGACGTCCCGCAGCCGGGGCATGGGCTCAAGCGGCGTGGCAGGCCCAAGCCAGGCCCGGGCATCGACCTTGAGCTGGGCCAAAGCCGCGTAGGGAGTGGCGGGGATCTGGAAATCCTGGCCGCTGGTGCGCAGGGTGCTGGCATCGTGGTGGCACAGCAGCACGCCGTCGGAACTGGCCCACACGGACACCTCGATCGCTTTCAGGCCGAGTGCCACTGACTCCGAATAGGCCCGCATGGTGTGTTCGGGCCAGTTGTCGCCGGAACCCCGGTGGGCGATATAGAAGCTTTTCGTGGAGAGCAGGTCCTTGATGGTGTACGGTCCGCCGGGCTGCAAAGGGACGTCCGGTACGGGTGCCAGGGTGGGGACGGCGGTAGCGGTGCTGCCTGGCTGCGGGCAGCCTCCGCAGCCGGTGAGTGCGCTTCCAACGGCCAGCGCGCTGCCGGCCGCGAACGCACCCTGTGCCGCCAGGGCAAGGAAGCCGCGGCGCCCGAAGGGAGCGCCCGCTGCACTGCCGCTCATAAGTTCCTACCTGCCCGGTACGGCTCCGGAAGGGACGTATCTCCCGCGAACTCCGGGGCGGCCTTCAGGAGTTGCCCCTGCCTCACCACCTCGTCGCCTGCCATGACCAGCATGGCGAAGACGGTCCAGATCACAATTGCCGCAGCGGAACGGGTGGCCAGCGAACTGTAGGTCTGGGGCACCACCACCGCCAGCAGCCCGGCCAGAGTGAGGCCGCGGAAATGGTGCCGGGGCGCGTGTTTGAGGACCAGGTAGGCCATGACGCTGAAGTAGAGCAAGGCAAACACGATGCCGAAGTCGATGCTGTACATGACCAGGGGGTTCTCGAAGCTGGTCTGCAGGCCGCCCTGCACCGCCACCCGGTAACTGGCGCCGATCCCTTGTCCGGCGATGAAGTAGTCCGACCAGTGCGCCACGAAGTATTCCAGGGCCCGGGCCCGGGCCTCGGCCGAGCCCGTGTCGTCCTCCAGTCGCTGTGCCACGCCTGCCACCAGCGGCGACTGCACTATGAACCACGTGGCAACCGAGAGCACTGTGAGGAAGACGATCTTCACCCACACCCGGCGCTTGGCGAAGAGCACCACTGCCACCACCGAGAAGCCCACCACGAACAGGCCCACCCTGGACTGGGTCACCAGCACGCCGGTGATCATCAGGATCAGCAGCAGGGCCTGGAGAAGGTTGTGCTTCAGGCCTGCGACCAGCGGGGCAGCCACGCAGATGGCCAAGGACAGGGCCAGCGGCTGGTCCAAGGTGCCCATCCAACGGTCGGTTTCCGGATTGAACCAGTACTGCGTGAGGAAGCCCTCCTCATAGAAGAGCACGCTGTGGGTCAGCCACTGCACCAGGGCGATCACGCACGTCACGGCCACCAAGGTGAGCAACATGGTCCGCAGCGCGGTCACGAGGTCAGGATCCGTGAGCGCGGCGGAAAGGAGGACAAGGAAGAACAGCACCGGGGCCAGGATCTGGTCCACCAGCAGTACCATGCCGCCGCCTTCCTGGGAGCTCCGGGACGCCAGGAACGCCGCCAGCACCACCAGGGTCAGCCCCATGAACAGGAAGAACTCCCGGCCAAGCACCTGGCGCAGGGAAACAGGGTCGTGGGCCAAGCGGACAATGAAGACCGCAAAGATCAGCCAGCTTGCGGCGTGCATCGAAAGGGAGCCGCTGTCCACTCCGGTGATCAGCGGACTGCCGACAGTGGGGACCAGCATCCACAGCCCCAGGACCGCTGCGAAAGTCCACCGGATTCGCCGGCGGAACAACCACGCAAAGCCGAAACAGCAAACGATCCACAGGGCCAGCTTGACCATGGCGTACCGCTATCCGCGCCGCGGCGGCGGGAGCGCCGCCCCGTCCGGGTCTTCCGTGGAGGAGTTCCCGGCTCCGCCGTCGTCCGCTCGGCCGCGATCAGGGCCGGCATCGGTCCCGGCGCGGCCCTTCGCGCCGGGCTCCGGCCAGCCGCGCACGCGGCCCGGATCCACGGTCTCCGCGCGATGGGCGCGGCGGGTGCGGGGTCCCCCGCGCCGGTGGGCTTCGGCGAGGCGGTCCGGCAGGGCGTTCAGGGCGACCCCGAGGATCCGGCTGTCGACGGCCCGGAGGTTTTCGATGCCGGAGGCCAGTACCTGTCTCGTGATTTTTTCGTGCCGCACCACCAGGACCACACCGTCCGTGAGGGCGCCCATCATGGCGCCGTCGCTCAGGGGCTGCAGTGACGTGGCGTCCACGACGATCCGGCTGTACCGTTCCTTCAGCGCGGCGAGCACCAGCGGGGTCTGCTTGCTGCCCAGCAGTTCGGTGGGCTGCAGCGGAACCGTGCCCGCACCGAGCGCGTGCAGGCCCTCGAAGGCGGTGCGCTGGATCACCTTGTCCAAGGGCAGCTGGCCGGAAAGGACGTTCGAAAGTCCGGTGGTCTTCGCCAGCCCCAGTTCCAGCGCGATCTCCGGGCGCCGGAGATCCGCTTCCAGCAGCAGCACGGTATGGCCGGACTCGGCCCAGGCTTTCGCGAGCAGGAACGCCGCCGTCGTCTTGCCCTCCCCGGCAGTGGCGGAGGTGACGGTCACCGAGTGCAGATGCTGGGACTGGGTCAGGTGGTCAACGTTGGTGCGGAGCCGGCGGCCGGCCTCATCCACCAGGGAATCGGGACGGCGGCCCAACAGCCGGTCAAGGTTGCGGGCGGCCGGGGCAAGCGGGATGCGCGCCAGCAGCGGCAAGCCCGTTGCGGCCTCGACTTGTTCGGGGGTACGCAGGGAGTGGTCCATCAGGCGGCGGCCGACGGCGATCCCGATGCCCAGAGCCACGCCCAGCAACAGGCCCAGCCCGAGGTTCAGGCCCACCCGGGGAGCCACCGGGGCGTCTTCAGGGGTGGGGCCGGACACGACCTTGAGCACGGTCTGCGAGGCGGAGTTCGGTTTGCGGCCCTCTTCGAGTTCATTCACGGCCGGGCCGAAATTCTTGGCGATGGCCGTTGCCGTGGCGACGGCCTGCTTCGCGTCCGGCATGGTGACCACGACGGTGAGCAGCAGGGTGTCCCGGTCGCTGGAGGCACTGATGGCTTCCTGGGCCTGCGCGCCGTCAAGGGGGATGCCGCTGTCCTTCAGGAGCCGGTCCACGAAGAGGTCGTTCTTCACCAAGGCGGCGTAGGTGGCGATGCGGCCGCGGGAGAGTTCGTCCGACTGCAGCGCAGACTGGCCGGTGATGGGAGGGGACACCACGAGGAAGCGGACCGTGCTTTGGTACTGCGGTTGCATGTTCTCCGTGACCACCCAGGCAGCACCCAGTCCGACCACGGCGCACAGCAGCACGATCCACCAGCCGCGTGCTATTGCGCGGAGATACTCTGACAGTTCCAAAGAGCCGCCCCCAAGGTGGCTTCCAGGGCTGTTCCGCTCGCCGGTCCGGTCCCGATGCCTTGTCTGTGTTGTCTTGTCTGTTCGCACCATTATTGAACGCCCCGGGCCGCTTCGGAAGGCTTCCCAGCTGGGGGTTTGCCGGGTGTGCCCCCGGCGCCCTGAACCGCTGGCAAAAGGCTTCCGGCGGTCCTAAGCTTCTACCACACGGGCGGCCCGTGCGGACAGGAGAAAAGTGCGCACTTCCGAACCCCGGCCCTCAGTGTTGGTGGCCCATCCGAGCGCCGATCTTTATGGCTCGGACCGTGTCCTGCTGGAAACGGTCGACGGGCTGCTGCGCCATGGCGCCAGGGTTCTGGTGACCGTTCCCGCGCCCGGTCCACTGGTGGCGGGCCTGCATGCGCGCGGCGTCAACGTGGTGTATTGCCCGACGCCGGTGCTCCGGAAAAGCTTCCTCTCACCTGCAGGAGCGCTGAAGCTCGCCGCGGCCGCGGTGCGCGGCAGCCTTGCGGGAGTCGCGTTGCTGCGCGGCAGCCGCCCGGACCTGGTGCTTGCCAACACCATCACCGTGCCCCTGTGGACGGTCCTGGCCCGGCTGTCCGGGATCCCGGTCCTCACGCATGTCCACGAGGCCGAATCGAGCGCTCCCCGCCCCCTGCGGGCAGCCCTGGCCCTCCCCCTCCTGCTTTCCAGGGGCATCGTCACCAACAGCAGCTTCAGCGCCGACACCCTTGCCGCGTCCCTCCCGCGGCTGCGGGGCCGTGCGACGGTGGTATACAACGGGGTGCCCGGACCGGATGCGGTTGTTCCGGCGCGCGGGGAGCTCGACGGCGGCCTGGACGTGGTCTATCTGGGGCGCCTTTCGCACCGCAAGGGGGTGGACGTGGCGATCGACGCCGTGCTGCGGCTCCGTGCCCGGGGCGTTCGGGCCAGGCTGTCCTTGGTAGGTGCAGTATTCCCCGGCAACGAAGCGTACGAAGAACAGTTGCGGGAACAGGTAGCACGCGCGGACGCGGCGGAGTTCATCACCTTCCACGGTTTCCAGGGCGAGGTGTGGCCGTTCCTGGCCGGGGCGGACGTTGCCGTGGTGCCTTCGCGGCTGGATGAACCCTTCGGGAATACTGCCGTCGAGGCCCTGCTCGCTGCCCGGCCGGTGATCGCCAGCAATACCTCCGGACTTCGTGAGGCGGCCGGCGGGTACGGCTCGGTACAGTTCGTCGAGCCCGGGGACGCGGGAGCCCTTGCGGAGGCCCTGTCCGCCCTGCGGGACGGCTGGCCGGAATACCGGGAGCACGCTCTCGCCGACGCGCAAGTGGCCCGGGATCGGCACAGCCCGGAAGGCTACGGAGACAACATGGCCCGGCAGGTTGCCGCCGCCGTCGGCGTCCGGAGCGGGAAGCGCTAACCGCCATGCACCGCCATCCCGCCGCAGCCAAGGCCTCCTCACCCGGACCCCCAGGGGACGGGACACCGGCGTTCTCGGGGAGGACCGCAGTCAGCGGAGTGCGGTGGAGCCTTTCGGCGGTGCTGGCACGGCAGGGTTTCCAGATGCTGTGCGCCGTGGTCCTGGCACGGCTTCTGGGCCCGGAAAGCTACGGCATCATTTCCGCCGCCACCGTCTACACCACGTTCGCCGCCCTCTTCCTTGACCAAGGCCTGTCCTCAGCATTGATCCAGCGGCCCGAGGTCAGCCGCCGCGCAGCCGGGGCCACTGCCACCGTGAACCTGCTGTTCGCAGTGCTGATCGGCGCCGTCACGGTATTCCTGGCACCGTGGGCGGGGGGCTTCTTCCATGCCCCGGGAGTCACCGCGCTGCTCCTGCCGCTGGCTGTGGCGATTCCGCTCAAGGGCCTGGCCATCACGCCGCGGGCCATGCTGTCCCGCGAGCTCCTGCTGCGCCAGGTGGCCCGGGCGGACATCGTTGCAGCGGCCGCGGGCGCGACGGCGGGAATCACCGCCGCGCTGCTGGGCGCGGGCTATTACGCACTCGCCTTCCAGGTGATCACCACCGACCTGCTCACCGCCCTGCTGCTGCTCCTGGCGTCCCGCGGGCCCTTGCCCAACTTCCACCTCAGCGAAGTCCGGCCGCTGCTTGCCTTCAGCATGAGCGTGTTCTTCACGGATTTCCTGGCGTACTTTTCGCGCAACGTGGACAACATCGTGGTGGGCCGCTTCCTGGGGGTGCTCCCGCTGTCGCTCTACAGCATGGCCTACCGGATCATGGTGGTGCCGGTGCAGCTCGTGGGGCAGACAGTCAACCGCATCATGTTCCCGGCGTTCTCCCGGGCCGCAGGGGATGCGCCGATGGTGGCCGCGCACCTCTCGCGTGCAATGCGCATCCTGGCGATGTCAGTTGTCCCCCTGATGGCCTTTGTCGCGTGTGCCGCGGCCCCGCTGGTCCATCTGGTCCTCGGCGATGCCTGGCTTCCGGCCGCGCCCCTGGTGAGCATCCTCGCGATCGGGGGCGCCCGCGAGACCATCTTCTACATCACGCCCTCCCTGATGAAGGGCCTCGGCAAAGGAAAGCTGATCGTCCGCTACGAGGTGACCGCCGCGCTCGTACAGGTTGGCGGCATCGTGACCGGCCTCCAGTTCGGGCTGTTCTGGGTCGCCTTCGGCCTGGTGGCGGCCGGGTTCCTGCTGACCCCGGTGCTGCTGGTCCTGCAGTCCCGGCTGACAGGGTTCACCGTGGGACAGCAGCTCGGTGTGATCCTGCCAGCCGTGCACGCAGCCCTCTGGGCCGCGGCCGCCTACCTCGCGCTGGGCTTGCTCCAGCTCCCCGCGCCGGCACTCCTTGCGTTGGGCTTGCCACTCTTCGTCTCGGTGCACATTGCCGCCCTGTTCCTGTTCCACCGCAAGCATCTGAAGCTGTACTTTTCCCAAGCCCGGACGCTCTTCTCCCGGCAGGACGGACAGCAGTCCCTCGCGAAGGAGGAACCATGAGCCAGGACCCCGCAGGATCGCTCGTCGTCGCCGTCCTGACGTACAAGCGCCCGGAAGACCTGGCCTTGGCCATTCCGCGCCTGCAGGAACAGTTGGAAGGCGTCGGTGGCGAAGCCTCTGTCCTGGTGGTGGACAACGACCCGGCAGGTAGCGCGCGGGCCGCTGTCGAGGCCTTTGCCTCCCCGCGCGTGCGGTATGTCCACGAGCCGCGTCCGGGGATCGCAGCCGCACGCAACCGCGCCCTGGCCGAGTCTGCGGCGGACTCCGTGCTGGTGTTCATCGACGACGACGAGGTCCCCACGGAAAACTGGCTCCGCACCCTGATGTCCCTGCACAGCTCCACCGGTGCGGCCGCCGTCGTCGGTCCGGTGGTGAGCGAGTACGCCAGGACCCCGGAACGCTGGATCCAGGAGGGCAGGTTCTTCGACCGGCGCAGGCTCAAGACTGGCACCCGCCTCACCGTGGCCGCAACCAACAACCTGCTCCTGGACCTTCCGCAGATCCGTGCCTTCGGCCTCAGTTTTGACGAACGCTTCGGCCTCAGCGGCGGCTCGGACACGCTGTTCACGCGCAAGCTGGTCAGGCTGGGCGGCGTGATGCTGTGGTGCGACGAGGCCGCCGTCATCGACCGTGTGCCGGTGTCGCGGCTGACCCGGGAGTGGGTGCTCCGCAGGGCGCTTCGAAGCGGTAACTCGGCGGCGAGGGTGAGTCTTGAACTCGCGGAAAACGCTGCGGAAAAGGTCCTGGTGCGGGGCCGGCACCTGGTGTCCGGAGCGGTTCGGGTCGCCGGCGGCAGTGCCCGGCTGCTCGCCGGGACGGTCACCGGGTCGATGTCATTGCGGGCGCGTGGGCTGCGCACTATCGCCCGCGGAACGGGGATGGCGTCCGGGGCCTTCGGCTACGTGTACAGCGAATACAAGCGGAAGTAGCCCGCGGGGCGGCGGCCACGGTGCAGGGAGATCCGCCGTCCCAGGCTCCCGCTAGTTGACTCCCGGAACGTCCCGCTGGCGCACGACCCGGGCCGGCGCGCCCACGGCAATACTGTTGTCCGGAATGTGGCTGCGGACCACGCTGTTTGCACCGATGACGACGCCGGAGCCAAGCTCCGTGCCCGAGATCAAGGCAGAGCCGCGGCCCACCCAACTGTTGTCTCCGATCCGAATCGCCTTGCTGCTCATCGGAGCGGTGCTGATAAGCCCGGCCACGTCTACGCCGTGATCCGAATCCCGGATGGAGGTGAGCTCCGCGATCTGGCAGTCGTCGCCGATCTCCACCCTTTCGCCGGCCCCTACAATCACGTAATGCATGAGCTTGGTCCGGGCTCCCACGCTGAACACGGCCCCGGGCCGGATGTCCAGGATCACGCCTTCGCCGAAGTAGATCCCGTCCCCGAGCGACCACCCCTTGTGCGGCAAGTGCCTAAGCCTGAGCCGGCTGTCAAGGAGGATTCCGTGGCCTGCGGCACCGCCCCAGAGCCGCACCCAGGCGGCGAAGGCTTCTCCCCTGAGGCGCCTCCGCCAGCGCCGCGACTTTGCGAATGCTTTCCTGGCGAAAGCCACCACGGTCCTCCCTGCGTAGCCGTCCGTGCACCCACAATAGCCCGCAGAAGTGACCCCGAACACAGCCAAAAGAACCTCGAGGTGTCTTGGGTCAAAGAATTTTTCGTCACATTTCCGGCCGCCGCCAGCCTTCTCACAAAATTCCCGGAATGGCGGTGATTATCGCGGCGTGTCGCGCCGTTGCCAAGCACCGTTACCAAGTCGAAACCATCGCAGCAGGAGCGGTTTTCGGCCGTTACCGATTTGCAACAAAAGTCCGGGCTCCACTAGCGTGGTTTTTCGTTAGCCGGGGTCGGGGATGCCTACGGGAAACGCCAAGCTGTGGTTTGCTCCACGCCTGGCACCGCACATTTCGCCGGCCCGGCGTTGCTCTGCAGCCCGGTCCCACGGTGCGTTTCCCCGTGCCCGGAGTCCGAAAACGCAGGGGCAACAACCATGGCGATCCACCTCCCGCCACGAGCGAACACCCGGCCGAAGCCTGCCGCGATGCCCGCCGTCCACCCGCTTGCGGGCCGGCTCCACGGAGCCTGCACCGCACTCAAGGGTCCGAAGGCATCGACACCGGCTCACGCAGTCCCTTCCCGCCACCCGGGGTGCATGAACGCACCCGTCGAGGTCTTCCGGGAAGTCTTCCGATGCGACACGCTCGCATTGCCCCGCCAGGACTATCGCAGCCCTATCGCAGCGGCATACGCTGCAACGGCTAGCGCTCCATTTTTTCCCGGGCAATCCGGACTTCCACGGCCGCTGGGTGTGCCGCGGTCCTCCAGGACGCCCACTACGAAGCAAGGAATGAACTTTGAAGCCAAGCATTGAACTATCCCGCCGCAAGGCTCTCGGTCTCGGCGCCGCAGGCGTCGTGGGAGCCGTCGCTGCGAGCTACGCCGTTGCCGCTCCTGCCACCGCGGCAAGCCGTTCGGACCTCATCCCCGGAACCTACAAGCCCACCAGCGCCAACACCGGCGTCATCACAGGCACCGTCCTTACCCCCTACAACACCAGCGGCGCCGACCTGGTCATCACCAGGGACGGCACCCTGCTGGAAAACCTGGACATCTACGGCGACATCAAAGTCCGGGCCCGCAACGTGGTCATCCGCAACTGCCGCCTGCGCGGCGGCAAGTACATCCCGTCGGCCAACACGGGAGTCGTGGACGCCAACAGCGCCTACTGCTACAACCTCCTCGTCCAGGACTGCACCATCATCCCGGACCGTCCGTCTTACTACCGTGACGGCATCGTGGGCCATGAATTCACCGCGCGCCGCAACCGCATCAAGCGCAGCAACGACGGCATCGGCGTCTTCAACCGCCCCGGCGGCTCGGTTTACGCCAACGTGGTCATCGAAGGCAACTACATCAACGAGCTCACCTACTGGAGCAACGATCCCGCCCACAGCGACGGAACCCACAACGACGGCATCCAGGTCCAGGGTGGCGAGAACATCCGGATCGTCGGCAACACCGTGGTCGGCTCCATCGTGACCGGCGCCGGCAGCGCCCCGAGCCCGCGCGGCACCCACGGCGGCTGCACCATCATGCTGCAGCAGAACGTCGCCAAACTTGCCAACGTGCTGGTGGAGCGCAACTGGGTGGACGATGGCCAGACGTCCATCAACATCGCCGTCGGCAGCAAGTACCCGGACATCGTCGTGACCGTGCAGCGGAACTTCCTGGGCCGCAATCAGTTCGATTTCGGCAATGGTTCCAAGTACCCCATCCGCATCATCAGCCGCGCGAAGAGCAAGGTCACCGGCCTGTTCATCAACCGCTGGGAAGACAACAACGTGTACCTCGCCGAGGGCCGCGACCTCGGCATCCGCTACGACAGCTAGCGGCCGCTGTTCCGGAACCCGGAGCGCCCCGGAACACAGGAAGTGCCCTGCCAACGCCCATCGAGCGCTGGCAGGGCACTCTGCCGTTAACCGGCTTGCAGCCTATCCGACCCGCACCGTGAAATCGTCGAACAAGGCGTTAACGGGTGCGTTCGTCGCCGAGCCGGACAGGTAGGCCAGCAGGCCCACATTTCCGGCGGCCTGAAGGGCCGCCACGGTGTTGTCCGTGGTGCTCAGCTGCCAGCTGCCGGGTTCGGCCGTGCCCGTACGCCAGGCCTTGGCCCGCAACGTTGTTGGCGAGGTGCCCGTCGCCTGGACCCGCAACTGCAGCTGCTGGCCTGCCGTGACGCTCAGCCCGGTCACGAACTGCCCCAGCGTGGTTTCGGTGTTCCCCGAGAGCCTGCTCAGCTGGACCGTGACCGCCCCGGCCGCGTCCACTTTGACCTTGCCGCGGTATTCGGAAGTGCCTACCTTGCGTCCGATGATTCCCATGAACGTTCCGCCGCCATTGCCGATCCTGTCCAGGCTCAGCGTGACTGTGGTGTCCGAGGCGCTGCTGAACACACTGCCCAAGTAGGCGGAGGGGCCGCGGCCCGCAACCATGTTCATCCGTCCGTCGCCGCCTGACACGGAGTAGTAGGACAGCGAACCGGCCACGCTCCAGGCCCCGCCGCTGTCAGCCGTCCCCCAGCCGGACGCCACGGTCCGGCCGAAGGCATCGGCAGCGAGCGCCCCGCCCGGGTCCGACGCTACGGTGACGGTCTGGGCGGCAACGTCGGTGGCGCCGTCGTTGTCCGTGACGGTCAGGGTGATCGTGTAGTTCCCGGAGCTCGCATAGTTGTGTTGGACGCTTACTCCGGTGCCGGTGCCGCCGTCGCCGAAGTTCCAGCTGTAACTGCTGATGGTGCCGTCCGGATCGGAGCTGCCGGAGGCGTTCGCCGTCACGCTGAGCTGGTTGGCGGAAACCGTGAACGCGGCCGACGGCGGCTGGTTGGCTCCGTCGCTGACCGTCACCAGCCGCGAGGTGCTGGTGGCTGCTCCCCCGTTGTCGCGCACGGTGAGGTTGATCGTGTAACTGCCTGCCGCCGCGTAGGTGTGCTGGGCGGTGACGCCCGTGCCGGTGCCGCCGTCGCCCCATCCCCAGGTGTAGCTGCTGATGCTGCCGTCCGGGTCGGAGGAGGCGGAGGCGTTCACACTGACGGTCAGGAGGTTGGTGCTGCTGGTGAAGCTCGCCACCGGCGGTTCATTGGTGGTCCCGGTGATGGTGATGCTGCGGGTGTCCCCCGTGACCGTGTTCCCGAAGGGATCCTGGACCCGGATGCGGTAGTTTTGCGTACCGCCCGCAAGGCCGGAATCGTTGAAGACCAAGGTGGGCCGCTGCCAGAACGTGGACAGTTGGGAGACGCTGTACACGGGATTGCCGTTGCGCAGCACCGTGTACGTCAGGTTCGAATTGTCCCGGTCCCAGTTGGCCTGCCACTGCACACGGACCTGCCCTGCACCGGGGCTGCTGAGGCTTGGCACGAAAGCAGCGCCGGAGACGCGCGGGCCTTGGTCATTCGGGGCGATTTCCTTGACGGCGAAGCGCGAAAGGCCCTGCTGCGGGCTCTGGTTGACGTTCTTGAACTCCCCTACCATCACCACATAGCTGTTGTTGCCGGTGACGTACCACGGCCCTTGGCTCTGGCCGCTGGCCGTGCCGGTGTCCATGTCCGGGAACCAATTGAGCATGGAGGGTGCAGGTTGCCCGGTGAAGGACGGGTAGCCCTGGGTGTCCTTGGTGAGGGTTCCGGTCACCGCGCGGCTGAAGGAAACAGCCCGGTGCCAGGTGCGCGGGGACGTCTCGGGGAAACCGCCAAGGTTCAGGCAGTAGTGCGGGTGCCCGGCCACGTAGACCGCCGTGTTGTTCGCGAAGGCCGAGTAGGAGTCGCCGTGGCAGTCTTCGATCCATTTGATCCTGGCGTCCGACCAGTTGGCCGCGAAGGTGCCCTCCAGGTTGCCTCCGGTGCCGAAGATATAGCCGGTGCCGTAGAACTGGCTGCCGTCCGTGGAGAGGGAGAGGATGGCCGAGTCCTCGCCGGCGTCGCGGACCACGTCGTTGACCTGGATGGCCAGTGTTGCCCCGGTGGCGGAATTGACCATGCCCAGCCCGTAGCCGGGGCGGTTCAGCCCGTTCAGCGTGGTGAAGGCGCCGCCGACCACCACCCGGTCAGCCGTCGGAGACAAGGCCAAGGCATTGACCCGGCCACCGTCGGCATTTGGAGCCCAAGGAAGCAGGGCGCCGTTGGAAGCACTGACGGCGGCCAGCCGGTTCCGGGCAACCGAACCCACCGCATTGAACGTGCCACCGAACCAGACGGTGGAATTGCTGGCCACGATCGCCCGGACACTGGCGGCGACCTTGGGCGCGAAGGAGGAAATGAGGCTTCCGTTACTGGGATCAAAAGCGGCGATCCGGTTCCGTTGCACTCCGTTAACGGTGGTGAAATCGCCGCCCACGTAGATCCGCGAACCGTCCGGCGAAGCGGCGATGGAGAGGGCCTGGCCGTTCAAGACAGGCGCGAAGTTCGACTTCAGGAGCCCGCTGGTGAGATCGAACGCCATGAGGTTCCTGCGTGACACCAACTGGGTTCCGGGAGCCGCGCCGTACGGCCGGGCGTTGCTGAAACTGCCCGCCACGTAGACGGTGTTGCCCAGAGTGACAGCCTGCCAGGCGACGCCGTCATGCTGTGCTGTGGGAAGACTGTCTGCTGTGACGGTCACCGGTGTCTTGGGATCGTTCGGATTAATCGGCGCGGAGTCTGCCAGCGCAGGCGCAGCCAGCACGGCTCCCGAAATAACCAGCGCGAACGCTGCAAGCGCCATGACAATGGGCCGTGCACCTTTACCCCGAGACATCGGAATGACCTTTCTCGATGGATAAAGCAAGGACCGACGTCCCGAGCCAACGAAATCGCTGTACCAAGACGCTTGGGCACTTGCATCGGGTTCCAGAGAAAGATCCGGAGCGGGTTGAACTTGCTCTCCCGCCGGGCCTTGGTCCGGAACAAATGGGCGCTGAGCCGCTCACACACGTGGCCGTCAAGGATTGTGGCCCTGCAGCCATCACGCGATCTGGAATTATTACCCACGATTGACCCTCGGACCATACCGGTCCATGTCGCCAGCCGGAATCCGGCTCCCCTACGCCAACACTGGGACAATCGGAGGCTTGTTCCTTCAGGCTACTCTCACGGCGCTCTCACAAGGTAGTCGTCGAAGCTTGTCCTCACCGGGATGTTGGTAGCTGAACTCCACAGATAGCTCATGAGCCCGGTGGAGCCGGCAGCCTGAAGCGAAGCCGTCGTGTCCGTGGCAGACACCAACCAGGTGGAGGGCTCCGCCGCACCGTCGCGCCACACCCTCGCCCGGATCATGCTGGGCGCGGTACCCGTCATTTGAACCCGCAGATGCACCTGGTCCCCCGAGGCCACTGTCAGCCCGGCAACCGTGACCGACTGAAGCGTCGTCTCGGTCCCGCCGGACAACCGGGTCACGTACAGGGACGTCGTTCCGTTGGCGAAGATCCGCAATTTCGCCCGGTACTCATCGGCAGCCACTTTCCGTCCGATCACCCCCACAAATGAACCGCCGCCGTCGGCAATCTTGTCCTGCGACACCAGCACCTGCACATCGGCAGCCGTCGTCGTCACCCCCGGCAAATATGCCAAGCGCGTGGCACCGGCCGTGCCCATGAGCATCATGCCCACACCATTGACCACCGTGTAATTCGTCGCACCACTGCCGACCGTCCACGCACCACCGGTATCAGCCCTGCCCCAACCCGAAGCAGACACCCGCCCAAAGGCATCCGCAGCCAAGAGGCCGGCCGCTCCGTCCGCCACGGTCACGGGCTGCACCGCAGAGCCGGTGGCCCCGGTGTTGTCCGTCACCGTGAGGGTGAGCTGGTAGGTGCCCGCCGCCGCGTACGTGTGCGACGCCGTCGTACCGCTTGCAGAAGCGCCGTCGCCGAAGTTCCAGGCGTAGGAGACAACAGAACCATCAGGGTCTGAGGAACCGCTGCCATCTACGGACACGGCGAGTCCGTTTGCCGAACTGGTGAACGCTGCAGTCGGCGGCGTACCGGTCACCGTACCGCTGCCGGTAGTGACTATCAGGTTGTCGAAACGCATCATCACCGGGGCGTTTGTTGCCGATCCTGAGACGTAGGTGGCCAGCCCTGCAGAACCCCTGGCCTGAAGGATGGCGGTGGAGTCGGTGGCGGTCAATTGCCATGCCGGCGGCTCGCTGGTCCCTGTCCTCCACACTTTGGCCCCCATGCTGCTTGGCCCCGTGCCTGCCACCGCGAAGCGCAGCTGCAACTGGACGCCTGCGGCGTAGTTCAGTCCGCTGATGCTTTGCTGTTGCAGGACGGTTTCCGCTCCGTTCACCACACGGGACAGATACAAGGTCACGTCGCCGTTGGAGGCCACCCGGACCTTGGCGCGGTAGTCGTTGTTTGTCCCCACCCGGCGTCCGGCCAGCGAGGCGAACATTCCACCGCCATTGGCCACTTTGTCTGCTGAGAGCGTCACCACCGAATCAGTGCCGTCAAGGTTCAGGTCTCCGAGATAGGCCGAGGGCCCGGTTCCGGGTGCCGGCACCGTGATGGCTCCGCTGCCGCTGTTCACCGCGAAGTTTCCGGAGCCTCCAGTGACGCTCCAGGGCCCGCCGGTGTCCGCGGTGCCCCAAGCGCTTGTGGCCGTGCGCCCGAAGGCGTCGCTGGCCACGGTGGTGTTTGGCGGCGGGTCGGTGGCGGTGACCGGACTGCCGGCGGTCGCGGTGGCACCGCGGTTGTCCGTCACGGTCAGGGTGGCCTGGTAGGTACCGGCCACCGCATAATCGTGGGTGACTTGGGCGCCTGAACCGACTGAACCGTCGCCGAAGTCCCAGGCGTAGCCGGCGATGGTGCCGTCCGGGTCAGAGGAACCCGACCCGTCGAAGGTGGCCCTGCGGTTCACGACGTTCTGCGTGAACGAGGCAATCGGCGGTTGGTTGAGGGCCACCGTCACGGAATGCGTCACGGTGTTGACCGCGCCGATGTTGTCCGTCACTGTCAGCTGCACGGCATAGGTCCCGGGGGCGTCGTACGTGTGCGACGCCGTCGGGCCGCTTGCCGTTGCGCCGTCGCCGAAGTCCCAGGCATAGGACGTGATGGTTCCGTCCGGGTCCGAGGAGGCCGAGCCGTTGAATGCCGCCGCCAGAAGATCCGCACTCGAGGTGAAGGCGGCCACCGGGGCTTGGTTGGGCGGCGGCGCCGTCGCCGTGACATTGCGCGTCGTGCTGGCGATATTGCCGTCGCTGTCCCTGACCGTCAACCGGACCGTGTAGGTGCCGGCGGTCGCATAGACATGCTGGGCGGTGACTCCGGTCGCCGAGGTTCCGTCGCCGAAAGTCCAGGAGTAGCTGACGAGCGGGCCGTTGGGGTCAGATGACCCGGAACCATCGGCGGCCAGGGTCAGGTAGGTCATGCTGGAGGTGAAAGCCGCCGTTGGAGGTGTGGGCGGCACGTTCAACGTGCGGCCGGAGGCCCGGTAGTGCGCCTGGACCTGCTGAAGCCCCAAGGCCACCGGGTAGACGGCCACCTCGTCCACATCACCCCGGAAGTTGTCGCTGCCGGGCCGGCTGGGCCAGCCGCTCAGCAAGTCCCCGCCTATCCGCCAGTAGCCGTCGAATGCCCTTCCGACGGTGGTATCCGTGCGGAAAGCGACACGGGTCCCGTCCACGTAGAGGAACATGCCGCCTGAGCCTAGCGAAGCAACAATCTGGTGCCATTGACCGTTGTTGAAGCCCGCCGGGCTGTTCACCGTGCGTAGGGAGCCGTTCCAGGCGCCGAAGTAGATACGGCCGGAGTTGTCCATGTACACGTTCCGGTCGGTCACGCGGGATGTCCCGCTAGCCACGTTGCCAAACCCGAAGATCCGGCCCCCGGTGCTGGTTGTTGTCCGGATCCACGCCTCTGCTGTGAAGGAGTTGGAGCCTCGCAGGATTCCGGTATCCACGGCGACGCCATTCGCCGTGCCGTCCAGCGTCGCGGCACCCGTGGATTCTCCGATCACGGCTCCATCGGCCCGCAGCCCGGCCCCGCTTGAAGCCGTCAGGTCCTCTGCTCCCGCGGAGTCCACAAGGGTCGGCCCCGCCGCATCGTTGAAACGCCAAATGTGGTCGGGCGAGTCGGCAAGCACGGCGGACCCGTAACTGCTGGAAGGTGTGGTGCTTCCCGGGATGATGCTCACGGTGTCCGAGCGGACCTCGTTTCCGAGGGGGTCAGTGACGAACAAACGGTATCGGTAGCTTTGGCCGGGGATGAGGCCGGTGTCCACATAGCTCATGCCCGGCCGGTTCCAGAATGTACTGTCCTGGATTGCGGTATAGATGGGGTTGGCCGTGTCGCCGTCCCGGGTGAGTTTGTAGGTCAGCCGCACATTGTCTTGGTCGTGGTTGGCCTGCCAGCGGACACGCACAGTCCCGGCAGCCGGAGACGTGAGGGTAGGGTTGATTCTCGACCCGCTCAGGACCGGCCCGCGGGTGTTCGGGGCATTCTGCTTCACCGTGAAGCGGACCAGCCCTTGCTGCGGGGTGCCGTTGACTGTGGTGAATTCGCCGCCCATGACCACGTACTGGCTGTTCCCCGTGATCGTCCATGGCCCCTGGTTCTGCCCCGTGACGGTGCCGGTGTTCAGGTCCGGAAACCAATTCAGGAGCGACGGCGCGGGGAGCCCTTCCCAATTGGGGTAGCCCAACGGATCACGGACAATAGTCCCGGTGACGGCTTTGCTGAACGCCAGGCCCCGGTGGAAACTCCAGGGTTCGGTCTGCGGAAAGCCGCCGATGTTGCCGCAGTAATGGGCATGTCCGACCTTGTAGATAACGTCCCCCAACGGAACCGCCGCATACGTGTCCCCGTGGCAATCGTCCAGCCAGGTGATCTTTCCGGCGCCCCAGGAGGCGGCCACGATCCCTTCGAGATTGCCGCCGGTGCCGAATACATAACCCGTAGCGTAGACGTTGTCGGCGTCACCGCTCAGGCTGGTGATGGCAGCGTTCGCCCCGCCATTGCGGACGCGGTTGTTCACTTCCCAAGGCAGCAGCCCGCCCACGGACGGATCCACAGCGGCGAAACCGTACCCGGGGTTCGACGAGCCGTTCAGGGTAGTGAACGCGCCGCCCACCACCACCTTGCTGCCGTCCGGGGACAGTGCCAACGCGTTGACCCGGCCGTCGTCGGCGGACGGGTTCCATGGCAGGACTGCACCGTTGGACGCGGACGCAGCGGCGAGGCGGTTGCGTGTCAACGTCCCCACGGCATTGAACAATCCGCCCATGTAGACAGTGTCCGCAGTGGGAACGATGGCACGGACGCTGGCGGCCATTTTCGGCAGGAAGGAGGTGATGAGCGCCCCGCTGGATGGGTCCAGCGCGGCCACGCGCCACACGGGTGAACCGTTCACCGTGGTGAAGTCACCGCCCACGTAGATCCGGCTGCCATCCGGGGACGCGGCGATGCTGAGGGCTTGGCCGTTGAGCACCGGGGCGAACGGCAGCAGCGTGCCCGTGGTCAGGTCATAGGCCAGGGCATTGCTTCGCGGGACCGTGCCTGTGCCCGCGGGGGAACCCGCCGGCCTCGCGGTGGTGAAGCTTCCCGCCGCGTAGACGGTGTTGCCCACAATGACCTGCTGCCACACGACGCCGTCCACTTGCACGGTGGGCAAGGCGTCCGCCGTCACGGTCGGCGGACTTGCCGGAGAAGCCGGGTCCGGTGGGGCACTGTCGCCAAGCGCCGCCGGCGCGGCCACGGTCCCGAGGGAGAGGGCCAGTGCGCCGGCGGCGGCAAAGGCAACGAAGGTCCGCAGCCGGAACCGGACTGCTGCAGCGGTCCATGGTTCCGGCCGGAATCCTGCTGCCCCCTGGCGCCCCCTGGGGGGCCGCGGGCGCGGCATCATTTGCACTTCACGGCTGTCAGGGTGCCCTGACGACGTAGTCGTCGAAGCGCACTGTCACAGGGATATTCGTGGCCGATCCGGAGAGGTAGGCCACAAGCCCAGTGGAACCGGCAGCCTGGAGCGTCGCAGTCGTGTCGGTGGTGTTCAGGAGCCACGTGCCCGGTTCCGTGGCGCCGTCCCGCCAGGCCTTCGCCCGGAGGGTGGTCGGGCCCGTGCCAGTCACCTGCATCCTGATC
Source organism: Arthrobacter sp. R-11 (assembly GCF_049913155.1). GTDB lineage: Bacteria > Actinomycetota > Actinomycetes > Actinomycetales > Micrococcaceae > Arthrobacter. The sequence continues at coordinate 1,295,729 of NZ_CP183979.1, read as the reverse complement.
TGCACGGCGTCACCGGCGGCCAGGGTGAGGCCCGCGACGTTCGCGGACACCAAGGTGGTCTCGGTGCCGCCCGAGGTCCTGGTCAGGTAGAGGGTCGTGGCACCGGTGGCGGCGATCTTCAGCTTGGCACGGTAGTCATCGCTTCCCACCCGCCTGCCGGCGATGCTCACGAAGGTCCCGCCGCCGTCGCCGATCTTGTCCAATGAGGCCTTTACCTGCACGTCCGCGTCCGGAGCGGTCACCCCGTTCAGGTTCGCGGTGCGGGAGGCTCCGGCGGTGCCCAGCAACATGGTTCCGACGCCGCCGGCCACGTTGTAGTTCGCCGCGCCGCTGCCGATGGTCCAGGCACCGCCGGTGTCGGCGCTGCCCCAGCCGCCCGTAACCGTCCGGCCGAAGGCGTCGGCGGCCAAAGGCGCCGCTGGCGGCGGGTCGGTCACGGTCACCGAATGGGTCACCGCATCGGTGGCACCGTCGTCGTCCGTAACGGTCAGCGTCGCCTGGTAGGTGCCCGCCACAGCGTAAGTGTGCGACGGCGCCTGGCCTGTCCCGGTGCTCGAGTCACCGAAGTTCCACGCATAGCCGGCGATGGTGCCGTCGTTGTCCGTGGAACCGCCGGCGTCGAACGAGGCCGTGAGGTTCGTGACCGAGGACGTGAAGGCCGCCACCGGCGGCACGTTCGGCGTCGGGTTGCCGCCGGCCGTGGCATTCAGCCTGTCGTAGCGCAGGACCACGGGCACGTTGGTCGTGGAGCCGGAGAGGTAACTGACCAGGCCCACGCCGCCCGGGACTTCCAGGGCGTCCGTGTTGTCGCTCACCGTGAGCTGCCAGGCGCCGGGTTCCGTTGCAGATGCACGCCAGACCTTGCCGCTGACCGCTGTGTTGTTGATGCCTTCCAGCTTCAGCCGGATGACCAGGGGATCGTTGGCAGCCACCGTCAGCCCGGCGATGTTGACCGGCCCTGCGATGGTTGTCTCGACGCCGCCCACCACCTTGGTGAGGTACAGCGAGACGGCCCCGGTGCTGGCCACCTTGACCTTGGCCCGGTAATCGTTGCTGCCCACGTGCCGGCCCAGCAGGGAGGCGAAGTAGCCCCCGCCGTTGGCGACCTTGTCCGCGGAGACTTCCACCCGCGCGTCGAGGTCCGCAGTGGACACCGAGTTAAGCAGCGCGGATCGGCTTTGCCCGGCCGTGCCGATCGTCATGGCTCCGCTGCCGTTGTTGACGGCGAAGTTGCTGTTCCCGCCGGCCAGGGTCCATGCCCCGCCGGTGTCGGCGCTGCCCCAGCCACCCGTTACTGTCCGGCCGAAGGCATCCGCGGCGAGGATCGTATCCGCGGGCGGTGCCGTCACGGTGACGGTCTGCGTCAGGGTGCCGGTGGCGCCGTCGTCGTCGGTGACGGTGAGCATCACCTGGTAGTTACCGGCCGCCGCGTAGGTGTGCGACGGCGTCGAGGTGGTGGCAGTGCCGCCGTCCCCGAAGTCCCAGGCGTAGGAGGCGATGGTGCCGTCCGAATCGCTGGAGCCCGTGCCGTTGAAGGCGACCGAAAGGTTGGTGGCGCTCGAGGTGAACGCAGCCACCGGGGGCTGGTTGGGCGGCGGCGCGGTCACTGTCACCGCGTGAGTCACCGAGTTGGTGAGGCCCGTGTTGTCCGTGACTGTCAGCTGCACGTTGTAGGTGCCGCCTGCCGCGTACGTGTGCTGGGCCGTCACTCCGGTACCGGTTCCGCCGTCGCCGAAGGTCCAGGCATAGGAGCTGATGGGTCCGTTGGCATCAGAGGAAGTGGTGCCGTCAACACTGACCGTCAGTCCGTCGGTGCTGGAGGTGAAGCGGGCCACCGGCGGGGCCGGCGGCGCAACCACGGTGCGCCCGGATGCCACGTAGTGCGCCTGCACCCGGGAGAGCGGCAGCACGGTCGGGTAGATGGCAACCTCGTCGATCTGGCCGTTCAGGTAACGGCTGTTCGGGCGGGAAGTCCACCCGCTGAGGTTGTCGCCACCTATCCGCCAGTACGCGTCGATCGGCCAGGCCGTGGTGACGTCGGTGCGGCTGGCCTGCAGCACGCCGTCGACGAACAACTGCATGCCGTTGGTGCCCAGCGTCGCCACCACATGGTGCCACAGGTTGTTGTTGTAGCTGCTGGCGGTGTTGATGGTGAACCGGGTGCCTCCATTCGGCTGGACTCCGAAGAAGAGCCTGCCGATGTTGGACATGTAGACCACCCGGTCGTAGTCGGCAGACACATCGCTCTGCGAGTTGCCGTAGCCGATGATCTCGCCGCCGCTGTTGGTGTTGGTGCGGAACCAGGCCTCGGTGCTGAAGACGTTCGGCCGCTTTGCCAGGGTGGGGTTGAAGGCCACGCTGTTGGTAGTGCCGTTGAACGCCCCGGCGGTGTTGGACTCGCCGATCACCGCACCTGCTGCCCCGAAGCTGACGCCGGGCATGACCTCGAGGTCATCCTTGCCAGCCAGGTCTACGCCGGTATTGCCGGGGGTATCTCCGAGCCGCCAGTAGTTGGCAGGGTTGTCTGCCAACACGGATGCCGCATAAGTGCTCGACGGCGGTGTGACATCGGTGGCGGTGATGGTCACCGTGTCGCTGCGGGCCTCGTTGCCGAAGGGATCCGTGGTGTAGACCCGGTAGCGGTACTCCTGGCCCGGTACCAGCCCGGTGTCAAGGAAGGTCATGCCGGGGCGGTCCCAGAACGTGGAGGGCTGCTGGACGGTGCTGATGACATTGTTGTCCCGCAGTACCTGGTAGGTGAGGTTCTGGTTGTCCTGGTCCCAGTTTGCCTGCCAGCGCACGCGCACCTGCCCGGCTGCCGGGGTGGACAGGGTCGGGTTGAGGTTGGTGCCGTCCACGCGCGGGCCACGGAGGTTCGGTGCGAGGCTGCTCTTGGCATAGCGGGTCAGGCCCTGTTGGGGCTGGTTGTTCACGATGGTGAATTCGCCGGCCATGGTCACGTAGTCTGCGTTGCTGGCCATGGTCCAGGGGCCCTGGTCCTGGCCGGTGAAGGAACCGGCGTCCAGGATCGGGAACCAGTTGAGCAGGGACGGCCGCGGGGTACCCGCGAAGTTCGTGTAGCCGTGGCTTTCCTGGGTCAGGACCCCGGTGGCCGCCTTGCTGAACGCGAGGCCGCGGTTGAACTGCCAGGGCTGCGCCTGCGGGAAGCCTCCTGCGTTGCCGCAATAGTGGGCGTGCCCGGCAAGGTACAGGACATCACCCATCGGCGTGATCGAGTAGGTGTCGCCGTGGCAGTCTTCGATCCACTTGGTGGTGTTGTCCGACCAGTTCACCGAGAACATGCCTTCCAGCGTGCTGGTGCGGCCGAAGGTGTAGCCGGCGCCGTACACGTTGGTGCCGTCCGTGGCCAGGGTGGTGATGGCGCCGTTGGTGCCGCCGTTGCGGACCACGTTGTTAATGGGGAAGGCCTGGTTCAGGCCGGTGTTGGTGTCCACCCGGCCGAGGCCGAAGCCCGGGTTCGCGGATCCGTTCAGCGTGGTGAAGGCACCGCCCACCACCATGCTGAGCCCGTCGGGCGCCAGGGCCAGGGCGTTGACCCGGCCGCCGGCAGCGATCGGATTCCACGGCAGCAGGGTGGCGTTGGCGGCCGTCACCGCGGCGAGCCGGCCACGGCTGACCGAACCGACGGCGTCGAAGAGGCCGCCGAAGTACACAGTGTCCGCCGTCGCAACGATGGTGCGTACCGACGCGGAGGGCTTGGGCAGGAACTGGGTGACGATGGCGCCCGTGTTTGGATTCAGGGCCACGAGCCGCCACACCGTGGAGCCGTTCACGGCTGTGAAGGAACCACCGACGTAGAGCCGGGAGCCGTCCGGTGAGGCGGCGAGGGCAGTGACCTCACCGTTGGTGGTGGGCGCGAAGGAGTTGATCAGCTCGCCGGTGGTCAGGTTGTAGGCCAGCAGGTTGCTCCGGGCCACACCCGTGCCGGGGGCAGCGCCGGAGGGCCTGGCCTCGGTGAAGTTGCCGCCCACGTACACCGTGTTGCCGATGATCACCTGGGCCCAGGCCACACCGTTGATCTGTGCGGTGGGCAGGCCGTCCGCGGCAACCGTCACCGGGGTCGCGGGGTCGTTGGGATTGATGGGCGCAGTATCAGCCCGGGCAGGCACTGTTCCCAGGACGGCCAGGGAGACCGCCGTCGCCAGGCCCAGCAGGGCCGCCACGACGCGTTTCCCGAAAACCATCCGTCCCGGGGGCCGGCCGTCGGCCCCGGTCTCTTGCTTAGTACGCATTGTGCTCTCCGTCCCAGAGATTCCTTGTTGTACTTGCTGCTGCCTGGCCGGCCGCCAGGACGTCGATGTCCGAATTTGAGTACAGTCCCCGGATCCAGTGGTCGTTCCGGTGCTGGTCGACGTTGAGTTCGTTCAACGGCGTGAGCTGGCTGCCGGGGATCATCGGGAAGTGCCGCGGGATTCTGTCCACCTGCCGCACGGGGATGCCGGCGCGCAATGCCACCCAGTGCAGCCAGATATCGTCGGCGCCGGGGCAGACGTCCATGAAGAGGGTTCCCCGGTGCCTGAGTTCCCGCAGCATCGCCGGCGGGTAGATGACCCCGGAGACACCCAGTGCGAAGTTGTTGAAGGCCGGCCGTGTATCGCGCCGGCGCCCCCAGGCCTCGTACTGGGTGATGCTGCCGTTGTTGACCCCGATGGTGCTTACCCAGTGGCCGTGGATCATGTCCGGGTGGGCCACGTTTGCGTCCAGCAGGACGCGAAGCCAGTTGGCCGGGTAGATGATGTCATCGTCCGCCGTGACCAAGGGGTAGCCCTCAAGTTCACGGGCCGAAACATACGGATAGTACTTGGTATGCGGCCCGTAGTTGTGACTGAGCCGGACCTCCACGCCGCGACAGCGGAGCCTGCGCAGGCCTGCCGGCTCGGTGTCCATGAGGCGCGGGTCGTCCAGCCAGAGGATCATCCGCCGTGGCTTGATCTCGCCGCGGGCGATCGACTCCAGGGCGACGGCAACGGTGCCGATCCGTGCCCCGTAGGTGGTCATGGACACGACGACGTCGGCGGTGCCGGTGGCGCTGCTGCGCACCAGCAGATTGCGCAGCCGCAGCAGTGCCAGCCAGGAGTACGCGCCGAAGCGCTTGGAAGCCTTGCGGACCCGGCGGGCCACCTTCCGCGCCGGTTCGGGGATCCGGGCCGGTCCGCGCTGTGCCGGCCGGGTGATGGTGCCGGTCATTGCGGGGCCTGCCCTTCAAACGCCGCGATGGGCGTGAGCGCATCGAGGCTGAAGTAGATCCGGACATCGCCGCGCTGGTCTTTGGGCACCCCGAACACCAAGGTGCTCGACGCACTCGCACCGGCGGCAACCGTCAAGGGAAACTCCGTGGCTCCGGGACCGCTCAGCGGGCTTGCCGGCGTCTCGTCCTTGCCGTAGGTGACAGTGACCAGCGCCGTGCCGAGCTTCACGGCGGCCGTAGTGCCGTTGCTAACCGTCACCTTGAAGCGGAGGGCGGGCCCGGCGATCTCGCCGATGCCCCTGGCCTCCCCGTCCACGGCCTGCAGTTCCGTGATGGTCGCGGTGATTCCGCTCTTGACCGTCTTCTTCGCCGTCAGCGGCACCGCGGGGGCTACAGGCTGGGCGATCGTGGCCAGTTCCTGTTCCGTCTTGCCCTTGCGGTCCACCGGTGCCGGGTTTGCCGGTGTGGTGCTCTTCGGGGTGGGGGTGCCCGTCGCTCCGGGGGCTGTTCCCGACGGCGGTGCTGCCGCCGTCGCGGAACCGCCCGGCGTCGGGCTCCCGGTGCCGTCGGGGACGGTTGCCGCGGAGGGCGCCACCTGGCCGCTTTGCGGCGTTCCGCCGGGCATGCCCGGCTGGTTGGCGGCCCAGACGACAACGACGGCACCGGGAAGTGCGAGTGCGGCGACCAGGAGTGCCGCGCGAAGCCGTGGCCCGGGACGCCGGGCGGCTCCGTTTCCGGGCGCTGGCCCGGAACGTGGGGAATTCTTCATCGTTGACCCCCAGGATCTGATGGAGTTTCCGGGACGGTTTCCCGGAGATGTTTTCCACGCGGCGCTTCGGGGAGCACGGAAAGCTCCCGGAACCATTTGACGGACGCCAAGACCAGGAACGCCGCCGTCGCCGCAACAATCACGGTGTACACAGTCATGAACACCGGCACTGCCCCGTAGAGCACGAAGACCCAGCACAACAATCCGTAGTCCATGGGCACCACCAGCACGGAGCGCACCCAGGACAGCCGGCGGGAACCGTCGGCCAACGATTCGACGCCGCGCTGCCGGCGCAACTGCTCGGTCAGCATCATGCTGAAGAACAGGACCGCACAAGCCACCGCCGCGAAAAGCGGCACCAGCAGCAGCAGCGGTGGAACGGCGTCGAAACGGTACAGGCCCACCATCAGGGCGAGCGGGAGGAGGGAGGTCTTGACCGCATCCACGATGTGGTCAAGCCACTCCCCTGCCGCAGATCCGGTCCGCGTCAGGCGGGCAAGCTGCCCGTCCGCGGAATCCAGGGCGTAGCCGGTGGCCAGGAGGAGGGCCACCGCTACGCCGAGCCACAACGACGGCGGGAAGATCACGAGCAGCGCGATTCCGGCGAAGGTGAACACGGCGCTGATTCCGGTTACGGCGTTCGGCGTGAGGCCTGCCGTGTACGCCAGGGCCGCGAGGTAGCGTCCCAGCCGGCGATTGACGTAGAGCGAATAGGCCGGAGCGCTGCGCGCAGCATTCTTCTGCGCCGTGCCCATTTGGACAAGCGCGCTGCGGTACGCCGGGAAGCTCCCGACACCGGAGGCCGCTTTGACGCTCACCGCATCACCCTCGCTGTTCCGTGCTTGACTCTTGCTGGCTTGGGATTGCTCCGCCGCCCGCGCTTGGCTGCCAGGTCCAGGCACAGCAGTTCGTAGCCGTCCGCCACTTTGTCCCAGTCGTAGCGGCGGGCGAAGGCACGGGCGAGCTCGCCCCGTTCGGCGAGCCCTTCCCCGCGTTCGGCGTCCTCGGCGAGCGCGGCCACCTCGTCCGGGCTGCTGAAATAGCGGCCGGCGGTGGAGAGCACCTCGCGGTTGAAACCGACGTCGTAGGCGTTGGTGGCCGTGCCCGATCCGATGGCGCGCAGCAGCGAGGGGTTGGTTCCGCCCACCGAGTGCCCGTGCCAGTAAATCCGTGCATTGGCGTAGAGCTGGTCCAGGAGTTCCTGGTCCCACACTCCGCCGACAAAGCGGACGCGGTCGTCACCCAGGGCGTGGACCGAGCGGGTGTACTCGTCCGAGTAGGGGGCCGATCCGACCACCACCAGCGGCGTCCGCGCGGCGCTGCGGACATAGCCGTCCACGATCACGTGCACGTGGTTTTCCGGTTCGAAGCGCGCCACCACCAGGTGATAGCCCCGCGGTTCAAGGCCGAGCTCTGCCAGCTTCGCGGACTCCTCCCCCGACTGAATGGGGGCGCCGTACGCGAGGTAGACGGTGTCGGCGTCGAACTTTTCCCGGTAGTACTCCTGGATCCCGATTGCGTCGGCGATCAGCAGGTCGGAGCAGCGGACGGCGAGTGCCTCCATCCGGAGGTAGTACTTCTGCCCCGCGGGGCCCCACTTGGCACGCTTCCACTCAAGGCCGTCCACATGGGTGGCCACGGGGATGCCGGCGGCCCGGATCAGGGGCAGGAAGGGGGCGTTGGCGGCGTTGAAGACGATCGCGGCATCGCTGCGGCGCCGCGGCTGCCGGGCAATCAGGTGCGTGACCGAAAGCCCGGTGTGGCTGAGGGTTTCCAGTGCCCGTTTGCGCAGTGCAGGCAGGAACACCAGCTTCATGCCCAGGTAGTCCCGCGGATCCTCCTCCGGATTGCCGTTGCTGTGCCTGCAGTACACGGTGACCTCGTGGCCGCGCGCGGCGAGCCGGCGGCCGATCTCCTCGATGGCCGTCTCGAAGCCGCCGTACCGGGCCGGAACCCCGCGGGTTCCCAGCATCGCGATCCGCAGTCCGCTCATGGCCGGCTCCAGGCGGAGCGCCGGTCGGGGTGCTCCCCGATCAGTTCCAGGGCTGCGCGCAGGGCGGAACTGGAGGTGTGCACTGTGTAGGGGAAGTACACGACTTCGACGCCGACTTTCGCAAATGCCTCTTCGAGCCGCAGCCCCTCGGGAGTACCCTTCCAGTCGTCACCTTTGAAGAACAGGTTGAAATGCAGTTGTTCCCAGACCTGCAGCTTGTCCGGGACGGTTTCGGCGAAGGCCATGTCCACGTATCCGATGTTCCGGACGATCTCGATCCGCTCGGCCAGGGGAACCACCGCTGCCCGGCCGCGGACCAGTTCCAGCATCTCGTCGGAAACGACGCCGGCAATCAGGTAGTCGCAGTGGCTCTTGGCGTGCTTGAGGATGTTCAAGTGGCCCACGTGAAATAGGTCGAAGGCGCCGGGCGCGTATCCGATTCTGAGACCCATGATGCAGACACCCCTTCCGGTGTGCGGCAGTTCCCGTTAGTAGGCGCCAACCGGCTTCAGGACGATCTTGGCGGTGCGCCAGAGGATCATGATGTCGCCGGTCAGCGACCAGTTTTCGACGTAGTAGAGATCGAGGCGTACGGATTCGTCCCAGTCCAGGTTTGACCGCCCGTTGACCTGCCAGAGTCCGGTGATGCCCGGTTTGATCAGCAGCCTGCGGCGGGCGTGGGTTTCATAGCCGTCCACTTCGCAGGGCAGCGGGGGCCGCGGCCCCACCAGGCTCATGTCGCCGCGCAGCACGTTCCAGAGCTGCGGGAGTTCATCCAGCGAGTATTTCCGCAGCCAGTGCCCGGCGCGGGTCACCCGGGGATCGTCCTTGATCTTGAACAGTGGTCCCGCGCCTTCGTTCAGCCCGGCCAAGGCGGCCAGGTCCTGTTCGGCGGAAAGGACCATGGAGCGGAACTTGTACATCATGAAGCGTTCGCTGTTCCGGCCCACCCTTTCCTGCTTGAACAACACGGGGCCGGCGCTGTCACGGGACACGACCAGTGCGAGCACGGCAAACAACGGGAGCAGGAGCAGCAGCGCCGTTCCGGAGACCAGGATGTCCACGGCACGCTTGAGCACGTGCTTGCCGCCGGTGAACTGGGGAAGCTCCACGTGCATGAGCGGAAGGCCTTCGACGGGCCGCCAGTGGATCCTGGGCCCCGCGACGTTCGTCAGGCTCGAAGCCAGGGCCAGGCCGGCGTCGGTGCACTCAAGGGTCCAGGCAAGCTCCCGGATGGCTTTGGGTCCGCCCGGCAGCGTTCCGGCCACCACCACGGAATTCACTCCGGTGCGCTGCGCGGTCGCGGCGACGTCCTCGGCGTCGAGCCCGCACATCACGGGGATGCTACTGCCAGGCAGCTGCAGCCGGTTGGCGGTCTCCGCTTCCGGGAGGGCAGCACCCACCACCTCATAGGCGGCCCCGGAGACCTTGCCGAACTGCCGGATGACGTATTCGACGTCGGCGCGCTCGCCGACGACCAGCACCTTGGAAAGATAATGTCCGAAGTGCCGCTGCCGGCTCAGCCACGCGCGCCATTGCCAGCGGCTGAGCAGGAGGAGGAATGCACCGGCAGGCATCGCGAGCGCGAAATAGCTGCGCACGATATCCACGTCCAGCACGATCATCAGGATCGCCATTCCGCCGAACACCCGCACGGTCGCGTCCAGCACCCGCTTGTATTCGTCTGAGCCGGTGCCCAGGACTGTGTCATCGCGGGTGTGGTAGACCTCGAGGGCAAGGACCCAGGCCGCAAGAATCACGACGCTGACGATCAGGTACGAGGCACTCGGGGTCGGGCTCAGGGCGTCGGCGGGTTCGAAGCGCAAGGTGTAGGCGGCCACCACCGTGAGCAGCACGATCGCGATGTCGGTGATGCGCAGGAAGCGGCGGTACCGCTTTGCCCAGGGCGTCCCCGAGTCCACGGACGACGCCGGCGCAATCAGCGCAGGATCCCATGCCGTCCGGTGGGGAAGGTGACCCTTCAGGGACGCAGTGCCGCTCTGCCGCCAGTAGGCCGAGTGGTTAACGGTGCGTGCGTGGAAGTCATCGATGGCGCTCATGCCGAGACCAAGTTCAGGGAGCCGGCGGCGGCTGGGGGTAGAGCCTTGGTCTCAGAAGACTCTAACGCCGCCGGCTCCGTCTTTGGGGCGCCGTCAGACCCAGGCCGGCGGCACCAGTGAAGACCGGAAGTAAGCGATGGACCGGACATCCGGCCGGACACTCCGGCCAGCTGCCCCCCATCGTCAGCGCACCGCATACCCCGGTGCGTAACCCCTGGCAGCGCCCGTGCTTCCAGCGCGGCGGTCAACGACACATGATCGTTGAGTCGGGCTGGTGATTGGCGCATCGTGAGACCCTTTGGCTGTTTTCCAGTGGCTGAATTCAGTCAACCGTCTGGCACAGCGCGGCACATCCGTAGCCACTACTCGACTTCGAAACAGCTGCGGCCCACGGACCCCGGCTCAGGTACTCATTTCACGGGGGGATGGAAGGAGCATTACTTGGCTGTACTCGCTTCAATTAGTAAATTCACTTGAATAACTACTTGAGCGCTCCGCAAGTACTCAGTTTGGCCGTTCAGGGAAGTGAGTAGCGCGGTCTGCGGAGTGCCGGCCGGGCGGCAGCGGGCGAAAATCAGGGTCCCAGCGGGGCAAGTTCCTCGCGGCTCCGGATGCCCAGTTTGGCGTAGCTGCGGTACAAGTGGCCTTCGACCGTGCGCACGGAAACCATGAGCTTGTCGGCGATCTGCCGGTCGCTCAGCCCCGAGGCGGCCAGGGCGATGATGTCCCTCTCGCGGCGCGTCAGCTGCACTGTCGCCACGCTCGGGACAGCCGTGGCGGGGGCGCTTCGCTTCTCCCCGAGGGCGTGGTCGCAGGCATCCTTGCCTGCTGCCGCCTGCCGCGCCGCAGCCCGATCCCCATTGCCCTCGGACAAGGACAGCGCCAGGGAATAACAGTCACGGGCCAGCCGCATCTGCCCGAGCGCCCGGAGATAGTCCCCGGAGGACAGCACGGTCCGCGTGTCCCTGCTGCCGCGGGCCGTGGCAAAGCGTGTCCATGCAGAGGCCCAGGCCCCGCTCATCGTGCCGCCGTGTTCGACGGTCCGCTGCGCCGCGGCCGCGCTGCCAAGCTCCAGCCACAGCGACAGCGCCTGGAGTTCGACGCCGGCCGGGAGGCTCCCGCACGCACCCACTACAAGGTCCTGGAGCCTTTGGATTCCCGAGCCGTCACGGTCCAGGGCTTCCTTCGCGGCAGCGGCGAAGACCGGCGCCAACAGGGCATCCGGCCCGCCCCCGCGGGGGGCCGGGTCGTCAAAGCCTTCGAGCAGTGCCCGCGCGCTGCCCGTCTCGCCGGCGCGGACCCCGGCATAAGCTGCCATCGCGGTTGCCGGTATCAGCAATTGCTGCGGATCATTCAGGCGCAGCATCTCGACGGCGGGACGGAGCACCTTGAACGCCTCGCCGTGGTGCCCCTGGCGCAGCCCGGAGAGCCCGCGGAAGTACTGGATGGTGCCGCCGAACGTCATCAGTCCGGCACCGGACTCCGCCTCATATGCCGCCAGATGTTCCTCCGCACCGACCCAGTCGCCGGCGTCGAGGGCCGCCGCAACCTTCCGGTACAGCACGAACTCGGAATAGAAGAACAACTCCTCCGGATCCATGTCCGCGTAGGCGGCCGCCTGCTGCGCGACGCTGTGCGCCTGGACCGGGTCCCCCTTGGCGCGCAGGAGGTCTGCACGGAGGGCGAGGAGGAAAGCCCGGGCCGGGCCGGCGTCGTCGGCCACCACCGCAGCGGTTTCCGGTGCCTCAAGCAGGCGGGCCAGCTCCTCGAAGTCCCCCGAAAGGTCAAGGGTCAGCAGCCTCGCCAGCAACTCCCCGGCCTCGTGCTCACGGGAGGCAAGACCTGAGGGACGGCCGGTTCCGTTCCCGTTGTCCGATTGCAGGAACTGCTCCAGCAAGGAGTGCAGCAGCGCGGCACCCCCGGTCCACTTCCGCTTCCCGGACTTGCCGTTCTCGGATGCGCGGCCGGTTTCAGCGAAAGCCCGGGCCGCTTCGGCGTAGGCCTTGCTGGCCTCGACGTAGCGGCCGGCGTTGAAATGGGCCCGCGAGGCGGCCAGTTGGGCATGCGCTTTGGCCGGGCCTTCCGCCAGCATCATGGCCAGGGAAATTGCTGCGTCGTTCTGGAAGGTCCGGGCCGCATGCACCGATGCCCGGAGCAACTGCCGCTCCGGGACCTTCACCCCGGATTCCAGGGACCAGGTCACCCTTCGGAGCAACGCAGCCTCCGAGGTCTGGTGTTGCTCCAGGCGCCAGGCCAGCTGCTGGTGCAACTGCAGGCTCCGGGATGCCGAGATCATGCTCCGGATCGCCTCGGCGTAGATGGGATGCCGAAGCCGGAGCATGTCTCCCCCGCCGGAGGCCACCAGGAGCTGGTTCTCCACGAGGTTCTGCAGCAGGTCCACGCCGAAGTCCTCTTCGAGCGCCTCCATGCTGACCGGTTCGGCCAGCGCGATCATCGTGAGGGCGTCCCGTTCCTGGACGGTCCTGCGCAGCAGCTGGTTCCGCACGAATCCCGTGAGGGCGGCGCCGTCAGTTGCAAGGGCCCCGTTCAGGATCCAGACTCCGTTGCGCTTGGCGAGGGCCCCCGCGGCACGCGCGTCCTCCACCAGGCAGGTGAGTAGCAAGGGGTTTCCCTCGGAGGCCGCCCAGAGCAACTGGACCGTGCTGGCCAGGACGGTGGCACCGAGAAGGTTCTCGCAAACTTCGCCGACGTCGTCCCGGCCCAGATGTCCGAGGTCGATGCGTTCGGCCAGGCTGTCATACCAAAGCTGCATCATGGGAGCAGGCAGGCCCGGGCGGGGCCGCGCCGAGGCCACCACCTTCGCCCAGTTGGCCGTGATGAGGTCCACGATCACGTTCGCGGTCGCCTCGTCCAGCTCATGGGCGTCGTCCACCAGCAAAAGCAGCGGCTGCTTGCGGCCTTCGCGGAGGCGCTCGAACTGGGCCCAGAATGCGCGCAGGATGGCGATGTGGGAACTGGTGGGATCCTCCGGGAGGTCCACCAGGTAGGGTGCCAGCACGCCGTAGGGAACGTTCGAGAGGGACGGGCTTCCATGCACGCGCATGACAATGAATTCTTCGGACAAAGCTGCAGCGATGGCTTCGGCCAGGGTGGACTTCCCGGCTCCGGCTTCTGCCACGAGGAGCACCGCAGCGGTGGATCCGCTACGCAGGGCCTGAGATGCCAGGTCAAGCTCGTGGTCCCGGCCCACCAGGGGCCGGGTCCGTACCGGGTTGACGTCGGCGAGGCCTCCGGGGCCTTCGCTGCTCCTGCTAAATGAGGCCAAGCAGATCACGTCGCGAGGACACACTCAGCTTGGCAAAAACCTGGTACAGGTGGCCTTCGACGGTGCGCACAGAGACTCCGATGTCCTTGGCGATGTCCCTGTTGGAGACACCGTGTCCGGCCATTCGGGCAATCTGGCGTTCGCGTTCCGTGAGCAGCGGCGTATTGCCGTGCGGTACGACCGGCAGTTCGACCAGCAGCTGGGAAAGCCTGTCCAGCCGGGCCTGTGCCTGGCGCAAAGTTGTGTGATCCGAAATGGACCTGGAGTAGTCGAGGGCGAGGGCCACGCAGCGCGCTTCCATCGCATCCAGTTCCAGGCTCGCCGCGAGGTCCGCGGCCTCCATCATGACCCGCGGGCTCTCGGCCAGAAAGCCCTTGGCCATCAGGGACGAAAGCCTGGCCAGGGGTCCTTGCCTGTGCCCGGCGATCTCCTCCATCAGCCGGAAATCCTCTTCCCGCCCGTTGACCGTGGCGCCTACGACGTTCAGCCCCGCCGTCGTGTAGCGGCCATGCGCGAGGTCCTCCCGCGCCGCGGCAATGAGCCGTTCCCGGGCTTCGGGCTCACCGAGCCAGCGCCGGGCCATGTCGGAACAGAACTCCCGGGCACGGTTCGACAGGAACGCGCCGGGGCCTCCCGCGCCGTTCTCCATGGCCAGGTAGCTGTAGGCACTCGACGAGTCGCCGAGTTGGGCGTAGGCGAAGGCGGTGGCCGCGTAGGCCAGCTGGAGCAGTCCCATCACGGAGCGGTGTTCCAGTTGCGCGACGGCAGGTAGGAGGAAGTCCAGGGCCTTGGATCCGCGCCCGGCGAAGAGGTTGGCCAGCCCGACGGCGAGTTCCAGGACCGCCCCGCGGTACTGCAGTTCAGAAGGCGAGGCCAGGGGTCCGGAGTCCAGCATCCGCAGGCAGCTGCGCCACTGGCCGGCCTGCAGGTTCGCACAGAAAGCCGCCAGGCGGAAGTAGTCCCGCAGCCCATGCGTCTCCGGAAGGGATTCCATCCTCTGGCTGACGAATTCGGCCAGCCGCAACGCGTCCAGTTCCCGCCCTGTCACGGAGTATGCCTCTATAAGGATCACGGCGCAGGCCAGGCTGTGTTCCAGGCGGGCAGGATCCTGGTCCGCGGAAGCGGACTCCAGCGCCTCGATGATCCCGGTGTAGTTTCCGAGGTACGCGGAGTGCACGAACTCTTCCAGGTCCAGCCGCCGTTCGGCCGCGGCGAGCTCATCCTGGACAGGCCGGGCGTTCGATGCGCGTTCACGGAGCGATGCGAGCCGTTCCCTGGCTTCGCGGATGATCCCGCTGGCGTCTTCCGCCCCGCCCCCTGCCCAGCGCATGGCATTTCCGCGGGCAGCGAAGTACATGGCCACCTGGCGTGCCGGCAAGGCATCGATCTGTTCCCGGGTCACGTCCTCGACGACGGCAAGCGCCTTGCCGTAATCGGCCATCAGGATCAGGGCCTCCGCTTTCCTGCACTGCCCGGCCACCCATTCGGGATCGCTGCGCTGGATTCCTCCGGCACACTCCAGGGCGAAAAGGGGATCGAAATGACGGACCGCGGCACCCGCGGCCGCCAGCGCATGGGCCGGGCTCAGGGGCACCTGCGCGTCCCGTGACAGGGCTGCGTAGCTCAGGACTTCCTGTTCGGACATGCCCGCTGGATCCGGTTCCTGGCCGTCCAGCAGGGTTGCCCGCAATTGCCTGCGGCGCGGCACGGTCAGCCAGGACCGCACAATGTCGGCCACATACTGCTGCCGCAGCGACGTCCAGCGTTCCGGGGAATCGTCCACGGCGAGAAGGCCGGAGTCCTCCATGTCCGCCAGGGTCTTCGCGTCATAGACCGCCGCGAGCCGGCCAAGGGGTACCCGCCGCGCGCACGCCAGCATTTCAACGATTTCCCGCGCCTCGGGGCTTTCCTTGGTCCACCGCGCCCTGACCACTTCTTCGAGGCCATGGGCGCTCTCCATCACAAGGTCGCCGCGCAGGGTCCAGACCGAGTTCAGCAGCACCAGGTTTCCGGCGGCACGCTGCTCGGCAACCAGGGACTCAAGCAGGAGGGGATTGCCGCCGGAGGCGGTATGCAGGCGGCTGACCAAGGCGGCTGTCATCCGGTGGCCGAGCATGGTGCCGAGGACTTCGGCGGTCTGTTCATGGCCCAGGGTTTCAAGCTGCACCTCAGCGAGTCTGCCTTCCTGCAGGAACCAGTGGAAGTCCACGGGCAGGTCGCTGGCTTGCTGTGCGATCGCGATGATCCGGGCAGCACCCGTCAGCAGGATGTTCATGAGTACACCTGTACTCATTTCATCGGTGCCGCCCGGGTTATCGAGGACGAGGATGACCTCCCGGCCGCCGGCGTCCTCCCGGATCAGCGAGGTGATTCCCTGCAGGATCCCGGTGGGCGACGCCAGGTATTTCTGCGGCAATCTGGCGAGCATGAAGCTGAAACAGCTGTACGGAGCGCCTTCCCCCGTGGAGGCGCTCCGCAAGTGGATTACGTAGGGGTCGCTGTCCAGTGACGAAACCACCAGCCGGCCCATGGAGCTTTTGCCCACGCCTTGGGCGCCCGTGATGACCACACCGAGTACCTCGGGATGGCTTAGTGCCTCCCGAACGCGCGCCATTTCGCGCCCTCGTGCGGCGACGGACCACTGCATGTGGCTGCCCGCCCCGGCATCTGTTTTGCCAGGTTCGAATGCCATCGAAGCATCGCCCCAGCGCTTCGTCTCCCTCGACATTTATCTGTCCTCAATGTCCGGTGGCGAGGGCCGAACGGTGCCCGGACGCCACTTAACGAGTAGCGTACTACCTCCTTTTCCAAGTAAGTAGAGTCTGCGGCAAGGCACTGACAGAACGAGTAGAGCGAGTAGTTCGCGTCCCCGAGCTCAGCCTTTGGCGGGGTGGAATTTCTGCTGGGCAGCCACCAGCCCGCTGGACACCAGCATCTCGACGGCGTCTGCGGCTTCGTCCAGAAGGAACGGCAGCTCCTTCTTCTCCGCCGTCGCGAAATCACGCAGCACGTAGTCCGCAGTGTCCATCCTGCCGGGCGGTCGCCCGACCCCCACGCGGACGCGGAGGTAGTCTTTCGTGGCGAGGGCCTTGGAAATGTCCCGCAGTCCGTTGTGGCCGCCCTCCCCGCCGCCGATCTTCAGCTTGACGGTGTTGAACGGGATGTCGATTTCATCGTGGACCGCAATCACGTGGTCGGGCGCGATGCCGAAGAACTTCGACAGCGCAGACACCGGGCCGCCGGAGACGTTCATGTAGCACGTCGGCTTGGCCAGCACGATCCTCGGCCCGCCTATGCCGAGCCTGCCCTCCAGCACCTGGGCCCGGGCCTTGTGTGCCTTGAAGCCTCCCCCGATCCGGGAAGCAAGCTCGTCAAGGACCATCTGGCCAACGTTGTGCCGGTTGTTGCTGTATTGGGCGCCGGGGTTGCCAAGGCCGATGACCAACCAGGTTTCTGTCATGGACTCATCCTAGGAATCGAAGGGTGAAAGGAAAAAAGAAGTGGCCGGGACCCGTACGGGTTCCGGCCACTTCCAAAGCATTCCTGCCCCGGCTCCGCGTTTTCGGGAGCCGGCAAGGATTACTCGGCGGCGGGAGCGGCTTCCTCAGCAGCTTCCTCAGCCGGAGCAGCGGCTTCGGAGAGGTTGACGATCAGGGTCTCCGGGTCGCTCAGCAGGGAAGAACCCTTCGGCAGTTCGAGGTCGGAAGCGTGGACGTGGGCGCCCGCTTCGCGGCCTTCGATGCTTACCTCAACGGCGGTGGGCAGGTGGGTGGCCTCGGCCTCAAGGGAAACCGTGGTGGCTTCCTGGTTGACGACAACGCCGGAAGCGGGTTCGCCGGTGACGTGCACTGCAACGTCAACGGTGACCTTTTCGCCCTTCTGGACGGTCAGGAGGTCGATGTGCTCGATGATCTGCTTGATCGGGTCGCGCTGGATGTCCTTGACGATGGCCAGGTGCTCTTCGCCGTTGATGTCCAGGGACAGCAGGGCGTTGGCGACGCGGACGGCCAGGGTGGTGGCGCGGCCCGGCAGGTTGATGTGCAGCGGCTCTGCACCGTGGCCGTAGATGACGGCGGGGATCTGACCGGCTGCGCGGGCACGGCGGGCGTAGCCCTTGCCGAATTCGGTGCGCAGTTCTGCTGCGAGCTTCTGCTCAGACATAAGAGGCTCCTCTTGTTCGATGGCCGACGGCGAGAGCCGGGCCAGGTGGGCGGCGGGACTCGTCCGGCCGCCCGGCGGCCGTGAGGCCGGCATGGGAGCCCAGGACCCAGTCGATAACGGGACCACAGTATGCGGTCCCCTCGCCAAGGTGACGTTCCATCCTAGCAGACCCGCCGCCGTCGGACGTTCAGGGCTTAGGACGTTCAGGGCTTAAACGGAAAAGACCCACGGAACCGTGGGTCTTTTCCGGCGGGGAGGTCAGGCCTTGCCGTCAAACAGGCTGGTGACCGAGCCGTCGTCGAACACTTCGCGGATGGCGCGGGCGATCAGCGGCGCGATGGACAGCACCGTGAGCTGCGGGAAGCGCTTCTCGGCCGGGATCGGCAGGGTGTTGGTGACAACCACTTCGCGGGCACCGGACTCGGCCAGGCGCTGCGCGGCGGGGTCGGAGAACACGGCGTGGGTGCAGGCGATGATGACGTCCTTGGCACCGGCGTTCTTCAGCACCTGCACGGCGCCGGAGATGGTTCCGCCGGTGTCGATCATGTCGTCGATCAGCACGCAGGTGCGCCCTTCGATCTGCCCGACGACGGTCTTGGAGACGGCCTGGTTGGGCACCGTGAGGTCGCGCATCTTGTGCACGAAGGCCAGCGGGGCGCCGCCGAGGCGCTCGGCCCACTGCTCGGCCACACGGACGCGGCCGGTGTCCGGGGAGACCACGGTGATGTTGTCGGCCTCGACCTTGGTGCGGATGTAGTCGGCCAGCAGCGGGATGGCCATGAGGTGGTCCACCGGGCCGTCGAAGAAGCCCTGGATCTGCGAGGTGTGCAGGTCAACCGACATGATGCGGTCGGCGCCGGCGGTCTTGTAGAGGTCGGCCACCAGGCGGGCGGAAATCGGCTCGCGGCCGCGGCCCTTCTTGTCCTGGCGGGCGTAGGGGTAGAACGGGGAGACCACGGTGATCCGCTTGGCCGAAGCGCGCTTGAGCGAGTCGATCATGATCAGCTGTTCCATCAGCCAGTTGTTCAGCGGTGCCGGGTGCGCCTGGATCACGAAGGCGTCGGTGCCGCGAACACTCTCGGCGGAGCGGACGTAGATCTCTCCGTTGGCAAAGTCGTAGGCATCGATCGGCAGGAGCTCGGTTTCCAGCTCCTTGGCGATTTCCTGCGCAAGCTCCGGGTGGGCCCGCCCGGCGGCAAGGACCAGTTTCTTCTCGCCGTGTGCCGTAATTTCGCTCATGCCTGTGTGCCCTCTTCTGTGGTTGCCGGAGTACTTGAGGAGTCTGGGGTGCCGGCGTCCTGCGCCAGCCGGGCGGCGGCCAGCAAGGCGGAGTTGCTGCCGGGGCGGTTGGCGATGACCCAACCTTCGGAGTTCCGCTGCCCTGCCGCGTTGACGGCCAGGGCGCCTGCCGGGACATCCTTGCGGATCACGGTGCCGGCGCCGCTGTAGGCGCCGTCGCCGACGGTGACAGGAGCAACGAAGACCGTGTTGGACCCGGTGCGGACGCCGGAGCCGATCACGGTGCGGTGCTTCTTCTCGCCGTCGTAGTTGGCGGTGATGTTGCCGCAACCGATGTTGGTGTCTTCACCGATTTCGGCATCGCCGGCGTAGCCGAGGTGGGAGAGCTTGGAACCGCGGCCGATGGTCACGTTCTTGGTTTCGTAGAAGGCACCGATCTTGCCAGTCTCCCCCAGGACCGTGCCCGGGCGCAGGTAGGTGAACGGGCCGACGCTTGCCTTCGCCCCGATCGTGGCGCCCGAGCCGTGGGTACGGGTCACCTTGGCGCCCTCGCCAACCTGCACATCGGTGAGGGTCGTGTCGGGGCCGACGACGGCGTCGCGCGCCACCGTGGTGCTGCCGTGCAGTTGCGTGTTGGGCAGCAGGCGGACGTCTTCGTCGAGGGTGACGGTGGAGTCGATCCAAGTGGTGGCGGGATCGACGACGGTGACGCCGGCGCGCATCCAGCCTTCGACGATGCGGCGGTTGTGTTCGGCGCCGAGGGCGGCGAGCTGCACGCGGTCGTTGGCGCCTTCCACCTGCCATCGGTCGCCGGTGACGACTGCGGCCACCCGGCCGCCGCCCTGGCGGGCGATGGCGAGGACGTCCGTGAGGTACTTCTCGCCCTGGACGTTGTCGGTGGTGACATGGTTCAAGGCATCGCGCAGCACGGCGGCGTCGAAAGCGTAGATTCCGGAGTTGATCTCGCGGATGGCCCGCTCGGCGTCGCTGGCGTCCTTGTGTTCCCGGATGCCCAGCACGGAGCCGTCTGCGGCGCGCAGGATGCGGCCATAGCCGGTGGCGTCGTCCAGGACGGTGGTAAGCACCGTCACGGCGTTGCCGCCGGCCTCGTGCGCCGCGACCAGCTCGGCGAGCAGGCCGGAGCTGAGCAGCGGGACGTCGCCATAGGTCACCACCACGGTGCCGTCCACGGTGCCTTCCTTGTCCAGTGCTTCGAGGCCCTGTTCGACGGCGCGGCCGGTGCCGGGGACCTCGTCCTGGTCCACCACAAGCGCGTCCGTGGCAATCTCGGCCAGGTGTGCAGCCACGAGATCGCGCTGGTGCCGGACCAGCACGGCAAGACGTTTGGGGTTGATGCCCCGGGCTGCATCGAGGGCATGTCCCACCATGGATTTTCCACCGATGGGATGGAGGATCTTGGGTGTACGCGATTTCATGCGTGTGCCCGCACCAGCGGCCAGGACGATTACAGCGGCAGGGCCAGTTGCGGCGGGGCTCACTAAGTCGCTCTCCTTGTTCGGTTTCCACCGGGGTGGACCCGGCTGCGGCATCTGCTCAATCCTACTCTGGCTCCGGAGGCCGCCATCCGCCGCCAAGGCGGGACGATCCCGGGAAAACAGTGCCGGCAGATCACCGACGAGTTCCGCCCATAGGATTCGAACCTATACTCCACGGCTCCAAAGGCCGGGGTGCTGCCGTTACACCAGAGCGGACCGTGCGCTTTTGCGGCAGGCCGTGGCCTGCGGTTCCCCGGGCTGGCCGGGTAGCGCACACAGGTACCAAGTCTGCCATGACCGTTTGCTTCCGCGCGACTTCGGACCGCCGCTGGCTCGTCACGCGCCGCCAAACCACCCGGGACGGACTCCATGGAATCCGGCCTCCTTGTCATGAGGCATGATGGTTGGGTGAGCAAGAGCACAGGATTTTCCCGGGAGGACGGCGGAACAGCGGGCACCATGCAAGCCTCCGCCGGCCGCCCCGTCCGTTCACGGATGACAGGTCCGCAGCGCCGCTCACAGCTGATCGACGTCGGCCGGGGCCTTTTCGCCGCCCGCGGCCTGGACGGCACCACCATCGAGGAAGTCGCGGCAGCGGCGGGCGTCTCCAAGCCGGTGATCTACGAACACTTCGGCTCCAAGGAAGGCCTCTACACCAAAGTAGTGGAGAGCGAATTCCGGATTCTGCTGGATTCCATCAACGATTCCCTCGCGGTCGAAGCCAAGCCGCGCGTCCTCGTGGAACGGGCGGCCCTGGCCCTTCTCGGCTACATCGAAGAACGCACGGACGGCTTCCGGATCCTCATGCGCGACGCCCCGCCGTCCCAGCCCGAAGGCGCCTTCTCCACGCTGCTCTCCCATGTGACCGCCCGCGTGGAGCACATCCTCTCCGACGAG
This sequence comes from Arthrobacter sp. R-11, assembly GCF_049913155.1. Taxonomy (GTDB): domain Bacteria; phylum Actinomycetota; class Actinomycetes; order Actinomycetales; family Micrococcaceae; genus Arthrobacter. The sequence continues at coordinate 1,274,619 of NZ_CP183979.1, read as the reverse complement.
TTTTCCCGCCGCGGTTTCAGTTCCGCCGACGGCGCGATGTACGCCCAGATGCTCGTGGGCATGGTGGCGATGACCGGCCAATGGTGGCTCGACAGCCGCACTCCGGACAAGCGCGCCGTCGCGGCGCACCTGGTCAACCTCGCATGGAACGGCCTCACCGGCCTGCAAAAGGACCCGGAACTCCGCGACGAAGGCTGACTCCCCGTAGTCACCTTGTCGTCAGACTGCCGGCGTGACCTCGCCTTCCGCGTCGCCCACCTTCGTTCTGGTCACCTTGGGTGGCGGAGACGGCCCTTCCGCGTCGCTTAGACACGTCACATAGGGAGCGCGCCGGTCGCTGGGCGACCGCAGGGGCCTATCGGCCGTAAGCGTCGTCCCGAGGGCCCCGACGCGAGCTTGCGAGTGTCGGGAAGGGACCTACGCGCTAAGCGACGGCGGAGGGCCGTTGTCTGCGTCTCAGGTGACCACGGGGTGAGTGGAGAAGTAGCGCCCCTACTCCCCCAGGACCTCTGCCGCCTCAAGCCATTCGAGTTCCAGGCCTTCTTTTTCTGAGAGGAGTTCCTGGAGCTTGGTGTTGAGATCGCCCAGCGCGTCGAAGTCGCCGGACTCGGACTTGGCCGCCATCTGGGTGTGCAGCTTTTCTTCCTGCTGGGCGATCTTGCCGAGCTGGCGGTCGATCCGGTTCAGTTCCTTGCGGGCTTCGCGCTTTTCGGCTTCGGTGGGGCCGTTTGTACCGGCTGCGCCGGAGGCGGCGCCCGCGGTGCCGGAGGCCGCCGTCGGGCTGGTGCCGGCAGCGCTGACGGTGCCGGAAGCAAGGGCCGCTTCGCGCAGTTCCAGGTATTGGTCGACGCCGCCGGGCAGGTCGCGCAGCTTGCCGTCGCCCAGCAGCGCCATCTGGGAGTCCGTGACGCGTTCCAGGAGGTAGCGGTCGTGGCTGACCACCACAAGGGTTCCGGGCCAGCCGTCCAGCACGTCTTCGACGGCGGCGAGGGTGTCGGTATCGAGGTCGTTAGTGGGTTCATCAAGCATCAGGACGTTGGGTTCGCCCACCAGCAGGCGCAGCAGCTGCAGGCGGCGCCGTTCACCGCCGGAGAGGTCGGCCACGGGGGTCCACTGCTTTTCCTTGGTGAAGCCGAGCTGCTCCACGAGCTGCCCGGCCGTGAGTTCCTTGCCGGCCACGTTGAAGGAGCGCTTCTCGCGTTCGATGACCTCGACGACGCGCAGGTCCTTGACCTCGTCGAGTTCCTTGACGTCCTGGCTGAGGACGGCGGTGACCACTGTCTTGCCGCGCTTGACCTTCCCGGCATCGGGTGTGATGTCGCCGTTGAGCAGGCGCAGCAGGGTGGACTTCCCGGCGCCGTTGACGCCCACGAGGCCGAGGCGCTGGCCGGGGGCCAGGCGCAGGGTCACGTTGTTGAAAAGCTTCCGGCCGGCGTCGTCGCCCTGGAAGTCGAGCGACACGCTCTCCAGGTCCAGCACGTCCTTGCCGAGGCGGGCGGTGGCCATCTTGTTCAGGGCGACGGCGTCCCGGGGCTCGGGGACGTCGGCGATGATTTCGTTGGCCGCTTCGATGCGGAACTTGGGCTTGGAGGTACGGGCGGGCGCGCCCCGGCGCAGCCAGGCCAGTTCCTTCTTGACCAGCTGCTGGCGCTTGTTCTCGACGACGGCGGCCGTACGGTCGCGTTCGGCGCGGGCCAGCACATAGGCGGCGTACCCGCCGTCGAACGGGTCCACGATGGCGTCGTGGACTTCCCAGGTGCGGTTGCAGACTTCGTCGAGGAACCAGCGGTCGTGGGTGACCACCAGGAAGGCGCCTTGCTTGGCGCGCCAGCGGGACTTCAGGTGCCGGGCCAGCCAGGCGACGCCTTCGACGTCGAGGTGGTTGGTGGGTTCGTCCAGCATGATGACGTCGTGGTCCTCGATGAGGAGCTTGGCCAGGGCGACGCGGCGCTTCTGGCCGCCGGAAAGCGCGTGGACGTTGGCGTGCCAGTCCACGTCGCCCACCAGGCCGCCCATGATTTCGCGGATCTTCGGGTTCGCCGCCCATTCGTGGTCGGCACGGTCGCCGACGATCGCCGTGCCGACGGTAAGGTCCCCGTCCAGCACGTCGGACTGGTCCAGGTAGCCGATGTTCACGTCGCCGCGCTTGGTGACCCGGCCGGAGTCCGGGGTGGAGCGCATTGCGAGCAGCCGCATCAGGGTCGACTTGCCGTCGCCGTTCCGGCCCACCATGCCGATCCGGTCGCCGTCCTCCAGACCGAGCGTGACGCCGTCCAGGACGGTGCGGGTTGCAAAGGAAACGGTGAGGTTCTCACCGCCGAGCAGGTGGGCCACTGGGTACTACTTTCTACGGTGCTGGTTTCCGCCGTCCGGGCACAGGGGTACCGGAGGCAAAGTGGGGAGGCTGTGTTAATGCAGGGTATCGGAGATGATCCGCGCCCCGGGAACGGGCCCGTGGACGGACAAGGCCGTATGGCCCAGGTGTCCGAGTTCTTCGGCCAGTTCGCGGGCGGCGGCGGGACTGTGCGCCAGCAGCGCCACGGTGGGTCCGGAACCGGAAACAAAGCCGGCCAGGGCGCCTTTGGACTCACCGAGCCCGATGGTGTCCCGCAGCTGCGGGGCGAGCTCGATCGAGGCGCGCTGGAGGTCGTTGACCAGCACTCGGCTCAGCGCTTCGGGATCGCCTCCGCGCAGGGCCTGCAGGATCTTGGCGTCCACCTCGCTCGGTTCGGCCGTGTCTACGCCTTCGGCGTCACGCAGGCGGTCCAGGGTCCGGAAGACCTCCGGCGTGGAGAGTCCGTAGTCGGCGCAGACCAGCACCCAGTCCATCTGTGCCTTCGCCAGTGCCGGGGAGAGCTTGTCCCCCACGCCCAGCCCGACGGCGGTGCCGCCCAGCAGCGAGAACGGCACGTCCGCGCCGAGCTCGGCCGCCAGGTGGGCCAGTTCCTCGCGGGACAGGCCGCTGTTCCAGAGGGCGTCGCAAGCCAGCAGGGTTGCCGCGGCGTCGGCGGAGCCGCCGCCCATGCCGCCGGCCACCGGCACCCGCTTGGTGATTTCCAGGTGCACGCCGGTGGCGTTCTCGGAGACCTCGGCCATGATCGCGGCCGCCTTGTGCGCAAGGTTCCGTTCGTCCAGCGGGATGTCGACGGCGTCGAGCTCCAGCGTGCTGTCCGGGCTGATGCTGATGGTGATGCCCGGCGTCTGGGTGCTGGTGGCGGCCACTTCCTCGTAGAGGGAAACGGCCAGGTACACGCTGGCCACTGAATGGTAGCCGTCCGGGCGCAGCGGGCCCACCTTCAGGGAGACGTTGACCTTGCCGGGCGCGCGGACCTTCACGGTGCGCGGCACGAAGCGGGCCTGGTTTCCGGCGACGGCGCGGCTCATGCGACCTGCGGGTGGCGTGCCTCGGCGATCCGGATGAAGGCGCCGATATCCAGCACTTCGCCGCGCGCCGTCGGGTCCACGCCTGCGGCCACGAGGCAGCGTTCGGCCTCCGCGGCGCTTCCCGCCCAGCCGGCCAGGGCGGCGCGGAGGGTCTTGCGGCGCTGGGCGAACGCGGCGTCGATGACGGCGAACACCTGCTTGCGGGTGGCGTGCGTGGTGTGGGGTTCCTGGCGGGTGAAGGCCACGAGCCCTGAGTGGATCTTGGGGGCAGGCCAGAACACATTCATGCCGATTACCCCGGCCTTGCGCATGTGCCCGTACCAGGCGGCCTTGACCGATGGGACGCCGTAGATCTTGGACCCCGGAGTTGCCGCGAGCCGGTCCGCCACCTCGTCCTGCACCATGACTAGTCCGTGGCGCAGGCTCGGGAAGTGCTCCAGCAGGTGCAGCACCACGGGCACGGCGACGTTGTAGGGCAGGTTGGCCACCAGCGCCGTGGGCTGGACGGGAAGCTCGGTGACCTTCATGGCGTCCGAAAGCACGAGGTGGAAGTCGTCAGCGGCGTCGGGGCGCCATGCGCGCACTGTCTCCGGCAGCTTGGCCGCCAGCACCGGATCGATTTCGACCGCCACGACTTCCTTGGCGGCGTCGAGCAGGCCCAACGTCAGCGAGCCCAGGCCGGGGCCGACCTCGAGGACGGTTTCTTCCGGGTCCACGCCGGCGGCGGCGACGATGCGGCGGATGGTGTTGCCGTCGATGACGAAGTTCTGGCCCAGCGTCTTGGTGGGGCGGACACCGATTTCCTCGGCGAGCCGTCGGATGTCGGCGGCTCCCAGGAGCGGCGCGACGGCGGCAGGTTCGGAATTCGCTTCAGTCACCTAGGTATCCTATCGCCCGCCCGGTGCCCGAAGTTCCGGCGGGGCCACGTACGGCGAAGGCCGGGCCCGGAAAATCCGGACCCGGCCTTCATAGTCGCTTTGGTGCTGCCGTCAGGCTGCCCAGCCGCAGCCCCACGGGGAAAGGCCGCGCTGCGCGTAGACACGGTTGGCGATGTCGATCTGCTGGGCCTTGCTGGCCAGGCTGGCGTTGGGGGCGTAGGCGCCGCCGCCGGAGCCGAGCCAGGTCTGGATATCGAACTGGAGGCCGCCGTAGTAGCCGTTGCCCGTGTTGATGGCCCAGTTTCCGCCGGATTCACACTGGGCAATGCGGTCCCACATGGCTTCGTTCGGGGCGCCGGTGGGCCCACTGGAGGTCGCGGGGGCCGGGCGTTCCTTGGTGCCCACGGTGACTTTCTCGGCCACGGGCTTGAGGGTCACGGTGGAGGAGAGCAGCGTGCGGGAGGCTTCGCGGCCGTCGACCAGGACCAGCTTGAACTTCTTGTTGAGCTGGCCGAGGACACCTTCCTGGGTGACCTTTTCCTCGTCGCTGTACATCGAGGAGCTCTTGGTGGTGACGGTCTCGAAGGGGACGTTCTCGGTGACGGTGGCCGTCTTGGAGAGGTCCACGCGGGACACCTTGATCACCATGTTCTTGATGACCGGGGCCTGGCGGGGCTGGGAAACGCGGTCATTCGCGCCCAGCACGACGCCGGCGTCCTTCAGGACGGTGGCAACGTCGGCCGCCGTCGTGGTCTTGACGGAGCTCTTGCCGTCCGCGATCAGCGTGACCTTCTTGGGGGTCGAGATCGAGACGACGGAGCCGGAGACGGCCAACTGCATGTCCTTGTCCGCGGAGACGGCCGAGGAGCTTGCCACGCCGAGTTCGGTGATGAGGCCGCCGACGTTCGGGGAGGTCGTGTTGACGGTCCGCTGGGTGCCGTCGAGTGTGACCGAGACCGACTTGGCCAGGTTCACGTTGATGATGGAGCCGTTCTGCACCGAAGCATCCAGCGCCGGGCTGACCCGGTCCGCCGGCTTGAGCTCGACCTTGGCAGCCTTGACCACCTGGTCAACCGTGCCGCCGAAGGTCTGGATGGAGCTCACCTTTCCGTCGACATTAAGGGTGACTGTCTTGTTGTTGCCCGTGAAGGCGACAACCCCGAGCACCAGCGCCGAAAGCACCAGCAGCTGCGCAGCGACTTTGGGAAAGCTGAACTTGCCGTCCGTGGTGAAGAACTTGACCATAATTGCCCGTAACTGTTGGACCATCCGGGCACGGGGAATAGCGCACTTGCCCTCCTGCCGCGGTCCTGGCCCAAGCGCGCAGGCGCAAGGGAATCCCGCGGCGGAGCACGTGCGCCGCCACTACCGATCTACGTGAAAATTTCCTGTACGAACGGAGCTTTCGTATCCGCTGGCCTTCCCCGACCCCGGCTACTGGTTACCCACTGTAACCGAAGCGTTATAAATCGACCAAGAAATTGTGCATACCGCGTATGCATCTCCAGCCTGTCCGAAGCCGCGTTAGTCCCAGGATCCGTAGGCCGCGAGCGTGTTGTCGGCCAGTTGTCCGCACAGCCCGGCGAGGTCTTTTTCCGCAACGTCGGCCATGGCCCGCACGGTGTACGGGACCATGTAGCTGGCATTGGGCCGGCCGCGGTGGGGGTGCGGGGTGAGGAATGGCGAGTCGGTTTCCACCAGCATGAGTTCCGGCTCGGAAATCAGCAGTGCTTCGCGGAGGTTCTCTGCATTCTTGAAGGTGAATGTGCCCGCGAAGGACATGTACCAGCCGTTCTGGTTGCAGATGCGGGCCAGCTCGGCTCCGCCGGAGAAGCAGTGGAAGACGACCTTCTCCGGGGCGCCTTCCTCGCGCAGTACCTGGACGACGTCGTCGTGGGCGTCCCGGTCGTGGATCTGCAGCGTCAGCCCGAGCCGCTTGGCGATGTCGATGTGCCGCCGGAAGGAATAGCGCTGGTGGGCAAGCCCGTCCCCGTGGGTACGGAAGAAGTCCAGCCCCGTTTCGCCGATAGCCCGCACCCGCGGGTGCCCGGCCAGCTCCTCGATCTCGGCGAGCGCGCTCTCCAGTTCGCCCCGGTCTGCGTAGCCCGGGGCGTCATTGGGATGGATGGCGACCGCGCCCAGCAGTCGCCGGTCCGCTTCCACGGCTTGCACAGTGAAGCGGGAAGACTCCAGGTCGCAGCCCACCTGCACCGCCCCTTGGACGCCGACGGCGGCCGCCGCATCCAGCGCGTCCGCCACCGATACCTCCAGCAGGCCGTGCCGGAAGTCGAGGTGCGTATGGTTGTCCATCACCGGAACGGGCAACGGCTCCGGCGCGGGCGGGTACTCCTTGCGGGCCCGTTTGCTTGAGGTTTCTTCGGCGTCGCCGGCGGCATCTTCCGGAGCGCGGTAGGAAAGCGGTGGAAGGGAATTGCACATGCGTCAACCCTAACGGCCTGCGGTCCTGAGATTGGCCGCGGATCTGGCCCTGTCTGCAGCGGGCACCGTCTGGGTAGTCTTGGTAGCAGGGGGTGGAGCATCCCGTCGGGCCGTGGGCCTGCGGGGTTCCGTCATGGTTGAAGGGTTGTCCATGGATTCACAGCATCAGAGCGCGGTCCGGCACCAGGGAATCGTCCATATGGAGGATGTTCCGGCCGAACCGGGATCGTCCAACGGCCACCGGCACGCCGCCATGCCCGCCGCGGAATTCCACGCCGCCAGCGAGAAGATCCTGGCTGCCATCAACCAGGTGATCGATGGCAAGGCAGAAGCCGCAAAGCTCGCCCTCACCGTCCTCCTCGCCCAGGGCCACCTGCTGGTTGAAGACGTTCCCGGCGTCGGGAAGACCATGCTCGCCAAGACCCTCGCCCGGAGCATCGACTGCGGCGTCAGCAGGATCCAGTTCACCCCCGACCTGCTGCCCTCGGACGTGACCGGGGTGTCCATCTACAACCAGTCCTCCCGGCAGTTCGAGTTCCGCAAGGGCGCGGTGTTCGCCAACATCGTCATCGGCGACGAGATCAACCGCGCCTCCGCGAAGACGCAGTCCGCCCTGCTGGAATGCATGGAGGAACACCAGGTCACGGTGGACGGCCAGTCCTACAAGATGGCCGAACCGTTCATGGTGGTCGCCACCCAGAACCCAATCGAGATGGAGGGGACATACCCCCTCCCCGAAGCGCAGCGTGACCGGTTCATGGCCCGGATCTCCATGGGCTACCCGGACCAGGCCTCGGAGATCGAGATGCTGGAGACCCACCAGGCCGTCTCCCCGCTGGCGAAGGTCACCCCGGTGGTGACTGCGGCCGACGTCGCCGCCATGATCACTGCGGTGCAGCAGGTGTATGTTTCCCAGGCCGTCAAGGAATACACCGTGGCGATCGGGCACGCCACCCGGGACAGCGCCCGCCTCCGGCTCGGGGCCAGCCCGCGCTCGCTGCTGCAGTTGCTGCGGGCCGCCAAGGCCACCGCTGCCTTGGAAGGCAGGGATTTCGTGCTCCCGGACGACGTCGTTGCGGTGGCCGAGCCGGTGCTTGCCCACCGCATCATCCTGGAGCGGAAGGCCGCCGGCGCGGGCGACACCCCGCAGAGCGTTAT